>NZ_FOFJ01000006.1 GCF_900110885.1 Azotobacter beijerinckii | reverse complement strand
CTCCAGGCGCTTGAGCCACAGACAGAAGCCGTTGCGATGCCAGTACAGAATTTTCACTTGGTTGCGTGTGCGATTGAGGAAGACGAACAACACAGGGTCGAACACCGCGACCTTGATATCCAACTCGACCAGGGCTGCCAAGCCATTGATGGATTTACGGAAATCGACCGGCTTGGGGTAGAGGTAAACAGCTTTGACGTTGGGGGCGGGACGCATCATGCGGGGCAAGTTCCAGAAGGAATCGGGAGCTCAGCATCAGATCTCAGGGCGCGGTTTCGAAGGTAGGGTTTATGGAGCGGTTACGTCGGAAGACGTCTCCGCCGCCGCGCTCAAGCGCGTCATCGCCTGGCAGCGCGTCAAGGCCGAAGCAGCCGCCGACGAGCCGGTGGCGCACGATGCCGGCGATCTTTATGACCCGAACGACCCTACGGCCGTGGATGCCTTCTGGGACGCAGCCACCGTGCGTTCCCGTGGCGAGAAGCACAGCCAGCGCTGATACAAGCGGTGGGCAATCGCTGCGCGAGTTGCCCACCCTACCGACTCTCAAACCTCCCCCACCAACACCCGCCACGCCACCCTATCCGCCGCCTGCAACCGCTTCTCCAGGCGCTCCTGTACGGCCCTGGGTGCGCGGTAGGTACGTTCGCTGATCGCTAGCTTGGCGAGCTGGGCCGGGCTGGCGGGCGCCGTTCGGCTGGCTAACATTGCTCGTTAGTAACGCGCAGCGTTACCATGCCCGCCATGGCGATCAATTCATTCAAGTGCCGCGACACCGAAAGCCTGTTCGACGGTGATCGCGTGCGGCGTTTCGTGAACATCGAGGCCGTCGCCATGCGCAAGCTGGCGATGCTGAACCGCGCCGGGCGTCTGGACGATCTGCGAGTGCCGCCCGGCAACCGGCTGGAGGCGCTCAAGGGCGACCGGCTCGGGCAGTACAGCATTCGCATCAACGACCAGTGGCGGGTGTGCTTCCGCTGGTCGGATGCCGGCGCGGACGATGTTGAAATCGTGGACTACCACTGAGGAGGTGAGCATGCGCGAAGTAGCCTACCCACATCCGGGCGAGATTCTGCTCGAGGAGTTCCTCAAGCCGATGGGGATCACCCAGTACCGGCTGGCCAAGGAGATCGGCGTGCCGCAGCGGCGTATCGGCGAGATCGTGGCCGGCAAACGTGCCGTGACGGCCGACACGGGCCTGCGTCTGGCGCGGTTCTTCGGGATGTCGGAAGACTTCTGGATCGGCCTGCAGTCGGACTACGACCGCGAGATGACCAAGGACGCCATTGCCGAGACGCTGGCGAAGATCCGCCCGTGGGCCGAGACGCATCCGGCGCACGCATGAAACCGTAGGGTGGACAACGGCGCAGCCTTGTCCACCGGCCCGCGCCCTCGGCGGTGAGCAATCGCTGCGCGAGTTGCCCACCCTACCGACTCTCAAACCTCCCCCACCAACACCCGCCACGCCACCCTATCCGCCTCCCGCAACCGCTTCTCCAGCCGCTCCGCCACGGCCCTGTGCAGTTCGGCCACCTGCGTGCGGTAGGTGCGCTCGCTGATCGCCAGTTCGGCCAGTTGGGCCACCACGGGAGGCTGCTCGCCGGCATGCACGTAGCGCACCTTGGCCAGTGTGTAGAGCACCCGCCCACGGCCGCCGAGGCCGCCTTCTTCGCGTGGGGCGCTCAGGGAGCGCAGCACGTCGTCCACCACGCGGCAGACCCGGCTGTGCTGGGCGAACAGCGCCGCTACGCCCAAGCCGCGCTCTCCGCCGCTGCCACGGCCGCCGCCGAGCCACTGGTCGGTGTCGCCCAGCGGCGAGCGCAGCGAAGCTTCCAGGGCCGGCGCAGCGCGTTCCTGGCCCCATTGGCGCAACAGGTCGTCCACTGCCGTCATCATTCCGCCTGCGCGCACCTGGTCCTGCTTTTCGCCGTAAACCGCCATATCCCTGCTCTCCTTCTGGTCGAATTCAACCCTAGTCGGGAAATCCTCGACCCTAGTCACAACCCTAGTCACAAAAAATCCTTTAATTTCAAAGGCTTTATAGACTTTTACTAGGGTGACTAGGGTTGCTAGGGGTTTTCCCTCACGCATGAGAAAAATCATCGGCACGCATTGAGGCGCCGTCAGATACCGATAAAAACGCACCCGCGTACGCGCGCGCCCGCGTGAACCCTAGTCACCCTAGACAGACCCCCGCCAAGCCAGCAACGGCGCGGGTTTGCGCTGGCTAGGGTTAGCGAAAACGACCCTAGACAAACCCTAGCAACCCTAGTCAAGACAGCCATCAGGCCACCTCCGTCGGTTTCTCGGCATCCATCGGCACCGTGAAGCCCTGGCACTTCTCCCACTTCTCCGGCCCCCAGCCGGCCCAGTAGGCGGCGCGGCGGAAGGCCCGGATCTTCGCGCCGACGGCCTCGCTGTTGCCGATGTCCACCGTCTCGTCTTCCGGTACGAAGAGGATCGCCCGTCGTCGCACGCCATCGTCGCCTTTCCAGCCCACCTGACCCGCCGTCTTGGGCACCTGGGTGGAGAGGAACAGCGACAGCTTGGTCGCGCTCAAGGTGTTCTCGCGGTTGCGCGAGCACCAGGTGAGGAAGAGGTCGTGGATGTCCTCGGTGCGCGCCAGGCCGAAGGGCACGCCCAGCGTCCCGAACTTCCAGGCTACGAAGAAGTTTTCCCAACTGGCCCGGCTCAAGGCCACCAGCCGCTGCCGCGCCTCCGTCTGCGGCGGGCGGGTTCGCCGGTTGAAGTCGCCCAGGTCGTAGCTCAGCAGGTAGCCGTACAGCGCCTCCAGCCCGCCGTTGGCCAGCTCGTACTCGACGGCCTTCTGCCGCTCCTCGGGCAGCGTTTCCTCGGGCCAGATGACCAGCATGCGCCGGTCGTTCTCGCTGATCGGCCACGGCATGATCTCGTTGGACAGGAACACGGCGTTCATGTGGTTGGCCTCTTCCCAGCCGTTGACGAACTTCGATTCCATCCGCACGGTCTTGCCGGTGACCATGTGCTTGATCTTGCCCACCTGGTTGTAACGCTGGTCCCGGCTCACCACTTCCTCGAACACGGCGTAGAGCTTGTTCGACTGCCACACCGTCCAGCTCGATTCCAGTTGCGCCTGACCGACCGTCGCGGCGTAGGCGCCGTAGATCGCGCCCATGATGTCCGCCGACAGCAGGCTCTTGCCCGAGCCTTCCATGGTCGAGTGCATGAGCACGGCCGTGTCCATCTTCGCGCCCAGGTGCTGCAGCGGGTAGGCCAGCCAGCAGGTCAGCCAGTGCGTCGCCTGCGGGTCGCCGTTGCAGAGGAAGCCGATCATCCCGCGCAGCGTCCGGCACTTCTCCGGCGCGTCCTCCGGCGTCAGCGGCAGGCCCTCGAAGGTGTTGATGTACACCTCCGGGTCTTTGGTCATGGTCGGGTCGAAGACGATGTGGTCCATGTCCACGGTGCGCCGCTGCGGGCTGTTCAGCCACAGGCCGTAGGCATCGCCCAGGGCCATCTTCACCGCGCCTTCCGGCACGCGCCGGCGCTTGGCCACGTCCCAGGCGTCCTTGGTGCCGTCGATGTAGACGTAACGCTCGACCGGCGACAGCTCCGAGCCGCCGTCGCGCGTCGCCTTGCCGGCCAGCTTGGCCTGATCGACCAGCCGCTGCGCCTGATCCTCGGCGATCAGCTTCTTGTCCATCCGCCCGAACCAGGCGGTGGCCACCGGCTTGGTCACCAGCGCCTCGAAGGCTGTCTTCTTGAGGGTCGCCTGCTTGTGCATGTCGAAGACCGCCGTCTTGCCCTCGACCAGCGCGAACCTCTGGAAGACCTTCGCGGCAATCGCGGCGTCGCGCCGCGCCTTGGCCTCTTCGCCCTCCCCGGCCCCCTCGGTCGCCGCAGCCGCTTCGGGCGGCTGCACCACAGATGGGGTGCGGGGAAGAGTCAGCGCCTGCGCGAGCTGCGCGCGCACGGCGTCGAGGCCGTGGGCCACGTGCAGGTCGTTCCAGTCCAGCTTCCGTGCTTCATTCATCCTTGTGCTCCCGCAGATGCGGTAAGCACACCGCTGCACCAAGACGTTTTGCCGCTGCCTCAATAATGTCCGGCAACAGGGTCAGTGCCGGACCGAACCTATCGCCCACATACCCTGCTAACTGATCCGACTGCATCACCACTGCCGAGCGCGGTATGACTTGAGCCTGTGGCTGCCCGGTCCAGTCCCAGCTCACAAGCAAGCGCAGGTCACGCAGGAACAGTTCAGGGCGCTCGTGGATCAGATCCCAGGCGGCATTCTTCACAGCGGTATCGGTTAACGCCGCACGCACCTCGGTCATTTCCGCGCGGATAGCGTCGGCATCCGGGTGCTCATAGCGCCCGGTCTTGCGGATCGACGGCAGCACCTCGGACGTCACCCACTTCTTGAAGCGCTTGGCCGCCGGCTTGCGGCTCTTGAGGATCGCCGCGTACAGGCCGGACTCGTTGATGATCAGCAGCTCGCGATCCTGCTCTACACCATTGTCAGACCTGGTACTCACAATGTGAGTATCAGCTTCGTCGTCATCCAGGTTGCGGATCATGTTGCCGGCATCGCGATACTCCAGCGCTTCGGCTACATCGCCGGCCACGAACCACAGCTCGCCGTCACGCTCGATGACGCGAACCGGATGCTGATCGAAGGAAAACGGAATGACGTTAGCCATGCTGCACCTCCCCGGCTTCCAGGCGGCGCACGATGCTCATGTGATGGTTGTAACGGGAAAGACGAGTGGAAAGGCTGGAGTCGGCGTGCAGCGCGGCCAGGGCCATGCGGCGATGGGCCAGCGCCCGGAGTTTGGACGGATTGAGGGCGTGCGAGTGCTTCATGCGTGATGCTCCTTTGTCTGAGGAGCTGCCACGATTCGTCGCCAAACGAATATAGGTGGCAGCCGTGCGCAGGTTGGCGAACCGGGGACAAAGGAACCCGGCAGACCCGAAGGTCTCCCACACACGGCCGCCATAACTCTGAACGGCAGGCACAAAAAAAGCGCCTGCTGTCGAATGATGGGCGCTTGTGCGCCTTTGCCTGATCGGGTCGCCAAACCCGGCCACTGTCGCTTTCACAGTGGACTTGCGGGCAAGGATAGGCCCGAGCACAGCACGGGTCAACGATTCAAAGCGAATGGATTGAGTATCCAACATCACGCCGCCTCCCCCATCGCCCCGGCCGGCAGCGCCGGGAAGGCCGCCACCGCGTCCAGCGCCGCCGCCGCGGCTTCGGCCTTGGTGCGGCCCGGATTGCCCGGCTGGCTCGGGTCGTCGTCGCCAGCGAATACCAGCGCCGCTTCCGGGTACAGCTCGCGCAGCGCACGGCCGACCGCCAGCAGATTGCCCGCGTCGAACGCCACCGCCACCGGCCAGCCGGTGGCTTCATGTACGCTCGCCGCCGTCGCATAGCCCTCGGCCACCGCCAGCACCGCGGCACCGGCCGGCTCGCCGATCAGGTGGAAGCAACCCTGCTTGCGCCCGTACTTCGGGAACAGCTTGGTGCCCTGCCCGTTGATCGACTGCAACGCCCACAGCCGCCCCGCCGCATCGCGCAGCGGCACCGCCATGTAGCCCTTGCGGAACACCAGCATCGACAGGTGCGCCGGGCGCGGCTTCGGCACCATGCCCAGCCAGCGCTGGGCATCCTCGCCGACCCAGATCTGGCAACGCTCCGCCTGATCGTCGATCTCCAGCACCACCAGATGCGAGAAGTGCCCCACGCCGTGGCCGCCCACCCGCTTGCGCTGCAGGTAGTCGCTCGCGCCCTCGGGCCGGCAGTGCTCGGCCCAGATCCGCCCGCACGCCTCGGCCACCGCCTCGCGCATCCGTGCCGAGCGGGCTTCGTCCGCCTCGACCTCGGCCTGCCGCGCCTGACGCCTCGCCTCCAGTTGTTCGGCCAGCCGGCGCCGATCCTCGCGGCTCAGTTCGCGCTTCTCCGGCAACCAGCCGGCGTCTTTGGCCAGCTTGATCACCGTGCCCATGCCGGTGCCCGACTTGCGGAACGACCGCCACACCGTCTGCGCATCGCGCGGGCTGTACCCGGTGCCGGACTGGCTCCAGTCGTCCCAGTCATCGAAGGCAGCCTCGCCGAACTCGACTTTCAGCCCCATGCCGACCTGAATCCACACCTCCCGGCTATCCGCCGGGATGAAGCGCAGCAGCAACGGCAGGTCGGCCAGTTGCAGATCGATCTTGTTGCTCATCGGTGCCGCTCCTTATCCCTACCCACGGCAAAGAAAACATGCAGGCCAAGCTGGCCAAATCGATGCCCCTGAAGACGAGGGAGTAAGGGCACCGCGCGGCATCCCATGCGCTTGACAGGTGTAGCCTTTTGGCTACAGTGCGGGCCATGTATTCCATCATCGAAACCGAAGCCTTCAGCGACTGGCTGAGTGGGCTGAAAGACACCATCACCCGTATGCGGCTGATCAAGCGCTTGCAGCGTGCGGCGCTGGGCAACCTGGGCGACGTGAAGCCCGTTGGCGAAGGCGTGTTCGAGATGCGTGAGTTCTTCGGCCCCGGCTGGAGGATGTACTACGTGCAACGGGGCGATGTGCTGCTGATCATGCTGGGCGGCGGCGACAAGTCCAACCAGCAACGTGACATCGAGCGGGCAATTCAGTTGTCCAAGGAGCTCTGAGTGACCAAAGCCAAATTGAAAATGCGCCCCTTTGATGCGGCCCACTACCTGAACAGCGAAGAGGACATTGCGGCCTACCTCGACGTGGTGCTGGAGGATAACGATCCAAGATTGCTGGCCGTCGCCCTGGGCGATATCGCTCGTGCGCGCGGCATGACCGAACTGGCCAGAAAAACCGGCCTGTCGCGTGAGAGCCTGTACAAGAGTTTGTCCGGCGAGCGGACCCCCAATACGGAAACGCTGCTCAAGGTTATTCATGCCTTGGGCTTCAAACTGACGGTCACGCCCGCCTGATCGCGGCTGAACGCCGGCCTGATTCGGGGCATCAGTCATCACCCCCCTCCCCGTCGCGCTCCATCGCCTCGCGGGCGCCGGCCATGATGCCCAGCACCGCCTCGATCACCTCGTTGCCGTGGCGCTCCAGCTGCAGTACCTCGCGCTCTTCCCAGCGGCTGTCGGCCAGCCCGTCGTGCAGGCTGCCGACGAAACGGCTCTTGCGGGCCAGCAGATCGGCCAGCGCGAGCAGCGCATCCACCGTCGCCGGCACCGGCTTCGGGCGATAGAACACCCCGCCCTTGATACGGGCGATGGTCCGCAGCGTCTCGCTGGCTTCGACCAGTTCGAGCCAGCGCTCGAAATCGCGCACGCTCAACAGGTGGTCGGGGTAGCTGATGGAAAACTTCTTCTGGTAGCTGTTGTAGGAAAAGCCCAGCGTGGCGCATACCGCAACCGGGCCGCCGCGTTCGCGGCGAGTGTCGTGGTCCACGGCCTGTTCCAGGGTCAGAACAGGGCCGAGGCCACGGGTGGGGTCGATTCTCGACATTGGCGTTAATCCCTTGGAAACGCCGTGGCGAGACGCAGGCCCGTTGGCCTATCATCTGCCGCGACAAAGTGCTTGCTGTGCGACGTCAAGCTGGCGGATCACCGTGGTGGGTGCCCGCCAGCACCAAGCTCAGTGCCGCCTTGGTGGGTAGCACTGGGCAGGCAGGAGCGAAGACCGTGGTGGGTTATCGCTTCGGCCAACCGACTGGCGGGGGCAACCCCGCCGGTTTCTTTTCAGGCCGCCTCCCCCGGCTCGCTACCCCGCAGGTAGGCCCAGTCGATATCCGACCTCATCTCTTCGCAGCTCACTTCGCCGCCAGTCTCGCGGTCGATGCTCACGGCCAGCCCGGCCGAGGCCCGCCGATGGCCGTAGGCCACCTGCTTGATCTGACCGGCAGACGTGCCGCAGCGCAGGGCGAACTGCTCCAGCTCCGGCTTCTTCAAGGGTTTGATGTACTCGCGCAGATTCATACGCACCTCCTCTCGTCGCGGCAGAGATTAGCAACCGCTAACCCATAACACAATAGCACTCAGTAATTTACTAACTGCTAACGGGAGGCGACTATTTGGCCATGGACATCAATCAGCTCAGAGTCACAGCCTTGAAGCGCCTGATCGGCGGCATGCAGCTCAAGGAGTTCGCAGAGCGCCACGATCTGGACGCCTCATACCTGTCCCAAATCCTCAACGGCCACCGAAAGCTCGGTGAAAAGGCCGCCGCCACCCTGGAAGAAAAGCTGGGGTTACCGTCATTCGCACTGATCTATCCCCGCGAGGAAGCCGAGCTGCTGCCCGGCACGAAACTGGAGCCACAGGCGTTCCGACGCGCACCGATCAAGGGAATTGCACAGTTGGGCCCAGACGGATATTGGGATGCACTCGAACATGCAGACGGCTGGATAGATATCCCCTCCAGCGACCCGAACGCCTACTCCCTGCGCGTGAAAGGCGACTCCATGTCACCGGCCATCCGCGACGGCTGGGCGGTCTGGTGCGAGCCGAACTGCGAGCCGGTGCCCGGCGAGTACGTCATGGTCCGCCGCACCAACGGCCAACAGATGGTCAAGGAACTGCTCTACGCCAACACCGAGAGCGTCAGCCTCATGTCGGTCAATGCCAGCTATGGCCGTTTGACCATCCCCCGCGTAGAGATTGAGCACATCCATCCTGTCGGCAGCATCGTGCCGCCTAGCAAGATCAGGTATTGACGCAGGGAGAACCAAGGAATGGCAAAGGAGTGCCCCAGTAAATGATATCTACAACAGAGATAGCCTCATTCGTATGGCTATCCGAGTCGGCCAGCGCTTGATCCGAATGGCTGCAAACACAAGTTAAACCTTTCTCCTTTGCAGCACCGACGTGAGACCGAGGCAACATCTTAACTCAACAGATCGACAACAGGAGAAATTGACTTGCAGCTGATCACGCAAAACGAAGAATTAGTTAAAACACTTTCTCGCCTGATAACCACCTACCCAAAATCCGCATTCGCTGTTGCTTGGGCAACATCAGGAAACACCATTTTCTCCCTCCTGAAGAAACACGTCCCCAAGATCACCCAGGCAGTAATCGGGACTCACTTCTACCAAACACATCCAGATGTGCTAGATACTTTTAAAAACTCGCCAAGAGTGCACTTCATTCTTCAGCCATCTGGTGTGTTTCACCCTAAAATCTACATTTTTTGGGATAAAAAAAGATGGGAGGCGCTAATTGGAAGCGCCAACCTAACTACAGGAGCCCTCAGCACAAACTCGGAAGCTATGGTTCTGCTTTCTGGCGAAGGGACTGATTATTCCCACGGAAAAGATGAAATCCTTTCACTTATTGATAGCTACTGGTCAATCTCAAAAGAGATAAACGAAGACGACGCCACAGCTTACCGAGAAATCTGGAGCACGAAGCAGTCAGACCTTAGCAGACTAAGCGGCCAATATGGATCAAGAGCGGCCGCGAAGCCCCCGACTGAATCCTCAGTCATGTCAATGTCATGGGCACAATACTTCAAAGAAGTTAAATCTGACTCGTACCACGGCTTCGATCATCGATGCAACCTTCTGGAGTTTGTGCATAGAGCCTTTCTTAATCACCCCACCTTTGAATCGATGGAACTTACCCTTCGGAAAACGATTGCCGGCTTGCCGAATGGCCTCGACGAGCGGTGGGGGTGGTTTGGAAGCATGAAGGGCGCAGGCTATTACCACCAGGCAATCAATAATAACAACCCATACATCTCGAAAGCTCTTGATGCAATACCCCTACACGGGACGGTCACTCGCGAACAGTACAATAATTACATAAAAGATTTCATAAAGGCTTTCCCAAACGGCAGACATGGCGTTAGTATCGCGAGCCGTTTATTAGCACTTAAACGCCCAGATCAATTCATCTGCTTAGACTCTAAGAACCGGCGGAAGCTATGCACTGATTTCGGGATCCCTTCCAGCAAGATGGACTATGATCGCTACTGGGAAGAAGTCATTGAGCGCATCATGGACACCCCTTGGTGGAGAAGCAGACGCCCTATTGATAGTCAGGAGATGCAGGTTTGGGATGGCAGAGCAGCAATGCTCGACGCCATATTTTATGAGGAATGAGCCCCTTACCGACTCTGCAGCCAATGATCTAGCCGCAGCTTAGCCACATTCAGATGCCACCTTTTCTGCCCTTCTCCGGCTTGCTGCAGGCAAGCCGGAGAAGGGAAGCCCACACTGTAACGAACGGCTAAGCTCCTGCATTTCCATTAGCAGGCGCGATTGCGTTATTTTTAGTATTAGCTATTGCCATGAAAATTAGCGATTGCTAATTTAGCTCCGTACCCACCACCGTACGGAGCACCCACCATGCCCACCCCGCACAGCAAGCCCACCACCCGCTACCCGGTCTACCTGCACCCGGCAGCGGCCTCCAACCCCTCCATCATCGCCCGCATCCAGCGCCGCACCGGCCTGCTGGTGATCGCCGGCGGTAGCCGCCAAGCCGCCACCCTGCGCCCCTTTGCCGCCGACCTCGGCCCGCTTGGGGGTGCAGCATGAGCCAGCGCATCAACCTCCTTCTGCTGCTGATCGTCGATACCATCACCCAGGTCAGCGCCAAGGGCCGCTGGACGCCGTACTTCGACATCGGCGGCCGCTACGCGAACGTCAGCCTGTACTTCCGCCCGCAAGCATTCGACCGCTCTGCGCCGCCGGGTAACTGGCCAAGCAGCAAGACCTGCTACGCGCACATCGTGCCGGCCACGCCGGCCGATGAAGAGAAGTACATCGAAGAACTGCAAGCCATGCTGGCCTTCGCCCGCCGTCACCTCGAAGACCGTCAGGAGGCCGCATGAGCACGCTGCTGATCGGCCTCACCGGCGCCGCGCACAGCGGCAAAAGCACCGCCGCCCGCGAGCTGGTGGCGCACTACGGCTTCCTCCACTACGCCTTCGCCCAGCCGCTCAAGGCGATGCTCGCTCAGGGCCTGAACCTGAGCGACGCGCAGCTCGAAGGCGCACAGAAGGAGGCGCCGCTGCCCTGGCTGGGCAAGTCGCCCCGCGAGCTATTGCAGACCCTCGGCACCGAATGGGGCCGCCATCTGGTGCACCCGGAGCTGTGGCTGCGCATCGCCCGGCAGAACCTAGGCAATCTCGCGGACTGCCACCCGCAGGCGCCCGGCATCGTGATCAGCGATGTGCGCTACGAGGACGAAGCCGAGTTCGTCCGCCAGCGCGGCGGCGTGCTGGTGCACATCCTGCGGCCGGACGCGCCGCCGATACGCACCCACGCAACCGAGACGGGTATCGCCATCGGCGACAACGATCTGGTGATCCACAACGACAGCGATCCGGACGGGTTTCGCCAGCGCGTACGGGAAACCGTGCAGCGTGTGGCTGCCCGCGCTGGCCGCCGTGCCGCGTAGGAGGTGCCGCGTGACGACCACCGGACAGGCACTTCATCGGGAGGGTCGCAGGGAGGCCAGCACGCTGGAGCTGCTGCGCCGCCGCTACGGCTGCAACTACATCACCGTGGAGCGGTTGCTGCTCGATCATTTGCCGCACATCGGTACCGAGCGGTATCTGCGCGCGGAAATCCGGGCCGGACGCATCGCCCTGCCCCTATCGCGCCTGCACGACAGCGAGCGCGCCCCGCTAATCGTTTACCTCAGCCATCTGGCCGCATTTCTCGACCGCGCTGAGCAAGGCGCCACAAATGCGGCATGATCCCTACCCACGCCGGCCAACAAGGGCGCGCCGGCACGGATCGACAAGGAGAGCATCAAGCATGGAACTGACCCCCGACCAAATCACCACCCTTATCGGCGTCACCCTCGGCACCAGCTTCACCTGCGCCGCCTGTTACCTCATCGGCAGAGCGGCCGGCATCCGCCTCGGCATACAGCACGGCCACAGCGACGGCTACCACAGAGCCCACGGCCAGTTCAGCGCAGACCTGCACGAAACCACCCAGCGCCTGAACAAGGCCGAGCGCCTCCTCGCCGCCACCCAGACCGAACTGCGCCGCGTGCAGGATCTGCACAGGATCGAACGCCGCAACGCCACCCAAGCGCTCGGGCAACTCACCACCAGCGCCCTGCAAATGGAGCCGCCAGGGAGGCCAGCCAATGACCTGTAGCCTCTTCTACAGCACCGAAATGCCCAACGAGCGGGCGAAAGTCTTCGGCACCCCGCCCGCCAAGCCGATGCGCTGGGCCGTGGACTACGTCGTCAAAACCCCGGACGGCCGCACCGTCGTCCTGGGCGAGAAAACCATCCAGCGCGCCACCTTCGAGGAACTGCGCGCCGTCATGGCCCACACCATCGGCGACGAGGTCGGCAACGTCGCCACCTTCGTCAGCTGGCGAGCCACCGCTTACGGCGGGAAGAAGAGAAGGAAAGGAGGGAAACGGAAGTGTTCCTGACGGAAGAAGAACTGCGCACCCTCTCGGGCAAGCAGAAGGCCAGCGCCCAGGCGCGCTGGCTGAATAGCGAGAATATCCCGCACATCATCGGCGGCGATGGGAAACCCAAGGTACTCAGGGAGCTGGTCCTTGCGCGCCTGGGGGGTGCCGGCCACACTCCGCACGAACCGAAGCTGCGCCTGGCATCCTGACATGAGACCCCGCAAAACCGACCGTCATCTGCCGGCCAAGGTCTACCAGAAGCACGGCGCTTTCTACTACGTCCACCAGAACAAGTGGGAGCGCCTGGGCGGAACCCTCGAAGAAGCGCTGGCGGCCTATGCCAAGAAGGTCCAGGTCACCAGCTCCGGCGCGGGCATGCCCGCGCTGATCGACCGGGTGCTCACGCAGGTTTCCCCGACACTCAAACCCAACACCGTGCTGCAGTACACCGCTGCAGCCGAGCGGCTGAAGGACATTCTGGCCGAGTTCAACCCCGACCAGGTCCTGCCCAGGCACGTCGCGGCCATCAAGAACAGCATGGCCGCCACCCCGAACATGGGAAACCGCGTGCTCAGCTTCCTGCGCGCCGTATTCACTTACGCCGTCGAGTGGCAGATCGTCGACAGCAACCCCTGCATCGGCATCCGCCGTCACGCCGAGAAAAAGCGCGACCGCTACCTGACCGACGAGGAATTCCAGGCGATCTGCGCCCAGGCCACCGAGAACATGCGGGTCATCTACCAGATGGCCTACCTCACCGCCCAACGCATCAACGACGTGCTGTCGATCCGCCTGGCCGACATCACCGAGGACGGCATCGCCTTCAAGCAGCAGAAGACCGACAAGCGGCTGATCGTCAAGATGACTCCCGATCTCGCCGACGTCATCGCCCGTGCGAAAGCCCTGCCCCGCTCGGCCCGCGGCCTGACCCTGTTCACCACCAAGCGCACCTGCAAGCCGGTGATCTACGAGACGGTCAAGCAGCAGTGGCGCAAGGCCTGCGAGCGCGCCGGCGTGGGAAACGCCACCCTGCACGATATCCGCGCCAAATCCCTGACCGACGCCAAGCGCGAGGGCAAGGACGCCACCAAACTGGCCGGCCACGCCGACCCGCGCATGACCGATCGCTACATCCGCCTGCGCGAAATCGACATCGCCGACGGCCCCACTCTCCCCCGCAAAAAGCCCTCAAAAACCGAGCAGCAGGCAGGGTAGTATTAGACACCTTGCCCCTGTCAAATAGACAAATAACGCTAAGTGATTGAATGGAAAGCCTTTCTGAACACACACCAATGATGCAGCAATACTGGAAACTCAAGCGCGAGCATCCGGACCAGCTGATGTTCTACCGCATGGGCGATTTCTACGAGCTGTTCTACGAGGACGCCAAGAAAGCTGCCAAGCTGCTCGACATCACCCTGACTGCCCGCGGCCAGTCGGCCGGCAAGTCGATTCCCATGGCCGGGATTCCCTTCCACTCGGTCGAGGGCTACCTGGCCAAGCTGGTCAAGCTCGGCGAATCGGTGGCGATCTGCGAGCAGATCGGCGATCCCGCCACCAGCAAGGGGCCGGTGGAGCGCCAGGTGGTGCGCATCATCACCCCCGGCACGATCAGCGACGAGGCACTGCTCGACGAGCGCCGCGACAACCTGCTGACCTCGGTGGTCGGCGACGAGCGGTTGTTCGGCCTGGCGGTGCTGGACATCACCGGTGGACGCTTCAGCGTGCAGGAACTCAGGGGCTGGGAGAATCTGCTGGCCGAACTGGAACGCCTCAATCCCGCCGAACTGCTGTACCCCGACGACTGGCCGGCCGGTCTGCCGCTGGAAAAGCGCCGCGGCGCGCACCGCCGGGCGCCCTGGGACTTCGACCGCGACAGCGCATATAAAAGCCTCTGCCAGCAGTTCGCCACCCAGGATCTGAAAGGCTTCGGCTGCGATGGCCTGACCCTGGCCATCGGCGCTGCCGGCTGCCTGCTGGGCTACGCCCGGGAAACCCAGCGCACCGCCCTGCCGCACCTGCGCAGCCTGCGCCACGAGCGCCTTGACGACACCGTGATCCTCGACGGTGCCAGCCGACGCAACCTGGAACTGGACGTCAATCTGGCCGGTGGACGCGACAACACCCTGCAATCGGTGATCGATCGCTGCCAGACAGCCATGGGCAGCCGCCTGCTCGGCCGCTGGCTGAACCGTCCGCTGCGTGATCGAACCATACTGGAGGCGCGCCAAGACGCCATCGCCTGCCTGCTGGAGAACTATCGCTTCGAAACCCTGCAGCCGCAGCTCAAGGAGATCGGCGACGTCGAGCGGATCCTCGCCCGCATCGGCTTGCGCAACGCCCGTCCGCGCGATCTCGCCCGTCTGCGCGATGCCCTTGCCGCGCTGCCGCAGCTGCAGGCGGCCATGAGCCCGCTGGAAGCACCGCACCTGCAGACCCTGGCCGGCAGCATTCGTACCTACCCCGAACTGGCCGACCTGCTGGCCCGCGCCATCATCGACAACCCGCCAGCGGTGATCCGCGACGGCGGCGTGCTCAAGCAGGGCTACGACGCCGAGCTGGACGAGCTGCTCTCGCTCAGCGAGAACGCCGGCCAGTTCCTCATGGATCTGGAGGCCCGCGAGAAGGCCCGCACCGGCCTGCCCAACCTGAAAGTCGGCTACAATCGCATCCACGGCTACTACATCGAGCTGCCGCGGGTACAGGCCGAACAGGCGCCGGCCGACTACATCCGTCGGCAGACCCTGAAGGGCGCAGAGCGCTTCATCACCCCCGAGCTGAAGGCTTTCGAGGACAAGGCCCTGTCGGCCAAGAGCCGCGCCCTAGCACGGGAGAAGGCGCTCTACGAGGAGCTTCTGGAAATCCTCATCGACCAGTTGGCACCGTTGCAGGAAACCGCGGCCGCTCTGGCCGAGCTGGACGTACTGGCCGACCTCGCCGAACGGGCACTGAACCTCGACCTGAACCGTCCGCGCTTCGTCGAGGAGCCCTGCTTGCGCATCAGCCAGGGCCGCCATCCGGTGGTCGAGCAGGTGCTCGACACGCCCTTCGTCGCCAACGACCTGGAGCTCGACGACGCCACCCGGATGCTGATCATCACCGGGCCGAACATGGGCGGCAAATCCACCTATATGCGCCAGACGGCGCTGATCGTGCTGCTCGCGCACATCGGCAGTTTCGTTCCGGCGGCCAGCTGCGAACTGTCTCTGGTGGACCGTATCTTCACCCGCATCGGCTCCAGCGACGACCTGGCCGGCGGCCGCTCTACCTTCATGGTGGAGATGAGCGAGACCGCCAACATCCTGCACAACGCCACCCAACGCAGCCTGGTGCTGATGGACGAGGTCGGCCGCGGCACCAGCACCTTCGACGGCCTGTCGCTGGCCTGGGCAGCGGCCGAGCAGCTGGCGCAGCAGCGCGCCTTCACCCTGTTCGCCACCCACTATTTCGAGCTGACCGTGCTGCCGGAAAGCCAGTCGGCGGCGGCCAACGTGCACCTCGACGCCGTCGAGCACAACGAACGCATCGTCTTCCTTCACCACGTCCTGCCGGGACCGGCCAGCCAGAGCTACGGCCTGGCGGTGGCGCAGCTCGCCGGGGTGCCGAATGCCGTCATCCAACGCGCCCGCGAGCATCTGGCGCGATTGGAAGCCACCAGCCTCCCCCACGAGGCACCACACCGCGAGACGGGCAAACCCCTGCCACCCATCCAGAACGACCTGTTCGCCAGCCTGGCGCATCCGGTCCTGGAGGAGCTGGGCCGGACAAATCCGGATGAGCTGAGTCCACGGCAGGCACTTGAGCTGATATATACATTGAAGTCGCGCATCTGACGGCGCTCGATCAAGCTGCTAGAATCGCGCGCTTTCAGGGAGCTCCGGAACCTTTAGCCTGAAGCCCGGAGCCCTTTCAATACAAGCCGGGGAGCCGAATCGGCTCCCCGGCTGCAGCCTGAGGAGAACACTGGAATGGCCTTCGTCGTCACCGACAACTGCATCAAGTGCAAGTACACCGACTGTGTTGAAGTCTGCCCGGTAGACTGTTTTTATGAAGGGCCGAACTTCCTGGTCATCCACCCGGACGAGTGCATCGACTGTGCGCTCTGCGAGCCCGAGTGCCCGGCCCAGGCGATCTTCTCCGAAGACGAAGTGCCCGAGGACATGCAGGAGTTCATCCAACTGAACGCCGATCTGGCGGAAGTCTGGCCGAACATCACCGAGAAGAAGGAAGCCCTACCGGACGCGGAAGACTGGGATGGGGTGAAGGGTAAGTTGCAACATCTGGAACGCTGATTCCGCACCAATAGAACAAGGCCTGCCGAATGGCGGGCCTTTTCGTTTCCACGGCAAAGAGCCTCACTGCAGCCGTACCCGCCCCCCCGCACAAACCCACCATCATAGGTCTGTGGAAGGGGCGGAATCGCCCTACTGGAACAGCGCGTCGCTGGACAGACCGTTCTTCTCAAGGATTTCCCGCAGCCGCTTGAGCGCCTCGACCTGAATCTGGCGTACCCGCTCGCGGGTCAGGCCGATCTCCTGCCCCACCTCCTCCAGCGTGCAGCTCTCGTGACCGCGGAGGCCGAAGCGGCGCACCACCACTTCCCGCTGCTTGTCGGTCAGATCGAACAGCCACTGGTCGATACTCTGCGAGAGGTCGTCGTCCTGCAACAGATCGCAGGGGTCAGAGGGGCGATCGTCGGTCAGCACATCGAGCAGGGTCTTGTCCGAATCCGGCCCCAGCGAGACATCGACCGAAGTGACCCGCTCGTTGAGCCCGAGCATCCGCTTGACTTCGGCGACCGGCTTCTCCAGCAAGTTGGCGATCTCTTCCGCCGAGGGTTCGTGATCGAGCTTCTGCGTCAACTCGCGCGCCGCCCGCAGATAGACGTTGAGTTCCTTGACCACATGGATCGGCAGGCGGATGGTACGGGTCTGGTTCATGATGGCCCGCTCGATGGTCTGGCGAATCCACCACGTGGCATAGGTCGAGAAGCGGAAACCGCGCTCCGGGTCGAATTTCTCCACCGCCCTGATCAGACCCAGATTGCCTTCCTCGATCAGGTCGAGCAGCGACAGGCCGCGGTTGACATAGCGACGGGCGATCTTGACCACCAGCCGCAGGTTGCTTTCGATCATCCGCTTGCGCCCGGCCGGATCACCCCGCTGCGCCAGCCGTGCGTAATGCACTTCTTCCGCTGGGGTCAGCAGCGGCGAGAAGCCGATTTCATTGAGATAAAGCTGGGTCGCATCCAGTGCCCGACTATAGTCGATGTATTTGTGCTGCTTCAGGCTCGCCTGCCTGGATTTCGCAACGGGAAGGTCCGACTCATCGTCCATGACATCCTCCAGCACGATCTCCGCCTCCATCAGGAGCACATCGTCGTCTACATCAAACTCCGGCGCTTCTTTTGCTTTTATATTGAGAGCCATCGTTGTTGTCCCATGCTGTGTTCGACAACAAGCTCCGGTACCGCCATCCCATGGCTGAAACCCGAGCCCTTATCTCTGGCGGGAGCGGACAGCAACAGCTTATCGGGAAGGGAGGTATTGCAGAGGATCCACAGGTTTGCCCTGACGGCGAATCTCGAAATGGAGCTTCACCCGATCAGTGCCTGTCGACCCCATTTCGGCAATAGTCTGCCCCGCCTTGACCTGTTGTCCTTCCCGAACCAGCAGCCTGCGGTTGTGGCCGTAGGCAGTGACATAGATATCGCTGTGCTTGATGATGACCAGTTCGCCGTAACCCCGTAAGCCACCTCCGGCGTAAACAACCGATCCATCAGACGCAGCCACAACAGGCTGACCCAATTGCCCGCCGATATCAATGCCTTTATTCAAACTGTCGTTTGAGGAAAAGCGTCCCACCAGGGGACCATCGGCCGGCCAGGACCAACCGGACGACGAACGGACCGATACTGCTGAGCCGGGAGGCGTTGTCGCAGGCTTCGCCTGGACCGTTCCGTCAGCCGGCTTGGCGGGGGCCGCGGCAGGTGGGGTCGTTGAGGAGGCAGCGGTAGCTGCTGCCGGCTGCCGAACCGTCTGGGTCGAGCCGGCCTGGCGTGCCGGGCCGAAGCGGATCGTCTGTCCCGGACGGATCACGTAGGGTGCGGCGATGCCATTGAGGGCCGCCAGTTCCCGCCAGTCCCAGCCATAACGGATGGCGATGGAGGAAATCGACTCGCCACGGCTGACCACATGCTGACCGCTGGTGACGTGCGGAACTGCCGGCTGCTCTGCCACCTGCACGCTGTCACGGGAAGAGCTGGCGCAGCCTGCAAGCAGCAGGGCGAAGGCGATTCCGCCCAACGGAAGCCGGGCAGCGCGACTGCCAAGCCGAAATTGAAGAACTCTGAAACTCACCCGCGCATCCCCTTTCCGATGACGTGACACTGGAATCCAGACGAACCACAGCTATTCGACAACGCTGCCTGCCGGCTGACGACGACCGGCCAGCTCGATACCACGATCAGACAGAAGAACGACCAGACCAATCGGCCGATGTTCCAGCAGGCAACTGATCAATCGCGCCACGCCGCCACGACACCTGCACAACAACAGCGGTGCATTGGGCAGACGACCGATGGAGCGCCGCAGTTCATCATAGATGCCCCCGATGAAAGCGACGGTACCACCCGAGACACCAGGCACGACATTGGCCACACCCTTCAGGAAAAGAAACAAGGAGGATTTCACGGAGCCCATCCAGAACGGTCAGAACAAGGAGCCTTGGAGCAAGGGCACGAAACGTACAGTTTCCAACGCATGACGGCGGAAGCCGTCGGCCTCGCGAACGATCAACAACAACTGCTGCTCGTCGCCGGTACCTACCGGAATCACCAGACGCCCGCCGGGGGCCAACTGCTCCAGCAGTGCCGGCGGCACGTCCGGGGCGGCAGCGGTGACCATGATGCCATTGTAGGACGCCAACGCCGGCCAGCCCTCCCAGCCGTCGCCCCAGCGAAAGACCACATTGCGCAGCTTGAGTTCGAGCAGCCGCTCCTTGGCGCGCTCCTGCAGCGTCTGGATCCGCTCGACGGAGAACACCCGCTCCACCAGTTGCGCCAGTACTGCGGTCTGGTAACCCGAACCGGTACCGATCTCCAGCACCTTGTCCAGCGGGCCGCCGGCGAGCAGCAGCTCGGTCATGCGACCGACCATGTAGGGCTGTGAAATCGTCTGGTTGTGGCCGATCGGCAGGGCAGTGTCCTCGTAGGCCCGATGTGCCAGAGCCTCGTCGACGAACAGATGGCGCGGCGTGTGACGGATCACCTCGAGCACCGGAGGGCTGGACAGGCCTTCCTCGCAGAGACGCTGGATCAGTCGCTCACGGGTACGTTGCGAGGTCATGCCGATGCCGCTGTGCAACAGGTCGTCATGCCGACGGCGCATCAGAGCAAGCCCTCCAACCAGCTGCCGAGGCCGGCGAAGGCCTCGTGAAAGGTGCGGTCGAGCTGCAGCGGGGTGACTGACACATAACCCTGCATCACGGCATGGAAATCGGTCCCTGGCCCGCCATCCTCGACATCGCCGGCCACCGAGATCCAGTAGCCCTCCTTGCCGCGCGGATTGACCACCTTGACCGGCGCCTTGGCCCGGGCCCGGTGGCCGAGGCGAGTCAGGCGGATGCCGCGGATGTGGTCCAAGGGCAGGTTGGGGACATTCACGCTGAGCACGGTGCGCGGCGGCAGTTCGAGTCGCTCGTGCTGCGCGACCAGGGTGCGGGCGATGTGCGCGGCTGTCGGCAGGTTGTCCGGCTCGCGCGACAGCAGCGAGAAGGCGAAGGCCGGCCGGCTGCAGAAGCGCCCTTCGATGGCGGCCGCCACGGTCCCCGAATAGAGCACGTCGTCGCCCAGATTGGCGCCCAGGTTGATGCCGGACACCACCATGTCCGGAATCTCTTCCAGCAGGCCGTTGAGGCCCAGGTGGACGCAGTCGGTGGGGGTGCCATCGAGAGCGACGAAGCCGTTCGACAGCCGTTGCGGATGCAACGGCCGGTCCAGGGTCAGCGAGCTGCTGACGCCACTCATGTCCTTGATGGGAGCGACGACCACGCACTCGGCCATACCGGCCAGAGCATCGTGAAGCGCGGCGATGCCAGGGGCATGAACCCCGTCGTCGTTGGCGATCAGAATACGCATGAAGTGTCCATTGGACCCGCCGGCAGCAGATCGACGAACTCGCGGACCACCACAGTGGCGAAGCAGCCGGCCGGCAGGACGAATTCCAGTTGCAAGATATCGGTAGTGGGATAATGCCATGCCAGCCGGTCGATGGGGAGGCGCAGAATGCGCCGTTCGTGCACCATGCCCGCGCCACCCAGCCACTCGCACAGCGGCACCTCGCCCCGGGCGACGACCTCCTCCAGCGCCTGGCCGGCCGCGCCGGCCGGGGAGTCGCCCGCGCCCCAGAGCGGTCCGGTCGGATGCAGGTCGAGCAGCGCCAGACGCGGGTCCGCGCATTCGGCCTCCCCGGCCATGAAGAAACTGCGGCTGTCGGTGAAAGCCAGGAGATCGCCCGGCTGCGCCCGGTTCCAGCTGCCGGCCGCGACCCGCTCGGCCAACACCCGGTTGAACAGGTAGCTGCGCGCCGCCGAGAGCAGGCGCGAGCGCAGGTTGCGCTGGGCCGGCAACTCCCCGCGCCCGGCGAAGGCACGGGCCTCGGCGAGATTGCCGCCGTCGTGGCCGAAGCGCTGCAGGCCGAAGTAGTTGGGCACCCCCTCCCGGCGGATTCGCTCCAGGCGCGCATCCAGCGCCGGACGGTCGGCAGCGAGACGAGTCAGGCGCAGGGTGAAACCGTTGGCCGCATGGGCGCCGCGCTGCAGCTTGCGCGAATGGCGGGTGCGCTCGAGGATGCGCAGATCGTCGCCTTCCGCTGCGGCGAAATCGGGATCGGCCTTGCCCGGCAGATGCAGACTGAACCACTGGCGCGTCAGTGCCTGGCGATCCTTGAGGCCGGCATAGCTGATCGCTTTCAGCGGCATCCCGGCGGCGCGGGCGAGGCGCCGCGCCGCCTCCTCGGTATTCAGCCCACGCTTCTCCACCCACAGCCAAAGGTGCTCGCCCTGCCCGCTCAGTGGGATATCCAGCACCTCGTCGACCTGGAAGTCCTCCGCACAGGCCTTGAGCACGGCTTGACCGCAGGCTTCACCGTGGGCCCTGGGCCCGAGCAGTTCGAGCTCCGTCATTGCGGCAGCAACAGGGCCACCGCATGCACGGCGATACCCTCCTCGCGGCCGGCGAAGCCGAGCCTCTCGGTGGTGGTGGCCTTGACGTTGACCTGGTCCGTCCCGACCCGCAGGTCCTCGGCGATCAGCACGCGCATGCGCTCGATATGCGGGGCCATCTTCGGCGCCTGGGCGACGATGGTGGCGTCGACGTTGCCGACCTGCCAGCCCTTGCCCTGCACCAGAGCGACCACATGGCGCAGCAGCACGCGACTGTCGGCGCCCTTGAACTGCGGATCGGTGTCCGGAAAGTGCCGACCGATGTCGCCCAGCGCCGCAGCACCGAGCAGCGCATCGCAGAGCGCATGCAGCAGCACGTCGCCGTCGGAATGGGCGAGCAGCCCGAAGCGATGGGGAATCCGCACACCGCCGAGGGTGATGAAATCGCCCGTGCCGAAGCGGTGCACGTCGTAGCCGTGGCCGATACGCATGATGAAGAACACCCTGAAAAAAGTCAGGGCGCGATTCTACAGGAGTCGCGCCGGATAGGAGCCAGCTTGCTGGCGATCAAGGATGTCGGATCGCCCGAAAATCGGCCCTACAGACTCAGGGCCTGCGCATGATGGCGCAGATGGTCGTCGATGAAGCTGGCGATGAAATAGTAACTGTGGTCGTAGCCCGACTGCAGGCGCAGGGTCAGCGGATGCCCGGCCGCCATCGCGGCGGCCTGCAAGGCCTCGGGCTTGAGCTGGTCGGCGAGGAAGCCGTCGGCATCGCCCTGATCCACCAGGATCGGCAGGCGCTCCCGGGCTCCGGCGAGCAGCGCGCAGGCATCCCAGTCTTTCCAAGTCTCGCGGTCCTCGCCCAGATAGCGACTGAACGCCTTCTCGCCCCAGGGACAGGCGCTTGGATTGACGATCGGCGCGAAGGCCGACAGCGAGCGGTAGCGCCCGGGGTTGCGCAGCGCACAGACCAGCGCGCCGTGACCGCCCATGGAATGGCCGCTGACTCCACGCCGATCGGAAACCGGGAAGCGGGCCTCGATCAGGGCCGGCAGTTCGTGCACCACGTAGTCGTGCATGCGGTAGTGCTGCACCCAGGGCTCTTGGGTGGCATTCAGGTAGAAGCCGGCGCCGAGACCGAAATCCCAGGCGCCGTCCGGATCGCCCGGCACGCCCTCGCCGCGCGGACTGGTGTCCGGCGCCACCAGCACCAGACCCAGCTCGGCGGCCAGGCGCTGCGCGCCGGCCTTCTGCATGAAATTCTCGTCGGTGCAGGTCAAGCCGCTCAGCCAGTAGAGCACCGGCAGCCTGGTACCCTCCTCCGCCTGCGGCGGCAGGTACATGGCGAACAGCATGTCGCAGTTCAGGGTGGTCGAATGGTGACGATAGCGGTTGTGCCAGCCGCCGAAGCTTTTCTGGCTGGAGAGCAGCTCGAGGGTCATGAGCGGTCCTTGAACGGAGTCCTGAAACGGAGCGCCCACGCAGGTGCGTGGGCGCGATCATCGAGAGGCGAGCGCCGCCCCACTCAGAAGTGGATGACCGTGCGGATGCTCTTGCCTTCGTGCATCAGCTCGAAGGCCTGGTTGATGTCTTCCAGGCCCATGGTGTGGGTGATGAAGGTGTCCAGCGGGATCTCGCCCTTCTGCGCCTTCTCCACGTAGCTCGGCAGCTCGGTGCGTCCCTTGACGCCGCCGAAGGCGCTACCGCGCCAGACCCGGCCGGTGACCAGTTGGAACGGCCGAGTGCTGATCTCGGCGCCGGCCGGCGCCACGCCGATGATAGTCGATTCGCCCCAGCCCTTGTGGCAGCACTCCAGCGCCGCGCGCATCAGCTGCACGTTGCCGATGCATTCGAAGCTGTAGTCCACGCCGCCGTCGGTCATCTCGACGATGACGTCCTGGATCGGCTTGGCGTGGTCCTTCGGATTGACGAAGTCGGTGGCGCCCAGCTCGCGGGCGACCTCGAACTTGGCCGGATTGATGTCGATGGCGATGATCCGGCTGGCCTTGGCCATCCTGGCGCCGATGATCGCCGCCAACCCGATGCCGCCCAGGCCGAAGATCGCCACGGTAGCGCCCTCGGTGACCTTCGCGGTGTTGAGCACCGCACCGATGCCGGTGGTCACGCCGCAGCCGAGCAGGCAGACCTTTTCCAGCGGCGCGTCCTTGGGGATCTTGGCCAGGGAGATTTCCGGCAACACGGTGTACTCGGAGAAAGTCGAGCAACCCATGTAGTGGTAGATCGGCTGACCCTGGTAGCTGAAACGAGTAGTGCCGTCCGGCATCAGGCCCTTGCCCTGGGTGGCGCGGATCGCCTGGCACAGGTTGGTCTTGCCGGACTTGCAGAACTTGCACTCGCGGCATTCGGCGGTATACAGCGGAATCACATGGTCGCCGACCTGCAGGGAGGTCACCCCCTCGCCCACCGCCTCGACGATGCCGCCGCCCTCGTGGCCCAGGATGCATGGAAACACGCCTTCGGAGTCCTGCCCCGACAGGGTGTAGGCATCGGTATGGCAGACACCGGAGGCGACGATGCGTACCAGCACCTCGCCCTTCTTCGGCGGCTCCACATCCACTTCGACGACTTGCAGCGGCTGGTTCGGGCCGAAAGCGACGGCGGCACGGGATTTGATGGTCATGACAAGCAATCTCGATGCATTGAAAAGGAAGAGTCTAATTCAAGGCCCGGAAGAGATGACCGCTCATCGGGAAAAGATTCCCGCCAGCCCTTGCGGCGAGCAGGAACGAGATGCTCAGTCGCCCGCCCAGCACCGGGCCAGCCACTCCAGGTCCTCCGGACGGGTGATCTTCAGGTTGTCCGCACGCCCCTCGATCAACCGCGGCGCCTGTCCGGCCCACTCCATCGCGGAGGACTCGTCGGTAACCGCAACGCCGGCCGCCAACGCATCGCCCAGCGCCTGACGCAGCGCGCCGAGGCGGAACATCTGCGGCGTGTAGGCCAGCCAGACCACCGAGCGGTCCACGGTCTGGCGCACCCGGCCATCGGCACCGGCGCGCTTCAGGGTGTCCCGCGCCGGCACCGCCAGCAGTCCACCGACCGGATCGTCGGCCAGTTCGGCGAGCAGCCGCTCCAGATCGGCGCGGGCCAGGTTCGGCCGCGCGGCATCGTGCACCAGCACCCAGTCGGATGCGTCCGCACCCTGCCCGGCGAGCAGTTGCAGGGCGTTGAACACCGAGTCGGCCCGCTCGCTGCCGCCGGCGGCGCGCAGGATGCGTCCGTCGCCGGCACAGGGCAGTTGCGGCCAGTAGGGATCGTCCGCCGCCAGACTGACCGCCAGCCCCTTGAGCCGCGGATGGCCGAGGAAGCAGTCGAGGGTGTGTTCGAGAATGGTCCTTCCGCCGAGCGGCAGGTACTGCTTGGGGCGGTCGGCGCGCATGCGGCTACCGATGCCGGCAGCCGGGATCACGGTCCAGAAGGACGGCAGGTCGGAGACGTTCATTGGGCCAACTGATAGAGGGTCTCGCCCTCTTTGACCATGCCGAGTTCGTGGCGGGCGCGCTCCTCGACGGTTTCCATCCCCTTCTTCAGCTCCTGTACCTCGGCGTCGAGGAGCCGGTTGCGCTCGTGCAAGCGCTCGTTCTCGCTTTTCTGTTCGGATATCTGCCGCTTCAACTCGGTCACCTGCGCCAGGCTGCCATCGCCCACCCACAAACGATACTGCAGGCCGCCCAGCAGCAGGGCCAGCACGACGAAAAGCCAGTAATGACTACGCAGGAATGACATGTGGATACTTCGCGGTACGAAGGCAAAGATGCTTCGCCAGGCCTCTGCTCATAGGATTGCTCACCCACCATGCGAAAAGGGGCAGCTTGCGCTGCCCCTGCTCAGCACATCGCGGCTCAGCCGCGGAACTCGGCACGTCCCTTGTACGGAGCCTTGGCGCCCAGTTGCTCCTCGATGCGCAGCAGCTGGTTGTACTTGGACACGCGGTCGGAGCGGCACAGCGAACCGGTCTTGATCTGCCCGGCAGCGGTACCCACCGCCAGATCGGCGATGGTGGAGTCCTCGGTTTCGCCGCTGCGGTGGGAGATCACCGCGGTGTAGCCAGCGGCCTTGGCCATCTGGATGGCTTCCAGGGTTTCGGTCAGCGAGCCGATCTGGTTGAACTTGATGAGGATCGAGTTGGCGATGCCCTTCTCGATGCCCTCTTTCAGGATCTTGGTATTGGTGACGAACAGGTCGTCGCCGACCAGTTGCACCTTCTCGCCGATCTTCCCGGTCAGCCCCTTCCAGCCTGCCCAGTCGGACTCGTCCATGCCATCCTCGATGGAGATGATCGGGTAGCGCTGGGTCAACCCGGCCAGATAGTCGGCGAAACCGGCGGCATCGAATACCTTGCCCTCGCCGGCCAGATCGTACTTGCCGTCCTTGTAGAACTCGCTGGAAGCGCAGTCCAGGGCCAGGGTCACGTCAGTGCCCAGCTGGTAGCCGGCCTTCTCGACGGCCTCGGCAATCGCGGCCAGAGCATCTTCGTTGGAGGCCAGGTTCGGCGCGAAACCGCCTTCGTCGCCTACCGCGGTGTTGAGGCCGCGAGCCTTCAGCACAGCCTTGAGGTTGTGGAAGATCTCGGCGCCCATGCGCAGCGCGTCGGCGAAGGTCTTGGCGCCGACCGGCTGTACCATGAACTCCTGGATGTCGACGTTGTTGTCGGCATGTTCGCCGCCGTTGATGATGTTCATCATCGGCACCGGCAGGCTGTATTCGCCGGGGGTGCCGTAGAGTTCGGCGAGGTGGGCGTAGAGCGGCAGGCCGCGGGCCGCGGCGGCGGCCTTGGCGGTGGCCAGGGACACCGCGAGGATCGCGTTGGCGCCCAGGCTGGCCTTGTTTTCGGTGCCGTCCAGCTCGATCATCGCCCGGTCCAGTGCCTTCTGGTCGGCCGGATCCTTGCCCAGCAGCAGGTCGCGGATAGGGCCATTGACGTTGGCCACGGCCTTCAGCACGCCCTTGCCCAGATAGCGCCCCTTGTCGCCGTCGCGCAGCTCCAGGGCCTCGCGGGAGCCGGTGGAGGCACCGGACGGGGCGCAGGCACTGCCGATGATGCCGTTGTCGAGAATCACGTCGGCCTCCACGGTGGGGTTGCCGCGGGAATCAAGCACTTCGCGTCCCTTGATGTCGACGATCTTTGCCATTGTTGTTTAACACTCCATAGATAGCTGCAAGCGACAGGGTTCAAGCAGTTTCGATTGGCGGGAATTTCTTGACCAGCGCATCCAGCTGCGCGAGCTGGGCGAGGAAGGGCTCGAGCTTGTCCAGGCGCAGGGCACAGGGGCCGTCGCACTTGGCGTTGTCGGGGTCCGGATGAGCCTCGAGGAACAACCCGGCCAGCCCCTGGCTGATGCCGGCCTTGGCCAGATCGGTGACCTGGGCGCGGCGGCCGCCGGCGGAGTCGGCGCGTCCGCCCGGCATCTGCAGGGCGTGGGTCACGTCGAAGAACACCGGATACTCGAACTGCTTCATGATGCCGAAGCCGAGCATGTCGACCACCAGGTTGTTGTAGCCGAAGGAGCTGCCGCGCTCGCAGAGGATCAGCTGGTCGTTGCCAGCCTCCTCGCACTTGGCGAGGATGTGCTTCATCTCCTGCGGGGCGAGGAACTGGGCCTTCTTGATGTTGATCACCGCACCGGTTTTCGCCATGGCGACCACCAGATCGGTCTGTCGGGAGAGGAAGGCCGGCAGTTGGAGGATGTCGCAGACTTCCGCCACCGGCGCCGCCTGATAGGGCTCGTGCACGTCGGTGAGCACCGGCACGCCGAAGGTCTTCTTCACCTCCTCGAAGATCCGCATACCCTCCTCCAGGCCCGGGCCGCGAAAGGAGGCGATCGAGGAGCGGTTGGCCTTGTCGAAGCTGGCCTTGAACACGTAGGGGATGCCGAGCTTCTCGGTGACCCGCACGTACTCCTCGCAGACCTTCAGCGCCAGGTCGCGGGACTCCAGCACGTTCATCCCGCCGAACAGCACCATCGGCCTGTCGTTGGCGATCTCGATAGTGCCGACTCGGATGGTCTTCTGGGTCATGTCTCAGGCCTTCCGGGCTTTCTGCGCGAGCGCGGCATTGACGAAACCGCTGAACAGCGGATGGCCGTCGCGCGGGGTCGAGGTGAATTCCGGGTGGAACTGGCAGGCGACGAACCAGGGATGGTCGGCCACCTCGATGACCTCCACCAGCGCGCCGTCGCCGGAGCGGCCGGCGACCTTGAAACCGGCATCGGCCAACTGCGGCAACAGGTTGTTGTTGACCTCGTAGCGGTGGCGGTGACGCTCGACGATCACCTCCTTGCCGTAGCACTGGCGCACCAGGGAACCCTCTTCCAGCTGGCACTCCTGGGCACCGAGGCGCATGGTACCGCCCAGGTCGGAGGACTCGCTGCGGGTCTCGGTGGCGCCGGTGGCGCTCTGCCATTCGGTGATCAAGCCGACCACCGGATGGCCGCAGGACTTGTCGAATTCCGTGGAGTTGGCATCTGCCCAGCCCAGCACGTTACGAGCGTACTCGATCACCGCCACCTGCATGCCGAGGCAGATGCCCAGGTAGGGGATCCGGTTCTCGCGGGCATACCTGACCGCGGCGATCTTGCCCTCCACCCCGCGCAGGCCGAAGCCGCCCGGCACGAGGATGGCATCGGCGCCTTCCAGCAGCGCGGTACCTTGGTTCTCGATGTCTTCCGAGTCGATGTAGCGCAGGTTGACGCGGGTGCGGTTCTGGATGCCGGCATGCCCCATGGCCTCGATCAGCGACTTGTAGGCGTCCAGCAGCTCCATGTATTTGCCGACCATGGCGATGGTGACTTCTTTCTCCGGATGCAGCTTGGCATCGACGACGCGCTCCCATTCGGAGAGGTCGGCGCCCCGGCACTCCAGACCGAAGCGCTCGACGACGATGTCGTCGAGGCCCTGGGCATGCAGCACCGAAGGGATCTTGTAGATGGTGTCGACGTCTTCCAAGGCGATCACCGCGCGCTCCTCCACGTTGGTGAAGAGCGCGATTTTGCGCCGCGAGGAGATGTCGATCGGGTGGTCGGAGCGGCAGATCAGCACGTCCGGCTGCAGGCCGATGGAGCGCAGCTCCTTCACCGAATGCTGGGTCGGCTTGGTCTTGGTCTCGCCGGCGGTGGCGATATAGGGCACCAGGGTCAGGTGGATCAGCATCGCGCGCTTGGCACCCACTTCCAGGCGCAGCTGGCGGATCGCCTCGAGGAACGGCTGGGATTCGATGTCGCCGACGGTGCCGCCGATCTCCACCATGGCCACGTCGGCATCGCCGGCGCCCTTGATGATGCGCCGCTTGATCTCGTCGGTGATGTGCGGGATGACCTGGATGGTCGCGCCCAGGTAGTCGCCGCGGCGCTCCTTGCGCAGCACTTCCTCGTAGACGCGACCGGTGGTGAAGTTGTTGTTGCGGGTCATGGTGGTGCGCACGAAACGCTCGTAGTGGCCCAGATCGAGGTCGGTCTCGGCCCCGTCGTGGGTGACGAACACTTCGCCGTGCTGAAAGGGGCTCATGGTGCCCGGATCGACGTTGATGTAGGGATCCAGTTTGAGCAGGGTGACCTTCAGCCCCCGCGCCTCCAGGATAGCCGCCAAGGATGCCGATGCGATGCCTTTCCCCAATGAAGAAACAACACCGCCCGTGACGAAGATGTAGCGCGTCATGAATAACCCTAGAAGTCTGCGTTTAAGCGGCCGGCGCCGCCGGGGGAAGCGAAGGAGCGATTGTGCACTGTGCGACAACAGCAAGGCACTACGGGTTCCCTAGCCGGAATCCGCAGTAGCGATGTAAGACGGGAGCGTAGTCTACCGGAAAGGGTTTTTCAGCTCAAACTTTCGACATTTTCCGGCGGCCTCCAGAGCAGCCGAAAGGCGCCGTCGGCCGAGCCGTCGAGACCGGGCACGCCGGCCACGGCGAGCAACTCGTTGCCACGGTAGAGCAGCGGCAGGCGGCCGCGGACGAAGGCCGGCAGGCCACGCTCGTTGAGCAGGCGCTTCAGATCGCGGTGACCACGCCCCGGCACGGCCAGCACCTCGCCGCCCCGCCGGTAGCGCACTTCGAGGGAAGCGGCCGGCCCCCGGCCCTGCAGCTGCAGGCAGCCGTTGCCCGGCAGGGCCAGCGGCCTTGTCGGCTCGCCCCAGGACAGCGGCCCGGCGGGCGGACGCAGCCAGTCGCCGGCGAGCCACCAGATCCGCCCGGCAGCCCGGTGCATCTCGCCGCGAGCCAGCCGCCAGACCGGCGCCGCATCGACCGACGCCTCGCGCAGTGCCTGCCAGCCCGCCCAGTGGTCGGTGTCCGGCAGGGGCGTAAAGGGTTCCAGCCAATGGCGCAGGGCATTGCGCTGGCGCGCCGGAGACAGCCCGAGCAGTGGCGCCAGAGACAGCGACGGCAATCCGAGCCAGGGAAAATCGCCCGCATCCCTGGCGGCGGCCAGATCCAGTCGCGCCAGATCGTCCAGCAGCTCCCGGGCCTCGGCCATATGCGCGGCGCTGCGGGCCATGCTCCGCACGGCCTGCGGCCAGCGCTCGGTGAGCAGCGGCAGCACCCGGTGACGCAGGAAATTGCGGGAAAAGTGCTGATCGCGGTTGGAGGGATCCTCGATCCACTGCAGCCCCTGCTCGACGGCATAGCGCTCCAGCTCGCCGCGGGAAACCTCCAGCAGGGGCCGCAGCAGCCGGCCGCGACCGAGCGGACGCACCTCTGGCATGGCCGCCAGACCGCGCACCCCGGCCCCGCGCAGCAGGCGGAACAACAGGGTTTCCGCCTGATCGTCCTGATGCTGCGCAGTCAACAGCAACTCGCCCTCCCCCAGCACTTTGGCGAAGGCCCGGTAGCGCGCCTCGCGGGCGGCACGCTCGAGGCTAGCGCCCACCTCGACGCGGATGCGGAGAACCTGCAGAGGAACCCCCAGCCGCGCGCAGACCTGCCGGCAGTGTTCCGGCCAGTCGTCGGCTACGACCTGCAAGCCATGGTGAACATGGAGAGCGGACAACGGCGGCAAGCCGTGCTGTCGGCCGAGCCGCACCAAGAGATGCAACAGGACAGTGGAGTCCAGTCCACCGGAAAAAGCCAGGCGCCATCCTGGCGCATCGCACCAAGGGGACAGGATGGCGAGCAGGCGGGACTCCAGAGACATGCTGCAAGGCTCGCGGGAGAATCAGCGCGAAGGCCCCAAGGCCCCCGCGCGGCACACAAGCGGATCGACAGATCCCGGCCGGGCCGGACACATCCGCCCGGCCCCGCCGGAGCACCGCCGGCGCTCGCCCATCAGATCCTGCCGTAGCTCATCAGACGCTCGTAGCGCTGCTCGAGCAGCGTGTCGCTGTCCAGGCCGCGCAGCACATCCAGCTGGGCCAGCAGTTGCTGGCGAATGCCCTCGGCGGTGGCGGCCGGATCGCGGTGGGCACCGCCCAGGGGTTCGCCGATCACCTCGTCGACGATGCCGAGATCCCGCAGGCGCGCGGCGGTAATGCCCATCGCTTCGGCGGCGTCGGCGGCCTTCTCGGCGGTACGCCAAAGGATCGAGGCGCAGCCTTCCGGCGAAATCACCGCATAGGTCGAGTACTGCAGCATGTTCAGACGGTCGCAAACGCCGATCGCCAAGGCGCCGCCGGAACCGCCCTCGCCGATCACCGTGGCGATGATCGGGGTCTTCAGGCGTGCCATCACCCGCAGGTTCCAGGCGATGGCCTCGCTCTGGTTGCGCTCCTCGGCGTCGATGCCGGGATAGGCGCCGGGGGTGTCGATGAAGGTCAGGATCGGCAGTTTGAAACGCTCGGCCATCTCCATCAGGCGACAGGCCTTGCGATACCCCTCGGGACGCGGCATGCCGAAGTTGCGGCGGACCTTCTCGCGCACGTCACGGCCCTTCTGGTGGCCGATGACCATCACCGGCTCGCCGTCCAGACGCGCCACACCGCCGACGATGGCCGCGTCGTCGGTGAAATGACGATCACCGTGCAGCTCCTCAAACTCGGTGAAGATGTGCTCGAGGTAGTCGAGGGTATAGGGACGACGCGGATGACGCGCCAGCTGGGCGATCTGCCAGCTGGTCAGGTTGCCGAAGATGCTCGCGGTGAGCGCATGGCTTTTGTCCTGAAGGCGGGAAATCTCGTCGCTGATGTTCAGCGCGTTGTCGTCGCCGACCAGACGCAGCTCTTCGATCTTGGCTTGCAGGTCGGCAATCGGCTGTTCGAAATCCAGAAAGTTCGGGTTCATAAGTTTCCGTCTTGAGTCGACGGCCTGGCGGCCGTTTGCTGTTCCGTTGGCGCCTTCACCTTAAGGGATCGGGCACCTGGCGTCGAGGATCGGAGCCGTCCGGGGCGATCCTCGCGCACGATGATTCCGCCGGCGTTCGTCTCAGCGGTAGTGCAGGAAGACGTTGTCCTTGCCGAACTGGTCACGCAGCGCCTGGATCAGGCTGTCGGCCGGATCGATCCGCCACGCTTCGCCGAATTGCAGCAGGGCTCGCGCATCCGGCCCGGTATAGTCCAGAGTGATCGGACAGGCACCCGGGTGGCGACGGCAGAGCTCCGCCAGCCAACGTAGGCGATCGCCCCCCAGCGCCGGGCTGGCGACCTGCAGGCGCAGGCTTTCGGCCAGCCCGGTGCGTGCCTCCTCCAGGCTCATCACCCGCTTGGCGCGCAGGCGCAGGCCGCCGGAAAAGTCGTCGTTGCTGACCTCTCCCTCCACCACCACCAGGGCATCGGTCTGCAACAGCGCCTGGGCGCCGGCGAAAGCATCGGCGAACAGCGAAGCCTCGATCCGCGCAGAACGATCGTCGAGGGTGATGAAGCCCATCTTGTCGCCCTTCTTGTTCTTCATCACCCGCAGGTTGACGATCAGCCCGGCGACGGTCTGGGTGTCCCGCGCCGGACGCAGCTCGACGATACGCTGGCGGGCGAAGCGGCGAACCTCGCCCTCGTACTCATCGATCGGGTGGCCGGTCAGGTACAGGCCGAGAGTGTCCTTCTCGCCTTTCAGGCGCTCCTTGAGCGACAGCTCGCGGGCGCTGCGATGGTTGGCGTAGACGTCCGCCTCAGGCTCGGCGAAGAGCCCGCCGAACAGGTCCACATGTCCGCTGTCGGCGCTGCGTGCGGTCTGCTCGGCGGCCTGCACGGCTTCTTCCACGGCAGCCAACAAGACCGCCCGGTTGCGGTCGATGTTCGCTTGGTAGGCCTTGATTTCGTCGGAGAAGTACGGCCCCAGGCGATCCAGCGCACCGCCGCGGATCAGCGCCTCGAGGGTGCGCTTGTTGATCCGCTTGAGGTCGACCCGCGCGCAGAAGTCGAACAGGTCGGTGAACGGGCCACCCGCCCAGCGGCACTCGACGATGGCCTCGACCGGCCCCTCGCCGACCCCCTTGATCGCACCCAGGCCGTAGACGATACGCCCCTCGTCGTCGACGGTGAACATGAACTCGGAGTTGTTCACGTCCGGCGCGACGATGCGCAGCTTCATGCTGCGGCACTCCTCGATCAGGGTCACCACCTTGTCGGTGTTGTGCATGTCCGCCGAGAGCACCGCGGCCATGAAGGGCGCCGGATGATGGGTCTTCAGCCAAGCGGTCTGGTAGGAAACCAGGCCATAGGCCGCCGAGTGCGACTTGTTGAAGCCGTAGCCGGCGAACTTCTCCACCAGGTCGAAAATGTTGCCTGCCAGATCGCCATCGATGCCGTTATTGGCGCAGCCTTCGATGAAGCCGCCGCGCTGCTTGGCCATCTCCTCGGGCTTCTTCTTGCCCATCGCGCGGCGCAGCATGTCGGCACCGCCCAGGGTGTAGCCGGCCATCACCTGGGCGATCTGCATCACCTGCTCCTGATACAGGATGATGCCGTAGGTGGGCTTCAGAACCGGCTCCAGGCCTGCGTACTGGTAATCGGAGTGCGGGTAGGAAATCTCTGCACGCCCGTGCTTGCGGTTGATGAAATCGTCCACCATGCCCGACTGCAGCGGGCCGGGGCGGAACAGCGCGACCAGGGCGATGAGGTCTTCCAGGCAGTCCGGCTTGAGCTTCTTGATCAGCTCCTTCATGCCGCGCGATTCGAGCTGGAACACCGCTGTGGTCTCGGCGCGCTGCAGCAGCGCGTAGGTCGCCTTGTCGTCCAGCGGAATGAAGTCGATATCCAGTGGCGGAAGATCCTTCTTCGCCTGCTCGCGGTTGATGGTTTCCATCGCCCACTTGATGATGGTCAGGGTGCGCAGGCCGAGGAAGTCGAACTTGACCAGGCCGGCGGCCTCCACGTCGTCCTTGTCGAACTGGGTCACCAGGCCGCTGCCGTCCTCGTCGCAGGCGATCGGCGAGAAGTCGGTGAGTTTGGTCGGCGCGATCACCACGCCGCCGGCGTGCTTGCCGGTGCCGCGGGTGATGCCCTCCAGCTTGAGGGCCATGTCCCAGATCTCCTGGGCTTCCTCGTCGACCTTGAGGAACTCACGGAGCATCTCTTCCTGCTCGAAGGCCTTCTCCAGGGTCATGCCGACCTCGAAGGGGATCATCTTCGACAGGCGGTCGGCGAGACCGTAGGACTTGCCCTGCACCCGCGCCACGTCGCGCACCACCGCCTTGGCCGCCATCGAGCCGAAGGTGATGATCTGGCTCACCGCGTTGCGTCCGTAGGCCTCGGCCACGTAGTCGATGACCCGATCGCGGCCGTCCATGCAGAAGTCGACGTCGAAGTCAGGCATGGAGACCCGCTCGGGATTGAGGAAGCGCTCGAACAGCAGGTCGTAGGCCAGGGGATCGAGGTCGGTGATCTTCAGTACATAGGCGACCAGCGAACCGGCGCCGGAACCGCGGCCGGGCCCGACCGGCACGCCGTTGTTCTTCGCCCACTTGATGAAATCCATCACGATCAGGAAGTAGCCGGGAAAACCCATCTGGATGATGGTGCCCAGCTCGAACTCCAGGCGGTCGACATAGACCTGGCGCTTTTCCTCGTAGTTGGGCGTGGTTTCCTTCGGCCAGAGCACCGCCAGGCGCTCCTCCAGCCCCTCGAAGGACACCTGGCGCAGGTAGTCGTCGATGGTCATGCCTTCCGGCACCGGGAAATTGGGCAGGAAGTGCTTGCCCAGGCGCACCTCGATATTGCAGCGCCGGGCGATCTCCACGCTGTTCTCCAGCGCCTCGGGCAGGTCGGAAAACAGCTCCCACATCTCGGCGGGCGTCTTCAGGTACTGCTGATCGGAATAGTTGCGCGGCCGTCGCGGATCGCCGAGGACACGCCCCTCGCCGATACACACACGGGTCTCGTGGGCCTCGAAGTCCTCCTGCTTGAGAAAACGCACGTCGTTGGTGGCCACCAGTGGCGCACCGCAGCGGCTGGCCAGCTCGACGGCGGCATGCAGGTATTCCTCGTCGCCGACCCGGCCGGTACGCTGCACCTCCAGGTAGAAGCGCTCGGGGAACACCGCCTGCCACTCCTTGAGGAGCGCCGCCGCCTCGTCGACATGGCCGTTGAGCAGCGCCAGGCCGATCTCTCCCTCCCGTGCCCCGGACAACGCGATCAGCCCCTCGGCGGCCTCCTTCACCCAGTCGCGCTGGATGATCACCAGACCATCGCCGTGCTGGCCCTCGGTCCAGCCCCGGGAAACCAGCTCGGTGAGGTTGCGGTAGCCCTTGGCGTCCATCGCCAGCAGGGTCAGGCGTGACAGCGGACCGTCGGCCTCGCGGCTGGCCAGCCAGAGGTCGGCGCCACAGATCGGCTTGACCCCGCCGCCCATGGCGGTCTTATAGAACTTCACCAGCGAGCACATGTTGCTCTGGTCGGTGACCGCCACCGCCGGCATCCCCGCCCCGGCCACCGCCTTGATCAGCGGCTTGACCCGCACCAGGCCGTCGACCAGGGAAAACTCGGTGTGCACGCGCAGGTGGACGAAAGAAAGGGACATGGGCAGACCTTGAGTGACAGTGAAACGGCAGGGGCGAAATTGTACTGCCTTTATCGGCAAGGGGTTCGCCGCGCGCCCGTTCAGGAAAGCAGGACGTCGGGCGGCGTGCAGATGCCGGGACCGGCCTCGAGCCGCTCGCGCACCGGCGCGAAGGAGCGCCGATGGATGGCGCTCGGCCCCAGACGGGCCAAGGCCTCCAGGTGCATGGCCGTGGGATAGCCCTTGTGCCTGGCCAATCCATAGCCCGGATAGAGGACATCCAGCGCAAGCATTTCCCGATCCCGGGCAACCTTGGCGAGGATCGAGGCCGCGGCGATGGCCGGCACCTGGGCGTCACCCTTGATTACCGGCGCGCAGGGCACCGCCAGCTTCGGACAGCGGTTGCCGTCGATCAGCGCCAGACGGGGCGTCACGGCGAGCCCCTCCACGGCACGCTGCATGGCCAGCAGGGTCGCTTGGAGGATGTTCAGCCGGTCGATCTCCTCCACCTCGGCACGGGCGATGCACCAGGCCAGCGCCTTCTCGCGGATTTCCTCGAACAGCGCCTCGCGACGGGCTTCGGAAAGCTTCTTCGAGTCGTTCAGCCCCATGATCGGCCGCGCCGGATCGAGGATCACCGCAGCAGTGACCACCGCCCCGCAGAGCGGGCCGCGACCGACTTCGTCGACACCGGCGACCAGCGCCTCGACCCGGCCGAAGTCCAGCCCCAGCTGCATCAGGCGCGCTCCGCCAGCTCGAGCACCGACTCGGCCGCCTGGTGCGAGGCGTCCCGGCGCAGCGAGCGATGGATGGCGTCGAAGCACTCGGTCTGCTCCCGACCTATCTCCAGCAACGGCATCAGCGCTTCGGCCAGCGCCTCGGGGGTCGCGCGCTCCTGCAGCAGCTCGGGCACCAGCGCCCGGCCGGCGAGCAGATTGGGCAGGGAGAAGAACGGCGTCTTCACCAGGTGTCTCGCAACCTTGTAGGTCAGCGGCGCCAGGCGATAGGCCACCACCATCGGCCGCTTGTACAGCAGAGCCTCCAGGGTCGCGGTACCGGAAGCGATGAGCACCGCATCGCAGGCCGCCAGTGCCTCGTGGGAGCGGCCGTCGAGCAGCATCACCGGCAGGTCGCGACGGGTATGGCTGAGCATCTCCTCGAGCTGCCGGCGCCGTTCGGAACTGGCGCAGGGCACCACGAAGCGCAGCGCTCCGGCGTGCAGCGCCAGCAGGCGCTCGGCAGCCTCGAGAAACAGCGGGCCGAGACGAGCCAGCTCGCCACCGCGGCTGCCCGGCATCAGGGCGACGATGGTCTCCCCGGCAGTCAGATCCAGAGCGGCGCGGGCGGCGTCGCGATCGGTCTGCAGGGGCACCTGATCGGCCAGCGGATGGCCGACGAAACGTACCGGCACGTCCTGCGCCTCGTAGAACTGCGCCTCGAAGGGAAACAGGGTGAGCATCAAGTCGCAGGCCTGGCGGATCTTCAGCACGCGCTTCTGCCGCCAGGCCCACACCGACGGACTGACATAGTGCACGGTACGAATGCCGGCACGGCGCAAGCGGAGTTCGACGCCCAGATTGAAATCCGGCGCATCGATACCGACGTACACGTCGGGCCTGGAGTCGATCAAACGGCGGATCAGCCGCCGTCGGCGCAACCAGAGTTCGGGGAGACGACCGAGCACCTCGAACAGCCCCATGACCGCCAGACGCTCCATGGGGAAATACGACTGCAGGCCCTCGGCCTGCATGCGCGGACCGCCGACGCCGATGAACTCGACGTCCGGGCGGACCGCCTTCAGGGCCTGCATCAGGCCGGCGCCGAGGATGTCGCCCGATGCCTCGCCGGCCACCAGGGCTACGCGCAAGGCGCGGGCCATGTCAGCGGGTGATTCCGCGGGTGGAGGCGCGAACGGAGTCGCGGAAGATGGCGACTTCGGGGAACTGCGCGGCCGTCTCCTCCAGCTCCACCAGCGCCTGCTCCACCGTCAGCCCCTGGCGGTAGACGATCTTGTAGGCACGGCGCAGCGCATTCATCGCCTCGGCCGAGAAGCCGCGCCGGCGCATGCCCTCGAAGTTCATGCTGCGGGCCTGGGCCGGGCTGCCCAGAACGGTGACGAACGCCGGCACGTCCTTGGATACGCCACTCCCCATGCCGACGAAGCTGTGCGCACCGATCTGGCAATGCTGGTGGATCAGGGTATAGCCGGAGAGGATCGCCCAGTCGCCCATGTGCACATGCCCGGCCAGGGAGGCGTTGTTGATCAGGATGCAGTGACTGCCCATCACGCAGTCATGGCCGATGTGGACATAAGCCATGAGCAGGTTGTGGTCGCCGATGGTGGTTTCCGAACGGTCCTGGACGGTACCGCGATGGATGGTGACACCCTCGCGAATCACGTTATGGTCGCCGATCACCAACCGGGTCGGCTCGCCCTTGTATTTCAGGTCGGAAGTGTCCTCACCGAGGGTGGAGAACTGGAAGATCTTGTTGTGCCGGCCGATCCAGGTCGGCCCCTTGACGACCACATGGGAAGCGATCTCGGTGCCTTCGCCGATATGCACGTTCGGCCCGATCAGGGTCCAGGGACCGATACGTACGTCGGGGGCCAGAGTGGCAGTCGGGTCAATGATGGCGCGAGGATCGATCAAACTCATAGCTTACGTTCCGCACAAATGATTTCGCCCGAGCAGACCTGCTTGTCCTCCACTCGGGCCTGGCACTCGAACTTCCAGATGCTGCGCTTGGCGCTGAGGAACCTGGCTTCGAGGATCAGTTGGTCGCCCGGCATCACCGGCTGGCGGAAACGCATTTTGTCCGAGCCGACGAAATAGTAGAGCGTGCCATCGGCGGGCTTCACGTCCAGCATCTTGAAACCCAGAATGCCGGCTGCCTGGGCCATCGCCTCGATGATCAGCACACCCGGCATGATCGGATGCAGGGGGAAGTGACCGTTGAAGAACGGCTCGTTGATGCTGACATTCTTGTAGGCGCGAATGCGCTGGCCTTCAATATCAAGGTCCACCACCCGATCAACCAAGAGGAAAGGATAGCGGTGCGGCAGGTATTCGCGAATCTCGTTGATGTCCATCATTTCCAGGGAAGCCTGTAGGTAAAGTTGGGGACGCACGTCAAAGTGGGTCAGCCTCTGATGTAGCATCTCCGCCAGAGGTCACGGCCGCCAGGCGCTTTTCCATCTGCTGCAGGCGCCGCGCCAGATCGTCGAGCTGGCGGATGCGGGCAACGCTCTTCTTCCATTCGGGTGCGGGTTGCATCGCCGTACCCGAAGAGTAGGCACCCGGCTCGTGGATCGAACGGGTGACCATGGTCATCCCGGTGACGAATACCCCGTCGCAGACCTCGATATGCCCCACCATGCCGACGCCGCCGGCGATCATGCAGTGCCTGCCGATCTTGGTGCTGCCGGAAATTCCGACGCAACCGGCCATGGCGGTGTGGTCGCCGATCTGCACGTTGTGGGCGATCATGATCTGGTTATCCAGCTTGACGCCGTTGCCGATCAGCGTGTCGGCCAGCGCGCCGCGATCGATGGTGGTATTGGCGCCGATCTCCACATCGTCGCCGATAGTCACCCCGCCGATCTGGGCGATCTTGTGCCAGGTGCCCTTCTCGTTGGCGAAACCGAATCCCTCGCCGCCGATCACCGCTCCGGACTGGATGACCACCCGCTTGCCGATCCGTACGTCATGGTAGAGCGTCACCCGTGGCGCCAGCCAGCCGCCCTCGCCGATCACGCTGCGGGCGCCGACGAAGCACTGCGCACCGACCGTGACCCCCTCCTCGATCCGCACCCCGGTCTCAATCACCGCATAGGCACCGATGCTGGCGGAGGGATGGATGCTGGCATCCGGAGCGACCAGGGCAGTGGCATGCACTCCGGCGACTGGCACGGGCTTCGGATCGAACAGGTGCGACAGTTGCGCATAGGCCAAGTAGGGATTGGCCAGCAGCAGGGCATCGCCCGCGTAGGCCCCGGCGTCTGCCGGGGCCAGCAGCAGGGCTCCGGCACGGGTGCTCTCCAGGTATTTGCGGTACTTCGGATTGACGAGGAAACTCAGGTGTTCCGGGCCAGCCTCCTCGAGGGTGGCCAGCCCGCGGACGGTTCGGTCCGCCGCACCGCGCAGCGTGGCGCCAAGCCGCTCGGCCAGTTCGCCGAGAGAGAATGCAGGCGCGCTCATCGTCAGCGCATCTGGTTCATGCGCTCGATGACCTGGCGGGTGATGTCATACTGCGGCTTGACCTCGACCACCGAGCCCTGCTCGAGCACCAGATCGTAGCCTCCCTTCTTGATGACCTCCTCGACGGCCTTGTCCAGCTTCGGCTTGAGCTGCTTGAGCATCTCGCGGTCGGCGACCGCCTTGGCCTCGTTCAGCTCCTTGGACTGGAACTGGAAGTCGCGGGCCTTCTGCTTGAACTCGAGTTCAAGGCGCTCGCGCTCGGCGGTCTGCAGCTTCTCACCCTCCTTCACCAGGCGGTCCTGGATGCGCTTGGCGTCGCTTTCCAGGGTCTTCAGCTTGTTCAGCTGCGGACCGAACTTCTTCTCCGCATCCACGGCATACGTCTTCGCCGCATCGGATTCGAGCAGGGACATCTGATAGTTGAGCACGGCGATCTTCATTTCCGCGAAGGCCGGTGTCGCCAGAAGGGCTGCACTGAACAAAACCCATTGAGTCAACTTGCGCACGATGAACTCCCGCTTTGCAGCATTTACGTGATGAGGATGGAGCCGTCAGAAACTCTGGCCCATTGAGAACTGGAACACCTGGGTTTGGGCGTCATTTGGCGTTCTGACCGGCGTGGCCAGACTGAAACTCAGCGGGCCGAAGCCGCTGACCCAGGTCACGCCAAGACCTAGCGAAGCAGCCATATTGGTGAGGTCGACGCCACAGCTATCGTCATTGCGATCCTTCTGCGAGGAACTGCAGCTGGTGTCGAACACGTTACCCATATCCAAGAACAGACTGGTACGTAGGGAGCGTTGATCCTTGACAAACGGCATCGGGAATATCATCTCGGCCCCACCGGCGACCAACACGTTGCCGCCGAACGGCTGTGCCTTCTGGTCCGGATCCGCCAGCGTACCCACGTTGCCGGTCACCGCCTCACCGCGGCTCGGTGTACTGCGCGCGCCCAGGGTGTTGTCCTTGAAGCCCCGGACCGAGGAAAAACCGCCGGCGTAGTAATGCTCGTAGAAGGGCATCTTCGAGGTCGAACCAAAACCGTCACCATAGCCCAACTGGGTGTGGAAGCGCAGCGTGTAGTCGTCGGTCAGCGCCTTGAACAGCTGGCCGTTGTAGTCGACCTTGTAAAACGACAGGTCGCTGCCGGGCAGCGTGCTCTCGAACACCAGGCTCTGGGAGGCGCCGCGAGTAGGCATCACCCCGCGGTTCAGGGTCGACTCGGACCAGCCCGCCGAAGCCTTGAAGTTCACGTAGTTGTCGCCTTCCTTCTCAAGGAAGCTGAAGATCTCGTCGACTGTGTAGGTACCGGTACTGATGTTGTCCCGCTGGGCGGTTAGACCAAAACTCAGACGTGCAGTTTCGCTGATCGGATAACCGATGTTGACCCCAGAACCGAAGCTGTCCACCGAGTAACTGGAGTAATTCACGTTCAGATCGTTGTAGTTGGTCTCGCGGAGGAAGACGTTATAGCCGAGGCTGATGCCGTCTTCGGTCCAATAGGGATCGACGAAGCCGAAGTTGTAGTTGGTCTGGTATTCGCTACGGGTCAAGCCGATGGTGACCTTGTTGCCAGTGCCGAGAAAGTTGTTCTGACTGATCGAGCCCCCTAGGACCAGACCGGCATTCTGGGCGAAGCCGACGCTGGCGGTGACGGAACCGGAAGCCTGCTCCTCGACCGTGAAATTGACATCGACCTGGTCGTCGGCGCCGGGCACCTGCGGCGTCTGGACGCTGACTTCCTTGAAGAAGCCCAGCCGCTCGAGGCGGGTCTTGGACTGGTCGATCAGGTAGGTCGAGGCCCAACCGCCTTCCATCTGGCGCATCTCGCGCCGCAGCACCTCGTCTTCGGTCTTGGTGTTGCCGCGAAAGTTGATGCGGTTGACATAGGCTCGCTTGCCCGGATCGACCACCAAAGTGACAGAAACCGTCTTGTCCTCGTCGTGCGGCTCGGGCACAGCATTGACGTTGGCAAAGGTATAGCCCTCGTTGCCCAGGCGCCGGGTGACCAGTTCGGAACTGCTGGTCATCACCTTGCGGGAGAACACCTGGCCTTCCTTGACCAGCAGCAGGGACTTGAGATCCTCTTCCGGAACCTTCAGGTCGCCGGTGAGCTTGACCTCGCGAATGCTGTACTTCTCGCCCTCGTCGATGTTGACGGTGACGTAGACGTGCCGCTTGTCCGGCGTGATGGATACCTGGGTGGAGGAGATATCCATGTTGATATAGCCGCGGTCCAGGTAGTAGGAGCGCAGACGCTCGAGGTCACCGGACAGCTTCTCGCGGGCATACTTGTCGTCGTTGCGAAAGAAGGACAGCAGGTTGGTGGTCTTCAGCTCGAACAGCCTGAGCAGGGTTTCGTCCGGGAAGACGGTATTGCCCACCACGTTGATGTGCTGGATGGCAGCCACCGAACCTTCGTTGATCTTGATCTTCAGTGCCACCCGATTGCGCGGTTGCGGCACGACCTCGGTCTCGATCGAAGCCGAATAACGGCCTTGGGCGACGTACTGGCGCTGCAGCTCGTTACGCACCCCCTCCAGGGTGGCCCGCTGGAAGATCTCGCCCTCGGCCAGGCCGGACTTCTTCAGGCCGTTCAGCAGATCCTCCGACTTGATGGCCTTGTTGCCCTCCAGCTCGATGCTGGAGATCGAGGGCCGCTCGACTACGGTGATGACCAGAACGTTGCCATCGCGGCCAAGCTGGATATCCTGAAAGAAGCCGGTCTTGAAGAGGGCTCGCGTACCCTCCACGAGACGCCGATCGTCCACCTGATCGCCGACGCCGAGCGGCAGGGCACTGAACACGCTACCGGCGGAGACCCTCTGCAAACCATTGACGCGGATATCGGTGATGGTGAAGGACTCGGCGTGAACCTCAGCGGTCATCAGGGCGGCGAGGACCGCAGGCAGCAGCAGGCGTTTCATGAAGTCCTTTCTTTTTCAACTGACAATAAAGAAACTGCCGCGTTTCGCGGCAGTTTCGAAACTCGACAATGCGTCACAATCGACTCAGGTCATTGACCAGAGCCAGCAGCATGACCCCGACGACCAGGCTGATCCCAATCTGCATTCCCCAAGCCTGGACTCGTTCCGACAAGGGGCGCCCGCGGACCCACTCGACGAAATAGAAAAGCAGATGCCCGCCATCGAGCACTGGAATCGGCAACAAATTGAGCACTCCCAAGCTTATACTCAGATAGGCGAGGAAATTCAGGAAGTCTCCCACCCCTGACTGGGCTGAAGCGCCCGCCACTTTAGCAATGGTTATCGGCCCGCTCAAGTTTTTTACCGAGAGCTCGCCGAAGAGCATTTTCCTCAGCGAATCGAGGGTCAGAACGCTCATGCTCCAGGTCCGCCGGAGGGCTTCGCCGACCGCCTCCAGCGGGTCGTGACGGACTTCACGAACCATTTCCGGAGGCCATTCGACAGCCTCCACCCCGGCCCCGAGATAGCCGCTGCGCGCTTCGCCTTCGCCACGCACCGCCAACTCGACCGGCAGCTCGATCCGCTGCCCTTCCCGCTCGATCAGGAAGACAACCCGCACGCCGGGACGGGCGCGCACCCGATCGACCACCTGCTGCCAGTCGTCCAGCGCCTGCCCGTCGAGCGTCAGCAGGCGGTCGCCGCCCCGCAGGCCCGCCGCCTGTGCCGGCCCCTTCGGGTCCAGCCGGGCCAGTACCGGCGCCAAGGCGGGACGCCACGGACGAATCCCGAGACCAGCGATCGGATCGGGCTCTTCGACATCCTTCAGCCAGTCCTCGAGAACCAGCCGGCGCTGGGCATCCACGCTGGAGCCTGGCTCGCGCACGGTGACCTCGAGGGCTCCGCTCTCGCCCAGACGCCGCACCAGCTGCAGGTTGACCGCCGACCAGTCGGCCGTCTCCTCGCCATCCACCGCCAGGACTTCCTCTCCGGCCTGCAACCCCGCAACCGCCGCCGGACTGCCTGCCTCCACCGCACCGATCACCGGTCGCAACTGCTGGCTGCCGAGCATGGCGAGCAGCCAGAAGAACAGCAGGGCCAGGAGAAAGTTGGCGACAGGGCCGGCCGCAACGATGGCAATACGCCGGCCGACGCCCTGACGGTTGAACGTCTGGTCGAGCAGCTCGGCGGGCACCTCGCCCTCCCGCTCGTCGAGCATCTTGACATAGCCGCCCAGCGGAACCGCGGCGATCACGAACTCGGTTCCCTGTCGGTCGTGCCAGCGCAGCAAGGCCGTGCCGAAACCGATGGAAAAGCGCAGCACCTTGACGCCACAGCGACGGGCAACCCAGAAATGGCCAAACTCATGGAAAGTGACCAGCACCCCGAGCGCTACCAGGGTGCCGACAATCATGTACAGAGCACTCATCGAACTCCTCCGGGTCGGCGATCAGCGCGCCGAACTCAAGTCTCGGTGTGGACGCTCGGGTCGGTTGGCGAACCCGCCTCACCGCCCCTGCCGAAAAGGTCCTCGTCGCCCTTCGCCGCGCGAACAGGCTCAGCGATCGTAACGCCGCAGCCAGCCTTCGGCCCCGGCACGCGCCTGACCATCGGCGAGCAGCACCGTCTCGAGATCGCCGATGGCGACCACCGGCTCGCCCTGCAGGACATCTCCGATGATACTCGCGATTTCCGGGAAGCGGATGCGCCCGTCGAGAAAGGCCGAAACGGCCACCTCGTTGGCGGCATTGAGCATGGCCGGCGCGCTGCCGCCGGCCTCGGCTGCCTGGCGAGCCAGACGCAGGCAGGGAAAACGTGCCTCGTCGGGAGCCTGGAAGTCCAGGCGGGCGATGGCGAACAGGTCCAGGGGAGCAACCCCGGAATCGATGCGCTCGGGCCAGGCCAGGGCATGGGCGATCGGCGTGCGCATGTCCGGATTGCCCAACTGGGCCAGCACCGAGCCGTCGACATAATCGACCAACGAGTGGATCACGCTCTGCGGATGGACCACCACCTCGACCTGCGCGGGGCGCGCATCGAACAGCCAACAGGCCTCGATCAGCTCAAGCCCCTTGTTCATCATGCTCGCCGAGTCCACGGAGATCTTCCGCCCCATCGACCAGTTGGGATGGGCACAAGCCTGCGCGGGCGTCACTTCGACCAGCTCGGCCGCCGGGGTTTCGCGGAACGGCCCGCCGGAGGCGGTCAGCAGGATGCGCCGCACCCCGACCGCCGCCAGGCCGTCCCCGTAACCAGGAGGCAGGCACTGGAAGATCGCATTGTGCTCGCTGTCGATCGGCAGCAACTGCGCGCCGCTGCGGCGCACCGCCTGCATGAACAGGGCACCGGACATCACCAGCGCCTCCTTGTTGGCCAGCAGGACCTTCTTGCCCGCCTCCACCGCCGCCAGTGTGGGGCGCAACCCGGCGGCGCCGACGATCGCCGCCATCACCGCATCCACCTCGGGATGGGCCGCCACCTCGCAAAGCCCTTCGCTGCCCGCCAGCACCCGAGTAGTCAGGCCAGCGGCACGCAACTCGCCCTCGAGTCGTTGCGCCTCCAGCGCCTCGGGCACCACGGCATAGCGGGGAGCGAAGCGCAGACAGAGGGCCTTCAACTCGTCCCGTCGGGCAAACCCCGTCAGCGCGAAAGCCCGATAGCGGTCGGGATGACGGGCAATCACGTCCAGGGTACTCAAGCCGATGGAGCCGGTGGCACCCAGCACGGTTATCTGTTGCGGATTCAAAATGACCTCCAACCAGCGAGCCAGAGCATGACGACGAACATCGGGATGGCCGCCGTCAGGCTGTCGATACGATCCAGCACGCCGCCGTGTCCGGGCAGCAGATGACTGCTGTCCTTGAGACCGGCCTGGCGCTTGAACATGCTCTCGGTCAGATCGCCGACCACCGAGATCAGCACCACCAGGGCAGCACCCGCCAAGGCCAGCACCTGCTCGCCCGCCGACCAGCCGCGGACCAGCCCGACGGCGACGGTGAGCAGCAGGCAGGCCAGCAGGCCGCCCGCTACCCCTTCCCAGCTCTTGCCGGGACTGACCTGCGGCGCCAGCTTGCGCCGACCGAAGGCCCTGCCAACGAAATAGGCTCCGATATCCGCGGTCCAGACCAGCACCATCACCGCCAGGATCAGTTGATTGCCCAGCGGCCACTGCTTGAGCAGCAGCAACCCCTGCCAGGCCGGCAGGAGGATCAGCAGGCCGATCGCCAACCGGCGCCCCGCGCCCTCCCAGCAAGGAGCGCTCTGCGGATAGTTCAGGACCAGCGGCACGGCCAGCAGCCACCAGAGAATGCCGAGCAGCATGACCCCGGCCGCCAGCACCGGCACCCAGTAGAGCAGCACGAGCAGTGCCGCAACCGACGCCGCGAAGCCCAGGCGGGCCGGCTGTCCGGCGAAACCGGCGAGCCGCGCCCACTCCCAACCGCCCAAGGTGACGACCGCACCGATGAACAGCGCGAACGCCACGCCCTCGAGAAGGAAGAAACCGGCCAGGGCGAGGGGCAACAGCACCAGCGCGGTGAGAATTCGTTGCTTGAGCATCAGGTCCGTACCTCTGCTTCCACCTGCTCGCTGGTCTTGCCGAAACGTCGCTGGCGGGATGCGAAGTCGGCCAGCGCCCGGCGCATGGCTTCCTGCTTGAAATCCGGCCAATACAGATCGATGAAGTACAGCTCGGCATAGGCCAGCTGCCAGAGCAGGAAATTGCTGATGCGGTGGTCCCCGCCGGTGCGGATGCAGAGGTCCGGCAGCGGCTGGTCGCCGGTCGACAGGCTTCTCTGCAGGAGCTGCGGCGTGATGTCATCCGGCTGCAGATGGCCGGCCTGTACCTCCCGCGCCAGACACTGCGCAGCCTGGACGATGTCCCACTGTCCGCCGTAGTTGGCGGCGACCTGCAGGAGCAGCCCCTTCTGCCCGGCGGTCTGCAACTCCGCTTCGCGCATGGCGGCCTGCAGCTCCGGACTGAAGCGCGAGCGATCGCCGATGATCCGCAGGCAGACGCCGTTCTCGCGGAGCCGTTTCGCCTCGCGACGCAGGGCCGTCAGGAACAGCTCCATCAGGGCGCCGACCTCGGCGGCCGGGCGCTGCCAGTTCTCGCTGGAGAAGGCGAACAGGGTCAGCACCTCGACCCCCGCCTCGGCGCATACCTCGATCACCGCCCGCACCGCGTCGACCCCCGCCTTGTGCCCGGCGATGCCGGGCAGCAGGCGTTTCTTCGCCCAGCGGTTGTTGCCGTCCATGATGATTGCGACATGGCGCGGCACCACGGCCGGAGCAGCGCTCTCGTACTTGTCCATGGCGTTCCCCGTAGCGGCCGCCATCAGACGGCCATCAGGTCGGCCTCCTTGGCCTCCAAAGCCTTGTCGACCTCGGCGACGGCCTTGTCGGTGAGCTTCTGCACCTCGTCGGCCGCGCGGCGCTCGTCGTCCTCGCTGATCTCCTTCTCCTTGACCAGATCCTTGAGCTGGGCCAAGGCATCGCGGCGGATGTTGCGCACCGCGACCCGGGCGTTCTCCGCCTCGGCACGCGCCTGCTTGGTATAACCCTTGCGGGTTTCCTCGGTCAGTGCCGGCATCGGTACGCGGATGGTGGTGCCGGCAGTCGCCGGGTTGAGGCCCAGGTCGGAGGTCATGATGGCCTTCTCCACCGCCTGGATCATGCTTCTGTCGAACACGGTCAGTGCCAAGGTGCGGGCATCCTCGGCGACCACGTTGGCGACCTGGCGCAACGGCGTGTCGGCCCCGTAGTAGGAAACCATGACGCCGTCCAGGATGCTCGGGTGGGCACGCCCGGTACGGATCTTGGCGAAGGCGTGCTCCAGGGACTCCAGGCTCTTCTTCATGCGCGCCTGCGCGTCCTTCTTGATCTCATTGATCATGCTTGCTTTCCTCGATCAGGGTTCCTTCGGCGCCGCCAACCACAATGTTCAGCAGGGCACCCGGCTTATTCATATTGAAGACGCGCAGCGGCATCTTGTGATCGCGACACAGACAAATGGCGGTCAGATCCATCACGCCCAGCTTGCGATCCAGCACCTCGTCGTAGGTCAGGTGCTCGAACTTCTCGGCATTCGGATCCTTGAAGGGGTCGGCCGTGTAGACACCGTCCACCTTGGTAGCCTTGAGCACCAGATCGGCGTCGACCTCGATGGCGCGCAGGCAGGCCGCGGAATCCGTGGTGAAGAAGGGATTGCCGGTTCCGGCGGCGAAGATCACCACCTCGCCGGAAACCAGATGGCGCATGGCCTTGCGCCGGTCGTAGTGGTCGGTCACGCCGACCATGGAGATCGCCGACATGACGGTCGCCGGGATATTGGAGCGCTCCAGGGCGTCGCGCATGGCCAGGGCATTCATCACCGTGGCCAGCATGCCCATGTGATCGCCCGTGACCCGATCCATGCCGGCGGCGGACAGCGCGGCACCGCGAAACAGGTTGCCGCCCCCGATCACTAAACCGACCTGCACGCCGATGCCGACCAGTTGGCCGACCTCCAGCGCCATGCGGTCCAGCACCTTGGGATCGATGCCGAACTCCTCGGAGCCCATCAAAGCTTCGCCGCTGAGCTTGAGCAGAATGCGTTTATAGCGAGGTTGACGACCACTCACCTGCTGGGCCATTGCGTATCTCTCCTGCGGCTCTATCTAATCAATCGGGGCAGGCACGCGTGCCTGTCGTTGCTCCGCGCCGGCACCCGCGCGGACCGGCAGTCGGGAGGCAACCCGGCGAGCGGTTGCGCCACCCGACAGCCCGTGTAAATCGGCTGTAGCGCTCGACTCTGGCATCGCGGTCGGGAATGCCCCATCGCCACGCCCTGCTCCACGGGCCGGGCCGGCAAACCGCGCCGCCAGTCGACAAAGAGGCTGCACGCGCGAGCGGGCAGCCTCTGGTCGGAACGACGGAATCGAAGCCGTCTTATTGCTGGCTGGCAGCGAGCTGGGCGGCCACTTCGGCAGCGAAGTCGACTTCCGCCTTCTCGATGCCCTCGCCCACTTCGTAACGGACGAAGGAGACGATTTCGGCCCCGGCCTTCTTAGCCAGATCGCCCACCTTGACTTCCGGATCCTTGACGAACGGCTGCTCGACCAGGCTGGCTTCGGCGAGGAACTTGCCGATACGGCCCTTGACCATGTTCTCGACGATGTTTTCCGGCTTGCCGGCGATCTTGTCGGCGTTCAGCGCCAGGAAGATTTCCTTCTCCTTGGCGATCGCCTCCTCGGAAACCTGGGACGGGCTCAGGAACTGCGGGTTGCTGGCCGCCACGTGCATGGCGATTTCCTTGGCCAGCTCGACGCTGCCGCCCTTCAGGGTGACCAGAACGCCGATGCGGTGACCGTGCAGGTAGGCACCCACCACGTCGCCCTCGACACGGGTCAGACGGCGGATGTTGACGTTTTCGCCGCACTTGGCCACCAGAGCCTCGCGCGCCGACTCCTGGGCCGCGATCAGCGGAGCGGCGTCGGTCAGCTTGTCGGCGAAGGCCTTCTCGAGGCTGGCGGCGACGAAGGCCTTGAAATCGTCCTGCAGGGCCAGGAAGTCGGTCTGGGAGTTGACCTCGACGATCACCGCCGCCTTGCCGTCATCGGCCACCTTGACCGCGATGGAGCCCTCGGCAGCGATGTTGCCGGCCTTCTTGGCCGCCTTGATCGCACCGGCGGCACGCATGTCGTCGATGGCCTTCTCGATGTCGCCACCGGCGGCCGTCAGGGCCTTCTTGCAATCCATCATGCCCTGGCCGGTACGTTCGCGCAGTTCCTTGACCAGCGCCGCAGTAATCTCTGCCATGTTCGCAATCCTCTTGAATAGATTTTTCCGCCCGCTGGATCGGGCGTCTCAGATATTCGGATATGAAGGTGGCAAAAAGGGGGCCTAGCCCCCTTTTTGCGCAGCGGGTACCAGCTGGCGTCCCGCTTAGCCTTCCGCGGCCTCGGAGCCAGCGACTTCCTCGACGAACTCGTCAGCGGCGCCGATGCCGGCATTCTGACGACCGCTCAGCACCGAGTCGGCCACGGCGCTCAGGTACAACTGCACGGCGCGGATGGCGTCGTCGTTGCCCGGGATGATGTAGTCGACGCCTTCGGGGCTGCTGTTGGTATCGACCACGCCGATGACCGGGATGCCCAGCTTGTTGGCTTCGGTGATGGCGATGCGCTCATGGTCGACGTCGATCACGAACATCGCGTCCGGCAGACCGCCCATCTCCTTGATGCCGCCCAAGCTGCGCTCCAGCTTCTCCAGATCGCGAGAACGCATCAGCGCCTCTTTCTTGGTCAGCTTGGCGAAGGTGCCGTCCTGGGACTGGATTTCCAGTTCGCGCAGGCGCTTGATGGAGGCGCGAATGGTCTTGTAGTTGGTCAGCATGCCGCCCAGCCAGCGGTGGTCGACGTAGGGCATGCCGCAACGGGCTGCTTGCTCACGGACCAGCTTGCCGGCGGAACGCTTGGTGCCGACGAACAGGATCTTGTTCTTGCCCGAGGCCAGCTTCTCGACGAAGCTCAGGGCTTCGTTGAACATCGGCAGGGTCTTTTCCAGGTTGATGATGTGGATCTTGTTGCGCGCGCCGAAGATGTACTTGCCCATCTTCGGGTTCCAGTAACGGGTCTGGTGGCCGAAGTGGCAGCCAGCCTTCAGCATGTCGCGCATGTTGACTTGGGACATTTCAATTCCTCGATCGAATCGGGTTAGGCCTCCACGCATCCCGATATCCAACCCTTGCGGGCACCCAGGATACCGTGCCGATACGTGTGTGGGGTTCATGCCCGCGGACCGGGGGCCCGCCAAGCGGCGCGTTTTATAGCACAAAAGCCGGGCGCCGGCTACCGGCCGACCGCCAAGCGGCCAGTCCATCCGCGGCGTCCCGCCGCGCGGCGCCCGGGCGATTTGGTTTATCATCGCCGTTTTCCGATTGAATGCCTTGCGCCTCAGGCGCCGAGAGAGAACCCGCATGACCGTCACCATCAAGACGCCCGAGGAAATCGAAAAAATGCGCGTGGCCGGCCGCCTGGCCGCCGAGGTGCTGGAAATGATCGGCGAACACGTCAAGCCCGGCGTCACCACCGAGGAGCTGGACCGCCTCTGCCACGACTACATCGTCGACGTGCAGCGCGCCATCCCCGCGCCGCTCAACTACAAGGGCTTTCCCAAGTCGATCTGCAGCTCGGTCAACCACGTGGTCTGCCACGGCATTCCCAACGACAAGCCGCTGAGGGATGGCGACATCGTCAACCTCGACATCACGGTGATCAAGGACGGCTACCACGGCGACACCAGCATGATGTTCTTGGTCGGCAACGTGCCGGACTGGGCGAAGCGCCTGTGCCAAGTGACCCAGGAGTGCCTGTACAGGGGCATCGAACTGGTCCGCCCGGGCGCCCACCTGGGCGACATCGGCGAGGCGATCCAGAAGCACGCCGAGAAGAACGGCTTCTCGGTGGTCCGCGAATACTGCGGGCACGGCATCGGCGCGGTGTTCCACGAGGAGCCCCAGGTGCTCCACTACGGCCGCGCCGGCACCGGCCTGGAACTCAAGGAAGGCATGACCTTCACCATCGAGCCGATGATCAACCAGGGCCGCTCGGAAACCCGCCTGCTCGGCGACGGCTGGACCGCCATCACCAAGGACCGCAAGCTGTCCGCCCAGTGGGAGCACACCCTGCTGGTCACCGCCGACGGCTACGAGATCCTCACCCTGCGTCGCGACGACACGATTGCGCGCACCCCGCGCTGATCCGAGCGTGCCCATGAACATCGCTCTCTCGCTCCCCGGAAGGTGACGCCATGCCGCAGGTCGATCCCGAATTGTTCGATCCCGGGCAGTTCCAGGCGGAACTGGCCCTCAAGTCCAGCCCTATCGCCGCCTTCAAGAAGGCGCTGCGTCGCGCCCGGGAGGTGCTCGACGCACGCTTCCGGGAAGGCCGCGACATCCGCCGGCTGATCGAGGACCGCGCCTGGTTCGTCGACCAGATCCTCGCCCTGGCCTGGAATCGCTTCGACTGGAGCGAAGATGCCGACATTGCCCTGGTCGCCGTCGGCGGCTACGGCCGCGGCGAACTGCATCCCTTCTCCGACACCGACCTGCTGATCCTGCTCGACGGTGCCGATCACGAGATCTTCCGCGAGCCGATCGAGGGCTTCCTCACCCTGCTCTGGGACATCGGCCTGGAGGTCGGGCAGAGCGTGCGCTCGCTGGCCGAATGCGCCGAGGAGGCGCAGGCCGACCTGACGGTGATCACCAACCTGATGGAAAGCCGGGTCATCGCCGGCCCCGAGCACCTGCGCCAGCGCATGCAGGAAGTCACCAGCGCGCAGCGGATGTGGCCGAGCCGGGCCTTCTTCCTCGCCAAGCGCGCCGAGCAGAAGGCCCGCCACGCTCGCTACAACGACACCGAGTACAACCTCGAACCCAACGTCAAGGGCTCGCCCGGCGGCCTGCGCGACATCCAGACCATCCTCTGGATCGCCCGCCGCCAGTTCGGCACCCTCAACCTGCACGCCATGGTCGACCAGGGCTTCCTGCTGGAAAGCGAGTACAGCCTGCTCGCCGAATCCCAGGAATTCCTCTGGAAGGTGCGCTACGCCCTGCACATGCTCGCCGGGCGCGCCGAGGATCGTCTGCTGTTCGACCACCAGCGGCAGATCGCCGGGCTGCTCGGCTACGAGGACAGCAACGTCAAGCTGGCGGTCGAGCGCTTCATGCAGAAGTACTACCGGGTGGTGATGGGCATCGCCGAGCTGACCGAGCTGGTCTTCCAGCACTTCGAGGAAGTCATCCTGGCCGGCGACGCCGTCGGCCAGGTCCAGCCGCTGAACGAGCGTTTCCAGGTGCGCGACGGCTATCTGGAGGTCACGCAGGAGACCGTCTTCGAGGAAGCCCCCTCCGCTCTCCTGGAGATCTTCGTGCTGCTGGCCCGGCACCCGGCCATCAAGGGCGTGCGCGCCGACACCATCCGCCTGCTGCGCGACCACCGCTACCTGATCGACGACGCCTTCCGCCGCGATCCCCACAACACCGACCTGTTCATCGAGCTGTTCAAGAGCGGCCAGGGCATCCACCGCAACCTGCGGCGGATGAACCGCTACGGTATCCTCGGCCGCTACCTGCCGGAGTTCGGCCATATCATCGGGCAGATGCAGCACGACCTGTTCCACATCTATACGGTCGATGCCCACACCCTGAACCTGATCAAGCACCTGCGCAAACTCTTCTGGCCGGAGCTGGCGGAGAAATACCCGCTGGCCAGCAAGCTGATCGAGAAGCTGCCCAAGCCCGAACTGGTCTACCTGGCCGGGCTCTACCACGACATCGGCAAGGGCCGCGGCGGCGACCATTCGGAACTCGGCGCCGCCGACGCCCTGGCCTTCTGCCAGCGCCACCAGCTGCCGACCTGGGACTCCCAGCTGATCGCCTGGCTGGTGCGCAACCACCTGCTGATGTCCACCACCGCCCAGCGCAAGGACCTCTCCGACCCGCAGGTGATCTTCGACTTCGCCCAGAAGGTCCGCGACCAGACCTATCTGGACTACCTCTACGTGCTCACCGTGGCGGACATCAACGCGACCAACCCGACCCTCTGGAACTCCTGGCGGGCCAGCCTGCTGCGCCAGCTCTACACCGAGACCAAGCACGCCCTGCGCCGCGGCCTGGAGCATCCGGTCGGCCGCGAGGAGCAGATCCTCCAGACCCAGAGCGCCGCGCTGGACATCCTGGTGCGCAGCGGCACCGACCCCGACGACGCCGAGCAGCTGTGGTCGCAGCTGGGCGACGACTATTTCCTGCGCCACACCTCCAGCGACATCGCCTGGCATACCGAGGCGATCCTCCAGCACCCCGACAGCGCCGGGCCGCTGGTGCTGATCAAGGAGACCACCCAGCGCGAGTTCGAGGGCGCCACCCAGATCTTCATCTACGCGCCGGACCAGCACGACTTCTTCGCCGTGACCGTGGCCGCCATGGACCAGCTCAACCTGAGCATCCACGACGCCCGCGTCATCACCTCGACCAGCCAGTTCACCCTCGACACCTACATCGTGCTCGACGCCGACGGCGGCTCGATCGGCGACAACCCGGCGCGCATCCAGGAGATCCGCCGGGGACTGGTGGAAGCCCTGCGCAATCCGGCCGACTACCCGACCATCATCCAGCGTCGCGTGCCCCGCCAGCTCAAGCACTTCGCCTTCGCGCCGCAGGTCACCATCCACAACGACGCCCTGCGCCCGGTGACCATCCTCGAGATCATCGCCCCGGACCGCCCGGGCCTGCTGGCGCGGATCGGCAAGATCTTCCTGGAGTTCGACCTGTCGCTGCAGAACGCCAAGATCGCCACCCTCGGCGAGCGGGTCGAGGACGTGTTCTTCGTCACCGACGCGCGCCACCAGCCCTTGTCCGATCCGGAGTTCTGCGCCCGCCTGCAGCAGGCGATCGTCGAGCAGCTGTCGGACGGCGACAACCAGCTCCAGCCGAGCCGCATCAGCATCTGAACCTTGAACAAGGCGGCGGTCGTCCCGCTTCACGGACGGCCCGCCGCCTGCGGTCACCAGGAAAGCCCCATGAACGACGCCCTGAACCTGCTGCAACCCTACCCCTTCGAGAAGCTCCGCGCACTGCTCGCCGGCGTACAGCCGCCGGCCAACAAGAAGGCCATCGCCCTGTCCATCGGCGAACCCAAGCACCGCTCGCCGAGCTTCGTCGCCGAGGCCCTGACCGCCAACCTCGAGCAACTGTCGGTCTATCCCACCACCCTCGGCCTGCCGGCACTGCGCGAGGCCGTCGCCCAGTGGTGCGAGCGGCGCTTCCGGGTGCCGACCGGCTGGCTGGACCCGGCACGCCACGTGCTGCCGGTCAACGGCACCCGCGAGGCGCTGTTCGCCTTCACCCAGACCCTGGTGAACCGCGAGGCCGACGGCCTGGTAGTCAGCCCCAACCCCTTCTACCAGATCTACGAGGGCGCAGCCCTGCTCGCCGGCGCCACCCCGCACTACCTGCCGTGCCTTGAGGAAAACGGCTTCAACCCCGACTTCGACGCGGTGCCGAGCGAGGTCTGGCAGCGCTGCCAGCTGCTGTTCCTCTGCTCGCCGGGCAACCCCACCGGCGCCCTGGTGCCGCTGGAGACCCTGAAGAAACTGATCGCCCTGGCCGACGAGCACGACTTCGTGATCGCCGCCGACGAGTGCTACAGCGAGCTGTACTTCGACGAGCAGAACCCGCCGCCCGGCCTCTTGACCGCCTGCGCCGAACTGGGTCGCAGCGATTTGCGCCGCTGCGTGGTATTCCACAGCCTGTCCAAGCGCTCCAACCTGCCGGGCCTGCGCTCGGGCTTCGTCGCCGGCGATGCCGAGATCCTCAAGAGCTTCCTGCTCTACCGCACCTACCACGGCTGCGCCATGCCGGTACCGACCCAGCTGGCGAGCATCGCCGCCTGGAACGACGAGATCCATGTGCGTGCCAACCGGGTGCTGTACCGGGAGAAGTTCGACGCGGTGCTCGGCCTGCTGCAGCCGGTGCTCGACGTGCAGCGCCCGGACGGCAGCTTCTACCTGTGGCCGCGCACGCCGATGGACGACCAGAGCTTCACCCGCGAGCTGTTCGCCCGCGAGCACGTGACCGTGGTGCCGGGCAGCTACCTGTCGCGCAGCGTCGACGGCCTCAACCCCGGCGCCAACCGCGTGCGCATGGCGCTGGTCGCGCCGCTGGCCGAGTGCGTGGAAGCCGCCGAGCGCATCCGCGACTTCGTCCGGGCGGGCTGAACCGCCCTCGCGGGCGGACCGCACAGCGCTCCGCCCCGCCCCTCAACCGCGGTACAGCCGCGCCTCGCTGATGTCCAGCTCGCGCAGGATTTCGCCGAGCAGGTCGTCGTCGACCTGATGGCGGTGGCGCAGGCGGTACAGTTCCAGACGCTGGGCGCGCAGCGCCTGCAGACGCAGGCGCTGTTCCAGCGCGTTCATCTGGCGCAGCCGCGCCCGCGCTTCCCCGGAGTCGTCGTGCGCCAGCTGCTGGCGGTACTCGGCCATGATCTTCGCCTTGACCTCGGCCGCCAGCGCCATTCCCTCCGCGTTCAGACTGGGCTCATCGCTCTGCGCCTCCAGGGCGCGGATCGCCGCCTCGACGGTCCGCGTCCGATGCCGCTGCAGCTCCAGCTGGCGCGCCTCCTCGTTGTCCGCCGGCAGGCCGCGCAGCAGCAGCGGCAGGCCCAGGCTGGCGACCACCAGGGACAGCAGGATCACCCCGGCGGCGATGAAGATCAGCAGGTCGCGCTGCGGAAAGGCCGCACCGCTGCCCAGCAGCAGCGGCAACGACAGCACGCCGGCCAGGGTCACCGCGCCGCGCACCCCGCTCAGCGTGATCAGCGCGGCCAGGCGCAGCGACGACTGCCCGGCGAAGCCGCTCGGCAGGCCGCGCCAGCGGCGCAGCGCCCCGGACACCAGCCAGTAGAGCCAGGTCCAGACGAAGCGCAGCAGCATCAGCGCCAGGTACACCTGGCCCACGTAGATCGCCATTTGTCCGGCGCTGCTCCAGAGCAGTTCGCCCTCCCCGACCGAAACCTTGACGATGTCCGGCAGCTGCAGGCCGAGCAACAGGAAGATCAGCCCGTTGAAGGTGAACTCCAGCAGCGCCCAGACGCTGCGGTTGAGCAGCCGCGTGGTGGTCTGCCGCGGCAGCAGGTCGAGACGGCTCTGCAGCATCCCCGCCGCCACCGCCGAGAGAATCCCGGAGACGCCCAGGTGTTCGGCCGCCACATAGGCGGCGAAGGGCAGCAGCAGCATGAACATCACGTGCGGTGCCGGCTCCTCCCAGCCGAGACCGATCATCCAGGCGCGAAAGCGCCCCAGCGCGGAACTCAGGACCATCCCGACCACCAGCCCGCCGAGGGCTACCAGGACGAACTCCAGGCCGGCCTCGGCCGGAGAGAACACCCCGGTCAGTGCGGCGACCACGGCGAACTTGAAGGCCACCAGGCCGGAGGCGTCGTTCATCAGCGCCTCGCCCTGGAGGATGTTCATCAGCGTGCGCGGCAGGCGGCCGTGGACGATCGCCGACACCGCCACGGCATCGGTGGGCGACAGCACCGCCGCCAGGGCGAAGGCCGCCGCCAGGGGAATCTGCGGCAGGAGCAGATGGATCAGCCAGCCGGCGCCGAGCACGGTGAACAGCACCAGACCGAAGGCCAACAGCAGGATCGGCGTGCGCAGCCGCCAGAACTCGCCCTTGGGCATCCGCCAGCCATCGACGAACAGCAACGGCGGAATGAACAGCAGCAGGAACAGCTCGGGATCGAGCCGCACGTGCAGACCGAAGCCCGGCAGCGCCAGCAGGGCCCCGATGAGGATCTGGATGAGCGGCAGCGGAATCGGGATGAACTGCGCCGTGATGCGCGTGCCGCCGACGACCAGCAGCATGATCAGGATGGTGTAGAGAAGTTGCATGGGCGAGAGGGAGAAGCCAGGGGGTGACCAGTCTACTCCCCCGAGCGAAGCGGCGAGACCGTGCGATGGTCGAGGTGGAAACCTTTTCGATTCAGCGACGTGGCACCTGCCGCAGGACAGCGCCGAGCGCCAGCATGTGCTGCTGCTTGATGCTGACCGCATGACGTTTCATTGTCTGCCACTCGTCCTGCCAGTCCTCCAGATCGGCATCTTCCAACTGACGCGCCTGACGGAACTGGCGGGTGAAGTGGGCACGGTTGCCGGTGGCCAGCAGCGCTTCATCCAGCTCTGGCAGCAGCAGGGCAGCGGCGCGTGGCAAGGCGGCGGCGATGGCCAGGCCGGCCGGATCATAGTCAGGAAAGACAATTACCCGCGTGGAGGGCGGCAGTCCCTCCAGCAACTGGCGGGCACCCCGGGCCAGGCCGCGATGACCGCGGTAGACGATCAGGCTGCCGGCCAGTTCGGGCGGCGCCGGATAGTCCTCCCAGTCGTCGAACCTGTCGAGGTTCTCGATCAGCACCACCCGGACGATGGCGGCGGTGTCCAGGCGTTCCAGCGCCACGCGCAGGCTGAGGCCGGGGGCGAGGGGCGGGAGCGGTGCCGGCAAGGTGCCCTTGACCAGCACGAAGTCGTCGTCGGGGCGGCGGCGGGCGATCTTCTCGTCGACGGCACGGGCGGCGACTTCGCGGCGACTGCCGTCCGGCACGCCCTCCAGCGGGTCGAAGCCCCATTCATCCCGCGCCATGCGCTGCAGCAGCCGGCGCGTTTCGGCGTCGAAGTGCAGCCATCTGCCCGCGGGGCGGCCCAGCTCGAAGTGGGCGTGGAGCTGCTGCCAGGTGCGGTTGAGCTCCACCCTGTCCAGACGCTCGCGCAGCAGCCGGTGCACGGCGTTGTGGTGGCTGCGGGTCAGGCTAGCCACAGTGAGATATCCCGCACGATGAAGTTGCCGCTGAACACCGGATGCGCCTCGCCGTCGGGGTCGAGCTGGAAGCAGGCGCGCTGCTCGTCGGGCAGCGCCTCGTAGCCGCCGATCACCTGGTAAAGCCAGGTTTCCGGGTCCCAGGGCAGCGCGCGCGCGTGCCACCAGGTCAGCCCCGATACCGGCTTGCCGCTCACGATCACCTCGCAGAGGTACTCCTGCACGGCAAGCTGGATCGGGCTGGGCTGCACCTCGAAGCTTTCCACCGCATCGAGCACCAGCTCGCCGGCCTCGGCCAGCGGGGCGCTCGCGCGCTCCTCGCGCTGGGCGCGGATCTGCGCGGCGAGGGCGAGCAGTTCGGCCTCCTGGCTGCTGTCGTGGATGTTCACCGCCGCCGGGGAGATCAGCGGCTCGGCGAGGTTGAGCAGCTGCGGCATCTGCGGCAGCGCGGCGTGGCTGCCGGGACGATAGTCGGGCTGCTGCTCGACATGCAGCAGCCAGCCGCGCAGCAGGCGGGTGCGCCCCTGGATCTTGCGGAAGCGGCCGAGCAGCTCGAGCAGGCGGCCCTGCACCACGCCCAGCTCCTGGCAGCAGCTGCTGACGTTGCGCTGCAGGCCGGTGACCAGCAGGCGGCGCAGCTCGCGCAGCTCGCCAGCGGTTTCCGCCAGCTCACTGAAGTCGATCAGCTCGAGGCCGGCGAGCAACTCGCTGACCTGGGACTGGGCCAGCTCGTTCTCGCGGATCTTGGCGGCGAGGCTGCCGACGTAGCCGAACTCGTTGTTGATCCGGCTCCACAGCACGCGGACGCTGTGGCCGAGACCCTCGCTGAAGCTGTAGACGTGCTCCTTGAGGTCCACCAGGTAGGCGTCCGCCGCGGCGTAGTCGCCCTGGTGGCGGGCCTCCTTGTAATGGGCGGCGAGGGTCTTGACGGTGGCCAGGGCGGAGCCGGTGTTGGCGTCGATCTGCCGGTTGCGGTCGTCGCGCAGGGCCTCCTCCAGTAGCGCGCGCACCGCCCGGCGCAGGTGCAGGTCGGCGCCGGGCTCGGGCCGGTAGAGGATGCCGTCCTTGACCAGGCGCTCCTCGACCGCCGGCTCCAGCGCCTGGTCCGGCACCGAGCCGGACAGGTAGGCGTCCATGATCGGCTCGGCGTGGCGGCCCAGCTGGCGCAGGAAGCGCACTCCGGCCTGGTGCAGGTTGCCGCTCACAGCAGGCTCCCCTGGCTGGCGAGCTCGGCGCGTTCCTCGAGCGCCAGGCCCTCGGCCTCGTCGATGAAGCGTATCACCTCATAGAGGTAGTCCAGCTTGCCGGTGCCGAGGTAGATCTGCTTCTCCGGGTTGGGTCGCAGCAGGTAGCCGAGTTCGCAGAGCTTCTTGAACACCTGCTTGATCTGCGCGTCCACGCTCGAGCTGGTGGAGCCGAACAGTCGGTAGCGGCTGATGCGCGCCAGCTGCTCGCGGAACGCCGGGGTGTCCTCGACGATGCTCAGCAGCTCGTTGAGACGGATCGGGCTGCCCTCGGTGAGCGGCGCGTCCTGGGCACCAGCCTCCTGGACCAGCAGCAGCCACTCGACCAGCGGGGTGAGGCCGTTGCACACGTCGCGGAACTGCTGGCCGACCACGCGCCGCTCGCTCTCGCCGAGCTGGCGATAGGCGCAGTAGAACACCTCGGCCTCGGCGCCGCCGCCAACCGTGGCCACGCTGCGGTTGAGGGTGGCCAGGTAGTCGTCGACCTGCTCGCGGTTGGCCGGATTCTTCAGGAAGCGCCAGGCTTCCTCATCGCTGGTGCGGCAGATGAAGGCGCCCTGCAGCAGGCGCTCGATGACTTTGCCCTTGTTCGACAGCATCAGACGCTCTCCTCGCTCAGGCGGGCTTTCAGACGCTCACCGATCACGTCCAGGCGGGGCTTGACCACCTGCAGCCGGCGGGTCTGCTTGTTGACGATGTAGCGGTTCTTGAACAGCGCCAGCACCTCGGAATCCGGGTTGGGGAAGGCGCCGAGGATGCGGATGGCGTTGCTGGCGCAGGCGTCGAAGATCTTCTTCACGTTGCTGTGGTGCAGGGTGCCCAGCTCGTCGATCGGCCAGTGGATGGTGGCCGGCGACGGGCCACGCAGCAGGCGGGTGAAGGCCAGCAGGAACTTGCAGAGGATCAGGTAGGCCATGCCATGGCTGGACGACTCGTTGAGCTGGCGGTCGGTGCGGATCACCAGATCGCTGTTGCCCTCGCGCAGGCGCAGCTCGATCTCCAGCAGGCCGGCGATGCCGCTGGTCAGCGCCGAGCGGCCGAGCACCTCGAGGGCGCGGCGCATGCTGCCGGTGTAGTCCTCGCCGGGCAGTTCGGCGAAGCCGCTGTCCTCCCATTCCCGGTAGGCGGCCACGAAGGCGCGCAGCTCCGGCCAGAACTCCAGTTCGGTGATCCGCGAGCGGATGGTCACCGCCGAGTTGGACACGCCGTCGAGGAACAGCTCCTCGCCGACCTCGCGGGTGATGCGGGCGCTCTGGCTGGCGATGCGCCGGTCGATGTCGGCCAGCACCGCGAAGTAGTCGAACAGATCCTTGCCGAAGATGCGCCCCTGCTCGCGCAGCGCGGTGATGCTCTGCGGCACCAACTCGTTGAGCAGTTGGGCCAGCGCCGGCACCAGGCGGCGGTAGTCGAGGCTCGGCACACCGCGCTCGCTGGCCAGGGTGCACTCCTCGCGGCTGCGTTCCCAGGTCTCGGTCAGGCTGGAGCCAGACTTGCCGGCGATCAGGCTGTCGAAGCGCTCGACGTGCTGGCGGATGGCACCGAGCAGGTTCTCGCGGCCCTGCAACAGCTCCTGGCCGAGGCGCAGGCGTTCGTCCAGCTCGCCGGCGGGCGTCTGGCCGTCGCGCGGCAGCTTGAGTTCGCCCAGGCGCTTGATCAGGGTCTTGAGGCCGTCCAGCTGGTCGCCGACCTGGCCCTGGGCCTGCAGGGCCTGACGACGCTGCTGCTCGAGGCCTTCGCGGGTGGTCCTGAAGGTCTGGGTCGCGGTATCCAGACGCAGCTTGAGGTCGGTGGCCTCGCGCTTGCGCTCCACCAGATCCTCCTGCAGCTGCGGCTTGCGCTTGAGCCAGGTGACCGCGTACCACTCCTCGTAGCGGTGCACCTCGGCGCGGCGCGCCTCGGTGTCGCGGATGCGCTGCTCGCGCTCGCGGATGCCGCTCTTCAGCTGGATCAGTTGCGCCTCGTCGACGCCGCGCGACTTCAGCTCGTTGCGGTACCACTGCTCGCAGGCGGCCAGCTCGGCCTTGCCCTGGGCGCGCTGTTCCTCCACCTGGCCGCGCAGCTGGGTCAGGCGCTGCTCCAGATCGCCGATCACCTGCTGCCAGTGCGCGCTGGTGTCCAGGCGCGCCTCGCGGTGCTGGCTGTCCAGCTCCTCCAAGAGGCTCGCGTGCTCCAGCTTGAGCTGGGCGAGGGCGGCATCGAGGCCGGCGAGCTGCTTGCGCGCGGCCTGGCGGCGCTCGGCGAGCGCGGCGTCGAGGCGTTCCTTGAGCGCGACGCGCTCTTCCTTGAGGCGCTGGCGGTTGTCCTTGCAGGTCAGCAGGGCGGTGCGCGCCACCACCAGGCGGGTGTTCAGCTCCTCCAGCACGGCGCTGTGCTCGCCCAACTGGCTCTCCACCTGCTCCTGCTGGTTGCGGGCATCCTGCAGGTTGTCGCTGGCCAGCTGCACGCGGTGGCGCAGCTCGGCCTCGCCGGCGGCGTGCTCCGGGGTGGCCAGCGCGGCGAGGTCGAGCTGCACGCCATACAGGCTGTCGGCTGGCGCTTCGCTCAGCGTCGGCTTGAGATCGCTGCGCTGCAGCAGGCTCGGCTCGATGACCTTGCCGAGGCTTTGCTCCCAGCCCGGCTGCTCGCGGCGCAGGAATTCCAGCAGGCTGTGCTGGCCGGGGTAGAGCAGGCGCTCGACGGCGTCCAGCTCGCGCTGGCGTTCGGCGACCCGGCGGCTGGCCTGGGCGAGCTGCTGGGCAGCCTCCTCGCGCTGGCGCAGCAGCAGGCGTTCCTGCCGGGACAGATCCTCCAGCTGCTGGGCGGCGGCGTCGCGCTGCTCATCCGCCTCCTCCAGGCGGCGATCGAAGATCTCCAGGCTGAGCGCCTCCTCCTCGCTGTAGGCGAAGCTGTCAATCAGCTGCTCCAGCCCCTTGCGCTCCAGTTCGAGGGCATGGCGGCGCTCGCGGCTGGCGCTTTCCGCTTCCTGGCGGCGATTGGCGAAGGAGCGGTCGAGTTGGGCCAGGGCGTCGTGCTTCTGCTGGTTGCGCTCGGCCAGTTCGTCGCGCACCCGGCCTTCCTGCTCGTGCAGGCGGTCGAGGGCTTCCTGCTGGCGCTCCTGGATGATCTGCTTGCGCTCAAGGTAGGCGTTCTGCACGTCGGCGTGCTGCTCAGTGAGCAGGCGCAGGCGCTCCTTGTGGTTGTCCAGCTCCAGCCGCCAGCCGTCGAGTTTCTCCAGATCGGCCTTGGCCTGGTCGATGTCGGCCTCCAGGTAGCCCTGGTACTGCTCCTCGATGTGCTCGAGCTGGGTTTCCGCGCTCTCGATGCGCCCCTGCACCTGGGACAGTTCGAGGCTCAGGGCGTCGCGCTCGTCCTTCCAGTTGTCCTCCAGCAGCTTGAGCTCGAAGCCGGTCTGCTCGAGGCTCAGGCGCAACTGCTCCTGGCGGGCGAACAGCAGCGGCTGATCGGTCTGGAAGGCCTGCAGCAGGCCGGACAGGCGCGTCTCGCAGCCCTGCAGCTCCTCGAAGTCGTGCTCCAGGCGGGCGAACTCCGGGCGCAGCGCGGCGAAGCCCTGGATCAGTTGGCTGTCGCGGATCCAGTCCTCGACCTTCTGCGGGCTGAGGCCGGTGGTCGGCGGCGCCACGCCGTCCTCCTCGAGGATCGCTGCGACCATCGACTTGACGGTCTCCATCTTGCCTTCGCGCGAGTGCACGGCGCGCACCAGCTTTTCGATGTGGCGCAGGCTGTGCTCGCCGGCGCACAGGGAGAACTGCCGGGCCAGTTGGCGCAGCTCGCTGCGCTGGCTGTCGGCGGCCAGCAGGCTGCGGTCGTTCTGGATGATGGCGCGGTACTGGCGGGTGTTCAGCTGGTTGCTGACCGCCACCCCGCTCTGGCGGAAGTGGCGGCCCAGCTCGCTCATGCTGCGGCAGACGATGCTGTCGCCTTGGCGGCTCCTGATGTAGTCGTCCAGCTCGAAGCCCTTGTGCGCCACCCGGTAGTCGACGCCGCGGCCGTCGCTGCTGGCGGCGAGAATGCTCTGGCACAGCTGGCCGTCCATGCGCTGGTATTCGTAGACGATGAAGCTCTGCTCGGTGGGCAGGTACCAGCGCTCGAAGCTGTCGCGGGTGGCCGGCACCACGCGGCTCGGGTACTCGCCGTAGAACACCGGCACCAGCCGCTGTAGGGTGGTCTTGCCGGAGGCGTTGGTGCCGCAGATGTTGGTGTGGTCGTCGACGACCAGTTCCACCACGCCCTGGAGGTGGGTATTGATCAGGAGGATGCGGTTCAGGCTGGGCATGCGGGTCCTTCAGGGAAACGGTGGAGTGCGGTCGCGAACCGAAAGGGGGGGACGAAGTGTAGCGTCTGAACGGGATTTGCGAAGGGGCCGGGTCTTTTCCCCCGGCCGGCTTCTTCGCGTTCACTTTCAATCTGCGGCCGGCGCGGACTCGACGTGGCATAATTCCCGCCCTCTTTCCCGACGACACGATCTCCAGATGACAGACGGAACCCCGGTCCTCTACGGCATCAAGGCCTGCGACACCATGAAGAAGGCCCGCGCCTGGCTCGACGAGCAGGGTGTGACCTACCGCTTCCACGACTACAAGAGCGCCGGCATCGACCGCGCCCATCTGGAGAAATGGTGTGCCGAGCACGGCTGGCAGGTCGTGCTCAATCGTGCCGGGACCACCTTCCGCAAACTGGATGACACACAGAAGGCCGATCTTGATCAGGCCAAGGCCATCGAGCTGATGCTCGCCGCGCCCTCGATGATCAAACGCCCGGTGCTCGATCTCGGCGAGCGCACCCTGGTCGGCTTCAAGCCGGACCTCTACTCCGCCGCGCTGGCCTGAAGCCCGCGCCCTCACGAATCAGCAACAAGGAACGCCCCCATGTCCACTACCCTGTTCAGCCTGGCCTTCGGCATCGGCACCCAGAACCGCCAGGGCGCCTGGCTGGAAGTCTTCTACGCCCTGCCGCTGCTCACGCCGGCCGCCGAGCTGGTCGCCGCGGCCGCGCCGATCCTCGGCTACGAAGGCGGCAACCAGGCGATCGCCATCGACACCGACCGGGCCGCCGAGCTGGCCAAGGCGCTGAAGAGCATCGACCCGGTCCAGTCCGCGCTACTCACCCGCCTGGCCGAGGCCCAGAAGCCGCTGGTCGCCACCCTGCTGGCCGAGGACACCGCGCCGACCTCCACCCCGGAGGCCTACCTCAAGCTGCACCTGCTCTCCCACCGGCTGGTCAAGCCGCACGGGCAGAACCTCGCCGGGATCTTCCCGCTGCTGCCCAACGTGGCCTGGACCAGCCAGGGCGCCATCGACCTCGCCGAACTGCCGGCCCGCCAGCTGGAAGCGCGCCTGAAGGGCGAGTTGCTGGAAGTCTTCTCGGTGGACAAGTTCCCGAAGATGACCGACTACGTGGTGCCGTCCGGGGTGCGCATCGCCGACAGCGCGCGGATCCGCCTGGGCGCCTACATCGGCGAGGGCACCACGGTGATGCACGAGGGCTTCGTCAACTTCAACGCCGGCACCGAAGGTCCGGGGATGATCGAGGGCCGCGTCTCGGCCGGGGTGTTCGTCGGCAAGGGCTCCGACCTCGGCGGCGGCTGCTCGACCATGGGCACCCTGTCGGGCGGCGGCAACATCGTCATCTCCGTCGGCGAGGGCTGCCTGATCGGCGCCAACGCCGGCATCGGCATCCCGCTGGGCGACCGCAACACCGTGGAGTCCGGCCTCTACGTCACCGCCGGCACCAAGGTCAACCTGCTCGACGGCAAGGACGCGCTGGTCAAGGTGGTCAAGGCCCGCGAGCTGGCCGGCCAGCCGGATCTGCTGTTCCGCCGCAACTCGCTGACCGGCGCGGTGGAGTGCAAGACCCACAAGTCGGCCATCGAGCTGAACGAAGCGCTGCACGCCCACAACTGATTCGCAGCGCCCGAACGTAGGAGCCAGCCTGCTGGCGATGTGCCCGAACGGCCTGGATCGCGAGCAGGCTCGCTCCTACACTGGATTGCATCGCTCCAATCAGTGATCGCCGGCGATTTTGCCGATTTCCTTCATCATCACAGCAGCGCCGACCATGTCCCTTCCTTCACCCTGGCGCGCCGACTTTCCGGCCTTCGCCGCCTTCGGCCGGGACTGCCAGACCTACCTGGACAGCGCCGCCACTGCGCAGAAGCCGCAGGCGGTGCTGGACGCCCTGCTCGGCTACTACGCCGGCGGCGCGGCCAACGTGCACCGCGCCCAGCACGCCCCCGGCGAGCGCGCCACCCTGGCCTTCGAGGGCGCACGGGCGAAGGTCGCCGCCTGGCTGAATGCCGACAGCGCCGAACAGATCGTCTTCACCCGCAGCGCCACCGAATCGATCAACCTGCTCGCCTACGGCCTCGAACACCTGTTCGCCGCGGGCGACCAGATCGCCGTCGGCGCCCTGGAGCACCACGCCAACCTGCTGCCCTGGCAGCAGCTGGCGCAGCGTCGCGGCCTGGAGCTGGTGGTGCTGCCGCTGGATGCCGCCGGCGACATCGACCTGGAGCAGGCCGAGCGACTGATCGGCCCGCGCACCCGACTGCTCGCGGTCAGCCAGCTGTCCAACGTGCTCGGCCGCTGGCAGCCGCTCGAGGCGCTGCTCGCCCTGGCCCGCGCCCAAGGCGCGCTGAGCGTGGTCGACGGCGCCCAGGGCGTGGTCCACGGCCGCCACGACCTGCAGGCGCTGGCCTGCGACTTCTACGTGTTCTCCGCGCATAAGCTCTACGGCCCGGACGGCATCGGCGTGCTCTACGGCCGCCCGCTGGCGCTGGAGCGCCTGCGCCACTGGCAGTTCGGCGGCGAGATGGTCCAGCAGGCCGACTACCACAGCGCGCGCTTTCGCCCCGCACCGCTGGGCTTCGAGGCCGGCACCCCGGCGATCGGTCCGGCCATCGCCCTCGGCGCCGCCCTCGACTATCTCGACGGACTGGACGGCGAAGCCGTCGCCGCCCACGAGGCAGCCCTGCACGCGCGCCTGCTCGCCGGGCTGCGCGCCTTCGACGGCCTGCAGCTGCTCGCCGAGCCGCACACCGCGCTGGCCAGTTTCGTCGTGGAGGGCGTGCACAACGCCGACCTGGCGCAGCTGCTCGGCGAACAGGGCATCGCCGTGCGCGCCGGCCAGCACTGCGCCATGCCGCTGCTGCGCTGCCTCGGCCGGACCGGCGCGCTGCGCGTGTCGCTCGGTCTGTACAGCGAAGGGGACGATCTGGAGCGCTTCTTCGCCGCCCTCCACCACGCCCTGGCGCTGCTGCGATGAACCTGCCCGCCGCCGCATGCGAGGCCCTGGAAGCCTTCGCCCAATGCCCCGGCTGGGAGCAGCGCGCGCGCCTGCTGCTGCAGTGGGGCGAGCGCCTGGAGCCGCTGGGCGACGAGGAACGCTGCGAGGCCCATCGGGTGCACGGCTGCGAAAGCCAGGTCTGGCTGCTCGGCGAACGGCAGGACGGCCGCTGGCATTTTCGCGCCGGCAGCGATGCGCGCCTGCTGCGCGGTCTGCTGGCCGTGCTGCTGGCGCGGGTCGAGGGGCTGACGGCGGAAGAGCTGCAGGCGGTGGACCTGCCCGACTGGTTCGCCCGCCTCGGCCTGTCCCGCCAGCTCTCGCCGTCGCGCAGCAACGGCCTGAACGCCGTGCTGCAGCGGATGCGCGAGCTGGCCGGCCAGGATAGGGCCTGTTGACACTACTTCACGAACCGCGTTGCTGCGCCAAATGGCGCCAGGCTAGGCGCGGGACGCAGGGAATGGCGCTCCCTTGCCAAGTCCCGCAACGACGCATGGCGCCATTTGCCGCGCAACCCGAAGGGACGGGCCTGTTTTTGCGCGATGTGTCGTTGCTCGACGGCTCATTTGGAACGACCAAACTTCGCGTCTCGCGCCTAGCCTCGCGCAAAAACGGGCTCCGTCGCGGCCGTGTAGTAGTGTCAGCAGGCCCTATGGCTTCCGTTCGAGCCGGCCGGTCGCTTCCAGCCACTGGGCGGCATCGCGCTCCAGCCACAGGCGGGCCGGCGCGGCGTCGCGCACCCGGGCGTCGAGGAAGGCCAGGCTGAGCGTCAGCAGGCTGGTCATCTGACGCGGATCGACGCGCTCCTCCGCCCCTTGGCCGTGGCCCAGCCGACTGCCCCCGCCGGGACCGCCGCCCTTGCCGCCGGGACGACCGCCGCGCCCGCCCCCCTCTCCGCCACCGCCTGGGGCTCCGCCTCCGTGCCCGCCGCCGCCTCCGCCGGGTCCTCCGCCGCCCTCAGCTCGCCCACCCGCCGGACGTCCGCCTTCGCGTCCGCCGCCCGGCCCCGGCATGACCTCGAACGAGCCGCCCAGCACGCGGTGCGTGGCTTCGTCGGCAACCAGCTGATAGCTGCCGGATACCCGCAGTCCCTGCCAGAGCCGCTGGCGGCGGGATGGCGGGTCCACCCAGCCGAAGGGGTCTTCGTCGCGCGGCCCGGTGACCGCCAGCAGCGGCGTGCCAATGCGTCCGAAACGCCCGACTCCGCTTTCCTCGGCCACGTAGGGACTGAGCAGGATCGCCGCCTTCGGCTGCCAGCCGACCGGCGCCGCTTCCCCGGCCGCGCGCTCGCCGGCCAGGGCGGCGGCGGTCTGCGCGCCGAGGTCGAAGCCGGCCACCGCCAGCGTCTGCCAGTCGACGCCGGCCAGGCTCGGCTCGCCGGCCTTCGCCCGGCTGCGCAGCTCCGCCAGCACCTGGTCGAGCACCGCGATGCGCGCCGCCAGGGCCGGCTCGGCAAAGCTTTTCTGCGCCAGGGAACGAAACACCCCCGCCTGCGCCTCGGGAGTGGAATAGACCGCCCGACCGTAGGGCTGCGGCTGTACCGAGAGCACCGCGTAGCCGGCCTCGGCCCAGGCCCGGCGCCATTGCGCACCGGCCCGGCTGCCCTCGCCGAGCCCCGGCAGGTAGAGGATCAGCGGTGCGCCCTGGGCCTGCTCCGGCACCATCCAGCTGACCTCGACCACCTGCCCGGCGACCTGCCACTCGGCATCCCAGCCGCGCACCGGCAGCCGCGCGGCCGGCCTATAGGCGCCCTCCTGGTAACGCTCGAGGCTTTCACCGGGCGGCCCGGGCGGTTCGGGACGCCCGGCGCAGGCGGCCAGCGCGGCACCGAAGACCAACGGCAGGGAAAGACGCAAGAAGATGGATTTCGGCATTTGCACGACTCCCGCAACGATCGGAACAACCGCCGATGGTGCCAGTCGGGACGCAAGGGTGGGGTCAGGATTGGGTAAGCGTCGGGTAAAGAATCCCGTCGGCCGAAGCTTTCGCCGGTTTTTTATAGGTTCTTTATCCGCCGCCCCGTCTTTTTTCGAACCTTTTGATAGCGCCCTGCCTAGCATGACCAGTACCGATTGAGCGAATCCGCAAGGAGGATTCATGGATCTCGTCTACCTGGGCGCCATCGGCCTGCTCTTCGCGCTGGCGGTGGGACTGGCGGTCGGCTGCGACCGCCTGGGAGGCCGCCGATGAGCTGGCCCTATGTGCTGGGCGGCGTCGCGGCCGCCGGCCTGCTGGTCTATCTGCTGGCAGCCCTCCTCAAGCCGGAGGACTTTTCATGAGCCTGCATGCCTGGCTGCTGCTCGGGGCCTTCCTGGCCGTCCTGCTGTCGACGACGAAACCCCTGGGCCTCTACATCGCGCACCTCATGGAGGGCCGGCTGCGCTGGACGCGGCCGCTGGAGAGCGGTCTCTACCGCCTGTGCGGCGTGCGTCCCGACGAGGAAATGGGCTGGCTGCGCTATGCCCTGGCGCTGCTGCTGTTCAACGTTCTCGGCGTACTGGCCGTCTACGGGCTGCAGCGCCTGCAGGCCGTGCTGCCCCTGAACCCCCAGCAGATGGCTGCCGTCGCGCCGGACTCGGCGTTCAACACGGCGGTGAGCTTCGTCACCAACACCGACTGGCAGGGTTACGCCGGGGAATCGACCCTGGGTTACCTGGTGCAGATGCTCGGCCTGACTGTGCAGAATTTCCTCTCGGCGGCGACCGGCATCGCGGTGGCGATCGCCCTGATCCGCGGTTTCGCCCGCCACAGCGCGGCGACGCTCGGCAACGCCTGGGTGGACCTGACCCGCGCCACGCTCTACCTGCTCTTGCCCCTTTCCCTGGCGATGGCGGTGTTTCTGGTCGGCCAGGGCGTCATCCAGAATTTCGACGCCTACCGCGAGGCAGCCACCCTCGATCCGGCCCAGTCCGGGCCGCAGCTGCTGGCGATGGGGCCGGTGGCCTCCCAGGAGGCGATCAAGATGCTGGGCACCAACGGCGGCGGCTTCTTCAACGCCAACGCGGCCCATCCCTTCGAGAACCCCACCCCTCTGACCAACTTCGTGCAGATGCTGGCGATCTTCCTGATTCCCGCGGCGCTCTGCGTCACCTTCGGGCGCATGGTCGGCGACACCCGCCAGGGCTGGGCCGTCCTGACGGCGATGACCCTGCTGTTCGTGGTCGCCGCCGGGGCGGCAATGAGCTTCGAGCAGCAGGGCAACCCGCGCCTGGCCGCCCTCGGCGTGGATCAGGCGGCCGGCGACGGGCAGGCCGGCGGCAACATGGAGGGCAAGGAAACCCGCTTCGGCATCGCCGACTCGGCGCTCTTCGCGACTATCACCACCGCCGCCTCCTGCGGTGCGGTGAACGCCATGCACGACTCCTTCACGCCGCTGGGCGGCCTGGTGCCGCTGGCCAACATGCAACTCGGCGAGGTGGTGTTCGGCGGCGTCGGCAGCGGCCTCTACGGCATGCTGGTGTTCGCCGTCCTGGCGGTGTTCATCGCCGGCCTGATGATCGGCCGCACCCCCGAGTACCTGGGCAAGAAGATCGAAACCCACGAGATGAAGATGAGCGCCCTCGCCATCCTCGTCACCCCCCTGCTGGTGCTTCTCGGCACGGCCCTCGCGGTGAGCACGGAAGCCGGCCGGGCGGGTATCGCCAACCCCGGCGCCCACGGTTTCTCGGAGATCCTCTACTCCCTCACCTCGGCGGGCAACAACAACGGCAGCGCCTTCGCCGGCCTGTCCGCCAACACCCCGTTCTACAACCTGCTGCTGGCGGCGGTCATGTGGCTCGGGCGCTTCGGGGTGATCGTCCCGGTACTGGCCATGGCCGGCGCCCTCGCCGCCAAGAAACGGATCGCCGCGACCGCCGGAACCCTGCCCACCCATACCCCCCTGTTCGTGGCCCTGCTGATCGGCACCGTGCTGCTGTTCGGCCTGCTCAACTACGTGCCGGCCCTGGCCCTGGGCCCGGTCGTCGAACACCTGGCGCTGTGGATGGATGCCTGAGGAAACCCCCATGACCAAGAAGACCTTTCCCCTCTACGACCCGGCCCTGCTGCTGCCGGCCATCGGCGAGGCCCTGCGCAAGCTCCATCCGGCCGTGCAGTGGCGCAACCCGGTGATGTTCGTGGTCTACGTCGGCAGCCTGTTCACCACCCTGCTCTGGCTGCAGGCCCTGAGCGGCGCAGGCGAGGCGCCGGCCGGCTTCATCCTCGCGGTGACCCTGTGGCTGTGGTTCACCGTGCTGTTCGCCAACTTCGCCGAGGCGCTCGCCGAAGGCCGCAGCAAGGCCCAGGCCGCCTCCCTGCGCGGGATCAAGCAGGAAACCTGGGCCAGGAAACTGATCGAGCCGCACTACGGCGCCGAGTGGCAGTCGGTGCGCGGCAGCGAGCTGCGCAAGGGCGACGTGGTGCTGGTCGAGGCCGGCGATCCGGCCGGCGCGCTGATCCCCGCCGACGGCGAGGTGATCGAGGGCGTGGCGTCGGTGGACGAGTCGGCGATCACCGGCGAATCGGCGCCGGTGATCCGCGAGTCGGGCGGCGACTTCTCGGCGGTCACCGGCGGCACCCGGGTGCTCTCCGACTGGCTGGTCGTGCGGGTCACCGTCAATCCGGGCGAGACCTTCGTCGACCGCATGATCGCCATGGTGGAAAGCGCCAGGCGCCAGAAAACCCCCAACGAGATCGCCCTGACCATCCTGCTGGTGGCCCTGACCATCGTCTTCCTCGGCGTCACCGTCACCCTGCTGCCCTTCTCGCTGTTCGCCGTGGACGCCACCGGCGCCGGCAGCCCGGTGGGCATCACCGTGCTGGTCGCCCTGCTGGTGTGCCTGATCCCCACCACCATCGCCGGCCTGCTCTCGGCGATCGGCGTGGCTGGCATGAGCCGCATGCTGCAGGCCAACGTGATCGCCACCTCCGGGCGCGCGGTGGAGGCCGCCGGCGACGTGGACGTGCTACTGATGGACAAGACCGGCACCATCACCCTCGGCAACCGCCAGGCCTCGGCCTTCCTGCCGGCGGAGGGGGTACGCGAGGCGGAACTGGCCGACGCGGCCCAGTTGGCCTCCCTCGCCGACGAGACGCCGGAAGGGCGCAGCATCGTGGTGCTCGCCAAGCAGCAGTACAACCTGCGGGAACGCAACATCCACGCCCTGGACGCCCACTTCATCCACTTTTCCGCGCAGACCCGCATGAGCGGCGTGGACCTGGCCGGCCGGCAGATCCGCAAGGGTTCCGCCGAGGCGATCCGCATGCACGTGGAAAGCCTCGGCGGCAGCCTGCCCCGCTCCGTGGCCATCCAGGTCGGCGAGGTCTCCCGGCGCGGCAGCACGCCGCTGGTGGTCGCCGAGGACAAGCGGGTGCTGGGGGTGGTCGAGCTGAAGGACATCGTCAAGGGCGGCATCAAGGAGCGCTTCGCCGAACTGCGCCGGATGGGCATCAAGACGGTGATGGTGACCGGCGACAACCGGATCACCGCGGCCGCCATCGCCGCCGAGGCGGGGGTCGACGACTTCCTCGCCGAGGCCACGCCGGAGGCCAAGCTGGCGCTGATCCGCCAGTACCAGGCCGAAGGCCGCCTGGTGGCGATGACCGGCGACGGCACCAACGACGCCCCGGCGCTGGCCCAGGCCGACGTGGCGGTGGCGATGAACAGCGGCACCCAGGCCGCCAAGGAGGCCGGCAACATGGTGGACCTGGACTCCAACCCCACCAAGCTCATCGAGGTGGTCGAGACCGGCAAGCAGATGCTGATGACCCGCGGCTCGCTGACCACCTTCAGCATCGCCAACGACATCGCCAAGTACTTCGCGATCGTTCCCGCGGCCTTCGTCGGCACCTACCCGCAGCTGGCCGCGCTGAACGTGATGGGGCTGTCCAGCCCGGCCTCGGCGATCCTCTCGGCGGTGATCTTCAACGCGCTGATCATCGTCTTCCTGATCCCCCTGGCGCTCAAGGGCGTGCCCTACCGGCCCCTCGGCGCGGCCGTGCTGCTGCGCCGCAACCTGACCCTCTACGGCCTCGGCGGCATCCTGGCGCCCTTCGTCGGCATCAAGCTGATCGACCTGCTGCTGGCCGCCAGCGGCCTGGCCTGATCCGGAGACCCTCCCATGAAAACCCTCGTTCGCCCCGCCGTCAGCCTGTTCCTGCTGCTCAGCGCCCTCACCGGCCTGGCCTATCCCCTCGCCGTGACCGGCATCGCCAGGGCGGTCTTTCCCGAACAGGCCGCCGGCAGCCTGATCCGCGACGACCGCAACCGGGTGGTCGGCTCGGCCCTGATCGGCCAGCAGTTCGGCGCGCCGCAATACTTCTGGGGACGCCCCTCGGCGACCGCCCCCCGGCCCTACAACGCGGCCGCCTCCTCCGGCTCCAACCAGGGCCCGCTCAATCCGGCCCTGGTCGAGGCGGCCTCGGCGCGGATCGAGGCGCTGCGCGCCGCCGATCCGGGCAACCGCCAACCGGTGCCGGTGGAGCTGGTCAGCGCCTCGGCCAGCGGCCTCGACCCGCACATCAGCCCGGCCGCGGCCCTCTGGCAAGTGCCCCGGGTGGCTCGTGCCCGCGGCCTGCCCGAAGCACGGGTCAGGTCTCTGGTGGAAAGCCATGCCGAAGGCCGCCAGTGGTGGCTGCTCGGCGAACCGCGGGTAAACGTGCTGCAGCTCAACCTCGCGCTGGATGCCCTGGGGCCATGATGGCCCGTCTGGCGGACCGGTTTCCGACCGGCTCGTCGATTCCGACAACGACCCGCGCCGGCATTCCGGATTGAACTACCTTCCATCTACCGCTTACGCGAACCGACAGGCCGCAAGCGGCCGGCGTATTCGAAACGGACTGTCCAGCAACTCAACAGGGAGGCGCCCCATGTCGCGTCGAATCTACCTCACCGCATCCGTGGCGATGCTCCTGTCGACGACCGCCCTGGCGGAAGATCCGCCGATGTGCACGGATCGCCCGACCAAGGCCAACAACACCTGCACCGTGGCCGCGGGCTTCTGGCAGATCGAAAGCGATGCCTTCAGCTTCACCCACTACCGGGACGATGGGGTCACGACCGACACCTGGGCGGTTCCCAACCCGACGCTGAAGTACGGCCTGGACGACAAGTCCGACGTCGAACTCAACTGGGCACCTTACGTGTCGGTCAAGACCACCGACGAACACCGGCTGGACGGCGTCGGCGACATCTACCTGCGTTACAAGCGAACCCTGACGGAGAAGGGCGCCGCGGTCGGCACGGCGGTCATTCCCTACGTCAAGATTCCCACGGCGAAACGCGGGATCGGCAACGAGCGGGTCGAAGGCGGCCTCGCAGTGCCGATCACCATCGCCCTGCCGCACGACCTGACCCTGACCCTCGGCCCGGAGATCGATGCGCTGCTCGACGAGGACCGGAACGGTTACCACGTCAACCTGGTCAACCCCCTGAACCTGAGCGGCGCGGTGACGCCCCGGCTCACGCTGTACGGCGAAGTCTGGATGGCGAACAATTTCGAACCGCACGGGACCTACAGCCAGTATTCGGCCGACTTCGCCGCCGCCTATTCGGTCGCCAAGACGCTGCAGCTGGACGTCGGCGCGAATTTCGGCCTGAACAGGCACACGCCGGACGTCCAGGTCTACACGGGCTTTTCGACGCGCTACTGAAGGCATCGAACGGCCCTGGCCGACCATGCCTGTCTGTGCCGCGCATTCGCCACCCGGCGGCGGCAACGGCGGGTTCCACTGGCCGACGGCGCAGATGCCCGTCCTCTCCTCTCGACCGCCCGCACTTTTCGCAGACAAGGAAAAGCCATGCCAGTGTCCTCCGATCCGGCCCTGCGTCGCCCCGACCCGGACGAGCTGCTGGCCAGGGTCCGGCAGGAGGAGGCACAAGCCGGGCGGGGCCGCCTGAAGATCTTCTTCGGCGCCTCGGCCGGCGTGGGCAAGACCTTCGCCATGCTGGTCGCCGCCCGCCAGCAGCTCGCCCAGGGCGTGGACCTGGTCATCGGCGTGGTGGAGACCCACGGCCGGCAGGAGACGGCCGTGCTGGCCGAGGGGATCGAGCATATCGATCTGCGGGAAATCCCTTACCGCGGCCGGATACTCCGGGAGTTCGACCTCGACCGGGCGCTGGCCCGGCGACCGGCGCTCATCCTGGTCGACGAACTGGCCCACGCCAACGTCGCCGGCTCCCGCCATCCCAAGCGCTGGCAGGACGTGGAGGAACTGCTCGCCGCCGGCATCGACGTGTACTCCACGGTGAACGTGCAGCACCTGGAGAGCCTCAACGACGTGGTCAGCGGGATCACCGGCATCCGCGTCTGGGAAACCGTGCCGGACCGGGTGTTCGACGAGGCGGACGAGGTGGTGCTGGTGGACCTGCCGCCGGACGAACTGCTGCAACGGCTGCGGGAAGGCAAAGTGTACCTGCCCAACCAGGCCGAGCGGGCGATCCGCAACTTCTTCCGCAAGGGCAATCTGCTGGCCCTGCGCGAGCTGGCCCTGCGCCGCACCGCCGACCGGGTGGACGAGGACGTCCAGCAATACCGCCGCGAGCAGTTGGTCACGCCGGTCTGGCAGACCCGCGATGCCCTGCTGGTCTGCATCGGCGCCGGCGCGGGCAGCGAGAAGCTGGTGCGCACCGCGGCGCGCATCGCCGGGCGGCTGGAAACCTCCTGGCATGCGGTCCATGTGGAGACGCCCGACCTGCAACGACTTCCCCCGGCCGGCCGCGAGCGCCTCCTGAAGACCCTGCGGCTGGCCCAGGAGCTCGGCGCCCAGACTGCCACCCTCTCGGGCACCCACATGGAGGACGAGGCCGTCCGCTACGCGCGGATGCACAACCTGTCGCGGATCGTGGTGGGACGCGACGATCCGCCGCTCTGGCGCTTCTGGCGGCGCTCCGTCGCCGACCGGATCGGCCGCCTGGCGGCGGACCTGGACGTGATCCAGGTGGCCCGGGCCGAGCGGGCAACCTCCCGGGAGGAGCGGCCCGCCCGGGAACGGACCACCCCCGCGGACTGGCCAGCCTACGTGCTGAGCGCCGCGGTGTGCGGATTGGCCGGACTGGTCGCGATGCCGCTCTATCCCTTCTTCGACCTGGCGAACATCGTGATGGTCTTCCTGCTCGCGGTGGTGGCGGTCGCCGTCCGTTTCGGCCGCGGGCCGGCGGTGCTCGCCTCGTTCCTCGGCGTGGCCATCTTCGACTTCTTCTTCGTTCCACCGCGCTTCACCTTCGCGGTCGGCGACATGCAGTACCTGATGACCTTCGCGGTGATGCTGGTGGTCGGGCTGGTGATCGGCCAGCTCACCGCCGGCTTCAAGTATCAGGCGCATGTCGCCGGCTGGCGGGAAGCCCGGGTGAAGGCGCTCTACGAGATGTCGCGGGATCTTTCCGGAGCCTTGCTGGCGGAGCAGATCATCGCGATCGGCAGCCGCTTCCTCGCCACGGAAATGGACGTGCGCGCGGCTTTCCTGCTGACCGACGCGGCGGATCGGCTGCAGGTGCCGGCGCAGGTCTCGGCCGGCTTTCCGGAGATCGACCCGGGCATCGCCCAGTGGGCCTTCGACCACGGCGAGGCAGCCGGCCAGGGCACCAACACCCTGCCGGCCAGCCCGATTCTCTACCTGCCGCTCAAGGCACCGATGCGCTTTCGCGGCGTCCTCGCCCTCGAGATGCGCGATCCGGCGCGGCTGCTGAGCCCCGAACAGCGACGGCTCCTGGACACCTTCGCCTCGCTCATCGCGATCGCCCTGGAGCGGGTGCATTACGTCAGCGTGGCCCAGGAAACCATGGTGCAGATGGAGTCGGAACGCCTGCGCAACTCCCTGCTGTCGGCGATCTCCCACGACCTGCGCACGCCCCTGAGCGTGCTCATCGGCCAGGCGGACTCGATGTTCCTCACCCCGCCACCCCTCGACGAAGCGCATGCCGGCATTGCCCGACAGCTGCGCGAGCAGGCCCTGCGCATCAACGCCCTGGTGAACAACCTGCTCGACATGGCGCGCCTGCAGGCCGGTCGCATCCACCTCGACCGGCAGTGGCAGCCCCTCGAGGAGGTGGTCGGCAGCGCCATCCAGAGCCTCAAGCCGAGGCTGGCCGAACATCGGCTCAAGGTCGACCTGCCGGACGATCTGCCGCTGATCGAGGTCGATTCGGTGCTGATGCAGCGGGTGTTCTGCAACCTCCTGGAGAACGCGGTGAAATACACCCCGCCCGGCAGCGGCATCTGGATCGGCGCCTTCACCGCGGGCGGCCAGATGGAAATCCATGTCGAGGACAACGGCCCGGGTTTGCCGAAAGGACGCGAAGAGGCGATATTCAAGAAGTTCGAGCGGGGCCGACCGGAAGGCAGCATGCCGGGCGTCGGCCTCGGCCTGGCGATCTGCCGGGCCATCGTCGAGGCGCACCGGGGAGCCATCCTGGCCCGCCCGCGACCGGGGGGTGGGGCCTGCTTCGTCATCACCCTGCCCCTCGGCAATCCGCCGGTCGTCGCCCTGGACGATGGGCAATCCCCGCCAGCCGGAAAGTGAGCCACCATGTCTACGCCAACTCCGCGCGTCATCGTCGTCGAGGACGAAGCCAACCTGCGCCGCTTCGTGCGCCTGGCCCTGGAGGCCGAGGACTGCGAAGTCTACGAGGCGGACTCGGTCAGGCGCGGGCTGATCGAGGCGGGTACCCGCCAACCCGACCTGCTGATCCTCGATCTCGGCCTGCCGGACGGCGACGGCATCGAGCTGATCCGGGATTTGCGAACATGGTCCGAGATCCCGGTCATCGTGCTCTCGGCCCGCACCGCCGAGGCGGAAAAGGTCGCGGCTCTGGATGCAGGGGCCGACGACTACCTGTCGAAGCCCTTCGGCGCCGCCGAACTGCTGGCCCGGGTCCGCGCGCACCTCAGGCGTCGACGCCGGATCGGTAGCGAGGGGGCGGAGCAGATCGGCTTCGGCTCAGTGACCGTCCACCTTGGTCGACACCGGGTGGAAAAGGACGGCCAGCCCGTCCATCTCACCCCGATCGAGTTCCGCCTGCTCGCCTACCTGGTCTCGAACCCGGACTGCGTGCTGACCCACCGGCAGTTGCTCAAGGCGGTCTGGGGGCCCTCCCACGCGGAGGACAGCCATTACGTCCGCGTCTACATGGGCCACCTGCGCAAGAAGATCGAGAACGATCCGAGCAGCCCCGACTTCATTCTGACCGAGCCGGGAGTGGGGTACCGCTTCCAGATGCAGTAGGCCCTCAGGCGGAGGGAACACGCCGCTCCGCCGGCCGTCGCGCGCCGGCCACCAGCTTGTCCACCGCCCTGGCCGCGGCGGCCATGCCGAAGCTGGCGGTGACCATCGTCACCGCGCCGAAGCCGCCGGCGCAGTCGAGCTTCACCCCTTCGCCGACGAAGCCCTTGCTCTGGCACACCGTGCCGTCCGGCTTGGGGTAGCGCAGCTGCTCGCTGGAGAACACGCAGGGCACGCTGTAGCTGCGTCCCGGGGTGCGCGAGAAACCGTAGTCGCGGCGCAGGGTCGAGCGCACCTTGGCGGCCAGCGGGTCGTTGAAGGTCTTGTTCAGGTCGCCGACCTGGATCTGCGTCGGGTCGATCTGCCCGCCGGCACCGCCGGTGGTGACGATGCCGATCTTGCGCCGCTTGCACCAGGCGATCAGCGCCGCCTTCGCCGCCACGCTGTCGATGCAGTCGATGACGAAGTCCAGCTCTTCGCCGATGTACTCGGCCATGGTTTCGCGGGTGACGAAATCGGCCACCGCATGCACCCGGCAGTCGGGGCTGATGGCGCGCAGGCGCTCGGCCATCGCCTCGACCTTGAGTCGCCCGACGGCCCCGTCGAGGGCATGCACCTGGCGGTTGGTGTTGGTGATGCAGACGTCGTCCAGATCGAACAGGGAAATCTCGCCGACCCCGCTGCGCGCCAGGGCTTCCGCCGCCCAGGAGCCGACTCCGCCGATCCCGACCACCGCCACGTGCGCCGCGGCGAGACGAGCCAGGCCGTCGCGGCCGTACAGGCGGGCGATGCCGCCGAAACGTCGATCCTCTGTAATCATTTACGCACCTCGCGAACGGGCGCGTATTATCGGCGCTGGCGAGGCGGGATTGAAGCCTTCGCCGGGCCCCCGCGGAGCGTGCGGCGAACTTGCCCGGCCCGCCGCTGCCTAACGGCCCGCAAGCTGCGCCGGGCCTGGCGTTGCGGGACAGGCGGGAGCTATACAGGCCAGGGATGGCACAGTAGGATGCGCCGACGGCGTTCGCCGGCTTCCCCTGCTCCACCCCTTGGAACCTGAATCAGTCATGTCATCGCATAAATTCGGACTCAACCTGGTGGTGGTCGTGGCAGTCGCTGCGCTCTTCACCGGCTTCTGGGCGCTCTACAACCTGCCGGTCACCGCACCGGACTGGCCCGAGCAAATCTCCGGCTACTCCTTCTCGCCGTTCCGTCCGGGGCAAAACCCCCAGGAGGGCATCTACCCGAGCGACGAGGAAATCCGCTCCGACCTGGAACTGCTCAGTCATCAGACCGACAGCATCCGCACCTATTCGGTAGCGGGTACCCAGGCCGACATTCCCCGCCTGGCCGAAGAGTTCGGCCTGCGCGTGACCCTGGGCATCTGGATCAGCCAGGATCTGGAGCGCAACGAACGGGAAATCGCCAAGGCCATCGAGCTGGCGAAGAGTTCGCGCAGCGTGGTGCGCGTGGTGGTCGGCAACGAGGCGCTGTTCCGCACCGAGGTCACTCCCGAGGCGCTGATCGCCTACATCGACCGGGTCCGTGCCGCGGTCAAGGTGCCGGTGACCACCTCCGAGCAGTGGCACATCTGGCAGAAATACCCGGAGCTGGGGCGCCACGTCGACCTGATCGCCGCGCACATCCTGCCCTACTGGGAATTCGTGCCGATGGAGGACTCCGTCCAGTTCACCCTCGATCGCGCCCGCGACCTGAAGAAGCTGTTCCCGAGAAAGCCGCTGCTGCTCTCGGAGGTCGGCTGGCCGAGCAACGGCCGCACCCGCGGCGGCGCCGACGCCTCGCAGGCCGATCAGGCGGTCTACCTGCGCACCCTGGTCAACACCCTCAACGCCCAGGGCTACAACTACTTCGTCATCGAGGCCTTCGACCAGCCCTGGAAGATCGACGACGAGGGCTCGGTGGGCGCCTACTGGGGCGTCTACAACTTCGAGCGCCAGCCCAAGTTCGCCTTCGAGGGGCCGGTGGTGGCGATTCCCCAGTGGCGCCTGCTGGCCATCGGCTCGGTAGTCCTCGCCGTGCTGGCCCTGGCCCTGCTACTGATCGACGGCAGCTCGCTGCGCCAGCGCGGGCGTACCTTCCTGACCTTCGTCGCCTTCGCCTGCGGCTCGATCCTGGTATGGATCGCCTACGACTACAGCCAGCAGTACAGCACCTGGTTTAGCCTCACCGTCGGCTTCCTCCTCGCCCTCGGCGCACTCGGCGTGTTCATCGTGCTGCTCACCGAGGCCCACGAACTGGCCGAAACGGTATGGATGCTCAAGCGCCGCCGGCCGTTCCCGCCGGTCACCGGCGACGAGGCCTACCGGCCCAAGGTGTCGATCCACGTGCCCTGCTACAACGAGCCGCCGGAGATGGTCAAGCAGACCCTCGACGCCCTCGCCCGTCTGGACTATCCGGACTATGAAGTGCTGGTGATCGACAACAACACCAAGGACCCGGCGGTCTGGCAGCCCCTCGAGGAGCACTGCGCGCGCCTCGGCCCGCGCTTCAAGTTCTTCCACGTCGCACCGCTGGCCGGCTTCAAGGGCGGCGCGCTGAACTACGTGATGCAGCACACCGCGCCGGACGCCGAGGTGATCGCGGTGATCGACTCCGACTACTGCGTCGAGCCCGACTGGCTCAAGCACATGGTGCCGCACTTCGCCGATCCGAAGATCGCCGTGGTGCAATCGCCGCAGGACTACCGCGACGACAAGGAGAGCGCCTTCAAGAAGCTCTGCTACGCCGAATACAAGGGCTTCTTCTACATCGGCATGATCACCCGCAACGACCGCGACGCGATCATCCAGCACGGCACCATGACCATGACCCGCCGCTCGGTGCTGGACGAACTGGGCTGGGCCGACTGGTGCATCACCGAGGACGCCGAGCTGGGCCTGCGGGTGTTCGAGAAGGGCCTTTCCGCCGCCTACTCGGAACGCAGCTACGGCAAGGGCCTGATGCCCGACACCTTCATCGACTTCAAGAAGCAGCGTTTCCGCTGGGCCTACGGCGCCATCCAGATCATGAAGCGCCACACCCGCAGCCTGCTGTGGGGCAAGGACACCGAACTGACCCGCGGCCAGCGCTACCACTTCCTGGCCGGCTGGCTGCCGTGGATCGCCGACGGGCTGAACATCTTCTTCACCCTCGGTGCCCTGCTGTGGTCGGCGGCGATGATCATCGTCCCGCACCGGGTCGATCCGCCGCTGATGATCTTCGCCATCCCGCCGCTGGCGCTGTTCGCCTTCAAGGTCGGCAAGATCCTCTTCCTCTACCGCCGCGCGGTGGGCGTCAACCTCAAGGATGCCTTCTACGCCGCGATCGCCGGCCTGGCGCTGTCGCACACCATCGCCAAGGCGGTGCTCTACGGCTTCGCCACCAGCAGCATCCCGTTCTTCCGCACGCCGAAAATGGCGACCAGCCACGGTATCCTGGTGGCCCTGGCGGAAGCCCGCGAAGAGGTCGTGATCATGCTCGTGCTGTGGGGCGCGGCCGCCGGCATCGCCCTAGTACAGGGCTTCCCGAGCAACGACGTGATCTTCTGGGTGGCGGTCCTGCTGATCCAGTCGCTGCCCTACCTGGCGGCGCTGATCATGGCCCTGCTGTCGTCGCTGCCGAAGAAGGTCCAGGAAGCCCCGCTCGCCGAGGCCGCCTGAGAGCGGGCATCGCTGCCGGGCGCCGCCCCGGCAGCGATGCGGCCCTCTCCCGTTTCTCCCAAAGCCGCTGCAGCTTTTGTCTTAAAATGACGCCCTTTTCCCGCCGCTCCGGAGCTGCAATGACCGCCCCAGCCCTCTCCCCGACCCTGGCGCTCGCCTGCGAGTTGATCAACCGTCCCTCGGTCACGCCGCTGGACGAAGGCTGCCAGGCGCTGATGATGGCCCGCCTGGGCGCCACCGGCTTCGCCCTCGAGCCGATGCGCATCGAGGACGTGGAGAACTTCTGGGCGCGACGCGACGGCGGCACCGGCGACGGCCCGGTGCTGTGCTTCGCCGGCCATACCGACGTGGTGCCGAGCGGCCCGCACGAGGCCTGGCAAAGCCCGCCCTTCAGCGCCAGCATTGATGCTGCCGGCATGCTCCGCGGGCGCGGCGCGGCGGACATGAAGGGCAGCCTGGCGGCGATGGTGGTCGCGGTCGAGCGCTTCGTCGCCGACCACCCGCGCCATCGCGGGGCGATCGCCTTCCTGATCACCAGCGACGAGGAAGGCCCGGCGCTGCACGGCACCCAGGCGGTGGTCGAGCGCCTGCGCGCGCGCGGCGAGCGCCTCGACTGGTGCATCGTCGGCGAGCCGTCGAGCAGCGCGGTGCTCGGCGACACGGTGAAGAACGGCCGTCGCGGCTCCCTCGGCGCGACCCTGACGGTGCGTGGCAAGCAGGGCCACGTGGCCTATCCGCAACTGGCCAAAAACCCCATCCACCTGGCCGCGCCGGCGCTGGCCGAGCTGGCCGCCGAGCATTGGGACGATGGCAACGCCTTCTTCCCGCCGACCAGTTTCCAGATCTCCAACATCCAGGCCGGCACCGGCGCCACCAACGTGATCCCCGGCGAGCTGCAGGTGCTGTTCAACTTCCGCTTCTCCACCGAATCCACGCTGGAAGGCCTGCAGCAGCGCGTCGCGGCGATCCTCGACCGCCACGGCCTGGACTGGCAGATCGACTGGGCGCTGTCCGGCCTGCCGTTCCTCACCGAGCCGGGCGAGCTGCTCGACGCCGTGTCGGCGAGCATCCGCGCGGTGACCGGCCGGGAAACCAGCCCCTCGACCAGCGGCGGTACCTCGGACGGGCGCTTCATCGCCACCCTGGGTACCCAGGTGGTCGAACTCGGTCCGCTCAACGCCACCATCCACCAGGTCGACGAGCGCATCCTCGCCAGCGACCTGGACCTGCTCGCCGAAATCTACTACCAGACCCTGGTGCGGCTGCTCGCATGCTGACCTGTCCGCTCTGCAACGGCGCCCTGAGCGCCGACGACCGCGGGGTTGCCTGCACCGCCGGGCACCGCTTCGACCGCGCCCGCCAGGGCTATCTGAACCTGTTGCCGGTGCAGCACAAGAAGAGCCGCGATCCCGGCGACAACCAAGCGATGGTCGAGGCCCGCCGGCGCTTCCTCGACGGCGGCCACTACGCCCCGCTGGCCCGGCGCCTGACCGAACTGGCCGCCGAGCGCGCGCCACGCCACTGGCTGGACATCGGCTGCGGCGAGGGCTACTACACCGCACAGCTCGCCGCAGCCCTGCCCGCGGCCGACGGCTACGCCCTGGACATCTCCCGCGAGGCGGTCAAGCGGGCCTGCCGCCGCGCCCCGCAGCTGACCTGGCTGGTCGCCAGCATGGCGCGGGTGCCGCTGGCCGATGCCAGCTGCGGGCTGCTGGCCAGCGTGTTCAGCCCGCTCGACTGGCAGGAGGCCCGCCGCCTGCTGGCACCCGGCAGCGGCCTGCTGCGCATGGGACCGACCCGCGAGCACCTGCTGGAGCTGCGCGCCCAACTCTATGACGAAGTGCGCGAATACGACGATGCCAAGCACCTGTCGCTGATTCCGCCGGGTATGCGCCTGGCCGCCAGCGAAACGCTGAGCTACCGGCTGCACCTGGACAACGCCGAGGACCGCGCCGACCTGCTGGCGATGACTCCCCACGGCTGGCGCGCCAGCGCCGAGCGGCGCGCCGCGGTGATCGCCGCTCCCTTAGAGGTCACGGTCGCCATACGCTACGATTGGATCGAAAGAAACTAGCCGCCAGGGAATTCACCATGCGCCAACCCGATATCGAGATCTACCTGAAGGATGGCGGGCAACAGGCCGTCGCCGAGTGGCTGAACGCCATGATCGGTCCCTGCACACCCTGGCGACAGAAGGGGCAGACCTTCAAGTGCGAGGCCGCCAACGGCGCACCGATCACCTGGCTGCCGAACGCGGTGGGCAAGTGGCACAGCCTGTTCATCGAGAGCGAGCAGACGCCCTGGGAGGACGACCTGGCCTTCGCGCGAGCCGCCCATGCTGCACTGGGCGTGGAGATCCGCTGTGCGCCGGGAGGCTGGCAGGAGGAGGAAAGCATCGACGCCGCCGACCGCTGGATCAAGATCAACGGCGAGGGCGAGCAGGAGTTCGTCTGGCGGACCCAGTGAAGGCCGGAAGCATCGGCGAGCGCCGATGGCCTGGAGCAGACAGGCCCGTCGGCGACGGGCCTGTCGGGTCTTACATCTTGGAGACGTCTTCCGCCTGCAGGCCCTTCTGGCCCTGGATCACCGAGAACTCCACCTTCTGTCCCTCGATCAGGGAACGGTGACCGTCGCCGCGGATGGCGCGGTAATGGACGAACACGTCCGGGCCGCTCTCGCGCTGAATGAATCCATAGCCTTTGGCATCATTGAACCACTTGACGGTTCCGACCTCACGATCAGCCATTACCACTCTCTCCGACATGCAATTTTATTTGTTTGCCTTACCAGAGGCCACACAAGGCCCTGCGGACGTGCTCCAAACCCTCAAACAGGCTCGATCACTAGGGTGTTGAAGGCGCATCCCTGGAAGCACCGCTCGGCCAGTATAAAGCAACAAACCGCTCTGGAAAGGACTTTTTGTCGCACCCCGCAAGCCCCCCAGATCAATGAAACGCTCGAAAATCCGAATATTTTCGACTGATTTCAAAGCCTTCCGTCCGCCTCATCGACAATTCGCCGCTCAGATCCGGCGCCGGCGGCGCCATAGCCAGACGGCCAGCACCCCGAGGGTCAGCAGCAGCGGGACCAGGGCGATATTGAGGAACTTGAGGGTACGCTCGAGTGCCTCGATGTCGGCGTTGAGCTGGTAGCGCACCTCGCGCAGTTCCTTGCGGATACGCAGCTTCTCCTGCAGGAACTGCTGCAGGGTCGCCTGCTGCTCGGCGGTCAGCTCCAGAGCCTGCTGCGGGTCGTCGTTGCGCTGCAAGGCGGCGAGCCGCTGCTCGGTATCGGCCAGACGCCGCTGCAGGCCCTCCTCCTTCTCGCGAAAGCGCGCCTCGGCCTCGTGCTGCAGCGCCTCGACCACCACGAATGGACGACTGAAGCGCCCGCGCGAACGCACCTCGATCAAGGCTTCGGAACCGGCCAGGTTGTCCAGCGCATTGATCGCGAAGCTGGCGTTGTCGGCGAACGGCTGCGGAATGCGCTGACCGAAGAAGTCCTGTACCCGCACCCACATACGGTCGCTGAGCAGATCGCTGTCGGCGACCACGATCAGGTTGATGTTGTCGGCCGCCTTGAGGCCGTCCCGGCGCCCCTCGATGCCGTCCGGATAGGCCGATTTGGCCGGTCCGCCGATCCGCGCGGCGATGGCGTAGCGCTCGCCGGTCGGCTGCAGATCGCCGAGCAGTGCCTGCGGATCGTCGGTGGCCGCGACGCGCTCGGCATCCAGCGGCATGGCGTAGGAGGAACTCTGGATCAGCGGCACGAAACGGGTCGAGGCGCCCTCCACGGGATCGAGGATACCGGCGCTGGCGACGGTCAGGCTCTCCAGCCCGGCGGTACTGACGTCCTCGCCGTCCAGCGCCGGGGGCGGCAGGTTCAGCCAGGCGGGGTGGCGCACCGCCCGCTGCCCCCGGTCGACGCTCACCGACATGGCATAGGCACCGTCGCCGAGCACCTCGCCGGGACGCAGGCGCACCCCCCAGGCCTTGAACAGCGGCTCCAGATCGGAGGCCCGGCCACTGCCCATCTCGCCGGACGGGTCCATGCCGCTGTCGGCTTCGCTGAGCGGGTCGACGAAGGCCAGCAGCTTGCCGCCGCGCAGCACGAACTGGTCGATGGCGTAGAGGGTCGGCTCCGGCAACTGCTTCGGGTGTACCAGCAACAGCACCGAGACATCCTCGGGAATCTGGTCGATGCCGGCCTCCAGGCTTTCGATGTGGAACAACTGGCGGATCTCCTCGAGCACCATCCAGGGCGGCGTCGGCTGCCCGGCCAGCACGTCGAAGCCGCCGTTCAGCGGCAGCCCGGAGAGCACGCCGACCACCGGCAGCGCGGGATGGGCCAGGCTCTGCACGAGGCGACTGATCTCGTACTCGAGGAACTCCTCCTGGTCGGGGGGGAAGAACGGGATCGTCTGGGTGTTCCCCGCGGAGTTGCGGCCGGCCAGGCCGAAGTAGATCTGCTCGCCGCCCCGGTCCAGCGGCACCGCCTGCAGACCGAACTCGGCGGCGCGGTCCTCGTCCTCGGAGAACGGCTCGGGGTCGACGACGTGCAGGCGCAGCCGGCCGCCCGCGACCCGCTCGTAGGCCTTGAGCACTTCCCCGACGCGCCGGGCATAGCTGCGCAGCGGCGCCAGCTCGCGGGTGGCCCGGTCGGAGTAGAAGAAGTACAGGTCGAGCGGCTCGTCCAGCTCGGCGAGGATGCGCTCGGTGCCGGCGGAGAGGGTGTAGAGCTTCTGCTCGGTCAGGTCCAGGCGGGCATTGCCGAGCAGCCGGCCGGAAAGGATGTTGAAGGCGAGGAACGCCACGCCGATGAGCAGCAGCCCGGCGCCGGAATAGAGGGTCTTCTTCATGTCAGTCGGCCTTCTTCAGATCGACCACCACGGCGGTGGCAGTCAGCCAGGCGGCGATCAGGGAGACGAAGTAGAGCAGGTCGCGCAGGTCGAGCACGCCCTTGCTGATCGCCTCGAAGCGCACCAGGAAGCTCAACGAGGCCACCGCGTCGAGGAGCCACAGCGGCGCCCAGCCGGCGAAGGCATCGAGCACCAGCGGGAAGCCGCTGACGATGAACAGGAAGCTCACGCTGACCGCGAGGATGAAGGCGATCACCTGGTTCTTCGCCAGCGCCGACATGCACGAGCCGATCGCCAGGTAGGCGCCGGCCAGCAGCCAGCTGCCGAGGTAGCCGGTGAGGATCGCGCCGTTGTCCGGGTCGCCCAGGTAGTTGACGGTGAGCACCAGGGGAAAGGTCAGCAGCAGGGCCAGGCCGGCGAACGCCCAGGCGGCGAGGAACTTGCCGAACACGGCCTCGAAGCGGCTGATCGGCAGGGTCATCAGCAGCTCGATGGAGCCCGACTTGCGCTCCTCGGCCCAGAGGCGCATGGCGATGGCCGGCACCAGGAACAGGTAGAGCCAGGGATGGAAATTGAAGAACGGCGCGAGGCTCGCCTGGTTGCTCTCGAAGAAGCCCCCCAGGTAGAAGGTGAACACCCCGGAGAGGACCAGGAAGATCAGGATGAACACGTAGGCCAGGGGCGTGGCGAAATAGCTGCCCAGCTCGCGCTTGAGAATCGCCGGTAGCTGTCTCATGCCGCCTCCCCCCGGGTCAGGGCGCGGAATACCTCGTCGAGGCGGCCGCGCTCCACGTCCAGTTCGCGCACCGTCCAGCCGCGCTGGTGGATCAGCGCATTGACCTGGGGAAAGATCACCTCGCCGGGCCTGGCCAGCACGGTGAGACTGCCCTCCACGGGATTGGCCTCGATCCCGGCGACCCCCGGCAGCGCCGCCAACGCGGCCGGGTCCAGGGCGTCGCCGACCAGGGTCACCGCCTGGTGGTAGCGCGAGCGGCTTTCCAGCTCCAGCGGCGTGCCGTCGGCCACCAGCCGGCCGGAGGCGATGATCAGCGCGCGGCTGCACACCGCCGACACCTCCTCGAGGATATGGGTGGAGATGACGACGATCCGGTCCCGGGCGAGTTCACCGATCAGTTGGCGCACCTGATGCTTCTGGTTGGGGTCGAGGCCGTCGGTCGGCTCGTCGAGGATCAGCACCGGCGGCTCGTGGAGGATCGCCTGGGCCAGGCCGACCCGCCGCTTGAAGCCCTTGGAGAGGGTCTCGATGCTCTGCCCGAGAACCTTCTCCAGCTCCAGCCGGGCGACCGCCGCGTCGACCCGGCGGCGCTTCTCCGCGCCGCGAAAGCCGCGCACCTCGGCGATGAAGGCGAGGAAGCCGGCCACCGGCATGTCGCCGTAGCAAGGCGCACCCTCCGGCAGATAACCGATCTGCCGCTGGGCCTGGAGGGTCTGGCGCTGGATGTCGAAGCCGAGGATGCGCGCGCTGCCGAAAGTCGGCGCGAGAAAGCCGGTGAGCATCTTCATGGTGGTGGATTTGCCGGCGCCGTTGGGGCCGAGAAAGCCCAGCACCTCCCCCGGCTGGACGCGGAAGGACAGGTCGTCCACCACGGTGCGCTGCGCGAAGCGCCTGGTCAGGTTGTTTATCTCGATCATGGCCTCTCATCCGTGCATGAAACCTTTCCGCCAGCGGAGAGCATCCCGCGGAAAGCGCCTCGTTCGATCCGTTGAAAAAAGCCTGGCATGCCCAGCCCCGCTTCGCAGCGGTCCGCGGCCCCAGTGGCCGTGCGCGGAGACTTTCCAACCGCCGGTGGTGAATGCCGGCGGACTATAAGGAGTCCGCCGACGGCCTGGCAAGACGCCGCCAGGCCGTGCGGCGCGACGCAGGCGGTCGCTGCGCGAAATCCAGTATGTCCCGCCCCGCCCGCCTCGGCTAAGCTGGCCGCTCACTTTTCCGCACGGAATGACCTCATGCGTCGCATCGCCCCGCTGCTCGCCGGCCTCCTACTGAGCGCCAACGCCTTCGCCCTCTCCCTTGCCGATCTCAGCCAGCAAGATGCCAGCGGCGGACTCAAGGATGCGCTCAGCCAAGGCGCCCAGCTGGCCGTGCAGCAACTGGGCCAGCCCGGCGGCTTCGGCGACGATCCCGAGCGGCACATCGGGCTGCCGGGCAAGCTCGGCAAAGTCGCCAAGACCATGAAGGCGATGGGCATGGGCGGCGAGGTCGAGCAACTGGAGGCCAGCATGAACCAGGCCGCCGAGGCCGCCGTGCCGCAGGCCCAGGCCCTGCTGCTGGAGGCCGTGCGCAAGATGACCGTGACCGACGCCAAGCAGATCCTCTCCGGCTCGCAGGATGCGGCCACCCGGTACCTCGACCGCAGCAGCCGCGAGCAGATCCGCACCCAGTTCCTGCCCATCGTCAAGCAAGAGACCGACCGGCTCGGCCTGGTCCAGAAGTACAATGCCTTCGCCGGCCAGGCGGCGAGTCTCGGCGCGATCAACGCGAAAAGCGCCAACCTCGAGAACTACGTCACCGAGCAGGCCCTCGACGGGCTGTTCAGCGTGATCGCCGAGGAAGAGGCGAAGATCCGCGAGAACCCGGCCGGAGCCGCCAGCAGCCTGGCGAAGAAGGTGTTCGGCGCACGGTAGCGCGCGCCCTCAACCTTTCAGCGACTTCAGCGCATAGATGTCGTAACGGCTGGACTTGCCGTCCAGGCTGTAGCCCGGCTTCGCTCCCTCGATGCAGGGCGCCTTGCGCGGGCGCTTGACCACCACCCGGTGGCTGGCCAGCGCCAGGGCGGCCGCGAGCAGCGCCGGCGCGTCCGGGTCGTCGCCGACCAGCGGGCGGAACAGGCGCATCTCCTTCTTCACCAGGGCGCTCTTGTCGCGATGGGGGAACATCGGATCGAGATGGATCACCTGCGGCACCTCCTCCGCCCAGGCACGCATCAGCGCGATGGCATCGCCGCCGCGCAGACTCATCCGCGCGACCACCGGAGCCACCTCGGGATCTAGAGCGGCACGGGCCAGGCCGTCCTCGAGCAGCGCGGCGATCAGCGGCTGGCGCTCGATCAGGGTGACTTCGCAGCCCAGGCAGGCGAGCACGAAGGCATCGCGCCCCAGCCCGGCGGTGGCATCGAGCACCCGCGGGCGCACGCCGGGCTGCACGCCGACCGCCTTGGCGATCATCTGCCCGCTGCCGCCGCCGAACTGCCGCCGGTGCGCCGTCGCACCCTCGACGAAATCGACCCGCACCGGCCCCGGCGCCCCCGGCCCCAGCTCGGCCAGTTGCAGACCCTGCTCGCCGAGCTGCAGGGCGAACTGCGCCTCGCCGCCGAGCGGCAGGCCGAGGCGCTCGGCCCACTGCTCGGCCGGCGCGGCGAAGGCAGGCTGCAGGGCTTCGACACGGATGCGCGGGGGAAGCGGCTCGTCGCTCATCGGCAATACTCGCAGGAGATTGGAAAGGCGGCGCATTCTGCCAGAACGCGGCGCGCCGGTCCCTACAGCAGGTCGAGCTGGCTGCCGCCGAACGCCGCCAGTGCCGGCAGCCCCGGCAGGCGCGCCCCCAGCTGCTCGTGAAAGCGCCGCGCCAGCTCGGGCGCCCGCCGGTTGTCCGGGGTATGCAGGAAGACATGGGGACGCCGCCCCTCCTCGATCCAGGCGGCGACCTTGTCCAGCCAGGGCGCCAGGAAGGGATCGTTGGCGGCCAGCTCGGGATGGCCGATGAAGCGCACCTGCGGGAACGCGGTGAAGGCCGCCGGGCGTACCGGCAGGCGCGGCTTCTTCGCCTGGGCATGGCGCACCGCCGGCGTGTCGTCGCGGCAGCTGAACAGGGCACGGGCATCCAGGCACAGCCGCTCGACGCCGGCATCGCGCAGCAGGCGGTTCAGCGCCCGCTCCTCCTCGCCACGCTGGAAGAAGGCCGGATGGCGGACCTCCACCGCCAACGGAGGCTCGAAGCGGACGAGAAAATCCGCCAGCTCGCCGAGGCGCGCCGGCCCGAAGGCGGCCGGCAACTGCAGCCAGAACGGCGCGACCCGCTCGCCCAGCGGCGCCAGCAGCTCGAGAAAGGACTGGGTAGCTCCCAGTTGCCGACGCAGATCGGCCGAGTGGCTGATCTCCCGCGGCAGCTTGGCGCAGAAGCGGAAATCGTCCGGCATGCGCTGCGCCCAGCGCTGCACGGTGGCCGCCGAGGGCTGGGCGTAGAAGGTGGTGTTGCCCTCCACCGCGTTGAACACCCGGGCATAGAGAGCCAGGTAGTCCGTAGCCGACGCCTGCTCCGGATAGAGGGCGCCGCGCCAGGCCGCCTCGCTCCAGGAGGGACAGCCAAGCCGATAGGGCAGCATGGCGAGCCTACCGGGCGCTCTTGGGGGTGGCGACCTTGTCGCGCAGGTAGACCGGCTGGGCCTGCTCGGCCGGCACGCCCTCGCCGCGCTGCCAGGCGAAGCCGGCCAAGGTCAGCAGGTCCCGGGCATCGGGCAGCAGACCGGCATCCCGCGCGGCGACCGCCGCCGGCATGCGCTCGGCATAGGCCCAGCCGGTTCCGGCGCCGAACCAGTCGCCCGATGCCGCACGCGGCAGCTCGACCCGCTCCGGCGGCAGCACCGCCTCGGCGCCGGCCAGGCGCATCTCGCCCGCTTCCAGGCGGTAGCAGCCCCAGTAGACCTCGTCCATGCGCGCGTCGATGGCTGCCGCCACCTGACCAACGCCCTGCTCGCGATGGGCGCGCTGGGCCAGCAGCGCCAGGTTGGAGACCGGCAGCACCGGCCGCTCGAGGGCGAAGGCCAGCCCCTGCACCACGCCGACGGCGATGCGCACCCCGGTGAAAGCCCCCGGGCCGCGGCCGAAGGCGATGGCGTCGACCGCCGAGAGGGCGATGCCCGCCTCGCCCAGCAGCTCCTGTACCATGGGCAGCACGCGCTGTGCGTGCAGCCGCGGGATCACCTCGTAACGGCCGAGCACGCGGCCTTCGTGCAGGAGGGCGACGGAACAGGCTTCGGTGGCGGTATCCAGGGCCAGCAGGGTGGTCATCGAGTCATCCGGGCGAGAAAAAGGGCGGGCATTATAAACGCCCGGCGGGCCGGAAGCCGAAAAGCGGACGGCCCGCACAGGGCGGGCCGTCCGTTGCAGGCGGGGTCGCTCAGGCCAGGGCCGCCTGGACTCGGGCGGTGATCTCGCTCACCGAGCCGACGCCCTCGATGCGGCTGTAGCGGGGCGTGCCGGTGGTCACGGCGAGCTTCTGGTAGAAATCCACCAGCGGCTTGGTCTGCGAATGGTAGAGGGCCAGGCGGTGACGCACGGTCTCCTCCTTGTCGTCCTCGCGCTGGATCAGCTCCTCGCCGGTCTCGTCGTCCTTGCCGGGGACCTTCGGCGGGTTGTGCAGGACGTGGTAGACCCGCCCCGAGGCCGGGTGCACGCGACGGCCGGACATCCGCGAGACGATTTCCTCGTCGTCCACGGCGATTTCCAGCACATGGTCGATGGTCACGCCGGCGTCGCGCAGGGCTTCGGCCTGGGGGATGGTGCGCGGGAAGCCGTCGAAGAGGAAACCCCGGGCGCAGTCGGGCTGGACGATGCGCTCGCGGATCAGGTCGATGATGATGTCATCGGAAACCAGGCCGCCGCTGTCCATCACGCCCTTCACCTTGAGCCCCAGGGGGCTGCCGGCCTTGACCGCGGCACGCAGCATGTCGCCGGTGGAGATCTGCGGAATGCCGAACTTCTCGGTAACGAAGCGGGCCTGGGTACCTTTGCCGGCACCGGGCGCCCCCAGCAGAATCATGCGCATCGATGTAGCTCCTTGAGTGATTATTAAAATCTTCGAATTGTCTCGGGATCGATCATCTGAACAACGAGTTCGGCGCCATCGGGCAGCCAAAAGGCTGCACAAGATACACAGCCGCCCCCGGGTGCACAAGTCGGCAAAATTCGTAACGAAACGGACGCAAACGGCAGAAATTGTCGGCGAAAAGCATGATCGCACCGCATGCCGAACCTCCTCTGCGCCCGCGCCGCTCCATTGCTCTTTTCAGCCAGTATTGCGCAAACCGGCGGCGATGCCCGCCACGCTGACCAGCAGTGCCTGCTCCACGGGGCTGCCGGTCTGCTCCTGACGCTGCCGGTAGCGCGCCAGCAGTTCGACCTGCAGCAAGTGCAAGGGATCCAGATAAGTATTGCGCACGCTGAAGGCGGCGCGGACCTCCGGATTGTGGCCGAGCAGGCGCTCCTGCCCCGTCAGTTCGAGGACGGCGTCGCAGGCTTGCGACAAAAGGCCACGCAGCTGCTGGCCGAGTCCGCGCAGGTGCGGCTCGACCAGTCGCTCGTCGTACAGCCAGGCGATGGCGGCGTCGGATTTGGCCAGGACCATCTCCAGCATGTCGATGCGCGTCCCGAAGAACGGCCAGTACCTGCGCATCCGCTCGAGCAGCTCGCCCTCGCCGCGGGCCAGGGCATTGCTCAGGGCCGTCTCCCAGCCCAGCCAGGCCGGCAGCATCAGGCGGGTCTGGGTCCAGGCGAAGATCCAGGGAATCGCCCGCAGGCTCTCGATCCCGCCGGCCCGCCGCTTGGCCGGACGGCTGCCCAACGGCAGGCGGCCGAGCTCCTGCTCCGGAGTGGCCTGGCGGAAATACTCGACGAACTGCGGATGCTCGCGCACCACGCCGCGATAGGCGGTCAGGCCGTCGGCGGCCAGGCGGTCCATCAGCTCCCGCCAGGCCGGCTCCGGTGCCGGCGGCGGCTGCAGGGTGGCCTCGAGGACGGCCGCCAGGTAGAGGTTGAGGTTCTGCACGGCGGTGTCCGGCAGGCCGAACTTGAAGCGGATCATCTCGCCCTGCTCTGTGGTGCGGAAGCGCCCGGCCACCGAGCCCGGCGGCTGCGAGAGAATCGCCGCATGGGCCGGACCGCCGCCGCGGCCGACGGTGCCGCCGCGGCCGTGGAACAGCAGCAGCTCGACGCCCTGCCGGCGGCAGACCTCCACCAGCCCCTCCTGGGCGCGGTACTGCGCCCAGGCGGCGGCCGTGGTGCCGCCGTCCTTGGCCGAGTCGGAATAACCGATCATCACCTCCTGCGGACCGTGCAGACGGGCGCGGTAGCCCGGCAGCAGCAGCAGCCGCTCCACCGTCGGCGCGGCCTGCTCCAGGTCGTCCAGGGTCTCGAACAGCGGCACCACGCGCATCGGCCGCTGCAGGCCGCACTCCTTGAGCAGCAGTTGCACGGCCAGCACGTCGGAGGGCGCGCCGGCCATGGAGATGACGTAGGAGCCCAGCGAGGCCGCCGGCGCCAGCGCCACCTCGCGGCAGGTGGCGAGGACCTCGGCGGTCTCCGCCGAGGCGGGAAAATGCACCGGCAACAGCGGCCGGCGATTGTCCAGCTCGCGCACCAGGAAGGCGGTGCGGGCGTCCTCGTCCCACTCGGCGTAACGACCGAGCCCCAGGTATTCGGTGATCTCGCTGAGCGCCGCGGCATGCCGGGCGGCGTCCTGACGGATGTCCAGGCGCACCAGGAACAGGCCGAAGGTGGCCGCCCGGCGCAGGCAGTCGAGCAGCGGACCGTCGGCGATCAGCCCCATGCCGCAGGCATGCAGCGAGCGATAGCAAAGCTCCAGCGGCTGCAGGAGTTCGCGGTTGCTCTGCAATACCGCCGACGACCGCAGTGGCTCGCCGTGCTGGGCCGCCGCCGCCCAGTCGCGGGTGGCGAGCAGGCGCTCGCGCAGCTGCTTGAGCAGGATCCGGTAGGGCTCGTCGACCTCGCCAACCTGGGCGCGCAGCTCGCTGCTCGCCTCCTGCATGGACAGCTCGGCGGCCAGCTGGTCGACATCGCGCAGATAGAGATCGGCGGCCGCCCAGCGCGCCAGCAGCAGCACCTCGCGGGTGACCGCTGCGGTGACATTGGGATTGCCGTCGCGGTCGCCGCCCATCCAGGAGGAGAAGCGGATCGGCGCCGCCCCCAGCGGCAGATGCAGCCCGGTGGCCTGGTGCAGCGCCCGGTCGACGCTGCGCAGGAAGGCCGGCACGGCCTGCCAGAGGGAATGCTCGACCACCGAGAACCCCCATTTGGCCTCGTCCACCGGCGTCGGCCGACTGCGGCGGATCTCGTCGGTGTGCCAGGCCTCGGCGATCAACCGGCGCAGGCGTTCGCGCACCTCTTCGCGCTCGGCCGACAGCAAGTCGCTGTGATCCAGCACCGCCAGCTCGGCGGCGATCGCCTCGTACTTGCGGATCAGGGTGCGGCGCGTCACCTCGGTGGGATGGGCGGTGAGCACCAGATCGATCTCCAACCGGCCGAGCTGGCGGGCCAGCGCGTCGGCGGCATGCCCGCCGGCGAGCAGCCGGCCGAGCAGCTCGGGCAGGGCGCGCAGCGCGAAGGGGACCGGCTCGTCGGGGCCGCGGCGGCGAATCTCGTGATACTGCTCGGCGATGTTGGCCAGGTTGAGGAACTGGCTGAAAGCCCGCGCCACCGGCAGCAGCTCGTCATCCTGCAGCTCGCCCAGGGTGCTGGTCAGCTGTTCGGCGCCCTCCTCCGAGCCGAGGCGCCCCGTCTTGGCCCCCAGGCGGATGCGCTCGATCTTGTCGAAGAAGCGCTCGCCGCACTGGGCATGGATGTATTCGCCAAGCAACTCGCCGAGCAGGCGAACCTCCTCGCGCAGGCGGGCGTCGATTTCCTCCATGGCAACCTCCAGCAGCACACCGGGAATGTGGGCCGACCGGACAACCGGCGGCTTCTCCCCGTCGGGCCGGATCGCTTGAGAGCTAGAGTGCACAGCATGCCGATTTCTGACAAGGGGCGGCGCGGCTGAGCTAGGCTGAATTCATACCGAGCACGACACGCCATGGCCCGGTCGGTCGTCCGGCAGCCCATGCAGCAGGATGAGGTGCCCAATGAAGATCCGCGAACTGATCCAGCACTGGGAGCGCAGCGCCAGAGGCCGTCTGACGCCCAGCAGCTACCAGATCCGTCTCGATCTGGAATCCGCCGCACGGCTTTCCGCGCTGGCCGAGATGTATCCCAGACGCAGCGCCGAGGAACTGCTCGGCGAACTGATCGGCGCGGCCCTTGAGGAACTGGAGGCCAGCATGCCCTACGTGAAGGGCAGCCAGATCGTCGCCACCGACGAGCAGGGCGACCCACTCTACGAGGACATCGGCCCGACACCGCGCTTTCTCGCCCTGTCGCGCCGCTACCTGCAGGAAATGGTCGCCCGGAACGAAGCCCCCAGCCACTGAGGGTCAGGCATCCAGCAGGCGTCGATAGAGGGCGGCCATCTCCGCCGAAAAAGCCACCAGCAGCGCTTGGCGCAGGGAACTGTCGACCGGACGCGGGCCGCGCAGCTCGGCCACGGCGATGGCTGCCGCCTGCTCCGCCGGATAGCCGTAGATGCCGCAGCTGATCGCCGGAAAGGCGATGCTGGCCAGCCCGTGGCGCTCGGCCAGGGTCAGGCTGTTGCGGTAGCAGGCGGCGAGCAGCTGCGCCTCGCCGTGGCCGCCGCCCTGCCAGACCGGACCGACGGTATGGATCACGTAGCGTGCCGGCAGGCGAAAACCAGGGGTCAGGCGCGCCTCGCCGGTCGGACAGCCGCCCAGTCGATGGCAGGCGGCAAGCAGCTCCGGCCCGGCGGCGCGATGGATGGCGCCGTCCACCCCACCGCCACCGAGCAGGCTGGAATTGGCGGCATTGACCAGCGCATCCACCGCCAGGCGGGTCAGATCGCCCTCCCAGATTTCGATCTTCACCGCTCGACCTGCGGAGTTTCCTGGCCCAGGCAGCGCACCGCCTGCCGGCGTCTATCCACCAGCACACCGGTGAGGCCCTTCTGCTCGGTGTCGAACAGCACCAGCACGCCGTCGATGCACTGCGCCACCTGGCTGGCCGGCTTCAGGGAAACCCGGTAATCCTCGCCGGGGACCGTCTTGAGCATGGTGAAGTCCGCCAGCAGCAAGGCGTCTTCCGGCTTGGCCACATGCAGATAGCCGTAGTAGCCGAGCACTACCACCGTGGCGGCGACGCTGCCGACGGCGGTGAGGATCAGGTGGACGGGAGTGGTCGCGCTCATCGGGAAATCTCATCGAGGGAAGGTTTGGCCAGCGCGCTCGTTCCCCGCGGATCGGCGAGAAAGCGCAGCATCAGCGCACGCCACGCCGGCTCGCCGAAAGTCTGCACGTGCTCGCCGCGGGTCAACTGGAAGCGTCGCGGCGGAAGTGCCGCCTGATACAGGCGCAAGCCATTGGCAAGGGGCACCAGCGAGTCGTCGCGGCTATGGTAGATCAGCACGGGCAACCCCTGCAGTTCCGGCATGGCCGCGACGGCGCTGTCGCCGTCCGGCACCAGCCAGGACAGCGGCACCTGCAGCGGCCAGGTCAGCCAGCCGCCGGCCAGCAGGTGGCGGGCCACCTCCCGGTAGCTGGCCGGTACGCCGTCGAGCACCAGCGCCGACACCTGGGCGCGGCGCGGCGGCTGCTGCGCCAGAAAATGCACCGCCAGGGCGCCGCCGAGACTCTGGCCGAGCACGGCGAGCGGTTTGCCGCGCACCGCCGGCTCCCTTTCCAGCCAGGCGAAGGCCGCCTCCAGGTCGCGATATACCTCGGGCAGGGCGGGCGAGCCCTCGGACAGCCCGTAGCCGCGGTAATCCAGCAGCAGCACCTGCCAGCCCCGCTTGGGCAGCCACCAACTGCCGCCCAGGTGCCAGGCCAGGTTGCCGCCGTTGCCGTGCAGGTGCAGCACGGTGCCCTTCACCGTCGTCCCGGCCTTGGCCGGCAACCACCAGGCATGCAGGCGCGTGCCGTCGGCAGCGCTGAAATAGACGTCGCGGTAGTCCAGCCCGGCCGCCTGCGGCGTGATGGGCTGACCGGGCTCGGGGTAGAACAGCAGGGCGCTGCAGCCGGTACCGACCAGCGCCAGGCCGAGCAGCATCAGCCACAGTGCTCGCCCGGGACGGGACATCAGTCGCCACCGCCGCGCACATCCTCGCGGGCCTTGACGGTCGCCTCGTAGATCCGCTCGGCCAGCCGCGAGAACGGCAGGCTCTGCAGCCAGACGGTACCGGTGCCCTTGAGGGTTGCGAGAAGAATGCCCTCGCCGCCGAACAGCATGCTCTTCAGCCCGCCGGCCAGCTGGATGTCGTAGTCGATGCCCTCGCTGAAGCCCACCAGGCAACCGGTATCCAGGCGCAGGGTCTCGTCGTGCAGCTCCTTGCGGATCACCGCACCGCCGGCATGCAGGAAGGCCAGACCGTCGCCAGAAAGCCTCTGCAGGATGAAGCCCTCGCCGCCGAAGAAGCCGGCGCCGATGCGCTTGCTGAAACTGATGCCGATCTCGGTACCCCGCGCCGCGCAGAGGAAGCTGTCCTTCTGGCAGATCAGGGTGCCGCCGATCGCGGCGAGGTCCACCGGCACCACGGTGCCCGGATAGGGTGCAGCGAAGGCGACCCGAGCCTGTTTCTTGCCGTGATTGGAGAAGTGCGTCATGAACAGCGACTCGCCGGTCAGCATGCGCTTGCCCATGCCCCACAGCTTGCCCAGCACGCCGCTTTCCGAGCCGTCGCCCATCCGGGTCTCGAAACGCACGCCCTCGGTCATGTAGTTCATCGCGCCGGCCTCGGCGACCACCGTTTCGCCGGGATCGAGGATGATCTCCACCGACTGGGCGTGGGAACCGAGGATTTCGTAGTCGAGCTGATGGCTGGCCATGGGTAGTCCTTATCGAGACGGTAAGGCCGCAAGGATACCCCGCGGACTCGGCCGGCACGGCGCCTGGCGGCGTAAAGCGCCGCACGCCGCGCGGCTCAGAGGATGTTCGCGTAGTCGGCCTCGATCCGCTCCATGCTGAGGTGGTTGAGAAAGTTGGAGAAGCACATCCAGGCCGATAGCGCGTTGAGGTCGCGGAACTGCTCGGGCAGATACTTCGGCGGCACCACCAGGCCCTGGTCGACCAGTTGGCGCAGGGTGCGCATGTCCTCCAGGGTGGTCTTGCCGCAGAACAGCAGCGGAATCTGCTCCAGCTTGCCCTTGCGCACCGCCAGCTGGATGTAGTTGTAGATCAGGATGAAGCCCCGCAGATACGACAGGTCCTTGGTGAAGGGCATGCCGTCCGGCCGCGAGCCGCGGAACACGCGGCTGACATTGGTGTAGCTGTCCTCGTCGTCGAGCCCCTGGTCGCGGAAGAATTCGAAGATGTCCAGGAAGTTCGCTCCCTGCTCGGCCATGTGGATGGCCCGGGTGCGATTGGTCAGCTTGCGCAGGCGGCTCGGGTAGGAGGCGAAGGCGATCACCTCCATCAGGATCGCCAGGCCCTCCTGGGTCACCGTGGACGACGGCGGGCCCTTGGCCAGGAAGGTGCAGATCGGCTGGCTCTGCCCGTTGAGCGTGGTGGCCACATGGACCAGCCCCTCGTGCACCTCCAAAGCCCGCACGTCGCGCTCGTTGAACAGCGCGTCGCTGCGGATCTTGATGTAGTCGGCGCCGGCCGCAGCGTCGGCGACGATGCCGTCGGACTCGAACACGCGGACCGTCCCCTCCTTGCCGCCGAACACCCGGTTCAGGCGCTCCTGGAGCATCTGCACGGCGGCACTGGCATTGAGGGTCTTGGGCTCGTCCTTGAGGTCGCCGCGGCCGGCGATCTGGTTCAGGTAGTCGGAGAGCATCAGGCCGAGATCGGCCAGGGTCGGGTCGCCGGCATGGAAGGCGTCGGAGGCGGCACCGTAGAGTTCCTCGGAAATCAGCCCGAAGTCTGCGGTACCCCGCGCCTCGAGCATGCGGATGACCATGCGGTACTCCTTGCACATGCGCCGCATGATCTGCCCGACCGGACTGAACTGGCCGAGCTGGCGGGTGATGTCCCGCTCGATGCTCTGGAATTCCTGCTTCTTCGCCACCGGATCGAAGGACAGCGGACGACTCTCGTAGTAGGCCCGGTCCACCGGCGGCAGCTTGCGGCAACCGGCGGCGAAGAAACTCTGGCGAACCCCGTCGTCCCACTTCACCGCATCCAGTACGCGGATCGGCGTCTGCGCCTCGACCAGCCGGTCGGAAAGGCTGCGGATGATCTGCTGGTAATCGTCCAGCGGCTTGCTGCGTCTGCTCATCGACTCTCACTGGCCAGCGCGCCGGGCCCGATGGCGCACCACTTTGCTGAAAACATCGGGGCAACGGGAGCGCCCGGACGACCGGACCCAAGCCCCGCCGGGGGTGGCCGCCAGCCCGGCGGGGAAAGATACCAGCGGCGCGCCTGCCAAGCCACGGCGAATTCGGCCTGCCGCGCGTGCTCCCGCCCCGACGCCAGCGGCGAGCGGGGTCAGTCCCTCAGAGTCCGAGCACCAAGTACATATAACGACTGAGAATAGCCAGCATCTCCTCTCCATCCAGACGCCCCGGGCCGTCGAGCAGGCCCTGGTACTCCATGCGCCCGATGATCCCGGTCATCACGCTGGCATCCTGCTCCGGATGCTGCGAACCGAGCACCTGGAAGAACTGGATGGCGCCCTGCTGAAGGATCCGTCGGTGGGAGCGGGCCAGATCGTGCAAGCGCGGATTGATCAACGCCTCCTGCTGGAAGGCCTGCTCGGCGACCAGCTCGTCGCGCCGGAAGTGCAGCTGGTGACGCACATAGCCCACCGCCAGCCGGGCGATTTCCTCGGCCAGGCGACGGCGCGACTCGGCGCTGTCGTCCAGGCGGCCGACCTCTTCCAGCAGCAACCCCTGGGTGTGCTCCCAGAAGCCCGCCATGTAGGCTGCGCTGTGCTCGACGAACAGCGCGAAGGTGTCCGTCAGCAGGTCGTCGATGTCCTTGAAGTAGTAGGTGGTGGCCGACAGCGGCACACCGGCCTCGGCGGCCACCGCCCGGTGGCGCACGGCGCGCACGCCGTCGCGGACGATGATGCGCATGGCGGCGTCGAGGATCGCCTGACGGCGCTGCTCGCTGCCACGCCGGCTGGTCTTTCGACCGTGATACTGAACACTGTGGGCGACAGCGCTGGCCATGCGGGCGGCGCTGTCCAGAGGAAGGAACTGGGTCAAGACGGGCATCCTTTTCCAACTAAGACCTGCCCCCATTGTTAGGGCTTTCGGCGCCGGAAGCAATCCATAATGGCACCTTGATGCCAGCTTGTGCAGCCTTCGCGCACAAATTCGCCGGCGGAGTCTGCCAACGAAAAGCCCGCCATCGGGCGGGCTTGGGGGAAACGACGGGGGCGGCGCCGGCTCAGAGTTCCGGGCGCATGTGCGGGAAGAGGATCACATCGCGGATCGACGGCGAATCGGTCAGCAGCATCACCAGGCGGTCGATGCCGATGCCCTCGCCGGCGGTCGGCGGCATACCATACTCCAGGGCGCGGACGAAATCGGCGTCGAAGTGCATGGCCTCGTCGTCGCCGGCATCCTTGTCCCTGACCTGCTGCATGAAGCGCTCGGCCTGGTCCTCGGCATCGTTCAGCTCGGAGTAAGCATTGGCGATCTCGCGACCGCCGATGAACAGCTCGAAGCGGTCGGTGACACTCGGGTCGTCGTCGCTGCGCCGCGCCAGCGGCGAAACCTCGAAGGGATAGCGCGTGATGAAGGTCGGCTGCTCCAGGCGGTGCTCGACCAGTTCCTCGAAAATCATCGTCTGCAGCTTGCCCAGGCCCTCGAAGCCCTTGACGCCGGCACCGGCCTGCTTAGCGATGGCGCGGCATTTCTCGACGTCGCGCAGGTCCTCGGCAGAGATCTCCGGGTTGTACTGGAGGATCGAGTCGAACACCGACAGGCGGGCGAACGGCTCGCCGAAGTGGAACACCTTGCCCTGGTAGGGCACGTCGGTGGTTCCCAGCACCAGCTGCGCCAGCTCGCGGAACAGCTGCTCGGTGAGGTCCATGTTGTCCTCGTAGTCGGCGTAGGCCTGGTAGAACTCGAGCATGGTGAACTCGGGGTTGTGGCGGGTCGAGACACCTTCGTTGCGGAAGTTGCGGTTGATCTCGAAGACCCGCTCGAAGCCGCCGACCACCAGGCGCTTGAGGTAGAGTTCGGGGGCGATGCGCAGGAACATCGGCAGGTCCAGCGCGTTGTGGTGGGTCTGGAAGGGCTTGGCCGCGGCGCCGCCGGGGATGACCTGGAGCATCGGCGTTTCCACTTCGAGGAACTCGCGCTCGGCGAGGAACTTGCGGACATAGCCGATGATCTGCGAGCGCACGCGGAAGGTGTGGCGGGTTTCCTCGTTGACCATCAGGTCGACGTAGCGCTGGCGGTAGCGCTGCTCGGTGTCGGTCAGGCCGTGGTGCTTGTCCGGCAGCGGACGCAGCGACTTGGTCAGCAGGCGCACGCTCTGCATGTGCACGTAGAGGTCGCCCTTGCCGGAACGCGCCAGGGTACCCTCGGCGGCGATGATGTCGCCCAGGTCCCAGTGCTTGAGGGCTTCCAGGGTGTCCTCCGGCAGCCCCTTGCGGTCGACATAGAGCTGGAGACGTCCGGTCATGTCCTGGATGACCATGAAGGCCCCGCGGTTGAGCATGATGCGCCCGGCCACCCGGACCGGGATCGCTGCCGCCTCCAGTTCCTCCTTGCCCGTCTCGGCGTAGCGCTTCTGCAGGTCGGCGCAGTAGCTGTCGCGGCGGAAGTCGTTGGGGAAGGCGTTGCCTTTCGCGCGCTCGGCGGCAAGCTTTTCCTTGCGCAGGGCGATCAGCTTGTTTTCTTCCTCGTGGAGGGCATGCTGGTTCAGCGGTTGTTCGCTCATGGTCGTGTCATGTTCCTGGTGGGTTGCATCCCCTCGCCCCGCCGGGGAGGGTCAGGAGGAGCAGCCTTGCAGCATCCTCTCCCCCGCTCTCTCCCGCCAGCGGGAGAGAGAGTCAAAACATCGAAGGCCCGATCCGGCTGCGCAGCAGCCTTACAGTCCCTGCTTGAGACTGGCCTCGATGAACTCGTCGAGATCGCCGTCCAGTACCGCGTCGCAGTTGCTGTTCTCGATGCCGGTGCGCAGATCCTTGATCCGCGACTGGTCGAGCACGTAGGAGCGGATCTGGTGGCCCCAGCCGATGTCGGACTTGGTGTCCTCCAGGGCCTGGGCGGCGGCGTTGCGCTTCTGCACCTCCAGCTCGTAGAGCTTGGCGCGCAGCATCTTCATCGCCGTGTCCTTGTTGGCGTGCTGGGAACGCTCGTTCTGGCAGCTCACCACGGTATTGGTCGGCAGGTGGGTGATCCGCACCGCGGAGTCGGTGGTGTTCACGTGCTGGCCGCCGGCGCCGGAGGAGCGATAGGTGTCGATGCGCAGGTCGGCCGGGTTGATTTCGATCTCGATGTTGTCGTCGATTTCCGGCGAGGCGAACACCGCGGTGAACGAGGTATGCCGGCGGTTGCCGGAGTCGAACGGGCTCTTGCGCACCAGGCGGTGCACGCCGATCTCGGTGCGCAGCCAGCCGAAGGCGTATTCGCCCTTGACGTGCACGGTGGCGCCCTTGATGCCGGCGACCTCGCCCTCGGAGAGTTCCATGATGGTGGCATCGAAGCCGTGCTTGTCGGCCCAGCGCAGGTACATGCGCAGCAGCATGTTGGCCCAGTCCTGGGCCTCGGTACCGCCGGAGCCGGCCTGGATGTCCAGGTAGGCGTTGCGCGAATCCATCTCGCCGCTGAACATGCGGCGGAACTCGAGCCCCTCGAGAATCCCGCGCAGACGCTCAACCTCGACGGCGACGTCGTTCACTGCACCCTCGTCGTTCTCCTCGGCAGCCATTTCCAGCAGGTCGCTGGAGTCGGCCAGCCCGCTGCTCATCTCGTCCAGGGTCTCGACGATCTGCGCCAGCTGGGCGCGCTCGCGGCCCAGGTTCTGCGCGTATTCCGGGTTGTTCCAGACGTTCGGGTCCTCGAGCTCGCGCTCGACCTCGGTCAGACGATCACGCTTGTGATCGTAGTCAAAGATACCCCCGAATGGTCTGGGTGCGCTCGGACAGGTCCTTGATGCTGTTCAGGATAGGATTGATTTCCATGGCTGGCGGCACTCGCAGGTGGAACTTGGGAAAAGCCTGCGAGTATACCCGACTCGCCCGCCACTGGCAGCCTGCAATGGAGACGGCCTGTCACTCCGCCAGCGGGCGGATCGGCGTGTCGCGGTGCGCCGCACGGACGTACTGCGCCGGCCAGGCCACCGACTTGTCGCCGAGGAAATCGGCGGCGTGCAACGGCCAGTAGGGATCGCGCAGAAGCTCGCGGGCCAGCAGGATCAGGTCGGCCTGACCGGTGCGCAGGATGTGCTCGGCCTGCGCCGCCTCGGTGATCATGCCCACCGCGCCGGTGGCGATCCCCGCCTCGCGGCGCACCTGTTCGGCGAAGCGGGTCTGGTAGCCCGGCCCGATGGGAATTTCCGCCGTCGCCGCAGTGCCGCCGGAAGACACATCGATGAGATCGACGCCCAGCTCTTTCAGACGCCGCGCCAGCTCCACCGTCTCCTCCGGGTTCCAGCCGTCCTCCACCCAGTCGGTGGCCGACAGGCGGACGAACAGCGGCAGCGCCTGCGGCCACACCGCCCGCACCGCCTCGGTGACCTCCAGCAGCAGGCGGATGCGGTTGTCGAAGCTACCGCCATACTGGTCGCGCCGCTGGTTGGACAGCGGCGAGAGGAACTGATGCAGCAGATAGCCATGGGCGGCATGCAGCTCGGCGACCTTGAAGCCGGCGGCCAGGGCGCGCTCGGCGGCGCGCACGAAGGACCGGACGAGCTCGCCGATGCGCGCCTCGTCGAGCGCCTCAGGCACCGCGTGGCGGGGATCGAAGGGAATCGCCGAAGGGCCGACCGGGGTCCAGCCACCCTCTGCGAGCGGCACGCTGCCCGGCCGGCCCAGCCAGGGCTGCCAGACGCCCGCCTTGCGCCCGGCATGGGCCAGTTGGACGCCGGCCACCGAGCCCTGGGCCTCGATGAAGGCGGTGATGCGGCGCAGCGGCTCGATCTGCTCGTCGCACCAGAGGCCGAGGTCCTCGGCGGAGATCCGCCCCTCGGGAGCAACCGCGGTGGCCTCGACGATCACCAGTCCGGCCCCGCCCACCGCGCGACTGCCCAGGTGCACCAGGTGCCAGTCGTTGGCCAGCCCATCCTTCGCTGAATACTGGCACATGGGCGAGACGACGATGCGGTTGGGCAGGGTCAGCTGGCGCAGGGTGTACGGCTGGAAAAGCTGGGTCATGGAAGGCCTCGTCTGCTATGGAAGAAAAACCGGAGACATCCTCCATTAAAGCCCCTTTCCAGGCCAGTGGTTCAGCGCGGCTCGATGTACACCACCAGCAGTTGCAGGCTTTCCTGCCCACGGTACTCGTTGACGTCCAGCCGGTAGGCCAGCTCGGCCCAGCGCACCGTGGGGTTCGGCCAGCGCTCGCGATCGACGTTGAAGGCGATGGCATCGAGCTGCACGGCGCCGCACTCGCTGCGCACCATCAGCTTCAGGTGGCGCTCGCCGACCAGACGCTGCTGGACGATCTGGAATACCCCGTGAAACAACGGCTCGGGAAAATGCTGTCCCCAGGGGCCGGCCTGGCGCAGGGCGCGGGCCAGCTCGAGGTGGAATTCCTCGACACCGAGCCGGCCGTCGGAGAGCAGCCGCCCGGTCAGATCGTCGGCGCCGAGCTGGCGGCGCACTTCGGCGTCGAAGGCCGCGGCGAAGGCGCCGAGGTTCTCCTGCGGCAGGGACAGTCCGGCAGCCATGGCGTGCCCGCCGAACTTGTCGATCAGTCCCGGATGGCGTGCCGCCACCGCATCCAGCGCATCGCGGATGTGGAAGCCCGGCACCGAGCGCGCCGATCCCTTGAGCAGGCCGTCGCCGGCATCGGCGAAGGCGATGGCCGGGCGGTGGTAGCGCTCCTTGAGGCGCGCGGCGAGGATGCCGATCACTCCCTGGTGCCAGTCCGGCTCGAACAAACAGAGGCCGAAGGGCAGCTCCTGCTCCGGTAGCTCGCGGAGCTGGGCCAGCGCCTCGCGCTGCATGCCCTGCTCGATGGCCTTGCGGTCCTGGTTGAGCTGGTCGAGCTGCACCGCCATGTCGCGGGCCAGCACCTCGTCCTCGCAGAGCAGGCACTCGATGCCGAGGGACATGTCGTCCAGCCGCCCAGCGGCGTTCAACCGCGGCCCGAGGATGAAGCCGAGATCGGTAGCGGTGATCCGCCGGTGGTCGCGCCCGGCCACTTCGAGCAGCGCGCGCAGGCCCGGCCGCGCCCGCCCGGCGCGGATCCGCGCCAGCCCCTGGTGGACCAGGATGCGATTGTTGGCATCCAGCGGCACCACGTCGGCGACGCTGCCCAGGGCGACCAAGTCGAGCAGCTCGGCCAAATTCGGCTCGGCCCGCCCTTCCCGCTCGAACCAGCCCAGCTCGCGCAGCCGGGCGCGCAGCGCCAGCAGCACGTAGAAGATCACCCCGACCCCGGCCATCGCCTTGCTGGGGAAATCGCAGCCCGACTGGTTGGGATTGACGATGGCATCCGCCGCCGGCAGCTCGAGGCCCGGCAGGTGGTGGTCGGTGACCAGCACCTTGAGACCGGCGGCCCGGGCCGCGGCCACGCCGTCGAGGCTGGAGATGCCGTTGTCCACCGTCACCAGGAGTTCCGGCCGGCGCTCCAGGGCCACGGCGACGATTTCGGAGGTCAGGCCGTAGCCGTACTCGAAACGGTTCGGCACTAGGTAGTCGACCTGCGCCGCGCCGAGCAGGCGCAGACCGAGCACGCCGACCGTGCTGGCGGTGGCGCCGTCGGCATCGAAGTCGCCGACGAAGAGAATGCGCCGGCGCTCGCACAACGCCTCGACCAGCAGCTCCACCGCCGCCGCGATACCCTTGAGCTGGCCGTAGGGCAGCAGCCGCGCCAGCCCCTTGTCCAGCTCGGCGGCGGACTGCACGCCGCGGGCGGCATAGAGGCGGGTCAGCAGCGGCGGCAGGTCGCCCAGGTCGGGCAGTCGTTCGGGCAGCGGGCGGGGTTCGATACGCATGACGGGGGAAGGGACTCAAATTCTATGGCGGTAAGCGCATTGGGGAGCAAAGCCGATCGCAAATGAATTTGCTCCTACGAAGAAACGGCGATCAGCGCTCGCCGAGCAGCCACTCCAGGGGAACCTCGTGCTGGCCGCGCTCGTCGGTGACGAACAGTTCGCCGTCGCTGATCATCACGCTCCACTGGATGCTCCGCGGCAGGTCCCGAGCCAACGCACCCAGCGCCTCGGCATCGACGGCGGCGATGGAGAGGTTCTTCAGGCCCTTCACCGCGTCGACGACCTTGCCCTGCCACACCCGCAGGCTGCCGTAGGCCAGCAGGCTGGTCCGCTCGGCGCGCCGCGAGCACCAGGTCAGGCGCTCGGCATCCGGCTGGCCGACCTCGATCCAGTGCAGGATGCGGTCGTCGAGGCTCTTCTGCCACAACGCCGGCTCGTCGACGTCCGACAGGCCGCGTCCGAAGGCCAGTTGCTCGTCGTACCACAGGGCATAGGCGATCAGCCGCACGGCCAGACGCTCCTCGGTCTCCGAGGGATGCCGAGCGACGGTGAAGCGCAGGTTCTCGTAGACCCCGCGATCCAGGTCGGTGAGGTTGAGTTCGACTTTGTAGGGGGTGGCTTGCAGGGCCATGGCAGGCGTCCGATCCGATCCGAGGGGCGGCAAGTGTACCCCGAATCCGGACACCGGGCGTCAGCGCTCAGCCGGCAAAGCGCTCGACCCGATCGCGGCCGCCGGCCTTGGCCCGGTACAGCGCCTGGTCGGCCAGCGCCAGCAGGCGGGACAGGTCGTAGCCGGCCTGCTCCGTGGAGGCGACGCCGATGCTGACGCTGACCCGTACCTCCGGCTCCAGCAGCAGCTCGCTGCACGCCTGGCGGATGCGCTCGGCCACCTGCAACGCCACCGCTTCGTCGGCCGCAGGCAGCAGGCAGGCGAACTCCTCGCCGCCGATGCACCCGCAGACATCCTGCTGGCGGATGCCCAGCGCCAGCAGGCGGCCGAAGGCGACCAGCGCCGCATCGCCCGTGGCGTGGCCATGGCTGTCGTTCAGTTGCTTGAAGTGGTCGAGGTCGCAGAGTAGCAGGGCCGCCGGGCGGTCCTCGGCGACGCAACGGGCCAGCCGGGCCTCGGCATTGCCAGTGAAGGCCCGGCGGTTGCCGATGTTGGTCAGCGGGTCGCGCTCGGCCGCGGCCCGGTAGCGCAGCTCGGCCCGCTCGCGGACCATGGCCAGGATGACGAAGGCAATGCTGATGGCGAACAGGAAGGTTTCCAGCAACCGCCAGGTCAGGAAACCGTGATCCAGCCCGTCCCACATCCGCTCGATGGCCGGCCCGCGGCTCACCAGCAGAAGGCCTGCGCAGAAGAGTGCGTGCACCAGCAGCAGTGCCAGCGCCGGAGCGATGGCAACCTCCAGCTGCCGGCGCACGCGCCACAGCTCCCATGCCGTCAGCGTGGTGTAGAGAACGGTCAGCAGGGTGCTGATCGTCACCCGCAACGAGACCGAGCTCATGAAGTACGGCCACAGGCCGAGCAGCCCCCACAGCAGCGCGCCGGCAGCGACTCCCGGCCAGCAGAGCCGCCGGCCGACGAATACGCGCATGGCCGCCCAGCCCACTCCGCTCGCCAGTTGCAGCAGCATATTGCCGAGCAGGATGGACAGGATGTCCACCCCCATGCCGCGCAAGCCGACGACCAGCGCGCCCAGCGCCGCCAGCAGAAGCGTGCCGGCCATGCAACCGAGGGTCGCCTCGCTCTTGCTGCGCCGCCAGGCATGCAGCATCAGACCGCCCAGCAAGGTGAGCATGTAGATATCCAGCAGGAAGAGCGTGGGCAGATGCAGGGTCATGGGCAGGGAGGGACATCCGGAATGATCCACTCTACCTGCGCCGTGTGACGGTCCGCCACCTTTCGCAGCGCCCCTGGGCTGGTCCGGGGCGGGACTGCGGGTTAGAGTCGCCGCCATCGCCAGTCCGACGGACGCCACGCCATGCCCAGCCCAACCAAACCCCTCGCCGGTCTGAAGGTGATCGAACTCGGCAGTCTGATCGCCGGCCCCTTCGCCGCACGCCTCTGCGCGGAGTTCGGCGCCGAGGTGATCAAGGTCGAGTCGCCCGATGGCGGCGATCCGCTACGCAAGTGGCGCAAGCTCTACGAGGGCACCTCGCTGTGGTGGTTCGTCCAGGCGCGCAACAAGAAATCGCTCACCCTCAACCTCAAGCACCCGGACGGTCTGGCGATCCTCAGGCAGTTGCTCGCCGGGGCGGACATCCTGATCGAGAACTTCCGCCCCGGCGTACTGGAAAAGCTCGGCCTCGGCTGGGAAACGCTGCATGCGCTCAACCCCCAGCTGGTGATGGTGCGCCTCTCGGGCTTCGGCCAGAGCGGGCCGCTGAAGGAACAGCCGGGCTTCGGCGCGGTCGGCGAGTCGATGGGCGGGCTGCGTTACATCACCGGCTTTCCGGATCGCCCACCGGTGCGCACCGGCATCTCCATCGGCGACTCCATTGCCGCGCTCTGGGGAGTGATCGGCGCGCTCATGGCGCTGCGCCATCGCGAGGTCGGCGGCGGCCAGGGCCAGATGGTGGACGTGGCGCTCTACGAGGCGGTGTTCGCCATGATGGAAAGCCTGGTGCCGGAGTTCGACGTGTTCGGCTTCATCCGCGAACGCAGCGGCAACATCATGCCCGGCATCACCCCCTCCTCCATCCACACCTGCGCCGACGGCCGCCACCTGCAGATCGGCGCCAACGGCGACGCGATCTTCCGGCGCTTCATGCAGGCCATCGGCCGTCTTGATCTGGCCGACGATCCGACGCTCGCCGATAACGCCGGCCGCGACGCGCGTCGCGACGAACTCTACGGAGTGATCGACCGCTGGGCCGCGACGCTGCCGGCGGACCAGGCCCTGGCCCTGCTCAATCGCGCCGAGGTGCCGGCCAGCCGCATCTATTCGGTGGAGGACATGGTCGCCGACCCGCAGTTCCTCGCCCGCGAGATGTTCCTTTCCGCCCGCCTGCCGGACGGCAAGCCGTTCAGGATGCCGGGCATCGTGCCCAAGCTGTCAGAGACGCCCGGTTCGGCGGACTGGGTGGGGCCGGCACTGGGCGAGCACACCGCCGAGCTGCTGGAGGCGCTCGGTTACAGTGCAGAGCGGATCGCCGCATTGCGCGAAAACGGGGCGATCTGACACCGACAGCACGCCGCCTGCGGCGGGCCGCCAAACGAAAGGCCCCGCGGTTTGCGCAGGGCCTTTCGTGGTTCGCCGACGATCAGAACGTGGCGCTCTGCCTGGCGCATTGCCCCCGCTCCAGTGCCGCGATCACCTTGGGCGAGAGACGCCCCTCGAGGATCCGCAGGTCGCGATGGATGCCATCCACCACATCGATGAGCAACCACTTGTCCGTCAACTGCGCCGGACGGAGCAGGCGCTCGATCAGGATCTCGCCGACCCCGTTCTGCAACCTCAGCAACCAACTTCCATCCGGGCGAACCGCTCCCATGTCGATCTTGTAAGGCGCCAGCGCCTCGACCAGCAATGCACGCGTGCTCTCCATATCCAAACACCTCAGGTGATGAGAAGGCTGCTTATAGCCTGCAAATGACTTGCCAGCGCACGGAAAGTTTCCGCCCGCCCGGACACCCGGGCATCGAGCCGCTTCGCCCATATTGAGGGGAGAAAGATGACAATCGATGGAGCGGCCATGACCGGCCAGGCGATGCGCCGGCAGGCGGCGGCGGAATGAAAAAAGCCGCTTCCCCTACCGGGAAGCGGCTTCGTGGTCCGACTGGTGGCGCGTTCTAGGCAAGCGCGGCGGCGCGTCTCACAGCGGCTTGCCGCGGTTGCCGTGCTGGCCGACGAAGCCCTGCACAGCCTTCAGGTCGTTGGCCAGCACAGTGCAGCGCTCGGGACGCTGGAACAGGTCGGCCAGGTGCGCCGGCAGGGCCGGGGCCTGGGCGACGCCGGCCTTCTCCACGGCCTCGGGGAATTTGACCGGATGGGCGGTACCGAGAATGACCATGGGAATCGCTAGGCTGCGCCGGCACTCGCGGGCCGCCCGCACGCCGATGGCAGTGTGCGGGTCGAGCAGTTCGCCGCACTGGCCGTACACCTCGGCGATGGTCCGGCAGGTGGCCTCATCGTCCACCGCCAGGGAGTCGAACAGCCGGCGCGCCTCGGTCCAGCGGTCGTCTTCCACCACCAGCTTGCCGGTCGTCTTGAAGGTGTCGAGCAGCGCGGCGACGGCGGCGCCGTTACGGCCGTGCAGGTCGAACAGCAGGCGCTCGAAGTTGGACGACACCATGATATCCATGGACGGCGACAAGGTCGGATGCAAGGTGTCCTTGTCGTAGCGGTTGCCGGACATGAAACGGTGCAGGATGTCGTTGCGGTTGGTGGCGACGATCAACTGGTTGACCGGCAGGCCCATGTTGCGCGCCAGGTAACCGGCGAAAATGTCGCCGAAGTTGCCGGTCGGTACCGAGAAAGCCACCGAACGATGCGGCGCGCCGAGCTGGATGGCGGCATGGAAGTAATAGACGATCTGGGCCATGATCCGCGCCCAGTTGATCGAGTTGACCGCTACCAGCCGGGTGCCCTTGAGGAAGCCCTGGTCGGCGAAGCTGGCCTTGACCATCTCCTGGCAGTCGTCGAAGTTGCCCTCGATGGCGATGTTGTGGATGTTTTCGCCGAGGATGGTCGTCATCTGCCGGCGCTGCACCTCGGATACCCGCTGGTGCGGATGGAGGATGAAGATGTCGACGTTCTCGCAGCGGCGGCAACCCTCGATGGCCGCCGAGCCGGTGTCGCCGGAGGTGGCGCCTATGATCACCACGCGCTCGCCGCGCTTGGTCAGCACATGGTCGAGCAGGCGGCCGAGCAGTTGCAGGGCGAAGTCCTTGAACGCCAGGGTCGGACCGTGGAACAGCTCGAGCACCCACTCGTTGCCGTCCAGCTGGCGCAGCGGTGCCACCGCGCCGTGGGCGAAGGCGCCGTAGGTGTCCTCGAGGATCGCCTTGAAGTCGGCGTCGGCAATCGAGCCGGCGACGAACGGGCGCATCACCCGGAAGGCCAGCTCGTGGTACGGCAGGCCGGCCCAGGAGGCAATCTCCTCGACGGTGAAGCGCGGCAGGTTCTCCGGCACGTAGAGGCCGCCGTCGCTGGCAAGACCCGCCAGCAGCACGTCTTCGAAATTCAGGGCCGGGGCCTGGCCGCGGGTGCTGATGTAGCGCATGTGTGCAAACCTTCGGTTCGAGCCGCAGGCCCCGGACCGCAGCGACTCGGATACCTGCGGCGGGCGGCGGGCGGCTGGTAGCTGACTTAGTTGAGCTGTTCGACGCGGATGCGGACGACCTTTCCGGCCACGCCCTCGAGGGCCTCCATCGCGGCGATGGCCTCATCGATGCAGAACTCCCGGACCCGGTGGGTGACCAGGATCATCGGCACCAGACCGTCTTGCTCCTCGGCTTCCTTCTGCATGATGGACTCGATGTTGATCCCGCGCTCGGACAGGATGCTCGCCACCTGGGCCAGCACGCCCGGATGGTCCTGGGCCTGGATACGCAGGTAGTAGGCGCTCTCGCACTGGCCGATCGGCAGGACCGGGTGGGCCGACAGCGAGTCGGGCTGGAAGGCCAGGTGCGGCACGCGGTTCTCCGGGTCGGAGGTCATCGCGCGGACCACGTCCACCAGATCGGCCACCACCGCCGAGGCGGTCGGCTCCATGCCGGCACCGGCGCCGCAGAACAGGGTCGAACCCACCGCATCGCCGTTGACCATCACCGCGTTCATCACGCCGTTGACGTTGGCGATCAGCCGGTCGGCGGGAATCAGCGTGGGATGCACGCGCAGCTCGAAGCCCTCGGCGGTGCGCCGCGCGATGCCCAGGTGCTTGATGCGGTAGCCCAGCGCCTCGGCATAGTTGACGTCGGCGCTGGTCAGCCGGGAGATGCCTTCGGTGTAGGCCTTGTCGAACTGCAGCGGAATGCCGAAGGCGATCGAGGCGAGAATGGTCAGCTTGTGGGCGGCATCGATGCCCTCCACGTCGAAGGTCGGGTCGGCCTCGGCATAGCCCAGCGCCTGGGCTTCCTTGAGGACGTCGGCGAAGGCCCGGCCCTTCTCGCGCATTTCGCTGAGGATGAAGTTGCCGGTGCCGTTGATGATGCCGGCCACCCAGTTGATGCGGTTGCCGGCCAGCCCCTCGCGGATCGCCTTGATTACCGGGATGCCGCCGGCCACCGCCGCCTCGAAGGCGACGATCACGCCCTTCTCGCGGGCCTTGGCGAAGATCTCGTCGCCGTGCACGGCAATCAGCGCCTTGTTCGCGGTGACCACGTGCTTGCCGTTGCCGATGGCCTTGAGCACCAGCTCGCGGGCCAGGCTGCAACCACCGATCAGCTCGACGACGACCTCGATCTCCGGGTTGTCGACCAGCTCGAAAACGTCGGCGGCGATGGGGGTGCCGGCGATGTCGCATTTCGGGTTGGCGCTGCGCATGGCAATCTGGGCAATCTCGATTTCACGCCCGGCGCGGCGGGCGATCTCCTCGGCATTGCGTTTGAGCACATTGAAGGTGCCGCCACCGACGGTACCCAGTCCACAGATGCCTACTTTGACCGGTTTCACGCTGAAACTCCCCATCTTCACCGCAGAAAACGGCCGAGCATACCCCGGCCGCAGAGAAAAGAGCCGCACCTTACGAAGCGCTCAGACTTTAGTCAATTGGCGCGACGCCCGCAGAGCACCGGCATCGCGGCCTGGCGGCCGGCCGGTCAGTTGGTCGCCTGGGCAGCCAGCGCCTGCTTGGCCAGCTGCGCCGCCGGCTGGTAGCCGGGGATCATCTGCCCGTTGGCCAGCACCACGGCAGGGGTGCCCTGCACGCCGATCATCTGGCCCAGCTCGAACTGCCTGGCCACCGGGTTGTCGCAGGTGGCGGTCGGCACCTTCTCGCGCGCCTTGGCCTTGTTCATTGCCGCCTGGCGGTCCTTGGCGCACCAGACGCTGACCAGATCCCCGTAGCCATGGGAGCCGACGCCCTGGCGCGGGAAGGCCACATAGCGCACCTCGACGCCGAGCCGGTTCAGCTCGGGCACCTCGCTGTGCAGCTTCTGGCAGTAGCCGCAGTCGGTGTCGGTGTCGGTGAAGACGGTGATATGGGTCTTCGGCTCCTGGGGCGCGAAGATCACCATCTCGCTGGCCGGTATGCCATTGATGGTCTTCGCCACGGCCTGGCTTTCTGCCTGCTCGGTGAGGTTGAGCGGCTTGCCGTCCTTGAACTGATACAGGTAACCCTGCATGACGAACTGACCGTCGGCACTGGCATAGAGCATCCGTCCGCCCTTCAGCTGAACCTGGTAGAGCCCCGCCATCGGACTTTCGGCGATGGCCTCGATCGGCAGTCCCGGTTGCATCTGCTGCAGGGCCTTGCGAATGGCCTGATCGGGGTCGGCGGCCAGGGCCAGAGTGCTTGCCAGGCCGAGCGCCGCGGCAGCGAAAAGGGAGGAAACACGCATGGGTACTCCGGAGGGACGGTGCGAATGGGGCAGAGCCTATCACAGGCAGGGCCTGGCGGACGGCCCCTCAGCCGCGCGGATGATGCCGCGCGTGCAGCTCCTGCAGGCGTGCCCGGGCGACATGGGTGTAGATCTGGGTGGTCGACAGGTCGCTATGGCCGAGGAGCATCTGCACTACGCGCAAGTCGGCGCCATGGTTGAGCAGGTGGGTGGCGAAAGCATGGCGCAGGGTATGCGGCGACAGGCTCTTGCCGATTCCCGCCACTTGAGCATGATGCTTGATGCGGTGCCAAAAGGTCTGCCGGGTCATCTGCTCGCCGCGCAGACTGGGGAAAAGCACGTCGCTCGGCCTGCCCCCCAGCAGCAGCGGCCGAGCCTCGGCCAGATGCCGTTCAAGCCAGGCGATGGCCTCCTCGCCCAGCGGCACCAGGCGTTCCTTGCTGCCCTTGCCGAGCACCCGCACCACCCCCTGGCGCAGGTTCAGCTGCTCCAGGCGCAAGCCGACCAGCTCGCTGACGCGCAGCCCGCAGGCATAGAGCACCTCGAGCATGGCCCGGTCGCGCAGACCGAGCGGATCGCCGCTTTCCGGCGCGGCCAGCAGTGCTTCGACATCGGCTTCGGAGAGGGATTTGGGCAGGGGCCGACCCAGCTGCGGCAGATCCACCTGCAAGGTCGGATCGCTGGCGATCACCCCCTCGCGCAGCAGGTAGCGGAAGAAACCGCGCAGGCCGGAGAGGAAGCGCGCCGTGGAGCGGGCCTTGTAGCCGGCATCGACACGCCAGGCCAGGTGATCGAGGATCGGCTCGCGCCCCACCTCGACCAGCCCCAGACCGCGTTCGCCCAGCCAACCGTTGAACAGCTCGAGATCGCTGCGATAGGCCGCACGGGTATGCGCCGAAAGCCCCTTCTCCAGCCAGAGGGATTCGAGGAAACACTCGATCTGCGGATGTTCGACGGCAGGCATGCTGATCCTTGCAAACACGAACAAAAGAGCGCCGCCCGCGGAGCCTAACGACCCGCTGGCGGCGGTAGCCCGGTCAGGCCGCCTCGTCCCTTCCCACGGGAAAGTCGGGCAGTATCGCCCGCGGCCGCTTTTCCTCGTCGATGGCGACAAAGCTGAACACGCCGGTAATCGCCTTCTCGCGGGTACCGCAATACATTCCCTCGACGAAGATTTCCACCTCGACCTTGCAACTGGTGTTGCCGACCTTCACCACCCGGCCGACCAGTTCGACGATCGAGCCGCCTGGGATCGGGTGTTTGAAATCGACCCGGTCCGAGGAAACCGTGACGGTCGGCAGCCGGCAGAAGCGCGTTGCGGTGATGAACGAGATCTCGTCCATCCAGCCCAGCGCGGTGCCGCCGAACAGGGTGTTGTGGTGGTTGGTGGTGAACGGAAAGACCGCTTTGGTGATGCGGGTTTCGGACAACTCGATCCGACGCTGGATTTCTTGCTCTCTAGGGGTCATGCCACTACTTCCCGATGAAAGAATAGATGGCTGCCACTGGCGGGATGTTGTTGTTGTGCGCTGCAAGGCAGAACTAACCTGCCCATCGATAGGCGTACAAACGAAAAAGCAGCCTTGCGGCTGCTTCTTCGTTGAGAAAGCATCGATCAGGAAAGCTTTTCCTTGATACGAGCCGCCTTGCCGGACAGGTCGCGGAGATAATACAGCTTGGCCTTGCGCACGTCACCGCGGCGCTTGACGGAGATGCTCTCGACCAGCGGGCTGTAGGTCTGGAAAGTACGCTCGACGCCCACGCCGCTGGAGATCTTGCGCACGGTGAAGGCGCTGTTCAGGCCGCGGTTGCGCTTGCCGATGACCACACCCTCGAAAGCCTGCAGACGCTGGCGATCGCCTTCCTTCACCTTGACTTGCACGATCACGGTGTCGCCCGGGGCGAAGGCCGGAATTTCTTTGCTCATCTGCTCGGCTTCGAGCTGCTGAATGATCTTGTTGGTCATCTGAATGCTCCTAAGGCAAGCTCCTGGCCTGCCATCGATACGTTAACTATCGTCCCGCTGGCGAAGATATTCCGCCAACAGCTTTTGCTCTTCTCCAGAAAGCGAGCGGCTATCCAGAAGATCGGCGCGACGCTCCCAGGTCCGCCCAAGGGACTGCTGCAAACGCCAGCGCCGGATGTGTTCATGATTACCGCTGAGCAGCACCTCAGGAACACCTTTGCCCTCATACACCTCCGGGCGGGTGTAGTGCGGGCAGTCGAGCAGGCCGTCGCTGAACGAGTCCTCCTCGGCGGAATCCGCGTGCCCCAACGCTCCAGGCAACAACCGCGTCACCGCATCGATCAGCACCATCGCCGGCAGCTCCCCGCCGGAAAGCACGTAGTCGCCGATCGACCACTCCTCGTCGACGTGGGCCTCGATGAAACGCTCGTCGATGCCCTCGTAGCGGCCGGCGATGAGGATCAGCGCCTCCTCGCGAGCCAGTTCGCGCACCGCCTGCTGCGTCAGCGGACGGCCCTGGGGCGACAGGTAGATCACCTTCGCCCGCCCCCCGGTCGCCTGCCTGGCGGCGGCCAAGGCACGCTCCAGAGGCTGGATTTTCATCACCATGCCGGGCCCGCCGCCGAACGGACGATCATCCACCGTCTGGTGGCGGTCCTCGGTGAAACTGCGCGGATTCCAGCAATTGAGTTCGAGCCGCCCCTGCTTCACCGCACGGCTGGTGATGCCGTAATCGCGAATCGCGGCGAACATTTCCGGAAAGATGCTGATGACTTCGACGTGCACGGTCAGAAATCCGCATCCCAGTCCACCCGCATCTCGCCGGCCGCCAGATCGACCTGCAACACGCACTGCTCCGTATAGGGCAACAGGCGCTCGCGAGCGTCCAGACTGCCGCTGCAAGGCTTGACCACCAGCACATCGTTCGCGCCGGTCTCCAGCAGATGGTCGATCCTGCCGAGCAACCGGCCCGCCTGATCGATCACTCGCAAGCCTTCCAGCTGACGCCAGTAGTACTCGCCCTCTTCTAGATCGGGCAGTTGAGCGAGAGGGACACAGATCTCGTAATCCGCCAAGGCTCGCGCCTCGTCGCGATCATCGATCCCTTTCAGCTTGGCCACCAGAACCTTGCCCTGCAGGCGCCCCCGGACCAGCTCTACCTGCCGCAGTTCATCGCCGTGTCTGAGCGTCCAGCGACGATATTCCAGCAGGTTGTCGATCGGATCGGTGAAGGAATAGACCTTCACGTCCCCGCGAACGCCATGCACCGAGGTGATTTTGCCGAGAACGATCAGCTCATCGGCGGATGCTGGCGTCGCTTCCATATCGGACTCAGGCGGTCGCCTTGGCAGCTTCCTTGAGCAGCTGGGCAACGCGCTCGGACGGCTGGGCACCCTGGCTCAGCCAGTAGGCGGCACGATCCTGATCCACGGACAGCTTCGCTTCGGCACCCGAAGCGATCGGATTGAAGAAACCGATACGCTCGACAAAACGACCGTCACGGGCGTTGCGGCTGTTGGTCACGGTCAGGTGGTAGAAGGGGCGCTTCTTGGAGCCGCCACGGGCAAGACGGATGGTTACCATGTGAACATCGTTCCTGTAGTCGGTGTGCTGCAAAACCAGATTGCGCACTGGGCTCATAGCCCGAAAGGCCGCATATTCTAAAGGTTATGCGGCGTTTTGCAAACGGCTTTTCGGCCGTTGCTTGACGAACGTCGCCCCGAGCCACCCAATGGTCGGCGCGACCGACGGCTCGATCGAGCCGACCAAGCCCGCCATCAGAGCTTGGGCGTCCGCCCTCCCGGGAACATGCCGCTCATGCCGCGCATCATCTTGGCCATGCCTCCCTTGGCGGTGAACTTCTTCATCATCTTCTGCATCTGCTTGTGCTGCTTGATCAACCGGCCGACATCCTGCACCTGGGTGCCGGAGCCGAGCGCGATGCGGCGCTTGCGCGAGCCGCTGATCAGCTCCGGATCGCGGCGCTCGGCCGGGGTCATGGAGTTGATGATCGCCTCCATCTGCATCAGCTGCTTCTCCGCCACACCCTGGGCGCTGCCCATCTGCGCCAGGTTGATGCCGCCGATAGCCGGCAGTTTATCCATCAGCCCGCCCAGCCCGCCCATGCTCTTCATCTGCTGCAGTTGGTCGCGAAAGTCCTCCAGATCGAAGCCCTTGCCCTTCTTCAGCTTGCTGCTGAGCTTTTCGGCTTTCTCGCGGTCGAGCTTGTGCTCGGCTTCCTCGATCAGACTGAGCACGTCGCCCATGCCGAGAATGCGCGAAGCCATGCGATCCGGATGGAAGGGCTCCAGCGCCTCGCTCTTCTCGCCCATGCCGATGAACTTGATCGGCTTGCCGGTGATGTAGCGGACCGACAGGGCCGCGCCGCCGCGGGCATCGCCGTCCACCTTGGTCAGCACCACGCCGGTCAACGGCAGGGCGTCGCCGAAAGCCTTGGCGGTGTTGGCGGCATCCTGGCCGGTCATCGCGTCGACCACGAACAAGGTCTCGACCGGCTTGACGGCGGCATGCAGGAGCCTGATCTCCTCCATCATCTCGGCGTCGACATGCAGGCGGCCGGCGGTATCCAGCAACACCACGTCGATGAATTTGAGCCGGGCTTCGCGGATCGCCGCCTGGGCAATATCCACCGGCTTCTGGCTGGCATCGGACGGGAAGAAGGTGACGCCGACCTCCCCGGCCAAGGTTTCCAGCTGCTTGATCGCCGCCGGACGATAGATATCGGCGGAGACCACCAGGACCGACTTCTTCCGGCGCTCCTTGAGGAAGCGTGCCAGCTTGCCCACCGTGGTGGTCTTGCCCGCCCCCTGCAGACCGGCCATCAGCACCACCGCCGGCGGTGCCGCATTCAGCGCCAGATCCTCGTTGGCCGCCCCCATCAGCTCTTCCAGCTCGGCGCGGACGATCTTCACGAAGGCCTGCCCCGGGGTCAGGCTCTTCGAGACTTCGGTGCCGACAGCACGCTCCTTGATCCGATTGACGAACTCCTTGACCACCGGCAACACGACATCGGCCTCGAGCAGAGCCATGCGCACCTCGCGCAGGGTGTCCTTGATGTTGTCCTCGGTCAGCCGGGCCTTGCCGGTGACGTGGCGAAGGGTCTGGGAGAGACGGTCGGTAAGGTTTTCGAACATGCGCGTTCCTTTCAGGCTCTGGAGAACCCAGGGTGGGCTTGCAGCGGGTCGCCGATTATAAACGAAGGGGCCTCGAGCCGACACCGCCGGCAGACTTTCGTGAGAAGCCCGTTATATGCCAAACTCCGGGCTTTAGGCCCCGCCAGACACGGACCCATGCACCCACTGCTGCCCAGCCTCGCCGCCGCCGGTCTATACGCCTCCGCCACGTTCTACCAGGGCATGCGCCTGGCGAAACGCAGCCTGCCGGACAAGCGCCTGCTGATCCTGCTGGGCATCCTGGCCTTGGTCGCCCACGGCTTCAGCCTGGTCCCGCAGCTGCTGGGACCGAACGGGCTGACCCTGCACTTCTTCAATGCCTCCAGCCTGATCGCTGCCGCGGTGGTGGCCCTGACCCTGCTCGCCAGCTGCTACATGCCGGTGGAAAACCTGCTGCTGCTATTGCTGCCGCTGAGCACGCTCACCGTGCTGCTGGCCCAGTTCATGCCAGTCGGAACCCTGCACGGGATCGACGAAGAGCCTGGAATTCTCGCCCACATCCTGCTGTCGATCCTTGCCTACGGCATGCTCACCATCGCCATGGTCCAGTCCCTGCTGCTCCTGCTGCAGGACCATCAACTGAAGCACAAGCATCCTTCCGGCCTGACCCGCAACTTTCCGCCGCTCCAAACCATGGAGAGCCTGCTGTTCGGCTTTCTCTGGGCCGGCTGGGGTCTGCTCTCGCTGTCGCTGCTCTCCGGCTGGCTGTTCCTCGACGACCTGTTCGCCCAGCATCTGGTACACAAGACCCTGCTCGCCTGCCTGGCCTGGCTGGTCTTTTCAGCCCTACTGGTCGGCCGCCACCGGCTCGGCTGGCGCGGGCATACGGCCGTCCGCTGGACCCTGAGCGGCTTCTGCCTGCTCATGCTCGCCTACTTCGGCAGCAAACTGGTCCGCGAATTCATCCTGCATGTCTAACCCCGATCGCGAGATCGTCCGGACATGGGCGGACAGCGCCCATCCTCAAGCAAGGCCGCAGGACAAAGCGCCTCGCCCATCATTGCCCTGACAGACCCCAGGCACCCTGCGAAAGACCTACCCCCGCTTTCCCGATGAACCTGCCGGTCTTCCCGCTGCCGTGCTCGGGTACGGACAACCAGCCGCCGGAAAACGGCGCCCGGATCATCGACGGCACCGGAGGCCGAATGAGCCGAGCGGCCGGAGTCATTACAACTGCACCTCGACGGCCTGCGCGGCACGCGTCGCTCTCTGCCGCGCGGCCTCCACCGAGGCGTCCCGCGCCAGGGCCACCCCCATCCGCCGCTGCCCCGCCACCTCCGGCTTGCCGAACAGCCGCAGAGCGGTGTCTGGCTCGGCGAGCGCTCCATCCAGATTGGCGAAGCTCGCCTGACGGGAGTGGCCCTCGACCAGGATCACCGCCGAAGCGGCCGGGCCGAACTGGCGAACTGCCGGAATCGGCAGGCCGAGAATGGCCCGCGCATGCAGGGCGAACTCGGAGAGATCCTGGGAAATCAGCGTCACCAGGCCGGTATCGTGGGGGCGCGGCGAGACCTCGCTGAACCACACCCGATCACCCTTGACGAACAGTTCGACACCGAACAGGCCACGCCCGCCCAGCGCCTCGGTGACTGTCCTGGCAATGCGCTCGGATTCGGCCTGCGCCTCGGGGGTCATCGCCTGCGGCTGCCAGGACTCCTGATAGTCGCCCTTCTCCTGGCGGTGGCCGATGGGTGCGCAGAAGGTGGTGCCGCCTGCGTGGCGTACGGTGAGCAGGGTGATTTCGTAGTCGAAGTCGATGAAGCCCTCGACAATCACCCGCCCCTTGCCGGCACGCCCGCCCTCCTGGGCATAGTCCCAGGCAGCCTGCAGCTGCTCCGCCCCCTTGACCAGACTCTGCCCCTTGCCGGAGGAACTCATGATCGGCTTGACCACACAAGGAAAACCGAGCGTCTCCACCGCCGCACGGTACTCCTCGAAACTGTCGGCGAACCGGTAAGGCGAGGTCGGCAACCCCAGTTCCTCCGCCGCCAGACGGCGGATGCCCTCGCGGTTCATGGTCAGATGGGCAGCGCGCGCACTGGGGATCACCGTGAAACCTTCGCTCTCCAGTTCGACCAGGGTCGCGGTGGCGATGGCCTCGATTTCCGGCACGATGTAATGGGGTTGCTCCCGCTCGATCACCGCGCGCAGGGCGGCGCCATCGAGCATGTTGATGACATGGCTGCGGTGGGCGACCTGCATGGCCGGCGCGTCGGCATAGCGATCCACGGCGATCACCTCCACACCGAAGCGCTGCAGCTCGATCACCACCTCCTTGCCCAGTTCGCCTGAGCCACACAGCAATACACGGGTCGCACTCGGCGACAGCGGAGTTCCAATACGGGACATGAGTTTTCCTTCAACATGAGGGGCCTGTCCGCATTCGCGGGCAGGGACAGCCTAGGAGAGCAGGCCCTTGGCACGGGCCCGCTCGGCGCACAATGCCAGTATTCGGCGACGCTCGGCATTGTCCGATCGTCGCCAGCGCCTGATCTCATCCGCCGTACGCTGGCAGGCGAGGCAGATATCGTCGTCATCCAGGGCGCACAATTGCACGCACGGCGAAGGGACGGGCCGTTCGTCGCTCATCGATTTTCCGGCTCGAAATCCCGGACACTCCGCACGCACCGGGTGCCCGGCAGAGGGTGTTTCATCGCGGTATCCTCAGCTCAGCTCGACGAAGCTCGCCGGTTGCCGCCCGGTTTCGATCCCCGCATCGAACAGTAGATTCACCAGCTCGACCACCATCATCGCCGTCAGCCCCCAGATCTTGTAGGGGCCATAGCGGTAACAGGGCACATAGTAGCTGTGCCCCTCGTGATCGATGCGATGGGTGGTTTCACGCGGGTCCTCGCAGAAAAATGCCAGGGGTACCGAGAAGACTGCGGCGATCTCCCCGTCGTTGGGCCGGTATTCGACATCGTCGGGCACCAACGCCACGTAGGGCGTCACCCGGATGCCGTGGCGCGACACCAGCGGACTGAGCGGACCGAGCACCTCGACCAGCCCCGGCGGCAGACCGACCTCCTCCTCCGCTTCGCGCAGGGCGGTACGGACCAGATCGGAATCCTCCGGATCGCGGCGCCCGCCGGGAAAGGCCACTTCGCCGCCATGGGTGGACAAGCCGCTGGCCCGCAGGGTCAGCACCAGCTCGGGGTCGTCGCTGCGGGTAATCGGCACCAGCACCGCGGCTTCGGGAAAGCGTCCGCCGGCATCCAGGGGGCGGGGCGAATAGTTGCGCACGCGTCGGAGTAGGTCTTCCTGCATCGTCATTCTCTATCTTTACTCCATAAAAACATCATGGCACGAACCGCACAATCCTCCCAACCCCAGTCCCGCCTACGGCGACGGGCCGGCAACGACACCCGGGAAAACCTATGAAATTCTGCAGCCAATGCGGCCATCCGGTGAACTGGCAGACGCCCAGCGGCGACCATCGTCCGCGCTTCGTCTGCCCGGCCTGCCACACCGTGCATTATCAGAACCCCAGGATAGTCGCCGGCTGCCTGCCGCTCTGGGGCGAGCAGGTCCTGCTGTGCCGGCGCGCCATCGAACCGCGCCGCGGCCTCTGGACCCTGCCCGGCGGGTTCATGGAGAACGACGAGACCATGGAACAGGCGGCGGCCCGGGAAACCCTGGAGGAAGCCTGCACGCGAGTGGAAGGACTCGAGCTATACACCCTGTTCGACCTGCCACACATCCATCAGGTGCATGTATTCTTCCGCGCCCGCATGGTCGACGCGAACTTCGCCGTCGGCGAGGAAAGCCTCGAGGTGCAACTGTTTCACGAAGCCGAAATACCCTGGCCGGAGCTGGCTTTCCCGACCGTCGGTCATACCCTAGAATATTTCTTCAAGGATCGGCTCCACCAGCTCTACCCGGTGCGCAACGAGCCACTTGCGCCCTTGCGCGCAATCCCAACAACTCCCCTGAAACAAACCTGACCGCTGACTTATATGGAACTTTCGATGCGCTGGTTACTTGCATTCCTTTGCCTGTTTCTGGCCGGCCTCTCGCAGGCCAGTGTCCCCCCTGCCGGCGACGAGCGAATCGTCGACAAGGTGCTGGTAGTGAAATCCGAACGCAAGCTGCTCCTGCTCAGCAAGGGGCAGCCTCTCAAATCCTACAAGGTGTCCCTGGGCAAGCAGCCCAGGGGACCCAAGCTGCGCGAAGGCGACCTGCGCACCCCGGAGGGGATCTACTGGATCGACTGGCGCAAGACCAGCGACAAGTTCAACCTGTCCATGCACATTTCCTACCCCAACATCCGCGACCTGACCCGCGCCGAGGCCGAGGGGGTGCCGCCCGGCAGCATGATCATGCTCCATGGCACGCCCCTGGATGAGCAGTATCCCGAGTGGTACTTCAGCGGACTCGACTGGACCAACGGCTGCATCGCCATGCGCAACGACGACATCCGCGAGGTCTGGAGCCTGGTCAGAGACGGTACCCTGATCGAAATCCGCCCCTGAGCACAAAAGACAAGCCCCGACTCGCCGCTGACGAGCCGGGGCTTCGTTCGTGCCCGGAAGGGACTCAGAACTGCATGTCGGACAGCCGCCACACCTCGAAGGCCGGTGTTTCGTAGGGATGGCTCTTCTTCAGCGCCTTGACGGCGTCATGAATCCGCTCGTCGGCGACCGCCATTTCCACTTTCCACTCCTCCACCTGCTCCAGCTCGCCGGCCTGCCCCTGATACGGCTGGCTGCCCTCCAGCGGACGATACTGCCCCTGCCCCAGAGCCTGCCAGCAGCAACGGTCGTAAGCCCCGATGCGCCCGCCTCCGGCGGCGAACACCGCATCCTTGACCGTTTCCACATGACTCTCCGGTACGAAAAAGCACAGCTTGTACATCGGCATCTCCCGAAGGCGGGGCAGGCTCCGCTGCCGACACAGTCTCGCGCACTGCCCCCAGGTTGAAAGGTGCAGCGCTCGGCGACCGCACCCCGGAAAACGGCGTCGCCGCCCGGTCAGTCCACCCAGACCCGGGCGTTGCGGAACATCCGCAGCCAGCCGGCATCTTCCTGCCAGGCCTCCGGATGCCAGGAGTTCTGCACGGCGCGGAACACCCGCTCCGGGTGCGGCATCATGATGGTCACCCGGCCGTCGCGACTGGACAGCCCGGTGATCCCCCGCGGCGAGCCGTTGGGGTTGGCCGGATAGCGCTCGGTGACCTTGCCGTGGTTGTTGACGAAGCGCAGCGCCACGCAGCCGGACAGGTCGGCTTCGAGCAGGGCCTCCTCGCTCTCGAACTCGGCATACCCCTCGCCGTGGGCGATAGCGATCGGCAGGCGCGAGCCGGCCATGCCCTGCAGGAAGATCGAGGCGGACTCCTGCACCTGGACCATGGCCACCCGCGCCTCGAACTGCTCCGAGCGGTTGCGCACGAAGTGCGGCCAGAACTCGGTGCCGGGGATCAGCTCGTGGAGGTTGGACATCATCTGGCAACCGTTGCACACGCCAAGGGCGAAGCTGTCCTTGCGCTCGAAGAAGGCCTGGAAGGCGTCGCGGGCGCGGGTGTTGAACAGGATCGACTTGGCCCAGCCCTCGCCGGCGCCGAGCACGTCGCCATAGGAGAAGCCGCCGCAGGCCGCCAACCCCTTGAACTCGGCGAGATCGACGCGCCCGGCGAGGATGTCGCTCATGTGCACGTCGACCGCGGCGAAGCCGGCACGGTCGAAGGCCGCCGCCATCTCCACCTGGCCGTTGACCCCCTGCTCGCGGAGGATCGCCACCTGCGGGCGAACGCCCTTCTTGATATAGGGCGCGGCGATGTCCTGCTCGACGTCGAAGGAGAGCTTCACCGACAGTCCGGGGTTGTCTTCCTCAAGGAGGACATCGAACTCCTGACCGGCGCACTCGGCATTGTCGCGCAGGCGCTGGATCTGGTAGCTGGTCTCGCTCCACTGGCGCTGCAGCACGCGGCGCGCGGCGGCGAACACCGTCTCGCCATCGAAGCCGATGGCCACCTCGGCACCGTTGACCGGCCGGCCGATCGCCGCCACGCAGTCGCCCAGACCGGCAGCGCTGAACTGCGCCAGCACTTCCGGGGTGACGTCCTGGCGTACCTGGATCACCGCCCCCAGCTCCTCGCTGAACAGCACGCCGGCCAGCTCGTCGCGGCCGTCGGCCAGGGCATCGAGGCAGAGATCCAGACCGCAGTGACCGGCGAAGGCCATCTCCAGCACGGTAGCCAGAAGGCCGCCGTCGGAGCGGTCGTGGTAGGCCAGCAGATGACCGTCGGCGTTCAGCCCCTGGATCACCGCAAAGAAGGCCTTGAGGTCCTCGGCATCGTCGACGTCCGGCACCTCGCGACCGAGCTTGCCGTACACCTGGGCGAGGATCGAACCGCCCAGGCGGTTCCGGCCGCGCCCCAGGTCGATCAGGATCAGGTCGGTCTCGCCCTTGTCCAGACGCAGCTGCGGCGTCAGGGTGCGGCGCACATCCCGTACCGGAGCAAAGCCGGAGACGATCAGCGACAGTGGCGCGGTGACGCTCTTGTCCTCGCCCGCCTCCTGCCAGCGGGTCTTCATCGACATGGAGTCCTTGCCCACCGGGATAGCGATGCCCAGCGCCGGGCACAGCTCCATGCCCACGGCCCTGACGGTGTCGTACAGACGGGCGTCCTCGCCCGGGTGGCCGGCGGCGGCCATCCAGTTGGCCGACAGCTTGATGTCGGAGATCGTCGCGATGCTCGCCGCCGCCAGGTTGGTGAGGGTCTCGCCGATCGCCATGCGCCCGGAGGCCGGGGCATCCAGCAGGGCCAACGGGGTGCGCTCGCCCATCGCCATGGCTTCGCCGGTGTAGACGTCGAAGCTGGTGGCGGTCACGGCGCAGTCGGCCACCGGCACCTGCCACGGGCCGACGAACTGGTCGCGGGCCACCAGGCCGGTGATCGAACGGTCGCCGATGGTGATCAGGAAGCTCTTGCTGGCCACCGCCGGGTGATGCAGCACGCGCTCGACCGCTTCGTCCAGCGCGAGGCCGGCGGCGCTGAAGTCGTCGCCCAGCTCGGTCTCGCGACTCACCGAACGGTGCATGCGCGGCGGCTTGCCGAGCAGCACTTCGAGCGGCATGTCCACCGGCTTGTTGCCGAAGTGGCTGTCGCCCACGGTGAGCTGACGCTCCTCCGTGGCCTCGCCGACCACCGCGAACGGGCAGCGCTCGCGCTCGCAAATGGCCTTGAAGGTCTCGAAGTCGGCGGCGTCGACGGAAAGCACATAGCGCTCCTGCGACTCGTTGCACCAGATTTCCAGCGGGCTCATGCCCGGCTCGTCGTTGGGCACGTTGCGCAGCTCGAAGCGACCGCCGCGGCCACCGTCGTTGATCAGTTCGGGCAAGGCGTTGGACAGGCCGCCGGCACCGACGTCGTGGATGAACTTGATCGGATTCTGCTCGCCCAGCTGCCAGCAACGGTCGATGACTTCCTGGCAGCGGCGCTCCATTTCCGGGTTCTCGCGCTGCACCGAGGCGAAATCCAGATCGGCCGAACTCGCGCCGGTGGCCATCGACGAGGCGGCACCGCCGCCCAGGCCGATCAGCATCGCCGGGCCGCCGAGCACGATCAGCTTGGCGCCGACCGAGATCTCGCCCTTCTGCACGTGCTCGGCACGGATGTTGCCGAGGCCGCCGGCGAGCATGATCGGCTTGTGGTAGCCGCGCACTTCCTCGCCACGCGGAGTGTCGATGGCCTGCTCGAAGGTGCGGAAGTAGCCGGTCAGGGCCGGACGGCCGAACTCGTTGTTGAACGCGGCGCCGCCCAGCGGCCCCTCGATCATGATGTCCAGCGCGCTGACGATCCGCTCGGGCTTGCCATAGGCCTTCTCCCACGGCTGCTCGAAACCGGGAATCTGCAGGTTGGAGACGGTGAAGCCGACCAGCCCGGCCTTGGGCTTGGCGCCGCGCCCGGTGGCGCCCTCGTCGCGGATCTCGCCGCCGGAGCCGGTGGAGGCGCCGGGGAACGGGGCGATGGCGGTCGGGTGGTTGTGGGTCTCCACCTTCATCAGGATGTGCACCGCTTCCTGGCTGGCGGCGTACTCGCCGGTACCCGGCTGCGGGAAGAAGCGCCCGGCGGTGAAGCCCTCAATCACCGAGGCGTTGTCCTTGTAGGCGCTCAATACGCCTTCGCGATGCATCTCGTAGGTGTTCTTGATCATGCCGAACAGGGACTTCTCCTGCGCCTGCCCGTCGATGTCCCAGCTGGCGTTGAAGATCTTGTGCCGGCAGTGCTCGGAGTTGGCCTGGGCAAACATCATCAGCTCGACATCGTGGGGATTGCGCCCCAGCTCGCCGAAGCTCTTCACCAGGTAGTCGATCTCGTCCTCGGCCAGGGCCAGGCCCAGCCCGGTGTTGGCGGCTGCCAGCGCAGCGCGGCCGCCGCCCAGCACGTCGACCACGGTCAGCGGCTTGGGCTGGGCATGGCTGAACAGGCCGGCCGCCTGCTCCAGGCTGTCCAGCACCAGCTGGGTCATGCGATCGTGCAGCAGCGAGGCTATCAGTTGGGCGTCGGTCTCGGAAAACTCGCCGGCGACATAGTAGGCGATGCCGCGCTCCAGACGCTGGATCTTGTCCAGGCCGCAGTTGCGGGCGATGTCGGTGGCCTTGCTCGACCAGGGCGAGATGGTGCCGAAACGCGGCAGGACCAGAAACAGCCGCCCCACGGGTTCCTGCACCGGCACGCTGGGACCGTACCGGAGCAGGCGGGCCAGCACCTTCTCGTCGTCGCCCTCGAGGGCAGCGGTCACCTCGGCGAAGTGGGCAAACTCGGCATACACTCCGCTGACGGTGGGGACCTTCTGGGTCAACCGATCGAGCAGCTTGCCGTGACGGAAGGTGGAAAGGGCGGGAGCGCCGCGCAGGATCAACATCGTCGGAACAGCCTCGAAGGGGGAGCATTGAAGCGGTCCATTCTACTCCATGGAGGCGCCGGACGCTAAGGACGCCAGGCCGGCAAGCCGCGCAGGAGCGCGCGCCGACGGCCACGCCATTCGCCTACCGATTTGCGTATACTACGTCCATGACCGACCGAACCGCGCTCCGCGGGCGCCGCGCCCACCGGCTACTGCCGACCTTACTTTTCCTGACGCTCATGGGTTGCAGCGAGTCCCCCCGGCCGTCGACCCTCGAACGCGTCCAGGAGGAAGGCGTGTTGCGGGTCGTCACCCGCAACAGCCCGGCCACCTATTTCCAGGACCGCAACGGCGAGACCGGCTTCGAATACGAACTGGTCAAGCGCTTCGCCGACGAGTTGGGCGTCGGCCTGCAAATCGAGACCGCGGACAACCTCGAGGCCATCTTCCTTTTGCTCAACCAGCCCAAGGGCCCGGAACTGGCCACTCCCGGCCTGATCCCCGGCAAGGCACAGAGTCGCCTGGTGCTGTTTTCCCGGCCCTACATGGAGATCACTCCCCAGGTCGTCTACCGCAACGGCCAACGCCGCCCCACCCGCCCGCAGGACTTGGTCGGCAAGCGCATCCTGGTTCTCAAGGGCAGCAGCCATGCCGACCAGTTGGCGGAGATCAAACAGCAGCTGCCGGAGCTGAAATACGAGGAAACCGCCGAACTGGAGATCGCCGACCTGCTGAACATGGTCGACGAAGGCCAGATCGACCTGACCCTGGTCGACTCCAACGAGCTGGCGATGAACCAGGTGTACTTCCCCAACGTGCGCGTGGCCTTCGACCTGGGCGATGCCCGCGCGCTGAGCTGGGCGGTGGCCGCCGGCAGCGACCGCAGCCTGCTGGAGAAGGTCGACACCTTCCTCGCCCAGGCCCAGAAGAAGGGCATCCTGCAGCAGCTGAAGGAGCGCTACTACGGGCATGTCGAGGTGCTCGGCTATGTCGGCGCCTACACCTTCGCCCAGCATCTGCAGCAGCGCCTGCCGCGCTACGAACAGCACTTTCGCGAGGCGGCGAAGAAACAGGGAGTCGACTGGCGCCTGCTGGCAGCCATCGGCTACCAGGAATCCCAGTGGCAGGCCAGCGTCACCTCCAAGACCGGGGTCCGCGGCCTGATGATGCTCACCCAGCGGACGGCCGAGGCCATGGGCGTGGCCAACCGCCTGGACCCCAAGCAGAGCATCCACGGCGGCGCCAAGTACTTCATCCATGTCCTCCAGAGCCTGCCGGAGAGCATCCAGGAGCCCGACCGCAGCTGGTTCGCCCTGGCCGCCTACAACGTCGGCAACGGCCATCTCGACGACGCCCGCAAGCTGGCCAAGGCCGAGGGCCTGAATCCCGACAAGTGGCTGGACGTGAAGAAGATGCTGCCGCGCCTGGCGGAAAAGAAATGGTATGGCAAGACTCGCTACGGCTATGCCCGCGGTGGCGAACCCGTGCACTTCGTCGCCAACATCCGCCGCTACTACGACATCCTCACCTGGGTGACCCAGCCGCAGATGGAAGGCTCGCGCATTGCCGAAAGCGGTCTGCACGTGCCCGGCCTGCCGAAGGGCGAGCCGCCGGCCGCCAAGCCGCAGCTGTAGTCCCCGCCCGCCTCAACCGCGCCGCGCCTTGAAGAAGGCCTTGAGGATCGCCCCGCACTCCTCCGCCAGCAGCCCCCCCTCGATCAGCGCCCGATGATTGAGAAAATCCTGGGCGAAGAACTCCCCGCGACTGACCGCCACCCCGGCACGCGGCTCGGCGGCGCCGAACACCACCCGGGCGATGCGCGCATGGACGATCAGCCCCGCGCACATGCTGCAGGGCTCCAGCGTCACGTACAGGGTGCTGCCGGGCAGCCGGTAGTTGTCCAGCGCGGCAGCGGCGGCGCGAATCGCCACCATCTCGGCATGGGCACTGGGGTCTCGGCGGGAGATCGGGCAATTGAAGCCGCGCCCGACGATCTCGCCCGCTCGCACCAGCACGGCGCCCACCGGCACCTCGCCCAGTCCGGCCCCTTCGGCGGCCAGGACCAGTGCCTCGCGCATGAAACGTTCGTCCTGGCTACGGTCGATGATCTGCAGGTTCTTCATGGATAAGGATCGGGTCGGGAATGAGAAAACCGGGGCTGCCGCCCTATGCCACCTTGATCGCCGCCATCAGCCCCGTCTCCATGTGGTCGACGACGTGGCAGTGGAACATCCACACTCCGGGATTGTCGGCCACCAGGGCGACCCGCGCCGTCTCGTTGCGCCCCAGCAGGTAGGTGTCGGTGAAATAGGGGACGATCGTCCGGCGGTTGGAGTCCAGCACCTTGAAGGCCATCCCGTGCAGGTGGATCGGGTGCTGGTACTGGCTGACGTTGCGCAGCTCGAAGAGGTAGCTGCGACCCTGCCGCAGGGTCGCGATGGGCCGTTCGGCGCAGCTCCGGTCGCCGATGTCCCAGGCCTGGCCGTTGATCTGCCAGAACTTGAAGGTCCCCCCCGGCGTCACGCTCTCCGACAAGGCCCCGGCCCACTCGACGTTGAAGCGCAGGGTTTCGGCCTGCGCCAGATCGGGCTCGGCGGGGGGGTTGGCCGGCAGGGCCGCCGGCCAGTCGCCGGGCACCTCGCCGCTGGTCACGCTCTTCAGGGTCGCCAGGCGCAGCGGGCCGTTGCGCAAGGACAGTTCCACCCCTGCCGCCGGCACCCGCAGGCCCAGCTCGAGGCGCATGCCCGGCCCCAGCCAGTACTCCTCGCCCAACGGACGCGGCGCGACGGGATGGCCGTCCAGCGCGTAGATACGCGCCTCGCCGTCCGGCAGGCCGAAGCGATAGGTGAGGGTATTGTCGAGGTTGAGAATTCGCAGGCGCACGATCTGCCCGGCCGGCAGCTCGAGGGTCGGCACCGCCTCGCCGTTGACCGTGGTCAGCCGCCCCGGCGTACCGCCGCGGGCCGCTTCGCGCGGCACGCTGAACGCGCCGAAGGCACCCTGCGCATCGACATGCCAGCTCTTCAAGGTCAGCGTGCGCTCGTGCCGAAACCCCGCCGGCTCGCGCTCCTCGACGATCAGCGGACCGACCAGCCCGCGGCCGAGCTGCTCACCGCTGGCGGTGTGCGGGTGGTACCAGAAGCTGCCGGCGTCCGGCACCCGGAAACGGTAGTCGAAATACTCACCCGGCAACACCGGCAACTGCGACACATAGGGCACGCCGTCCATCTCCAGCGGCAGACGGATGCCGTGCCAGTGGATGGTGCTCGGCTCGGGCAGGCGGTTGACGAAACGCACCCGCAGCCAGTCGCCCTGCCGCGCCCGCAACTCCAACCCCGGCGCCTGGCCGCCGTAGGCCCAGACGGACGTCCGATGCCCGGGCACCAGCTCCACGTCCAGCGGCGCGGCGATCAACTCGTAGTCGTGGGTTTTCGCCTCGTCCGGCCGGCCCAGCCAATAGCGCGCACCGCCGGCGCCCAGGCCGAGCACGGAAACGCCGGCCAAGCCGGCAAGGATCTGTCTGCGGGTAAAATTCATGGAGTCAGTCTCCTGCCCATGGCACAGCCATCGGGCGGTCGATCGTCGGCACGACATCCCGCCATTGATGAAATATTTTCTCATTATCCATCGGGATCAACCATCGCCGCATCAAGCATTCCGTGCCGAACAACGTTTCCGGCAACGAGCCGGATGCACGGCGGGGCAACTGCGAACAACCCGCACCGACTGGCGAAATCGGGGCCGACAGAAAAACGAAAACCCCATGGCCGTCGTGGCCATGGGGTTCCGGGGTGTTGGTGAAAGCGGTAGCGATCAGGCGCCGCCCGGCTCTCCGGTGAACTCGACCAGCAGGTCTTCGTCGGTGACGATGGTCTGGCAGGCCAGACGGTAGGTCGGCGGGATATCGCGCACGTTGGCGCGCTCCTCTTCGGACTTCGGCAGCTTGCCGACGGACTTGAGCACGTTCCGCTCCTTGTCGGTCAGCATCATGGCCTTGACACGCTCGCCATCGAGGTGGGTGATCTTGACCAGACAGGAGCCACAATTACCATCCTGACACTCGAAAGGAATCTTGATGCCGTTTTCCTGAGCCACACCCAGCAATGTGGAGCGCTTGCCGGCGACTGCTTCGACTTTCTTGTTGTGCGGCATGAGCGGCGAGGAGAAATAGATCGTAGCCATACAAAAATCCTTTCTGTAATTAATTACCAAACCAACTCGCGTGCCTATATCGCAATAACTGCAAATATGCACGAACAACAAACAGTAACTTTGCGAAGTTGTAAAGTACTGTAGAGACAACCCCTTACGGTGGGACTGTGAGGACGATAGTACTTACGAAACTCCACCAGCACAATGATTTTAATCACGAGAAAGTTTCGGAAAAGTTTCCACCCAAATCATTAGCAAGACATCAAAACAAACTTGCATCCGACTCGGCGGAACTTCCTACACACTTCTTAATTGCATCAAATTCTCAAATGAGAACGATATATCGAACATCATCATCCCGCGATGTCGACCACACCGGAGAAACGCAAGCCGGCCCGGCCGGCTTTTCCGAACGACAAGAAACCGCCGGCCGACGTCCGGAAGGAGGTCGGCGGCAGGATGGCGCAGAGTGCACGGGAAGCAGGCAGACGTCGGCCACACGGGCCGACGCCTCACTCCCACTCGATGGTCGCCGGCGGCTTGCTCGAGACGTCGTAGGTGACGCGGGAGATGCCGTCGATCTCGTTGATGATCCGGTTGGAGACCTTCTCCAGCAACTCGTAGGGCAGGTGCGCCCAGCGTGCGGTCATGAAGTCGACGGTTTCCACCGCACGCAGGGCGACCACCCAGGCGTAGCGGCGGCCGTCGCCGACCACGCCGACCGACTTCACCGGCTGGAACACCACGAAGGCCTGGCTGGTCTTGTGGTACCAGTCGAAGTTGCGCAGCTCCTCGATGAAGATGTGGTCGGCGCGCCGCAGCAGGTCGGCGTACTCCTTATTCACCTCGCCAAGAATGCGCACGCCCAGGCCCGGGCCGGGGAACGGGTGGCGGTAGACCATGTCGTAGGGCAGGCCCAGCTCCAGGCCGATCTTGCGCACCTCGTCCTTGAACAGCTCGCGCAGCGGCTCGACCAGCTTGAGGTTCATGTCCTCGGGCAGACCGCCGACGTTGTGGTGGGACTTGATCACGTGGGCCTTGCCGGTCTTGGCGCCGGCCGACTCGATCACGTCCGGGTAGATGGTGCCCTGGGCGAGGAACTTGATGTTCTCGAGCTTGGCGGCTTCGGCGTCGAACACCTCGATGAAGGTGCGGCCGATGATCTTGCGCTTCTGCTCCGGGTCGGAAACGCCGGCCAGGTTGGCGAGGAACTGCGCCTCGGCGTCGGCGCGGATCACCTTGACGCCCATGTTCTCGGCGAACATCGCCATCACCTGGTCGCCCTCGTGCAGGCGCAGCAGGCCGTTGTCGACGAACACGCAGGTCAGCCGGTCGCCGATGGCGCGATGCAGCAGCGCGGCGACCACCGAGGAGTCGACGCCGCCGGAAAGGCCGAGCAGCACGTTGGCGCCGCCGATCTGGGCGCGCACCTGGGCGATGGCGTCGTCGACGATGTTGGAGGGCGTCCACAACGCCTCGCAACCGCAGATCTCGCGCACGAAGCGGGTGAGGATGCGCCCGCCCTGCTTGGTGTGGGTCACCTCCGGGTGGAACTGCACGCCGTAGTAGCCGCGCTTGTCGTCGGCCATGGCGGCGATCGGGCAGCTCGGAGTGCTGGCCAGCACGTGGAAGCCTTGGGGAATCCCGGTGACCTTGTCGCCGTGGCTCATCCACACGTCGAGGCCGAGCACGCCATCGTCGTCCACATGGTCCTCGATGCCGTCGAGCAGGCGCGCCTTGCCGACCACGTCGACGCGGGCGTAGCCGAACTCGCGCAGGTCCGAGCCCTGCACCTTGCCGCCGAGTTGCTCGGCCATGGTCTGCATGCCGTAGCAGATGCCGAAAAGCGGCACGCCGAGGTCGAACACCGCCTGCGGCGCGCGCGGGCTGTCGGCCTCATGCACCGACTCCGGCCCACCCGCGAGGATGATGCCGCGCGGGGCGAAGGCGCGGATATCCTCGCTGCTCATGTCGAACGGGTGCAGCTCGCAATAGACGCCGATCTCGCGCACCCGGCGGGCGATCAGTTGGGTGTACTGGGAACCGAAATCCAGGATCAGGATGCGGTGGGCGTGGATGTCTTGGTGGGCCATGGCCGTCTCTCGTAACGGAATTCACAAACGACGCGGGGCTGCCCCGTCTTTTCGCAACAGCAGCAGCCCCGTGTCGAGGATCGAAGCGCGGAATCAACCTACCCGGTAGTTCGGCGCTTCCTTGGTGATCTGCACGTCGTGCACGTGCGACTCGGCCATGCCGGCGCCGGTGATGCGCACGAACTCCGGCTTGGTGCGCATCGTTTCGATGTCGGCGCTGCCGGTATACCCCATGGAGGCACGCAGGCCGCCCATCAGTTGGTGGATGATCGCCGCCAGCGCGCCCTTGTACGGCACGCGCCCCTCGATGCCTTCCGGCACCAGCTTCTCGGCGCCGGCCGAGGAGTCCTGGAAGTAGCGGTCGGACGAGCCCTGGCTCTGCGCCATGGCACCCAGCGACCCCATGCCGCGATAGGCCTTGTAGGAGCGGCCCTGGAACAGTTCGACCTCGCCCGGCGCCTCCTCGGTGCCGGCGAACATCGAGCCCATCATCACGCAGTAGGCGCCGGCGACGATGGCCTTGGACAGATCGCCGGAGAAGCGGATGCCGCCGTCGGCGATCAGCGGCACGCCGCTGCCCTCCAGCGCCGCGGCGACGTTGGCGATGGCGCTGATCTGCGGCACGCCGACCCCGGCGACGATCCGGGTGGTGCAGATCGAGCCCGGCCCGATGCCCACCTTGACGCCGTCCGCGCCGGCCTCGGCCAGCGCCTTGGCGGCTTCGCCGGTGGCGATGTTGCCGCCGATCACCTGGACCTCGGGGAAGTTCTGCTTGACCCAGCGCACCCGCTCGATCACCCCCTTGGAGTGGCCGTGGGCGGTATCCACCACCACCACGTCGACCCCGGCGGCGACCAGCGCGGCCACCCGGTCCGGCGTCTCGGCGCCGGTGCCCACCGCGGCGCCGACGCGCAGGCGGCCCTGATCGTCCTTGCTGGCCAGCGGATAGGCCTTGGCCTTCTCGATGTCGTTGACGGTCATCATGCCCTTCAGGCGGAAGGCCTCGTCGACGATCAGCACGCGCTCGATGCGGTGCTTGTGCAGCAGCAGGCGGGCTTCGTCCTTGTCGGCGCCCTCGCGGACGGTGACCAGGCGCTCCTTCGGCGTCATCACCTCGCGCACCCGGGCATCCAGGCGGCTCTCGAAGCGCACGTCGCGGGAGGTGACGATGCCCACCAGATCACCCTGGGAGAGCACCGGCACACCGGAGATGTTGTGCTGGCGGGTCAGCTCGAAGAGGTCGCGGACGGTGGCGTCGGCGTCGATGGTGATCGGGTCCTTGACCACCCCGGCCTCGAAGCGCTTGACCTTGCGCACCTCGGCGGCCTGCTGCTCGATGGTCATGTTCTTGTGGATGATGCCGATGCCGCCTTCCTGGGCCATGGCGATGGCCAGGCGGGCCTCGGTGACGGTATCCATGGCGGCGGACACCAGCGGAATGTTGAGCTCGATGCCGCGGGTCAGGCGCGTCTTGAGGCTGACATCCTTGGGCAGTACGTCGGAATATCCAGGGATGAGAAGAACGTCGTCAAAAGTCAGGGCTTCTTGACTGATACGCAGCATGGCGGGGGCTCCCAGGCGGGAAAAAATGGAAGCGCGACATTATACCCAGCCACCCTCCCCGGCTCAATGAGCGTAAGGACGCAGATCGTCTCCGCTCAGCGCCCGGGCGACCGCGTTGTTGCGGTGGAAGCCGATCAGCAAGCGCTGCCGCGCCCGAGTGATGCCGACATGGAGCAGCCGCACCCGCTCGGGCAGCGCGCTTTCCGCCACCTCGCCCGGTGCCACGAAGGAGGCGTCGAGCAGCACCACCGCCGAAAACTCCAGCCCCTTGCTGCCCTGGATGGGCATGATCGCCACCTGATCCGTCTCGGCGCAGTAGCGCTCGCGGACCGCGCGCTCGTCCAGCCAGAGGTGGGGAATGCCCAACCCGGCCAAGGTCTCGGCCATCGCCTGGCCGGCACCGCCCGCCGGGTAGAGCACGGCCATGTCCTTCCAGGACATGCCTTCGGCGTGCCATTGCCGCAGACACTCGGCGGCATGGGCCAGCTCGCCGGCCAGCCGCTCGAAACGGCGCAGCATCGGCAGCGGCCCCGAACCGCCGGCGGCCTGCGGCTCGACCAGCGGAATGTCGCCCTCGCCGGCCTGCAGATGCTCCCCGGCCAGACGCGCGGCGAATTCGAGGATTGCCCGGCTGTTGCGGTAGTTGCGACGGAGCACGCTGCTGCGGCCGCGGGCCTGGATGCCCACGCTGGCCAGGCTGAAGCCCAGCGCCGAGCGCTTCTTGTAGATCGATTGGGCGTCGTCGTAGAGCAGCAACAGCGAACCGCTCTCGGGATCGACCAGCCGGGTGAGCAGGCGCAGCCATTCCGGCTCGAAGTCGTGGCCCTCGTCGATCAGCAGCGCGCCGTACTGGCCGCCGGGAATCTGCCCGCGCGCCAGCCCAGCGATCACCGAGTCGGCGACGCGCCAGTAGTACTCGTCCTCGCCCTCCAGCACCTCGAGCCCCCAGGTCTCGAGCTGCTGCTCGCACCAGGCGTGGAAATGCTGGACCTGCACCCGCTCGCCAATGCCGCGCGAGGCGGCGAAGCGGCGCAGCTCGGCCGCCAGGGTGGCGTTGAAACACAGCACCTGGATCGGCTTCTCCAGCGTCCCGGCCAGCTGCAGGCAGCGGTAGCCGAGGATCAGCGTCTTACCCGAGCCGGCCACCCCGTGGATGACCCGATGCCCCCCGCCCAGGCTGCGGGCGAGGACCTCCTGGCGCAGGTCCATGACCCGCACGCCCCCCGGCAGCGGCGCACCGGCCGTCGCCTGTCCGGGCGGCGCGGTCAGGCCGTCGTCGCCGATGCGCAGCTCGGGAAACAGCTGCCAGCGGATGCCGTCGATCTGTGCTCGCGTCAGCCGGCCGGGCAAGCCCGGTTCGGCCATCCGCCACAGGCGCTGGCGGAAGGCCTCCGGCTCGGCCTCGTGCAAATCGTCCCGGTAGAGCACCCGTTGCTCCGGCAACAGCCGCTCGCGCACCTCGGGCGGCATGCCCTGCTCCATCTGGGCGCGACCGATGCCACTGAAGACCACGCCCCAGCCAACCGGGCAGACCGGCCTGCCGGTGGCGTCCAGGCACAACAGATCCTGCGCCGCCTGCCCGGCGAACTGCCGCGCCTGCGTCAGGGGATGCTCGACCTCCCGGCGGCCCTCGGCGGTTTCCAGGGTGCAGGTGGCGAGGGAGATCCGCTTGAGGCTGCCCGCCGTCCAGCCGCGCACCTCGAGGAACAGCAGGCCGCGCTCGGAATGCAGGACGATGAAGTCGGGATGGCGGCGCGTCCTGCCGGGGAGCAGGTCGAACCAAACCAGGCAGTCGTCCTCCAGACAATCCTGCAGCACGTGGGCGACCCGCCGCTGCCCCGCCGTCATGCGGGAAAGACAGGTGCCGAGCGGCGGAATGAGTACGGCCATGGGGGCTCCCGGTGTCCAGTTGCGACGAATGCCGCCCTGGCGAAGCAGGACGGGGGTCGCAAATGGTAGAGGATTTTCCGCACGACCGTCTCACTTCAACACGGGGGTCGAGCCGGACTGAACGCCTTCCCAACCGTGACGGACCCGGCCGATCTCTGCTAGAAATCGGCCCCACCCGCCAAGGAACCACCGCCATGCACATCGTCATCCCCGACGATTACCAGGACGTCATCCGCACACTCGACTGCTTCGCCCGGCTGCGCGACTCCGGCCACAGCGTCGAGATCTTCCACGATGCCGAGAGCGATCCGCAGCGCCTCGCCGCGCGCTTTGCCGACGCCGACGCGCTGGTGCTGACCCGCGAGCGCACGCGCATCGACGACGCCCTGCTGGCCCGCCTGCCCCGGCTCAGGCTGATCAGCCAGACCGGCAAGATCGCCGGCCATCTCGACCTCGACGCCTGCACCCGCCACGGCGTCGCCGTGGCCGAGGGGCGCGGCTCGCCGGTCGCCCCGGCGGAACTGGCCTGGGCGCTGATCCTCAACGCCCGCCGCCGGCTGCTGCCGGCCATCGCCGCCTTCCACGAAGGCCGCTGGCAAACCAACCTCGGCGAGCGCCTGGCCGGGCTGACCCTCGGCATCTGGGGCTACGGCAAGATCGGCCAGCGCCTGGCCCGCTACGCCGAGGCCTTCGAGATGCCGGTGCTGGTCTGGGGCAGCGAGGCCTCGCGCCAGGCCGCGCTCGCCCACGGCCACCGCGCCGCCGCCTCCCGCGAGGCCTTCTTTGCCGAGGCCGACGTGCTCACCCTCAACCTGCGCCTGGCGCCCGCCACCCGGCACATCGTCGGCTTCGACGACCTGGCGCGGATGAAGCCCGACGCCCTCTTGGTCAACGTCAGCCGCGCCGAACTGATCGCCCCCGGCGCCCTGCTCCGCGCCCTGGACGCCGGCCGTCCCGGCTTCGCCGCCCTCGACGTGTTCGAGCAGGAACCGATCCTCGACCCCGGCCACCCGCTGCTGAACCACCCGCGGCTGCTCTGCACCCCGCACCTGGGCTACGTCGAGAAGCACGGCTACGAGCTGTATTTCGGCGACGCCTTCGACAACCTGCTGGCGTTCTTCGCCGGTGAGCCACTCAATCTGGCCAATCCGCAGGTGCTGGCAGACCACTAAAAGACCGGCCCGGCTTTTGTCGTGAGAGACAGGAGCCGACGCTCTGCGCACACCGCAGCATCCCCGCCCACTCTCCTGTGGAATCCCCATGCGACACCGCTCCGCCCTGCTCGCCCTGCATCTGGGCGCCCTGCTCTTCGGCCTGTCCGGCATCTTCGGCAAGCTGGCCCTGGCCGCGCCGCTGGCGATCGTCTGCGGTCGCGCGCTGTTCGCCGTGGCCGCCCTGCTCCCGTTCGCCCGCACGGACGGAAACGGGCTGCGCCCCAGCTGGCGCCACCGCCTGGCGCTGGCCGGCGCCGGCCTGCTGCTGGGCGGGCACTGGTGGAGCTTCTTCGTCGCGGTGAAGGTGTCCGGCGTGGCGGTGGCCACCCTGGGCTTCGCCAGCTTCCCGGCCTTCACCGTGCTGCTCGAAGGACTGCTGTTCCGCGAGCGAGTGCGCGCGGCCGAATGGGCCGTGGTCGCGCTGGTCAGCCTCGGCCTGGTGCTGGTCAGCCCGAGCCTGGAGCTTGGCAGCCAGGCCACCCTCGGCCTGGCCTGGGCGGTGCTCTCGGGCCTGCTGTTCGCCCTGGTGTCGGTGTCCAACCGCGCCACCACCCCCGGCGTGAAGCCGGCGCAGGCCGCGCTCTGGCAGAACCTCGCCATCCTCGCCTGCAGCTTGCCGCTGGCCTGGCCGCAGCTGCCGGCGGTACGCGCCCTCGACTGGCTGTGGATCGCCCTGCTCGGCCTGCTCTGCACGGCCCTGGCGCACAGCCTGTTCGTCGCCAGCCTGCGCGTGCTCAACGCGCGCAGCGCCTCGGTGGTGTTCGCCCTGGAGCCGGTCTACGGGATCGGCTTCGCCTGGTGGCTGTTCGACGAGCGGCCCGGACTACGGATGCTCGCCGGCGGCACGCTGATCCTGCTGGCCACGGTGCTTTCCGCCCGCCTGAGCCGGCACACCCCGCGGGCCGACGACCTCGAGTGAGGCCGCGGCCCGGCCGGAACGCAGGTGCCGGCGCGGTTCCCGCCGCCGCCGTGGCGGCTTATCATGCCGGCCATGCTCAACGATCCCTTCCAGCGTCTCGGCCTCGACCGGGAAATCCTCACCGTCAGCCAGCTCAACGGCCGCGCCCGCGTGCTGCTGGAAGACGTGTTCGCTCAGGTCTGGGTCGAGGGCGAGATCTCCAACCTCGCCCGCCCGGCCTCCGGCCACCTCTACTTCACCCTCAAGGACCGCCAGGCCCAGGTGCGCTGCGCGCTGTTCCGGCAGAACGCCCTGCGCGTGCGCGAGGCGCTGCGCGACGGGCTGGCGGTGCGGGTGCGCGGCAAGGTCTCGCTGTACGAGGGCCGCGGCGACTTCCAGCTGATCCTCGATCTGCTCGAGCCGGCCGGCGACGGCGCCCTGCGCCTGGCCTTCGAGGCGCTCAAGGAGCGGCTCGCCGCCGAGGGCCTGTTCGCCGCCGAGCGCAAGCGCCCGCTGCCGGCCCACCCGCAGCGCATCGGCATCGTCAGCTCGCCGACCGGCGCGGTGATCCGCGACATCGTCTCGGTGTTCCGCCGCCGCGCGCCGCAGGTCGAGCTGACCCTGGTGCCCACCGCGGTGCAGGGCCGCGAGGCGGTGGCGCAGATCGTCCACGCCCTCGAACTGGCCGACCGCCAGGGCTTCGACGCGCTGATCCTGGCCCGCGGCGGCGGCTCGCTGGAGGACCTCTGGTGCTTCAACGAGGAAGCCGTGGCCCGCGCCGTCGCCGCCTGCGCGACGCCGGTGGTCAGCGCGGTCGGCCACGAGACCGACGTGACCATCGCCGACTTCGTCGCCGACCTGCGCGCGCCGACCCCCTCGGCCGCCGCCGAACTGCTGGCCCCCGACAGCAGCGACCTCGCACGCCGCCTCGAGAGCCTGCAGCGCCGCCTGCAGCTGCGCATGCAGCACCTGCTCGCCGCCCGCCATCTGCAGCTCGACGGCCTGCGCCGGCGCCTGCGCCATCCCGGCGAGCGCCTGCAACAGCAGGCCCAGCGCCTCGACGACCTGGAGCTGCGCCTCAGGCGTGCCATGCAGCGCCGTCTGCAGGATAGCGCCGAGCGCCTGGCGCGCCTCGACACCCGCCTCGCCGCCCAGCATCCCGAACGCCTGCTCGGCCTCCTGCGCCAGCGCCTGGAGCACCTCGGCGAGCGCCTGCCGCGCGCCATGCAGGGCGCCCTGCGCGAGCGGCGCCAGCGTCTCGAAGCCGCCGCGCAGACCCTGCAGGCGGTCAGCCCGCTGGCGACCCTCAGCCGCGGCTATGCGATCCTCCTCGACGACCGGGGCCGGGCGATCCGCACCGCTGCCCAGACCGCTCCCGGCCAGCGCCTGCACGCACGCCTCGCCGAAGGCGGGCTGGACTTGCGGGTCGAAGCCCCTTCTTCCCCCCTGCCACAGCCGGACTGAACCGATGAACGAGCCGAACCGGGCGATCCCGGCCTTCGCCGAACCCGACTGGGCGCAGGTCGCCCGCATCCCCGTGGCCGACTGCGGCGAGGCGCTGAGCAGCCTGCGCCTGGCCCCCGCGCTGCGGGTCTACCCGGCCTACCGCCACCTCGGCATCCCCGAGGCGGTCGACGACTGCCAGGTGCGCCAGGAGGTCTTCGAGCGCCTCTTGCGCGCCGCCGAGTGCCTGCCCGCCGGCCTGGTGCTGGTGGTGCTCGACGGCTGGCGGCCGATGGTTGTGCAGCAGCACCTGTACCGCACCCTGGAAGCGGCCATGGCCCGCCACCATCCGCAGGCCGACGCGGCGGCCCTGCAGCGCCTGACCCGCCAGTTCGTCTCGCCGCCCAGCTGCGATCCGCAGGCGCCGAGCCCACACCTGACCGGCGGCGCGGTGGACGTGACCCTGTGCGACGCCCAGGGCCGCTGGCTGGACATGGGCTCGCGCTTCGACGAAGTCGGCCCGCGCTCGTTCAGTGCCCACTACGAAACCGCGGCCGCCGACGACAGAGTTGCGCTGGCGATCCGCGACCGCCGCCGCCTGCTGCACAACGCCATGCTCGAGGCTGGCTTCAGCAACCTGCCGAGCGAGTGGTGGCACTACGACTACGGCGACCAGCTGTGGGCCTGGTATCGCGGCCAGCCGGCGGCGCTCTACGGCCCGACCGCACCGCCCAGCCTCGAAGGCCTGTGGCAGCAGCAACTGGCCGAACGCTTCGCCCGCCCGACCTGAACCCGACCGCCGGAATCCGCCATGCCACGCCTGTTCGCCGCCTGCTGCGCCCTGCTCCTCGCCCTGCCCGTCCACGCCGACGGCTTCATCTCCCGCCTGCTGGACAAGCCGGTGCCCGGCGGCGTGGCGGTGGTCGACCTGGGCGACGGCCCCACGCCGCCAAAGGCGACCTACCAGGACAAGCCGGTACTGACGGTCCGCGAGGACGGCAAGCGCTGGCTCGCCATCGTCGGCATCCCGCTGACGGTCAAGCCGGGCGAGCAGCGGATCGAGGCGGACGGCCGCAGCCTCAGCTTCCGGGTCGAGCCCCGCCACTACCGCGAGCAGCGCATCACCCTGAAGAACCAGCGTCAGGTCGACCCGAACCCGGAGGACCTCCGGCGCATCGAGCGCGAGCTGGCCGAGCAGACCGACGCCTACCGGCGCTTCGAGCCGCGCCCGCCGAGCAACCTGCTGTTCGACAAGCCGGTCGCCGGTCCCCTCTCCAGCCCCTTCGGCCTGCGCCGCTTCTTCAACGGCGAAGAACGTAACCCCCACTCCGGGCTGGACTTCGCCGTGCCGGCCGGCACCCCGGTCAAGGCCCCGGCGGCCGGCCGGGTGACGCTGGTCGGCGACTATTTCTTCAACGGCCAAACGGTGTTCGTCGACCACGGCCAGGGGCTGGTGAGCATGTTCTGCCACCTCTCCAGGGTCGAGGTGAAGGCCGGCGACGAACTGCCCCGCGGCGCCGTGCTCGGCCGGGTCGGCGCCACCGGCCGGGCCACCGGGCCACACCTGCACTGGAACGTCAGCCTCAACGACGCGCGGGTCGATCCGGCGATCTTCATCGGGAAGTTCGAGAAGTGAGTGCGGACGCGGCAATCGAGCGAATCCCCGGCCCTGCTGCACGGACTACGGAGCGATCCAGAGGCGTCGCGCGTCCTCCAGCCACTCAGTAGCGGTATCCGCGCGCGAGCCAGTAGTGCCAGTCGGCAACCGCCTCGCAGGTCGTCTCGTCGCCCGACTGGCACTCCAGCTGGCCGAGAGGCACCGCGAGTTCGGAATCGCCGTACCGCACGAGAACGAAGATTTCGGACATGCAGTCGTCCGCTTCCGCCATGCCGACGACCTGCACCGCTTCGCCGACCTTCAGCGGCGAAATCGTGCGCTTCGTCGTGCAGTAGGCCTCGAACGGCACGTGCAGCCGGTCCTGCAAGTAGCAATGCCAGCCTATCGCGCATTCAACTTCGTCATAGGCATCCACGACAATTTCGTCGGAAATGCGTCTTTCGCGATCGGGTTGCTCTGGTGTCTGCGTCATGGATACTCCTTGGGAACCGGCTGTCCAAACGATTTCATCGGAGAATCACTGTAACAGGACTCGAAAAGCTCTGAACGGACAGCTGTCGCCTGCAGCCGAACACAACGGCGCACCCATGCGGACTCGAGCGGCCTCCAGCACCCCGCGAACAGCCGAAACTCGAAGGCTGCCGGCGCATTCTGCCCCATTCCCATACCCGCCTCGCCGCCCCGGCTCGTTACAATGCGGCTACCCTCCGCCCAGACAGGACCCTTGGCATGTTCGAATCCGCCCCCGAGCTGTCGCACCACTTCGCCGCCCTGCGCAGCAGCGCCGATTTCTGGTCGCTGCGGCATGTCCGTGAAGTCAGCGAACATTACCGGGTGCGCCGCAGCGTCGCCCTGCCGCCCGCCTTCGGCGAGGACAGCGGCGCCATGCTGACGGTACGCATCGCCGGCGTCGAAGCCTATGCGGCCACCAGCGATCTCACCCAGGCCGGGCTGCAGGCGGCCCTGGAGCGGGCCGAGTGCATGGCCCGCGCCCTGGCCGGGCACGCGCTGCTGGAGGTGGGCGCGCTGCCGGTGCCGACCGGCACGGCGGACGACGTGGCCCCCGGCTACGAGCAGCCGCTGGCCGGCCCGTCGCACTGGTTCGAAGTGCTGGGCGCCGAGTCGACGCGGGTACCCCGGGATGCGCGGCTGGTGGACTGGAGCGCCGGACTCGGCGTCCACTGTGTGGAACAGATCTACCTCAACAGCGCCGGCGCCTGCCTGCGGCGCGCTCAGCGCTTCGTCTACCCGGCCCTGAGCGTGACCGCCAGCGACGGCCACGACAGCCAGACCCGCAGCCTCGGCGGCTTCAACTTCGGCCAGCAGGGCGGCGCCGAGGTCGTCGACCGCCTCGGCCTGGTGGGCGCGGCCCCGCGCATCGCGGACGAGGCGCTGCAACTGCTGCTCGCCCCCAACACCCCCAGCGGCCCCCTCGACCTGCTGCTGATGCCCGACCAGATGGTGCTGCAGATCCACGAATCCATCGGCCATCCGCTGGAGCTGGACCGCATCCTCGGCGACGAGCGCAACTATGCCGGCACCAGCTTCGTCCGCCTGGAGGACTTCGGCCGCTACCAGTACGGCTCGCCGCTGCTCGACGTCACTTTCGACCCCGGCTGCCCCGAGGAACTGGCCAGCTACCGCCACGACGACGATGGCACCCCGGCGCAGCGCGAATACCTGATCCGCCGCGGCATCCTGCAGCGCCCGCTGGGCGGTGCCCTGTCGCAGCTGCGCAGCGGCCTGCCGGGGGTGGCCAACAGCCGCGCCTGCAGCTGGAACCGCGCGCCCATCGACCGCATGGCCAACCTCAACGTCGAACCGGGCGACCGGAGCCTCGCGCAGCTGATCGGCGGCATCGAGCTCGGCATCCTGATGAGCACCAACCGCTCCTGGTCGATCGACGATGCCCGCAACAAGTTCCAGTTCGGCTGCGAATGGGGCCGGCTGATCGAGAACGGCGAACTCAAGGGCGTGGTGAAGAACCCCAACTACCGCGGGATTTCCGCGCACTTCTGGCGCAACCTCGCCGCGGTGGGCGACGCCTCCACCGTCGAGGTACTCGGCACGCCCTATTGCGGCAAGGGCGAGCCGAACCAGGCGGTGCGCGTCGGGCACGCCTCGCCGGCCTGCGTATTCAAGAATATCGACGTATTCGGAGGGGCCGCCTGATGAACGCCCGCGAGCATTTCCACGCCCTGCTCGACAGCCTGCGGCCACTGCTGCACGCCGACGAAGGCTTCACCCTCGACTACCGCGCCGAGGCCTCGGAGTTCGTACGCTTCAACCGGGCGCGGGTGCGCCAGGCCGGGCAGGTGCAGCAGGCGTACGCTACCCTCGCCCTGTACCTCGGCGAGCGCCACGCCCGCTTCGAGCTGGGCCTGACCGGCACGGCCGGGGAAGACCGCACGCGCCTGCGCCATGCCCTGGAACGGCTGCGCGCGGTGGTGCCGGCGCTGGTCCCCGACCCCTACCTGCGCCTCAACCGGGAGCCCTGGCGAAGCGAGAGCGCCGAGCCGGGAACGATGCCGGACAACACGGCCGTCATCGGGCAGATCGTCGCCGCCGCCGCGGGCCTCGATCTGGCCGGCATCTACGCCGCCGGTCCGCAATACCAGGGATTCGCCAGTTCCTGGGGTGCCCTTGGCTGGCACGCGGCGAGCAGCTTCAACTTCGACTGGAGCCTGTTCCACGCCAACGGCCAGGCGGTCAAGAGCGCCTATGCCGGCCAGCGCTGGGACGCCCAGGCCTTCGCCCGACGCATGGGCGCGGCGCGCGAGCAACTGGAATACCTGGGCCGCCCGGCGCTGACCCTGGCGCCGGGCGACTACCGGGCCTATCTGGCCCCGGCGGCGCTGGACGAGATCTTCGACCTGCTCAGCGGCGGCTTCTCGGCCCAGGCCCTGGCCAGCGGCGGCAGCCCGCTGCAACGCCTGTTCGCCGGTTCGGCCCGGCTCAGCCCGCTGCTGACCCTCGACGAGCGGATCGCCGGCGGCCTGGCCCCGGCCTTCACCGGCGAGGGCCCGCGCCGGGACCTGCGCCTGCTCGCAGGAGGCCTTCCGGGCGAACGCCTGGTCGGCTCGCGCAGCGCCGCCGAATACGGCCTGACCGCCAACGGCGCGGGCGCTCACGAATACCCGCTGTCCCCGGTGGTGACGGGCGGCGACCTGGACGAGGGCGACATCCTCAGCCGCCTGGACACCGGCCTGTACATCGGCAACCTCTGGTACCTCAACTTCTCCGACCGCCCGGCCGGCCGCCTGACCGGCATGACCCGCTTCGCCACCTTCTGGGTGGAAAATGGCCGCCTCCAGGCCCCGGTCAACACCATGCGCTTCGACGACTCGGTGTTCGGCTTCCTCGGCCCGCACCTGGAAGCCCTCACCCGCGCGCCCGAGACGATCCTGCCGACAGGAACCTACGGCGCGCGGCAGAGCGGCTCCAGGACGCTGCCGGGGGCGTTGCTGGGACGATTTACCCTGACGCTGTGAAAAAGCCCCCGGAACCCACGACCGAAGCCGGCCACCCCGCTCTTGCCGATCCGCACCGGCGACCGAGAGGGCGGCGACAAAATCCGGGGATAACGCCCCCGTGCGCTCAGGACCTGCCGCCGCCCGACCTACGGATCAATCGTGCTGTCGAGGGAACACGAGCGCTGCGCCAGCGTTTCCACAACCAGAACAGGGCATAGAGCATCACGCAGAGCCCGATCAACCGGGTCGCCCCGGCGATGCCGGTATCCCCGCTCAACACCCCCCAACGATTGAAAATCTCCGTCCAGTCGTGATCGCCACCGCCGACCAGCGGCAACTCATGGGCGCGGGCATCGGCCATGTAACGCCCGACGTTCAGTAGGCTCTCGCCGAACCACACCAGTGCCACCGACCAGCCCAGGCCATGCCGTTGTCGCCAGAAATGACCGGCAAACATCGCCGGGAACAGGAGCTGGAAAAGGGTACCGCCATAAACCGCCCACCCCGGCACCAACACGCCAACGATGGGATGCCCCGCCTCATGGATGGCCAGGTTGGTATTGTCGAGCAGAAACACCCACCGGTCGGGGGTGAAGTAATGCTGCCAAACGATATAGCCGACCAATAAGGCCAATCCAATAACCGCCGCCCCCGTAACGGGCCGCCAGTCTGCGGAAGCCGTTTCGCTCCAAGACTCCAAGGTTTTCTCCAGGCTCACAATAATTGGGTCCAACACGTTACAAGGTGAGAGCCGCCTGCGTGCAAAAGCGGTCGAGCAGGGTACGCTGGAGTTGGCAGGACAATATTTATTCAACCCCCGCAATCGCTTCGAAGTCGAACGCCGCATCCTTGGCGTCACCCACACGCAGCAGCGCCTGAGCCCGGAACTACTGCGACAGCGTGCGCGAAAAATTCGAGGGTTTGCACGTTTTGTCATACCGATGCGCGTCGATCTGCTGCGCCGCCCGGATTAGGGCAAGCGGCCCGCCATCGGCCCGACCGCAAGCAGGGGCGGGAAGAAAGGTACTCAGCGAGTGCAGGCCGACAGCGCAAGGGCCCGTCTTCCGCAGTGGAGCTTCGGCGGAAAATGCTGCGCAATTTTCCGCCCGGCGAGCAGGACCCTCACTCCAACAGACTCAACTCCCGCGCCCGGCTCATCGCCCGCGTCCGGCTGGTGACCTGGAGCTTGCCGTAGAGGTTCTTCAGGTGCCATTTCACCGTTTCCACGGAGATGTCCAGGCTGCGGGCGATTTCCTTGTTGGACTGGCCGGCGGCGACCAGGCGCAGGGTCTGGCTTTCCCGTTCGCTGAGGCTGAACGGCGGTTCGACGCAGTCTTCGCCGCCGAGGCGTTCGCGCAGGAGGGCGATGTAGCCCGGCAGGTCGCCGCTGCCCGCCTCCACTGCGGCGCAACGGGTCAGCAGCGGCAGCAGCGCGGGGCCGGCGTCGGTCAGGCTGCACAGCAGGTTCTCCCGCAGGCCCAGCTGCAGCGCCGGCAGCAGGGCGTCGGCGGCGGCGTCGCGCTCGTCGCCCTGCCAGAGGGCGATGGCCCACAGCGGGCGCAGGCGCACGGCTTCGAGCAGTTGGCCGCGCGCCTCGAACTCGGCCACCACCCCGGCCAGGCAGTCGGCCGCCGCCAGGCCCAGGCCCTGGGCGAGCAGCAGCCGGGCGCGGGCGATCCGCGCGTAGTGGCGGCAGCCCGGAATCGCGCCCTCGTCGCTCTTCAGCAGCTCGATGCGGCGCAGCATGTGCTCGGCGCCGGCCAGGTCGTCGCGCTGCAGTTGCAGGCGCACCTGTTCGGCGAGCAGCGCCGCCTGCAGGCGGTTCCAGCGGCGCTGGCCGGCGATCTCCTGGGCGTGCTGGAGCAGCAGGCGCGCCTGCACCCCGTCGTCCTCGGCCAACGCCCGCCGGCATAGCGCGCGGTAGACCGCCAGCACGCCGTCGAGGGGCGCCACGCGGTCGATCTGCAGGCCGCGCTGGCGGACCAGCGCATCCAGCCGCTCCCAGTCGCCGCGCTCGTAGGCCAGTTCGGCCAGCGACGCGGCGAGGGTGGCGCTGCCGCTGGACTGCGGCCCGGTGAGCCGGTCGGCGGACTCCATCGCCTGCAGGAAGCAGGCCTCGGCGGTGCGCAAATCGCCCTGGCGCAGGTGGCTCTGGCCGAGGATGAAGGCGCGGTGGACGGTGACGAAGAGGTTCTCGGTGGGCGCGCCCGGATAGAGGGTGTGGCGCTGCACCGCCTGCGCCTGCTCGTGCTGGCCGAGGACCAGATGGCAGTAGCTGAGGACGTTGCAGACCAGGCCGTCGACCCAGCTGTCGCCGCAGGGAATCTGCGCCAGCAGCGGCTCGGCCAGGGCGATGCCGGTCTGGACGTTCTCGGCGAAGGCCTCGCAGATCGCCGCCACCGCGTCCAGTTTGACCCGCAGATCGCGACGCGCCGGGTGCACGGCGAACCAGCGGCGCAGCTCGCCGAGCAGGCGCCGCGACTCGTCGAAGCGGAAGCGGTGGGCCAGCGCCCAGGCGAGGTTGAGCTGCAGGCTGATGCGGTGCTCGTCGGCGGTGATCGGCAGCTGCTGCAGCCAGCCCAGCAGGGTGTCGATGTCGCCGCGCTCGGCCAGCGACTGGGCGCCCAGCCCGGCGCGGCCCGGCGCGCTCTCCACCTTGCCGGCGGCCAGCGCGTGGCGGGTCGCTTCGGCCCACAGGCTCTGCCCGGCGAACCAGTTGCCGGCGCGCTCGTGGAGGGTCGCGATGTCCAGGTCGGTACGCCGGCGCAGGCGGGTCTGCAGGGTCTCGGCGAACAGGTGGTGGTAGCGGAACCACTGGCCGTGGTCGTCCAGCGCGGCGACGAACAGGTTGTGCCGCTCGATCCAGTCGAGCATGGCGTGGCCGTCGTGGCGCCCGGTGACCGCGTCGCACAGTTCGGCGCAGAAACGGTCGAGGATCGAGGTGCGCATCAAAAAATCGTCGACCGCCGCCGGCAGCGGCTCGAACACCACGTCCTCGAGGTAGCGGCCGACCAGCCGGCCACCGTGGCTCAGGCTGTCGATGACCTGCGCCGGGTTGTCCTTGATCGACGGCGACAGGGTGGCCATCTGCATGCCGGTAATCCAGCCTTCGGTCACTTCCAGCAGGCGCTGGGTCTGGGCGTTGCTCAGGGCCAGGGCGGCGGAGTCGGCGAAATAGTGGCGCGCCTCGCAAAGGTTGAAGCGCAGGTCGTTGGTGTCGACCTCGATCAGTTGGTGGCGCGAGCGCAGGCGGCTCAGCGGCAGCGGCGGCAGGCTGCGGCTGCCGAGCAGCACATGGAAGTTGGCCGGCGCATGTTCGAGCAGGTAGGCGAAGGCGCGGTGGATCGCCGGGTCGCGGATCGTGTGGTAGTCGTCGACGATCAGGTAGAGCGGCGCCTCCACCGCCTGCACCGCGTTGATCAGGTGGCCGAACACGCGGTCGATGGAGGGCAGCCCGGCAGCGAGAAAGCCCAGCCGCCAGCCGAGGCCGGGGTGCAGCGGCAGCAGGGCGTCGAGCAGGTAGTGGCAGAAGTACTCGGGGACGTCGTCGCCCTCGTCCAGGCTCAGCCAGGCGACGGCCTCGCCGCGCTCCTGGAGCTGGCTGCGCCACTGGGCGAGCAGCGTGGTCTTGCCGAAGCCGGCGCCAGCGCAGACCAGCGCCAGGCTGCGCTCGGCCAGCGGTTCGAGGCGCGCCAGCAGACGCGGGCGGACCAGCAGCACGCCGGGCGAGCGCGGCGGGACGAACTTGGTGGCGATCAGCGGCAGGCCGCAGGTGCCCTGGCTGTAGACGGGCGCGAAGCGGCGCTCGGAATGGCGTCGATCCATCTTTCATACCTCGAAGCCGGTCTGTTCCGACCTGTTCTTGTTGTCACCGACGCAGCCCGCGCAGCGCCCGGAACGGGCCGGAAGCCGCGCGGCTCGTCGCCCGCCAAGGATAATGCCCTATCCCGTCCGTCCGCGCCCCCCATCCGGGTAGTTATTCCGACTCCCGGGCTTTCCCTACCGTAGCCTCCGCACCCGCTTCACCCTGGATGAATGCCCTCCCCGGCCCGGGACCCGGCGTGCGCAACCCGCCTACAAGATCCGACAAGAAGGGCTACCCAGCATGCCGAACGGCGCACTCTCCATCACCCCCCCAGGCAAGTTCTTCATCGGCAAGGGACTGCTCGCCGACCTGGGCAGCTATGCGCAGGCCTTCGGCAGCAACGCCTACGTGATCTGCGACAAGTTCATCCTCGAGCGGGCGATCGCCGAGGCCGGTCCGTCGTTCGAGGACCGCGGCAAGGCGGTGTTCAGCAAGTTCCGCCACGAATGCACGCGCATCGAGATCAACCGCAACCGCGAGCTGGCGCGCAGCGTCAAGGCCGACCTGATCGTCGGCATCGGCGGCGGCAAGACCCTGGACACCGCCAAGGCGGTCGCCTGCCAGGAGCGGCTGCCGGTGCTGACCGTCCCGACCACCGCTTCCAGCGACGCGGCCTGCACCGCCCGCGCGCTGATCTATACCCTGAACAGCGAGTTCGACAGCTGCATGCTGCTGACCAGCAGCCCGGAGATCGTCCTCGCCGACACCGAAATCCTCGCCGCGGCGCCGGCGCGGCTGTTCGTCGCCGGCATCGGCAAGGCCCTGGCGACCTACTTCGAGGTGCGCGCCTGCTACCGGGCGAAGGCCGACCACGGGGCGCCGACCCGCGCCGCGCGGATCGCCCTGGCCACCGCCCGCCGCTGCCTCGACAGCCTGCTCGAGAACGCCGCCCAGGCCCGCCTCGACCTGGAGCGCCAGCGCTCCACGCCGGCGCTGGAGGCGGTGCTGGAGGCGGTCGTCTACCTCAGCGGGGTGAGCGCCGACAGCGGCGGCCGCGCCGCGGCCCACGCCATCCACAACGGCATGCTCGCGGTGCCCGCCCTGCAGCACGCCCGCCACGGCGAGAAGATGGCCTTCGCCCTGCTCGCGCAGCTGGCGATGGAAAAGGCGCCAGCCGAGGAAATCGCGATGGTGCTCGACTTCATCCAGGCGGTCGGCCTGCCGCTGACCCTGCAGGACCTCGGCGTCAAGGCCTTCGCCGAAGCGCAGTGGCGGCGGGTCGCGGAACGGGCCTGCGCGAAGCACGACAGCATGGGCAACATGCCCTTCGCCGTCGCGCCGGACGACGTCTACCGGGCCATCCGCGAGGCCGATGCCCTGGCCGGGACCCGCGCCGGAGAGTGCCGGGCGGCAGCCCTCGGCTGAACGGCGGGAAAGGGGCGGCCGCCTTGAGCAGCCGCCCCGGAATAAAAAAGCCCCTGCAAGAGACGGTCAGTACCGCAGGGGCAACGCCTGCTCAGAACATGCGCAGGTCGAGAGGAAACTCAAGAATTATCCGCAGCTCGTCGATGTCGGACTCGGCGGTATGGTCGCCGTTCACCCGGTGGGTGGCCTGCAGGAGCCGGAAGCTCAGGTCCCGGGCCGGCCCGTTCTGCACCACGTAGCTGATCCAGAAGTCGCGCTCCCAGTGGCGGCCGTCGCGGATGCCCTGGTAGGCGGCATAGCCCGGCCCGACCTTGCTGCCGTCGATATCGGTGCCGCGCACGTAGCGGGTGATCAGCGCCAGGCCGGGAATCCCCAAGGCAGCGAAATCGTAGTCGTAGCGCGCCATCCACACCCGCTCGTTGGGATTGTTGAAGTCGGAGACCTGCGAGTTGGTGTTCAGGAAAAAATCCCAGGTGTGCCACACGTAGTCGAAGGGCGAATCGTCGTCGATCCGGGTGTGGGCCACGGTGAAGGCGTGGGCGCCGACGGTGAGGCCGGTCTGGAGGCTCCAGGAGTCGTTGTGGAGATCGCCGAGCAGCGACTGGCCGGTGTCGCGGGTGCGGTAGTAGCGGAAGGCGGCATTGAGGCTCAGCCCCTCGCCCAGCGGCTGCTTCCAGTCGGCATAGAAGGCCGACTGGTTCCAGACGTCGTCGAGCCGGCCATGGTGCAGGCGGAAGAGAAAGCGGTCGTCGAGGTTGTAGTCGGCGCCGGCATAGATGAAATCGTCGGCCTCCTTGAAGCGCCCACCGTAGGCGGTGCCCAGGTCGCCCCCGTGGGCGGTGGCGGTGCGGTCGGCACTGGAGTCCAGCTTGCCGCCCTGCACGGTGAGGCCCGTGATCGAGGTGTTCTTGACCGTCGTACCGCGAAAGCTCTGCGGCAGCAGGCGGATGTCGCTGGTGTTGAGCACCGGGCTGAGGGGGCGGACGTCGCCGTAGCGCAACTCGGTGTCGTCGAACAGGCGCATCTTCAGCTCGACGTCGACCCGGCCGAACTCGTCCTTGGGCTTGCCGTCGAAGTTGTAGCCGCGCCGCGGGATCAGGCCGGGACCGCCGTTGCCGTCGCCGACCCGGCCGTCGCCGCCGTCCAGCTTGATGCCGTAGAGGCCACGCACGTCCAGGCCGAAACCGACCGCGCCCGGGGTGAAGCCGGACTCGAAGGTGGCGATCAGCCCGTGCGCCCATTCGGAACGGATGCCCTTCTTCTCGCCAGTCTGCGGGTTGGTGGCGCGGTCGCCGTTGCGAAAATCCTGGCTGAAATGGAAGTTGCGGTTGAGCACCTGGAAGCGGGAGCCCTCGAGAAAGCCTTCCTCGCCAAGGGCGGCGAGCGGCAAGGCCAGGAGGGCGGACAAGGACGCGATACAGGCTGGATTCTTCTTGTTGTCGAAACGCATGGATTCATTCCCGTTGCTGGAGCATGACGACCATCCCTGGCGTCGGCCGGGCGGCGCACGGGCAGAGTGCGGCCGCCTCCTGCGGTGGCTGCACGGCAGGTGCTGATCGAGGTCTTGGGCGGAGGCGCCGACGCTGCTGGCGTGGCGGCTCAGTCCGGGCGGGCGGGACGCGGCGGCCGGGATCGTCGATCCCTGCTGTCGAGCCGGCCGCGCCCGGCGGCTAGCGCAAAACGCCGCCGGGCCCGGACCCGTCGCCGGCATTCCAGGCGGCGCTTGCGGACAGGAAGAATTCGGAAAGGAATGACGCGGACATTTCGCACCTCTGCTTGTTGTTATTGGCGGGGGCTGGCGAGGTCTGCCGCCCTGCCATCGAGCCAGAGCAAGGTCGGTGCCAGACTCCTGACGATGGACGAAACGCCCGTTGCAGAGCGGTTTGCGGAAAGTTGCGGGGGGTTGGCAGAAATGCCGGCGAGACGTTGCGTCTCGCCCGGCCGGATGCACCAGCGAGACGCTGAGACGCCCTGTCTCGACGGACGTCCCGCGTGTCCCGGTGCCGGTCTCGTGAGTGGGCCTGTTTGATCGGTTCGATGAGTCAACCAACCGCACAGGCCCCAGGGCCTGTTAACACTACTCTCCGCGAGCCGCGTTGCCGCGCCAAATGGCGCCAGGCGAGGCGCGGGACGCAGGGAATGGCATCCCCTTGCCAAGTCCCGCAACGACGCATGGCGCCATTTGCCGCGCAACCCGCAGGGACGGGCCTGTTTTTGCGCGGTGTGTCGTTGCTTGTCGTTCGTGTGGAATGACCAAACTTCTCTCCTCGCGCCTAACCCCGCGCAAAAACAGGCTCCGTCGCGGCCGCGTGGAGTAGTGTTAACAGGCCCTAGCGCATCTCGAACAGCTCCTGGTGGAAGTCCGCCGCCGCCAGGCCGCTGCCGATCAGGCTCTCGCGTAGCGCCCGGCCGAAGCCCGCTGGGCCGCAGAACCAGACATCGGCCGCGTGCCATTCGGGCATCCGCTCGCGCAAGCGCTCGCCGCTCAGGCGCTCGTCGCGACCGCTGACCAACACATGCAGGCGTACCCCGGCCTGCCCGGCCAGTTGCTGCAGGCGCTCGATGAACGTCTGGTCCGGCGCTGCGGTGCTGTAGAACAGGTCGATGCTGCGGCTGTCCGGCTGGCGCGCCAGGGCCTGCAGGCGGGCGATGAACGGGGTGATGCCGATGCCGCCGGCGACCCAGATCTGCCGCGTTTTTCCGCCGGCGAAGTCGAAACGCCCGTAGGGCCCCTCCACGGTGAGCGGATCGCCGACCTTGAGGGTCTGCGGCAGGGTTTCGGTGTAGTCGCCGATGCCCTTGATGTGGAAGCGCAGGCGGCCGTCGCCCTGCCAGGCGGAGGAAATGGTGAAAGGATGCGGCCCTTCGGCCGGGTCGAAGGTGACGAAGGCGAACTGCCCGGCCTGGTGGCCTGCCCAGCGATCCTGCAGGCGGACGTCGACGCCCAGCACCCGGTTGTCGCGGTGCAGCTCCAGCGCCTCGATGTGGCCGAGCGCGCGGCGGCTATCGCCAACCCGGCGCAGCAGGGAGATGCCGGCGGCCAGGGTGCCGGCGAGCAGCAGCGCGGCCATCGCGGCGCCGAGCGGCGACGCCCAGTAGGCCGTGTTCATCAGCACCACCGAGTGGAAGACCAGCGTCAGATAGACGACGGCCAGCAGGCGGTGGGTCTTGAAGAAATAGCGGTAGGGAAAGCGCTTGAACAGGGCCAGCAGGATCAGCACCACGGCGGCGTAGAAGGCCCACTCGCCGACCTGCTCGGCCAGCCCGCGCTGGCTGCGCAGAAAGCCCACCAGCACGCCCACCTCCTCGCTGCCGGCCGCCTTGCGCGCCGGCCGCTCCAGCCAGCCCCAGCCGACCATCCACTTCGGCACCTTGATCCACAGCCAATGGACGACGGACAGCGCCAGCGCCGAGATACCCAGCCACTTGTGCAGGCGGTAGCCCTTGTCCAGCCCGCCGAGGAAGGACTCCAGAAACCCCGGGCGGATCGCCAGGAAGATCCCGACGCTCATCGCGCCCACCGCCAGAATGCCGGTGTAGTTCACCAGCGCGCGACGCAGGGCGAAGAATTCGTAGGGGGCGCCCAGCAGGTTGTCGGCCAGCAGCCAGAGCAGGCTGAGGCCGCCGAACAGGGCAAGACAGGTGATCCGGATGTTTTTCATGGTGGCAGCAGTCCTCTCCCTCGACGCGGGATACGATTCCAAGTCGTCATGATAGGGGGAACGGGACGCCGCCGGGCCGTGCGGCCGATTGACTCAAGCGGAGCCATCCGGCTTCTCGTCGCCGCATCGGTCGCATGGGATGTTCGATGGGATCGCCGGAGCGAATGCCGGCGACGCGAGGGGCCGCGAACTCTTACCGCCCCGGAAGGTGCCTCGAAAACGAGGGTAACAACAATGAAGAAGGCCGCTAAAAGCGGCCTTCTTTTCTAGTTATCGCTAAGCCTTGCTATACAGTCGAGATCGGGATAGAAAAGATCGTCCTCCACCTCCTCTTCCTCCTCGACTTGAAATCCGTACTCTTCGTCAGAGATTGAATCGCTTCCGGGCTGGTAAAGATTGCGCATGGCTTAGATCTCCGTATCTAACTTGCACATGGGATTCCCCCTACACGGGGCAAACCCTCTGATTTCAACTTAGCCCAGAAAAAGGGATTGGCAAGCCTGGCGATACCGAAAACTTCACGCGCCCAAAGTAGGGACGGAATGGGGCCGATGCCCAGGCCCTGGCTTCGCTCGGTCGAACGGCAGTCCTGGGGAAAAAGTCTCCTGCAGGGGATCAGCCGGCAGGAGCAAGGGCCTGCTCAGAGCAGGTTGAAGTCGAGGGGGTATTCGAAGATCAGGCGCAGCTCGTTGAGGTTGGCCGAGGCGCTGTTGTCGCCGCCGACCCGGTGGGTGGCGTGCCAGACGCGAAAGTTGAGATCCCTGGCCGGACCGCTCTGCACCACGTAGCCGACCCAGATGTCGTTCTCCCACTCGCGGCCGTGGCTGGTGTTCTGGTAGGCGGCATAGTGCGACCCGGCATCGGTGCCGTCGATCTTGGTGCCTCGCATGTAGCGGGTGGTGAAGGTCAGGCCGGGAATCCCGAGGCCGGCGAAATCGTAGTCGTAGCGGCCCATCCACACCCGCTCGTTGGGACTGTTGAAGTCGGAGGACTGGGAGAAGGTGTCCAGGTAGAAGTCCCAGGTGTTCCACACGTAGTCGAAGGGCGTGTCGCCGTGGATTTCGGTGCGCGCCACGGTGAAGCGGTGGGCGCCGACATCGAGGCCGACATGGGCGCTCCAGGAGTCGTTGTTGATGTCGCCCATCAGCGACTGGCCGGTGTCGCGGGTGCGGTAGTACTTGGCGCCGGCCCTGGCGGTCAGCCCCTCGCGCAGCGGCTGCTTCAAGTCGAAGCCGAGGAACAACTGGTTCCAGACGTCGTCGAGCCGGCCGTGGTGCGCCCGCAGGAGCAGCCGGTCGTTGGCCTGGTAGTCGGCGCCGAAATAGACGAAATCGTTGGCGTCCTTGAAACGTCCGCCGTAGGCGGTCCCCAGGTCGCCCCCGTGGGCGGTGGCGGTACGGTCGGCACTGGATTCCAGCTTGCCGGCCTGCAGGGTCAGGCCCTTGATCGAGGTGTTCATCACGTTGCCGCCGCGAAAGCTCTGCGGCAGCAGGCGGATGTCGCTGGTGTTGACCACCGGGGTGAGCGGGCGGACGTCGCCGTAGCGCAGCACGGTATCGTCGAACAAGCGCACCTTCAGCGCGACGTCGGTACGGCCGAACTGGCTCTTGGGCTTGCCGTCGAAGTCGTAGCCGCGCCGCGGGATGATGCCGTTACCCGCCATGCCGTTGCCGACCCGCCCGTCGCCGCCGTCCATCTTGAAGCCGAACTGGCCGCGCACGTCCAGGCCGAAACCCACCACCCCGGGCGTGAAGCCGGACTCGAAGTTGGCGATCACGCCGTGCGCCCACTCGGCGCGCAGGTGCTTCTTCTCGCCGGTCTGCGGGTTGTTGAAGGTGTCGCCATGGCGGAAGTCCTGGCTGAAGTAGATGTTGCGGTTGAGCACATTCACGGTCGCCCCCTCGAGAAAGCCCTCTCCGTCGGCGGCGACGGCCGGGATCGCCAGGACAAGGGTCAGGGACGCGGCACAGGCTGGATTCTTCTT
>NZ_FOFJ01000131.1 GCF_900110885.1 Azotobacter beijerinckii | reverse complement strand
CAGCGCAGCAGTCAGAGTGGTCTTGCCATGGTCCACGTGACCGATGGTGCCAACGTTGACGTGCGGTTTGTTACGTTCGAATTTTTCCTTAGCCATCGAAAAGACCACCCCACACAAAACACACCACAAAAACAAAGGCAGATAAATTCATATCTGCCTTTTAGATTGGAGCTCATGAGCGGATTTGAACCGCTGACCTCACCCTTACCAAGGGTGTGCTCTACCAGCTGAGCTACATGAGCACAAACACCCAACAAAATACACCTGGAGCGGGTAGCGGGAATCGAACCCGCATCATCAGCTTGGAAGGCTGAGGTTCTACCACTGAACTATACCCGCCTAACCATATAGGTCTAGGCATGAAATCTGGTGGAGGGGGAAGGATTCGAACCTTCGAAGTCTGCGACGTCAGATTTACAGTCTGATCCCTTTGGCCACTCGGGAACCCCTCCAAAACATGGTGACATTCTGTCACGCCACCAGTCGACAGTCAAGGGTTTTTCTTTAGAAAACTTGAGCTTAGCTCGAATTGACTGTCACTTTCACCGCAAGGCACTTTTATTGCCGTATGAAAGCGGGCGTGATTCTATTCGAACGATACAGTGCCTGCAAGCCCCCCGCACGCTTTTCGCTGATACTGTAGCCTTGGGAAGGATCTAGTGAGAGCCTCCATTAACCCCTCATCAAACAACCAGGTGCTTTCGGGCGCTACCTCCAGCCCGTAATCCCGCCGCGTCCGAGGCAGCTCGCGCATTGCAGGCTCATAGCCAGCCCTCCTGAAACGCTGTATCGCAGCCTCCGCTGACTCACTGCGAGAAAAAACCCCCAGCGAGACTCCATTAGCCAAGTCCCCCTGGGTAATGACATAGCTATCTATTTTTTTTACTTGCAGCTCCTTTAGCTGGATCAGGGATGCTTGGCGTGAGGCTAATGGTGGCAAGTACAACCAGTACTCCGTTGCCACAACACGCTCAATCAGTTCTACCTTGGAGCGAATATCGAGACTCAGCAGTCGCTGCATGACCTGACGTCCCTGCTCCTCAGACTGAACACCCGCCAGAAACAGACACTCATCTTTCTTTGGCTTACCTACCGACTCACGCGCTCCAACCTTCGACTCAGCGACAAGTCGGATTCCCTGAGTCACCTCTCGAGGCGGGTCTTGAGCCGAGAGCTCACTCAAACTCCGAGAGGCCACCCACCCACCCACCCAATAAAATAGATTCAACACCAGCAATAAGAGAAAAAGCCAGCGCATGCACAACCTCAAGAAGGAATCGGACAAGCAATGGCAAGCCCGATGAAAATCAAATCGGGCACGACCCTAACTTGGGGCAGAACATCCATGACAGCGGGAGCATCTCCACCTGTCAGAAAGACATCATAATCGCTTCCCCAATATGCCATTGCCAACTCTACTTGGGAGCGCACAAACCCCTTCAGCATCAGTACACACCCACGCTCAACCGCATCAGCTGTAGAGCGCCCCGGTGTAAGCTGCTCCATCATGAAATCACTGGCTCCGGCAGTATCATAGCGGATACGCCTGGTATGACTTCGCAGTTGACTACGCAACAGAGGCAGTCCCGGACAGATAAATCCACCTTTGTGCTCGCCATCGGCAGCAACAAAATCCGCCGTTACCGCAGTCCCCAAGTCCAGAACCAGGCAGGCCTTGCTTGAGAGATGGCGCGCTGCGACAACAGCCATCCATCTATCAAGCCCCAAACTCCCATGATCCACATATCCGTTACGAATGCCCGCCGTGCAGCGTGCAGACCGAGCAGTCAGCACATGAAGCCCCAAGCGTTGGGTAAGATGCATCTCAAGGCAAGCAGTTTCTTCATCACTGCGCACACTGACCATGCGACAGTGGCGCAGTTCATGATGCGCCCGAGCATCCTCCAGAGCAGAAAATAGCTCCTCGGCTGACTCTGCGACTCCACTCAAGAGCACCTGGGATGCCGCGCCAATGATTCTCCACTTTATAAAGCTGTTACCACAGTCAAGCTCGATGATCATCACGCAACCTCAAGCTGATCTCACCACCACTGTGTCGCTGCTCTACTCCATTCACGCTCAAGCGCAGTGCCCCCACATGATCAATGCCCAAGACTACACCTTCGATTCGCTGCGCTCCCGCAATCAATGCTACCTCACACCCTTGCCATAAGTGGTTTAACTCCCACTCTTTTTGAAGCGCAACGAATCCTGACTCCGCATGTCGCACCAAATACTTACGTAACTTCAGGCACAACTCATAGACAAAGCAATTACGATCAATATAACTCTGGAGCTCTAACCTCATTGAAGTCCAAGGCTGCTCAATACAACCCCCATCCTCCATATTGACATTAACGCCAACTCCCACAACAACATGGCACACATCCGCAGGATCACCGGTCAGCTCCAAGAGAACTCCTGCTATTTTTTTTCCTTGCACCAAAACATCATTTGGCCACTTCAAACCAACTCCACTAACGCCTGATGCTCGCAATGCCTGCATCACCGCCAACCCTACTACGAGGCTCAAGCCTTCTAACTGGCGGGCTCCTTTCTGAATTCGCACCGCCAGACTCAAATAAATATTTTCCCCGAACGGACTCTGCCAGATACGCCCGCGCCTCCCCCTTCCAGCAGTCTGCTTTTCAGCCAAAATTAGAAATGGGGGCTCCACTCCTTTCTCCAGCAGCCTAATTGCCTCTGCATTTGTTGAGCCCAGAGACTCATAAATGTGGAAAGGATAAATATCCGACAAGCCTTTTTTAGCCAGCGCCGTATCACTTAACAGCACTATTGGCCTAACCAGTTGATAGCCACGGCCTCGAACCCGATTCAGCTCCACTCCAAACTCGGACTCCAAACGCCGTACCTGTTTCCATACTGCACTTCGACTGATACGAAGTGCTTGCCCGATTGCCTGACCTGAATGGAAATGGCCATCTTGAAGGAGCTTTAATAAAGTCAGCATTAGAGGCCCCACCTCAACATGAGGCCAGCATCATAGCGGGTGGGCTTGCCCCTATCAAACCAGACACCGGAACCCTGAACTGCTCCAGCACAAAGCCTCAGCGTATTTTCCCCAGCTGGAACTCGGCCGTCGGCTCAAGCCATTCATCGATGAACACCGCGATGCCTATGGAGGCATAGCCGACCTGCAAGGTGCTGTCGACCACCTCGTCGACGTACTACAGCCATGCAGCCCTACAGGACAGGGCCGATGAAGGCCTGAGTTCCGCCCGGCCAAGCAAAAACCCCCGAGCCGTGTCCGGCTCGGGGGTCTGCAATAAGCGCTTGACGATGACCTACTC
>NZ_FOFJ01000053.1 GCF_900110885.1 Azotobacter beijerinckii | reverse complement strand
TCGGTGCGGCTGACTTTGTCGTACAGCGCCGCCAGCGATACGGGCAAGTTGTCCATCTGGCGCGCGGCGGCATGCAGCGAAGGGCGCAGCCCCAGGGAAACCAGCGACATCAGCTCGACGACGGTGGAAAACAGCAGCTCCCGGGGATACTGGCGCTGCCGGTTGGTCTCGAACACTTCGTCGACCCAGGCAGCCGGCATCGCCCGTTCCAACACCAGCCGTGCCATGACGCTGGCCGGTGCCTGCTTCTCGAATCGCGCCAGAATCTCGTCCCACACCGCCTTGCCCTCTTGATGGTTTTAGGGAAGGGAGTTTACGTAAAGACCTTGAAAGGGGTGGGCCTAAAGGCGCAAGCAACGAAGAAGTCACCACAATCAAAAAAGGCCTTCAATACTTTAGAAGAGTCTCTTGGAGGGGGCAGGCCAGCGTTCTTCAACAGATAGCTTCAGCTCTTAGCGTATGCAGCGACTTAAATCGCCTACTAGAGGCGCAAACTGAACCGCCACACCCTCAACTTGAGAATATTGCAAGGCAAGTATTCACAATAATCCCAGAGCTAGCGAAACGATCTACTGTTGAAAAGCTAAAACCAACATTGGAAAAATTGGTAACTGAGATTGAAAAACAAGAATACCCTTCAGGCTCTATAAACAAACACAAGATCAAGAATATCGCGCTGCTAGAGGAAGATTTCCTGGAAAGCAGCAACCTAGCTCGTTGCCCACTTTGTGAAATTAGAGGCGTTAATCACAGCTATGACTGCCCAGTCTGCCATGGCGACGGCTCCATTGATAAGAATCTAGAGATCGACCTTACGGAGTTTGATTTAGTCAAATGCAAACTGTGTGAAGGCAGCGGCCACTATGACGGTGACGACTGCATAGCTTGCGGCGGCGAAGGCGAAATGGAGCGTAGATTCGAGGACCGAATCGACTACAGCCAGTTTGATCTGGTTGACTGCCCAGTATGTAAAGGGTCGGGGCGCTTTGACGGTGATTTATGTCAAGTTTGCGATGGTGATGGAACTGTCATGCACAGATACGCTGACAGCATCGACATATCTAAGTACGACTACGTTGACTGCCCGTTATGTGAAGGCTCTGGTCGGCATAACGGAGACACTTGCCCTACCTGCCATGGAGAACGGCAGATGCTTCGCAAGTATGCCGACAGCATAGATGTATCACAATATAGTGACGTGAAGTGTCCCGCCTGCAAAGGAAAAAGGCTGCTATATGGTGATGACTGCATTGCCTGCCATGGTGAAGGCTATATGCCTGCTGGACAAGCAGACCAACTAGATGCATCCCTGTATAAAATGGTCAAATGCCCTTCCTGCAAAGGAAAAAGCAAAACTAAGAATTATGAATGCCGCGACTGCAATGGTGAAGGTGAACTTTTAAAATACTATGTAGACAAGTACAGCCTCTGACATTTTGTAGAGGCTGAAAGAATGAATGGCCCTTGGTTTCGTAGATACCCTCAAGCCTAAGAGGCGGTCTGCAAAGCCAATTTTGGGAAGTCCGCTTTTGGCTTGGGTTCTGCCTTTCCTCAAAGGCAGCTCCTGGCCGCTTGTTGCCTGACGTGATCGGCCGGTTTGGGTCGAAACCTGCCAGTTATAAACAGTAACTTTCAACTCGGAAGTCACCACAGCATGCCCGCTCTGCCGCCCGGTGCAGGCTCGGCAAGCTGCTCGGGCGTATGGGTGAGGTGCAGTGAAAACGGCCGGATTGCCGGTCAAGGCCTGTCGTGTCTGCGGCCTGCCGTTCGCCGGGCGGAAGAGGTGGGCGCCCAGCGTCGACAGTGTCTGGCCAGTCCGTGCAGCGCGGGCAGCAGCCCCGCCCAGATCAGTGCTAGCAGCGGCAGAGTTATCCACAGTCCCAGCGGCAGGCCGACCCCCGCGAGCTGCGCCCCGCCGAGGTAGGAGAGCGGTCCGCCGACGGCGCCGAGCAGGCTGCCCAGCCACCAGGGCCTGGCCGTCCAGGCCAGGCAGTGGCTCAGGGTGGTGGCGAACAGCGCCCAGAGCAGGGCCAGCCAGGGCGGCAGCAGCGGGCTGTCGCCGGCGAAGTCGAACAGGCCGAGGTGGAGCAGCAGGCTGTCCAGCGCGCTGCCGCCCAGGGTCGCGCCGGCGACCAGCCAGGCTTCGCCGCGCCCACGGGCGATCCAGCGAAAATGCGCGAGCAGGCAGGCCAGGGCGATCGGCAGCAGCCAGGGCCGCTGCGCGCCGAGCACGCAGGCGAACCAGCCGAGCTGGAACAGCGCCGCGTTGGCCAGCCGGCGGCGCATCTCAGGCATCGAGGCGGCCGAGCAGCGGCGCCGGGCGGGCCGCCGGCTTGGCCAGCAGCAGCTGGGCGGTGCCGATGCTGCGTTCGAGAAAGCCGCCCTCGCAGTAGCACAGGTAGAACTCCCAGAGGCGGAAGAACTGCTCGTCGTAGCCGAGCTGTTCCAGCGAGTGGCGGGCGCGGCGCAGGTTGTCGTGCCAGTGGCGCAGGGTGCGCGCGTAGTGCAGGCCGAAGTCTTCCATGTGGTGCAGGTTGAGGTCGGTGTCGCGGCCGACGATCTCCAGTATCCGCTGCACCGAGGGCAGGGCGCCGCCGGGGAAGATGTAGCGCTGGATGAAGTCCACCGAGCGCCGGGCCTGCGCGTAGCGCTGGTCGCGGATGGTGATCGCCTGCAGCAGCATCAGCCCGTCGTCGGCGAGCAGCCGGGCGCACTGCCGGAAGTAGGCGGGCAGGAAGCGGTGGCCGACCGCCTCGATCATCTCCACCGACACCAGCTTATCGTAGCGCCCATCGAGGTCGCGGTAGTCCTCGTGCAGCAGGGTGATGCGCTCCGCGAGGCCGCGCTCCGCGATGCGCCGCTGGGTGTAGGCGAACTGTTCCCGCGACAGGGTGGTGGTGGTCACCCGGCAGCCGTAGTGCTCGGCGGCATGCAGCGCCAGGCTGCCCCAGCCGGTGCCGATCTCCAGCAGGTGGTCGGAGGGCCGGAGGTCGAGCTTGCGGCAGATGCGGTCGAGCTTGTTCAGCTGGGCCTGTTCCAGGCTGTCGGTCGCGCTCCGGAACATCGCCGCCGAGTACATCATGGTCGGGTCGAGAAACTGCTCGAACAGCGCGTTGCCCAGATCGTAGTGGGCGGCGATGTTGCGCTGCGCGCCCCGGCGGGTGTTGCGGTTGAGCCAGTGCAGGCCCCGGATCAGCGGGCGGCCGAGCCGGGCCAGGCCGCGTTCCATGCCGTCGAGCACCGCGAGGTTGGCGACGAACACGCGGATCACCGCGGTCAGGTCCGGGCTGCTCCAGTAGCCGTGGACGTAGGCCTCGCCGGCGCCGATCGAGCCGTTGCCGGCGACCATCGCCCAGGCGGCGGCGTCGAGCACCTGGATTTCCCCGTGCGGCTCGCTGCCGGGCTGGCCGAAGGTCTGCCGCTCGCCGTCTTCGCAGATCGTCAGCTGGCCGTGGCGCAGCCGGCCGAGCTGGTGCAGCACGGCGCGCTTGAGCAGGCCGGCGCCCAGGCCGTTGCCGGCGCTGGCGGAGGAGAGGCTAGGACTCTTCATGGCGGGGCTCCAGATCGGCGGTGCGGTAATTGCCGTCCGCGGCTCGGTGGGGGAAGAACGGCATGCGCTTGAGGGCCAGGCGCAGGGCCTGCCAGTAGATGCCCAGCACGGTCTTGGCGGTCATCCAGGGAAAGGCCAGCAGATGGCGGTGCAGGCTGGCGCGGCTGAGCGCGATGCGGGTCAGGCCGAGGCCGGCGTCGAACAGCTTGTCCTCGCCCTGCCAGTCCTCCATGCGGATGCGCAGGCGCTCGCCGGGGGCGGAGAAGGCCATGCGGTATTCCAGCGCGCGGGGCAGGAAGGGCGAAACGTGGAAGCTCTTCGCCACCCGCTGGCGCGACTCGCCCGCGGCCTGGGCCGGCAGCACGTAGTGGTAGCGCTCGTGCCAGGGGGTGTTGCTGACCTCGCAGAGGATCGCGGCGAGGCGGCCGTCGGCCTCGAAGCAGTAGAAGAAGCTCGCCGGGTTGAAGGCCAGACCCCAGCTGCGCGGCTGGGCGAGCAGGCAGATGCGCCCGCCCGGCGTGCGGCCGAGGGCCTCGCCGATCCGCGCGCGCACCGCGTCGGCGAGGCGCATGCCCCGGCCGGTGAACTGCGGCAGAAAATCCGTCTCGCGCAGGGCGAAGGGCGAAAGACGCGAGCGCCCGGCCAGCGGCGAGAGGGCCAGTACCTCGTCCTGTTCGTCGAGGTCCAGGTAGAGCAGGCCGATGCGGTAGCGGAAGGCGTGGCCGCGCGGCAGGTGCCGGCGGTGGCTGACCCAGCCCTGGTAGAGGGCGCTGTTCACAGCTGTTCCCCGAAGGCCCCGGCCACCCGCAGGGCGCTGACCACGCCGTCCTCGTGGAAGCCGTTGGCCCAGTAGGCGCCGCAGTAATAGGTGTGCTGCGCGCCGTGCAGCTCCCGCCAGCGCGCCTGGGCGGCGATGCCGGCCAGGCTGTATTGCGGGTGGGCGTACCGGTAGCGGCCGAGGATCTTCGCCGGGTCGATGGCCGCGGTCTGGTTGAGGCTGACGCAGAAGGTGGTGTCGCTGTCGATGCCCTGCAGGAGGTTCATGTTGTAGGTCACCGCCGCGGGCTGCTCGGCCGGACCGCCGAGGCGGTAGTTCCAGCAGGCCCAGGCCAGCGGGCGTCTGGGCAGCAGGCGGGTGTCGGTGTGCAGCACCACGTCGTTGCCGGCGTAGGGCAGGGCGCCGAGGATCTCCCGCTCGGCCGGGCTGGGCGCGGCCAGCAGGGCCAGGGCCTGGTCGCTGTGGCAGGCGAACACCAGCTTGTCGAAGCGCTCGCGGCCGGCCGGGCTGTGCAGGGTCACTCCCTCGGCGTCGCGCTCGACCCGCTGTACCGGGCAGTTCAGGCGGATGCGCTCGCGGAAGGTCGCCGTCAGCGGCGTCACGTAGCGGCGCGAGCCGCCCCGGATCACCCGCCACTGCGGACGGTCGTCGACCGAGAGCAGGCCGTGGTTCCTGAAGAAGTAGACGAAGAACTGCAGCGGGAAACGCCGCATGTCGGCCAGCGACATCGACCAGATCGCCGCGCCCATCGGCACGATGTAGTGGTCGACGAAGCGCTGGCCGTAGCGGCCGCGCGCCAGGTAGTCGCCGAGGGTGATGTCGGCGGCGATGCGCTGCTCGGCGAGGTCGCGCAGGGCCTCGCGGTTGAAGCGCAGGATGTCGCGCAGCATGCCGAGAAAGCGCGGCGAGAGCAGGTTGCGGCGCCGGGCGAACAGGCTGTTGAGGCTGTTGCCGTTGTACTCGCTGCCGCTGGCCGGGTCGTGCACCGAGAAGCTCATTTCGGTGGGTTGCGAGGCCACGCCGAGCCGTTCGAGCAACTGGATGAAGCGGGGGTAGGTCCAGTCGTTGAAGACGATGAAGCCGGTGTCGATGGCGTAGTCGCGTCCGTCGAGGCGCACGTCCACCGTGTGGGTGTGGCCGCCGATCCAGTCGCCGGCCTCGAACAGGGTGATCCGGTGGCGGCGCGCGAGCAGGTAGGCCGTGGTCAGGCCGGCGATGCCGCTGCCGACGATTGCGATGTTCATGGCTGCTCCTCCGTGGCGGTGCGCGCCAGGCGCCGGCCGAGGGCCAGCTGCAGGCGTTTGGGCAGGTGGGCGAGGAGCCGCAGGAGAACGACGAAGGGGCCGGGGAAGGCGATCTCGAAGGGGCGCCGGTCCAGGCGCTCGGCGATGTGCCGGGCGGCCCTGTCCACCGGCCAGCGCATCGGCATCGGGAAGTCGTTCTTGCGGGTCAGCGGGGTGTCGACGAAGCCGGGGCTGACCAGGGTGACGTCGATGGCCTCGGTGGCCAGGTCGATGCGCAGCGACTCGAACAGGTAGCGCAGGGCCGCCTTGGAGGCGCCGTAGGCCTCGGCGCGCGGCAGCGGCAGGAAGGTCGCCGCGCTGCACATCGCCACCAGATGGGGTTGCCGGCCGACGCGCAGCAGCGGCAGGGCGGCCTCCACGCAGTAGCTGGCGGAGAGCAGGTTGGCGCGCATCACCCGTTCGACCAGGGCCGCCTCGAAGGCGCGCACGTCGAGGTATTCGCAGGTGCCGGCGTTGAGGATCGCCAGGTCCAGGGCGCCCCACTGCTGGGCGATGCGCTCGCCGATGGCGCGCACCTGGGCGGCGTCGCCGAGGTCGCCGGGCAGCGCCAGCACCTGCTGCGGGTAGCGCTTGGCCAGGGCCTGCAGGGCGTCGGCATGGCGCGCGCTGACCGCCAGCCGGTGGCCCTGCTGGAGGAGAAGTTCCGCCAGGGCGGCGCCGATGCCGCTGCTGGCGCCGGTCAGCCAGATGCGTTTCATGCCAGCCTCCGTTTCAGCCAGGCGATCATGGTGCCCAGCAGGGGGATGTGTTCGTAGAGCAGGGCGCCGGCATCGAAGTAGTCGCGGTGCCGGTAGACCTTGTCGCGCCAGAGCAGGTGCGAGCAGCCCTCCACGCGGATCGGCGCGCCGCCGCCCAGGCGCGGGTGGCGGTAGCTCAGGGTCCAGCGCAGGTAGCCTTCGCCGTCGCGGACCTGGTCGAAGCCCTGGAAGTCGAAGCGCAGCTCGCGCAGATCGGCGTACAGCCCGGCGAAGTAGCCGCGCAGGGCGGGCAGGCCGCGCAGCTCGTGCAGCGGGTCGCGAAACAGGATGTCCGCGCTGTACAGCGCGTCCAGGCGGTCCAGGCTGTGCCCGTCCAGGCGGGCGAAGTCCGCGGCGAAGCGGCGCAGGAACTCAGACATGCGCGGCCTCCCGCTGCGGCAGGTTGCGGAAGGCCGCCAGCGCCCGTTCGCGCGAACGCGGCAGATCGACGATCGGCGCCGGGTAGCCGGGCACGCCGAACAGTCCGCCGAGGGCGGCCGGGTTGTGGATGTCGCGCGTGTTCAGCCCGGCCAGCTCGGGAACCCACTGGCGGATGAAGCGGCCGTCCGGGTCGAACTTCTCCGACTGGCTCAAGGGGTTGAAGAGGCGGAAGTAGGGCACGGCGTCGGTGCCGGTGGAGGCGCTCCACTGCCAGCCGCCGTTGTTGGCGGCCAGGTCGCCGTCGATCAGCTGGCGCATGAACCAGCGCTCGCCGTGGCGCCAGTCGATCAGCAGGTTCTTGGCGAGGAACATCGCGACGATCATCCGCAGGCGGTTGTGCATCCAGCCGGTGGCCAGCAGCTGGCGCATCGCGGCGTCGACGATCGGGATGCCGGTGCGGCCCTGCTGCCAGGCTTCCAGGTCGGCGGGCGCGTCGCGCCAGGCCAGCGCCTCGGTTTCGACGCGGAAGGCGCGGCCCCTGGAGACCCGCGGGTAGCCGATCAGGACGTGCTGGTAGAACTCGCGCCAGAGCAGCTCGCCGATCCAGGCGACGGCGCCGGGATTGCCGGTCTCGAACTCGCCCCGGTTGCTGCGCAGCGCGGCCTGCAGGCACTGGCGCGGCGAGAGCACGCCGGCGGCGAGGTAGGGCGAGAGCTGGCTGGTGCCGGCGACGGCCGGGTAGTCGCGTTGTTCCCGGTAGTCGGCCAGTCGTTCCTCGGCAAAGCGCGCCAGGCGCTCGCGGGCGGCGTTCTCGCCGGCCGGCCAGTGCTGGCGCAGCGCCTCGCCGGGAGTGGCGAAACCGGCCACGGCGTTCGGCACGGGATCGCCGGCAAGCTCCAGCGGCGCCTGCGCGGCAGGGGCGGCGAACACCTCCGGCAAGGCGCCGTGCAGGCGCCGGTGGCAGGCCTTGCGGAACTGGCTGAAGACCTGGAAATAGCCGCCGGAGCTGGTCAGCACGCTGCCCGGCGCGAACAGCAGCCGATCCAGGTGGCTGCGAAACGCCACGCCCTGTCCGGCCAGGGCCTCGGCCACGGCGCGGTCGCGCCGGCTTTCGTGCAGGCCGTATTCGGCGTTGACCTGCACGCCGTCGACGCGCAGCTGCCGGCACAGCTCGCCGAGCACCCGCGGCGCATCGCTCCAGCGGTCGGCGTGGCGAACCAGCAGCGGCACCCCGAGGCGCTGCAGCTCGACCTTGAGCGCGGCGAGGTTGCGCAGCCAGAAGTCGACCTTGCACGGCGCGTCGTCGTGGGCCAGCCACTGGGCGGGGCTGAGCAGGAACAGGGCGACCGTCGGCCCGGCGGCGAGGGCGGCGGCGAGGGCGCGGTTGTCCTGCACGCGCAGGTCGGTGCGAAACCAGATCAGTTGACGCATGGGGACTCTCCCGAAAGGCCGCCGAGCAGGCCGAGGGCCTGCAGGCGCTGCAGGGCATCGAGCGGGTCGTCGGCGAGGTGCAGGCCGGCCAGCGGCGCCAGCGCCTCCCGGTGGATGCTCGCGGCCGGGCCGCAGAGCAGGCGGGGGCAGCCGACGCCCTGCAGCAGGCGCTGCAGGTGCGCGGTGTCGAGGCTCCGGCTGCCGTAGAGCAGCACGGCGCGCGGCTGCATGCGCTCGACGGCCAGAGCCAGTTCCGGCGCGGGGACCGGCCAGTCGAGCACGCTCACCGGGCATTCGGCATTGCTGGCCAGCCAGGCGCACAGCCACAGCCCGGGCTCCATCGGCCGCTCCGCGAGGTTCAGCAGCAGCAGCGGCGAGCGGCCGTGCAGGCGGTTGTTGTGGTAGAGGCGCGCGCCCAGCTTGCTGCGCAGCCAGGAAAGGAAGAACACCTGTTCCAGGCGCGCGCCCGGCGGGTTGCGCCAGCGCCGGTGCAGCTCGTCGAGCAGCGGCAGCAGCAGCTGCCGGCAGAGGGTGGCGGGCGGGTAGAGCGCCATCGCCTGGTTGAAGCCGTCGTCCAGCGCGCGTTCGGCCAGCGCGGCGACGGCTTCCAGCAGTTGCCGCCGGCGCATCGGCCAGTCGTGCTCGTCGGCGTCGGCCGGCGGCCGGGCGCCGCCGAGCAGGCCGCGCACCTGGCTGACCGCCACGCCGCGCTCGAGCCAGTCGAGGATCTCGCGGATCTGCGCCACCTGCGCCGCGGAATACAGGCGATGCCCCTTGGGCGTGCGCTGCGGGACGATCAGGCCGTAGCGGCGCTCCCAGGCGCGCAGGGTCACCGGGTTGACGCCGGTCTGCCGCGCCACCTCGCGGATCGGCAGCAGGCCGCGGGCCAGGAGGGCGCATTCGTCGTCGGCGGGCTCGTCGGACCCTGGGGAGTGGGTGTCGTTCATGGTCAGAGGGCGTTGCGCAGGCCGAGCGCTTCCGGATGCGGCTGCAGGTAGGCCTGCTGCGCGATGTAGGCATCCGGATGGCGGCGGAAGTGGTGCTTGATCAGGGTCAGCGGCACCACCAGCGGCACCGTGCCCTGGCGGTACTGATCGATCAGTTGCTGCAGCTCCTGTTTCTCGGCGGCGCTCAGCACGCGTTTCAGGTAGCCGCACAGGTGTTGCAGCACGTTGCTGTGGGTGCCGCGGGTGGCGGTCTTCTTCAGGGCCTCCATCAGCTGGCTGAAATAGCGGGGCGCGATCTCCTCCAGCGGCTGCCGGCCGAGGCCGGCGATCAGGCGGCCGAGGGCCTGGTACTGGAGCGGATGGGTGGCCATCAACTGGTACTTGTAGCGCGAGTGGTAGCCGACCAGCGCCTGGCGGGTCAGCCCGGTCTGCCGCAGGCGCTGCCATTCGGCATAGGCGAAGACCCGGGTGAGGAAGTTCTCGCGCAGCACCGGGTCGTTGAGCCGGCCGTCCTCCTCGACCGGCAGGTCCGGCCGGGCCTGCATCAGCGCTGCGGCGAACAGGCCGCGCCCGCCGCCTTCGGCCGGACGGCCGTCGGGCTGGTAGACCTTGACCCGCTCCATGCCGCAGGACGGCGACTTCTGCATGAGGATGTAGCCGCAGATGTCGTCCAGCTGTGCCGCGGTGCCCCGACCGTATGCGGCCAGCGCCTCGCTGACGTCCCGCTCGCGGTTCACCGTGCCCAGGGCGCGGGGGTTGGCCGTCTCGCCGACCAGGCGGATCGGTTCGCGCGGCGTACCGAGGCCGATGGCGACTTCGGGACAGACCGGCACGAACTCGAAGTGGCGGGCCAGGACCTCGCTGCACAGGCGCGACTCCTTGTGCCCGCCGTTGAAGCGCACGGGCTCGCCGAGCAGGCAGGCGCTGATGCCGATCCTGAGGAGGCGGGGCGGGGAGCTGGGCATGGGAACCTCCTTCTTGTACAACGCGGCGGTTTTGTACAACCTTCTGGTCCAAGAATAGGGCTTTTATTGTGCAAGTCAATTTACGTGTACAGATTTTGTATAGGATTGACGGGCCGGTGCCGGCGAGACGCCGGCGCGCGGCCTCGGCGCCGATCCGCTCGGTCAGGCCGTGGTCAGGGGGTTCTTGGTGGGAGGGCTGGACGGCGAGGCGCCGGAGAGTGCGACGAGCGGCGCCCGTTGCAGGCGCGGGGAATATCTCTTCCGGGGCGAGCGGTTCGCCCGGCGGCGGCTTCAGCCTTGGCTCTGCTGGAGGGCCGCCAGCTGGCTCTTCAGTTGCAGGACTTCGGCTTCCAGCTCGCGAACCCGCTCGGTGGCCTGGACTTCCGCGCTGACATCCTTCTGGATGCCGATGAAGTAGGTGAGCTGGTCGGCTTCGTTGAACACCGGGGTGATCGACAGCTCGTTCCAGAAGGCGCTGCCGTCCTTGCGGTAGTTGCGGATGATCTGGCGGCACGGGCGATGGTTTCTGAGCGCGTCGCGAATGGTCTTCAGGCCCGGCTGCTCGCGGTCGCCCGACTGCAGGAAGCGGCAATCCTGGTAGAGGATGTCGTCGACGTCGTAGCCGGTCAGGCGCTCGAAGGCCGGATTGGCATAGATCAGGATGTTGTCGTCGCCTTCCTGCTCGGCGACCACGATGCCGTCGTTGGAGGCTTCGACTACCAGTTGCAGCAGCTTGGCGTTGATCATCGTGACGGTTTCCGGGGGTGTGTCGCGGCATTCTAGAACAACTTCCGGCCTGCCGGAGGCCGCCTGCACGGCCGGGCTGCGCTGCGTCCGGGGTGATCGGGGGCCCGCCTTGCCGGTGGAAACCCTGGGTTACAATGTCGCGATTCCTTCGACCCGAGCTGCCCGTGCCATGACCGAACTCTCCGGCGCTTCGCCGCTTGCCCCGAGCCCGCCGGCCCTGGAAGAGCTGTTCCCGATTCGCGAGGTGGTGCGTCTGACCGGCGTCAACCCGGTCACGCTGCGGGCCTGGGAGCGTCGCTACGGGCTGATCCAGCCGGTGCGCACCGACGGCGGGCATCGCCTCTATTCCCAGGCGGATATCGAGGCGATCCGCAGCATCCTGGCCTGGACCGAGCGCGGCGTGGCGGTGAGCAAGGTGGGCAGCATTCTGGCCCGCAGCGCCGCGAGCAAGGCCGCGACGGCCGACGCGGGCGAGGCGCCGGCGGACGGCGAATGGAGCGAATGGCAGGCCCGCCTCGGCCTGGCGGTGAGCCACTTCGACGAGACGCGGCTGGAACAGCTCTACGGCCAGGTGTTCTCGACTTATCCACTGGCGGCGGTGTTCCAGGAAATCCTCCTGCCGTTGTGGCAGGAACTGCTGCGGCGAGAGGGCTTCGGCCAGACCAGCCAGTGGCTGTTTCTCGACGCCTTCCTGCGCGCCCGGGTGCTGCAGCGCCTGCAGCTGGGGCGCGGGCCGGCCGACGAGCGGGTCCTGGTGGCGGCGATTCCCGGCCAGTGCCGGGAACTCGAGCTGCTGGTCGCCGGCCTGCTGCTGGATGGCGACAGCGGTTCGGTCAGGGTCCTGCCCGTCGGGCAGCCGCTGGAGGAACTCGCCCTGGTGTGCCAGGAAGTCCGGCCCCGGGCGCTGGTGCTCTATTCCAAGACGCCGCCCAGCGCGGCGCTGGTGCGCCAGCTCGGCAGGCTGGCGCTGGCGGTGGATTGCCTGCTGGCGGTGGCCGGGGAAGCCTCGGAACTGGGCGAGGGCAGCCTGGGCGGTACGCCCATCGCCTGCCTGGGGAGTTCGGGGCGGTTGATGTCGCGGCGCCTGGCGCAGTTTCTCGCCGGGCATCTGGATACCTGAGCGCGGCCGCGTACCGGGAAAGCCGGAGTCGACCGAGCGAACGGGCCGCTAGGCGTCGTCCGTCCCGTCCGGGTGCCCGTTCAGCAGGCGACGTCGCTCGCGGTGCGCCTTTTCCACCAGTTGCAGGATGCTGCCGGTGCTGTAGTGCTGCGCGAAGGCCACCGCGTTCTGCGGCGATTGGTGGTACATGGACAGCAGCATCGACTCCAGGTGACGCTGCTGGAAAACGAGTTCCTGCTCCTGTTCCTGCCAGACGGCCTGCAACGCGGCAAGCGCCCCGGGGCCCGCGCTGCCGGCCAGCGAGAAGAGTTCCCCGAAGGCCCGATAGGCCGAGTTTCCTTCCTGCGAAGGGGCGTTCATGCCCAGTTCGTGGGGAATCTCCTGCAGCGCGTGGTAGAGCGGCAGGTAGGGAGCACCCAGCGGCGTGCCGATCGCTTGCCAGATCAGCCCCTGCAATTCGGTGGGCATTTTCGCGTTCAGGCAGATGATGTGGCTCTCCGCGGTCCTCCGCGGGGCGCCCGGTCGGGGCGTCCGGCCTTCGAGTTCCATCCATTGGCAAGCCGCCCTCAAGACCGCCATGACGTCGGTGACGCAGAGTTCGCCGTCGGGTTTCAGGAACAGCGGGTACTGCGGCTGTCGCGGACCCTGCTGCAGCGAAGGCGTCAGGTATTTCTGCGCGAGCCAGATCCGGTCCAGGCCGTGGGAGGTTTCCGGCACGCCGAAGGCCTGGGCGAAGTCGAAGCGGCGGCGGTCGGGCCGCTCCAGCAGCCGATACTCCGCGACGAACTCGAACAGTCCGGCCGAATGCAGCACGTCGGGTCCGTACAGATCGATGCCGTGGATGCGCAGGCCGTTGGCCACGACCAGGTAGCTGTCGGCGGGGATTCGGACCGCGATCCAGTGATGGGCCGAACCGTTCTCCAGATACCAGGCCTCGAAGGGGTCGGCGACGATCACCCCGCGGGCTTCGCTGGCCCCGTGTTTCTGGAGGTATGTCCCCAGCAGTTCCACCCCGTGGCGGGCGGTCAGGGCCTGGGGAAGGATCAGGGTCGGGATGATCGAGCCGTCAATCTCGCCTTCGGCGAGCAGGGGGTCGATGGCATTGGCCAGGGCGTTGATCTGCAGGGTGCCGGTGGTCGAAACGGCGACGTTGTTCTCGTTGATGCCGCGCCCTTCGTGAAGATGGCGCGGGGGTTCTCCAGGGGCCGCCGTACTCGGCATGGCGCTGTAGGCGAAACGGGTTTTCGGAACGGCGACCCTCAGGCCGTTGCCGAGGGTCCACATCCCGTCGCGAACGACCCGGCCGCTGGCATATTCCGGCTCGCTCCGGTAGGCGACGTAGCGGCTCCAGGGGGTTCGAGCGCAATCCTCGTTGTGGGAAACCAGGATTCGGTTTTCCGCAGCCGCCTCCCTGCCGATCGCGATGTTGATGCACATGGAACGGGATCTCCTGGCGTGCCGGACGTGCGCGACGCGTGAAGGGGACGGCGCGCGCGCCACACATCCAGTGGCGTTTGTATATCGGTATGTGAAGAAACCTAAGCAAGGCTTGTTCCATGTAAATATATGATTGATTTTTAAGGATATTTTTCCTGATTGTCATGTTGGAACGAGAAGAGCTGGAGGATTTCGTCCGCTCCTGACCGGCGACACTGGACGAAATCGTCCATCGCCCTGTAGCGAAGAAAAGGGCAAGCGAAAAAATGTCCCCAGAATGAGGGGGGTGAGGCGACGTTCGGGGAGGGAGGGGGCGGTCGGCTTCCCGGCGGGCTACGGGGTCAGGGGCGTGCGCCGAGTTCTTCGAGCAGTTGCAGCGCCCGCTCCAGGCTTGGGCTCGGTGCGTCCGGCGCGACGCCGCGCAGCGCTCGCGACAGCAGCTTCGCGGCCTGCTCCGGGCGCCGGGTCTGCTGCAGGAGCCGGGCGAGTTGGGTGGCGGCGGCGATGCGCGCGGACACCGAGCCCAGCGCCAGGGCGGTGGAGAGGGCGCTGCGCAGCTCCTGCTCGGTGCCGTCCAGGTCGTCCTGCGCCCAGCGGGCCCGCGCCTTGGTGGTCAGCAGCTCGCCCAGATAGGCTCGCTCCTGATGCTCCAGGGCCATGTCCAGGGCATCGGAGAGCAGGCGCTCGCAGTCGTCGGGACGCCCGGCCCGCAGCAGCAGTTCGCCGCGCTGCCAGGCCTGGAAGGAATGAAACAGGCGGCCGCCGTGGCTCAGCATGTGCTGCCGGTAGCCCTCCAGCATGAAGCGCTCGGCCTCGTCGAAGGTGCCGAGCGAGCCGATATGGCAGCCGCGGAAGACCTGGCCGATGCCCCGGTAGAAGGTGAAGCCGTGGGCCTCGGAAAGGGACTCCAGGTCCGTCGCCAGCGGGCCCAGGTGCTCCATGTCCTCGAACAGACAGGCCAGCCAGGCGGCGCCCTGCAGGGCCAGGGCCCGGTTGAAGGCATGCGGGTTGTCTTCGCCGACGCGCAGCAGCAGGCGCTGCAGGGCCTGGCGCGCCTGGGCGAAGGCGCCCAGCTGGAAGGCCGCGAGGCCCTCGAAGGTCAGCGCCAGGGCGCTCAGGTCGAAGCCCTGCAGGCCGCAGCGCTCGCCGCCGCGCCCGCCCTGCAGCAGCCCGCCGCGGGCCAGGCAGGCCAGGGTCTCCGCGCAGTCGCCCAGCCAGAACAGGGTGTTGGCCATGGCCAGGTGGGCCTCGTCGAGGGCGGCCGGGCTGCCGAGGTCGCGGGCGCGCTGCAGCATGTCCTGCGCCGTGGCGCGGGCCCTGCCCAGCTCCAGGGTCATCAGCTGGGTGCTCCAGACGCCGAACTGCATGGAGGCCAGCTCGGTGCTGCCGCACAGCCCCTCGCCGACCTTCAGGGCCGCCTCGTAGCAGGCGCAGGCCTCGGCGCACAGCCAGCCGTTCATGCTGCGCAGGCTGACCCCGAGCAGGCGGTAGGCCTCGAACTGCAGGGCGCGGACATCGTCCCGCCGGGGCAGTTTTTCCAGGCAGCGGCGCAGGAGCGGAATCGCCTGGCGGAACTCCGCGGCCTCGACCCGCTGGCGGCCTTCCTCCAGCAGCGTCTCGGCCTCGTGGCTGCGGGCCTCGCGGGACTTCAGGCGGCGCTCGACGACCTTGCGGCCGACGCCCAGCAGCTGGGCGGCCGCGCTCTTGTTGCCGCCGCTGCGCTGCAACGCCCGGTCGATCAGCAGGTTCTCGGCGACCAGCAGCTTGTCGTCGCCCTCCAGCGCCAGCAGGGCGTCGGCCAGGCCGTCCTGCCCGGCGCGCTCGGCCCCGTCCGCGGCGAGGAAGGGCTCCAGCGCCTCGACGCCGATCTGGGCGGAGAGGGCCAGCACCCCCAGCCGGTCGATCAGGTTGCGCAACTGGCGCACATGGCCAGGCCAGGCGGCCCGGGTCAGCCGCTCGATCGCCTCGGCGGAGAACGATAGCGGCTGCGGCTGGCGGGCGGCGAAGTGCCTGACCAGGGCCGGGATGTCCTCCCGGCGCTGGTCGAGGCCGGGCACCTCGATCACGAATACCGCCAGGCGGTAGTAGAGGTCCTCGCGAAAGCTGCCTTCGCGGACCATGGCGAGCAGGTCCCGGTGGGTGGCCGCGACGACCCGCCCTTCGAAACGGATCGACTCGTTCGAGCCGATCGGGCGGAAGGTGCGGGTTTCCAGCACCCGCAGCAGCCGGGGCTGCAGCGCCAGCGGCAGCTCGCCGATCTCGTCGAGGAACAGCGTGCCCCGGCCGACCAGCTGGAAGTAGCCGGGCCGCTGGCTGGTCGCGCCGGTGAAGGCCCCCCGGGCATGGCCGAACAGCTCGGATTCGATGAGGTTTTCCGGGATCGCCCCGCAGTTGAGGTCGACGAAGGGCTGTTCGGGCGACCGGCTGCGGGCATGTATCTGGCGCGCCACCACTTCCTTGCCCGAGCCGGTCGGTCCGCAGACGAGCAGGGGGTGGTCGGTGGGGGCGATGCGTTCGACCAGGCTCTGCAGGCAGCGAAAGGCCGGGGACTCGCCGACGATTTCCGCCATCGTGCCGAATGAAGAGGGGTCGAACATCGTGTTGCCGTTCCTTGGATGGACAGTCCCAGAATAGAGCGGTCGGACGCAGTTTGCAGTGATTTGGAACAGGCGTCCGGATTTCGTGGGCGCAATGTGCCGTGATTGGCAACGCGCCGCCCAAAAGGCTGCTCCGGGGGCTTGAGGCATCAAGGGAAGAGAGAGTATTCGGAGCGCGTGGGAGGTACTGCGGGAAGAACTGCGGGGAGGCTGGAAAGGCTCCCGCACCGGCCGGAAGCCGGCGCGGGCCGGGCGTTACTGCTTGGCGACGGCGGACATCCCGCCGACCAGCTCTGCAAACGCCTGCTGCATGCCGGCATGGGCGGCCGCGTTTTCCTCCGGCGACTTGTAGGTCCAGGCCATGTCGAGCGCCTCGATCTCTTTCCGGTAGGCCGGGTCCGAGGTTACCTCGCGGGCGACTTCGGTCCAGGTGTCGACGATCGCCTGGGGGGTGTTCTGGTTGAAGAACAGGGACCACACATAGGGCGGGAAGGTGAAGTCGACCCCCTGCTCCTTGTAGGTCGGTACCTCCGGCGCGTTCGGCGCCCGTTTGTCGGCCGGCTCGCCGAGCAGCGCGAAGTCGCCCGACTTGAGGTAGTCCTGGGTGCCCGAATAGACCTTGGCCATCACGTCGACGGTGCCGCCGAGCATGGCGGCGAGCCTGGCGGCGTCTCCTCCGGTATCCATCAGCTTGAACGTCACGCCCTGCTCCTTCTGCAGCTTCAGGAACATGAAGTGGCTGAGGGTGCCGTACTCGGTGGCCGCCTTGAGCTTGCCCGGTTCGGCCCTGGCCCTGGCGAGCAGGTCGTTGATCGACTTGATCCCCGACTTGCCGGATGCATACAGCCCCAGGGTGGCGTCTTCGACGACCGCGGGGCCGACCTTGAAGCCGTCGTAGGAGTAGGGGGCCACCTTGGTCAGGTAGTTGGCGATGAGGCCCTGGTGGGTATAGAGCACCTGGTAGCCGTTGGATTTGTCCTCGCGCACCGCGCGCGAGCCGTTGTAGCCGCCCGCTCCGCTGATCCTGACCACCACCACCGGCTTGCCGATCCGCTTCTCGGCGTACTTGGCGAAAATCCGGGCGCTCAGGTCGGAGGCGCCGGTGGCAACGGCCGGCACCACCAGCTCGATCGGCCGGTTCGGATAGCTGGCGGCCTGGGCCGCGCCCTGCAGGGAAAGCCCGACGGCGGCGGCCAGGGTCGCGAGCAGGAAGGTTCTTTTTTGCATGGGGAGTTGCCTTCTTGTTGTTATGGATGAGGTTGGGATTGGATGGATCGTGGGACTGCCGCCGCTACGGCCCGGCTCGGATCTCTCCGGGTCGTACCCGAGGCGGGGCGGCGCCCGTTCGGTTCGGGCGGATCGCCCGGCATTCGGACGTGGCCGCGCCCCACGGCCGTCCGATGCATCGACAGGCGCCGTCTGGACGGCACCGGGCGTTACTGCTTGGCGACGGCGGACGCCCCGTCGACCAGCTCCGCCATCAGCTTCTGGGCGCTGGCATAGGCGGCGGCGCTGTCCTGCGGCGACTTGTAGGTCCAGGCCATGCCGAGTTCCGCGACCTCTTTCTGGTAGGCCGGGTCCGAGGTCACCTCGCGGGCGACCTTGTCCCAGCTGTCGATGATCTCCTGGGGGGTGCTCTGGTTGAAGAACAGGGTGAACGTATAGGCCGGGAAGGTGAAGTCGAGGCCCTGCTCCTTGTAGGTCGGCACGTCCGGTGCGTTCGGCGCCCGCTTGCCGGTCGGCTCGCCGAGCAGCACGAAGTCGCCCGACTTGAGGTATTCCTGGGTGCCCGAATAGATCTTGGCGATGACGTCGACGGTGCCGCTGAGCAGCATGGGAATCCGGCCGGCGTCGCCGTTGCTCTCGACCATCTTGAACTTCACGCCCTGTTCCTTCTGCAGCTTGAGGAACATGAAGTGGTTGTAGGTGCCGTACTCGGTGGCGGCCCTGAGCTTGCCCGGTTCGGCCCTGGCCCTGGCGAGCAGGTCCTGGATCGACTTGATTCCCGACTTGCCGGACACGTACAGCCCCACGGTGGCGTCTTCGGCGACCGTCGGGCCGACCTTGAAGCCGTCGTAGGAGTAGGGGGCCACCTTGGTCAGGTAGTTGGCGATGATGCCCTGGTGGGTATAGAGCACCTGGTAACCGCTGGATTTATCCTCGCGCACCGCCCGCGAGCCGTTGTAGCCGCCCGCTCCGCTGATCCGGACCACCACCACCGGCTTGCCGATCCGTTTCTCGGCGTACTTGGCGAAGGCCCGGGCGGCCATGTCGGTGCTGCCGGTGGCGATGTTCGGCACCACCAGCTCGATCGGCCGGTTCGGGTAGTCGGAGGCCTGAGCCGTGCCCTGTAGCGAAAGCCCGACAGCGGCGGCCAGGGTAGCGAGCAGGAATGTTCTTTTTTGCATCGGAAATTGCCTTCTTGCTTGTTATGGGGCGTACAAGGGGAGCGTTTGTGGGGGCCGCTTCGGCGGCACCCGCCATGGCGGGCCGGCGCCGCCACGGCCGCCGAGCGCGGGAGGGGCCTTGCCCGTTCGGCTCGAGCGGCGGCTCGCCGACCTGCCGGAAGTGGGCGCGCGCCGTTTCGAGCGACACAGCGGCTTCGATGATGTCAAAAAAATATCACACCATAGACGGGCGGCAACGGATCGATCCCGGCCCGCCATCACATTCTGAGACGAAATCCGGCATGTCCGGGTAAATGCCGGCTAGATGGCCCCGAAAGGTGCTTTGTCGGCCTCCCGAGCGTTGTTCGAGTATCCCAAGGCTGCCGGAGCGTTAGCGGCCGTCGGCAGTCTCGGGCGGATACGGGCATTTATCCTGCTCGTCGCACGCCGGCGAGTCTGCCTTGCGCATCGCAAAATAGTGTTTGGCCATCGACATGAAGGCGGGAAGTACCGGGTTTTCGCTGTCGTGACGCGCTGCCATGTACAACTCGGCGTGAATCCGGGCATCCCGCAAGGGACGGAAGGCCAGATTCCCCATATGCAACTCGCTCGCCGAGGCCGGCACGATCGCCAGCCCCAGTCCGGCGCGGACAAGGCCCAGCACCGAGTGCGTCTGTCCCAGGTAGTGCACGTAGTGCGGCGCAACTCCGGCCATGGCGAACAGGCCGGCAATGCAGTCGTAGAAATAGCGTCCCTCCACCGGGGAATACATGACGAAGGGCTGCTGGTGGAGGTCGCGAAGCGCAACGCTGGCTTGCCCTGCAAGGGGGTGGGTCACCGGCACCACCACCACCAGGGGTTCGCGGCAAACCCGCTCGTAATCCAGTCCGGGGCGGGTAACCGCCAGGCGCACGAACCCCACGTCGATCATGTTGGCCGTCAAGGCCTCGATCTGGGCCACCGAGACCATTTCCTGCAGCACTACCTCCACGTCCGGCAGGACCTGGGCGGCATGCCTGAGCAATTCGGGAATCAGGCTGTAGCCGCTGACGGCGGTAAAACCGAGGATCAGGCGGCCGGCGTCGCCACTGGCCAGGCGTCGGGCGGAATGTCCGGCCTGCTCCGCAAAGGCCAGCATGCGGCGGGCATCGCGGAGAAAATGCTGGCCGGCAGCCGTCAGCCGGACCTGCCGGTTGTTGCGCTCCAGCAGCATGACGCCGAGCGAACGCTCGAGCAGCTGGATCTGCCGGCTGAGCGGGGGCTGGGTCATGAACAGGCGTTTGGCCGCCCGCCCGAAGTGCAGCTCCTCGGCAACGACCACGAAACAGCGCAGCTGGTGCAGTTCCATAATTCAATTATTGAATCAATCCATCCAGTATCTATGTTAGACGGATATCGATGCGCTTCATACCCTAGGTGGCGTCAACGCGCGTTTCGCGCTTCTCAGACCACAAGGGAAGATGATGATCGATATTCTCCTCACGCAGCCCGTACCGGCGGCCATCGATGCCCGCTTGCAAGCGTCTTACACGGTGCACCGTCTGTACGAGGCGGCAGATCCAGAGGCCTTTCTCGCGGCGGTCGGCCCGCGCATCCGCGGCGTGGTGACCGGCGGTGCCAAAGGCCTGTCGAACGTCCTCATGGATCGCCTGCCCGCCCTGGAAATCATCGCCATCAGCGGCATCGGCACCGATGCGGTCGACCTCGTCCACGCTCGCCAGCGGGGCGTGCATGTGACCACGACGCCCGGCGTCTTGACCGACGACGTCGCGGATATGGCCATGGGCCTGCTGATCATGACGCTGCGCGACCTGGCCACCGGCGACCGCCTGGTTCGCGCCGGTCGCTGGGGAAGCGTCGTACAGCCGCTGGCCCGCAAGGTGAGCGATATCCACTTGGGTATCGTCGGCCTCGGCCGGGTCGGGCACGCCATCGCCAGGCGGGCACAGTCGTTCAACATGACGGTGCATTACACCGACCTCCACGAGCAGCCCGCCAGTGGCTATCGCTTCGTTCCCGAACTGATCGGACTGGCGCGCTGCAGCGACGTACTGGTACTGGCGGCTTCCGCGGATCAGGGCCGGGCCATCGTCACCGAAGAGGTGCTGCAGGCACTGGGCCCCGATGGCTATCTGATCAATGTGGCCCGCGGCAAGCTGGTGGACGAACCCGCACTGGTCGCCGCACTGGCGAACGGCACCATTGCCGGCGCTGGCCTGGATGTTTTTGCCGACGAGCCGCACGTTCCCGAGGCGTTGTTCGGCATGGACAACGTCGTGCTGCAACCGCATCGCGCCAGCGCCACCGAGCAAACCCGCCTGGCCATGGGCGAGATCGTCCTCAAGAACCTGCAGGCCTGTTTCAGCCGCGCACCGCTGCTCGGCGCCGTGACGATCTAGCCACGGCCCGCGCGACGGCGTGGCCGTCCGCTATCCAACAATAAAACTTCCACGAGGAAGCTGGAGATTCCATGAACGAGTCCGCCTCTCTGACGACGCCGCTTGCCAACACGCGCATTGGCCGGCACCGCTTCACCATCCTGGCACTGATTTTCATCGTCACCGTAATCAACTATGCCGACCGTTCGACCATGTCCATTGCCGGTACCGGCGTGGTGAGCGATCTGGGGCTCGATCCGGTCATGCTCGGCATGATCTTTTCCGCATTCGCCTGGGCCTATGCGATTGGCCAGATTCCCGGCGGCTGGCTGCTCGACCGCTTCGGCGCCCGACGGGTGTACGGCGGCAGCCTGATCCTCTGGTCGCTGTTCACCATGCTGCAGGGCGTCGTCGGATGGCTGGGGCTGGCGGGGGCGACGGCGGCCATGGCGTTCTTCGGGATGCGCTTCATGCTGGGGCTGGTGGAGTCGCCCGCTTTTCCGGCGAATAACCGCATCGTGTCCTGCTGGTTCCCGACCAGCGAGCGCGGGACGGCCTCCGCGCTGTTCAACTCCGCCCAATACATGGCCGTGGTGCTGTTCACGCCGCTGATGGCTTGGCTGACCCATAACCTGGGATGGCAACATGTGTTCCTGTGGATGGGCGGTCTTGGCCTGGTGCTCAGTATTTTCTGGTTTGCCTTGTACCGCGATCCCAGCAGCGACTCCCGGCTCGGCGAAGCCGAACTTTCCTATATGCGTGCCGGTGGCGCGCTGGTGGATCTGGAGGCCGACCGTAAGGAAAGCCAGCCCAAGCGCAAGTTCGACGAGATCGCGCAACTGTTCACCAGCCGTACCCTCTGGGCGGTTTATCTGGGCCAGTACTGCATCACCGCCCTCACCTATTTCTTCATCACCTGGTTCCCCATCTATCTGGTCAAAGGCCGTGGCATGACCATCATGGAGGCCGGCTGGGTCGCCGCACTGCCGGCGATCTGCGGCTTCTCGGGCGGCATCCTGGGGGGAATGCTTTCCGACCACCTGATTCGCCGTGGCGTGCACCAGTCCCTGGCCCGCAAGACGCCTTACGTAATCGGCATGGCGCTGGCCTCGACCCTGGTCTCGGCAAACTACGTCGACGCCAACGCCAACTGGATAGTGATTGCCCTGATGGCCCTGGCGTTCTTCGGAAAGGGTTTCGCCGCCGTGGGTTGGGCCGTGCTGTCCGACACCGCTCCCAAAGGCATGGTGGGCCTCAGCGGCGGGGTGTTCAACGGGATTGGCAACGTTGCCGGCATCGTGACGCCGCTGGTCATCGGCTACTTCGTGGCCACGACCGGCTCGTTCCATTCGGCCCTCTGGTTCGTGGCCGCCCACGGCATCCTCGGCATTCTGGCCTACGTCCTGCTGGCCGGTCGCTTCGAGCGGGTCGAAATCCGCACCAAACAACCCCCGGTCGAGACCCGGTGACAGGACGGTTCATTTCCTGGCGAAGTGAGGCAAGGCTCTTCGCCTGTTTTCCAACCCGTGAATGAAGGACCCAAGATGATAAAAAGAATAATGCCGCTGGCCGCCGCCTTCTGTTCGATGGCACTGGCCATCGCCCCCGCCAGCGCCGCCGACGAAACCGTCGCCGTCGAGGCGACCGCGGAGCAGTTGCGCGTGGCGATGGTCGACCCGGACAAGGAGCGGCTGGAGGCGCTGATCGCTCCGCAGCTGAGCTATGGCCACTCCAGCGGCAAGGTCGATACCAAGGAAAGCCTGATCGATAACCTGATGACCGGCGCTTCCAACTTCTCGTCCATCGCCATCGGCGACCAGAGCGTGCAGGTGGTGGGCGACGACATCGCCATCGTTCGCCATACGTTCGTGGCCGACACGCACGGCAAGGGCAAGGACCCGGCCAGGGTCAACCTGAAAGTCCCGCAGATCTGGAAGAAAAAGGGCAGCGAATGGCAATTGCTGGCCCGTCAGGCGGTGACCGCCAGCGCTTGAAACGTCACCGGGGCAGTCCCTGGAAGCCGGATGCCGGGGATGTCGTGGCTGGGAAAGAGGCGAACGTTCGATCGCCTCTTTCCATGAGCGCAATGGCACTGCCGGGTCGCGCGGAGCCCATGCCGGGGCTCACAGGACATACACGGAAATCGCCACGAAGTGCAGCAGGCTGCCCGCCATGACGAACAGGTGCCAGATGCCGTGCCAGTGTCGGAAGCGGCTGTCGAAGGCGAAGAAGACGATCCCCACGGTATAGGCGATCCCGCCCGCCAGCAGCCAGGTGAAGCCCGCGCGGCCCAGGGCGGCGAGCAGCGGCTTGACCGCCACCAGGATCAGCCAGCCCATCACCGCATAGATCACCAGCGAGAGAATCCGCGTTTCGGAACGCTGCTTGAACTCCTGCAGCATGCCGAACAGCGCCAGGCTCCAGACGATGCCCAGCAGCGACCATCCCCAGGGGCCGGGCAAGGTCACCAGGCAGAACGGCGTGTAGCTGCCGGCGATCAACAGGTAGATCGACAGGTGGTCAAGCTTGCGCAGGATCGCCTTCGCTCGCCCGCGCAGGCTGTGGTAGATCGTCGAGATGCTGTAGAGCAGCAGCAGGCTGACGCCGTAGATCGCGCTGCCGACGATCTTTCGCGGCGTGCCCTCCAGGCTCGCCGCCACCAGCAGCCAGACCATGCCGACCAGGGCCAGGACGGCGCCGACCAGATGGGTCCAGGCGTTGAAGCGTTCACCGTGATACATACCCGTGCAACCTCGGAGGCGATGCACCCTGCTGTCCATACTCGCCCGAGTTGGACAACGGCAGTCGCCTATAGACACAAGATAGCGCAGTGGCAGCCGTTCTGTTAGACCTATCCAAAGCTACCCATAGGTAGCTTTTTGCTAACTTCCTGCTTCGACGGGGCCGGTTTCACCCTGGCGTTGCCGCCAGGGCCAGCGCCTTCCCCTCCACAGGCTGACACCGTGGAACTCACGGCGTAATGCTTCAGATTGATTGCCGCGTTGCCGTCCCGGTCGTGCCGGGCCTGGCAGTCTGGGCACGTCCAGGTACGCACCGCCAACGGCAGGCTCTCCCGCACCTGCCCGCAGCACGAGCAGGTCTTGCTGCTGGCGAACCAGCGATCCGCCACCACCACCTCGCCGCCGCGCATCTCGCTCTTG
>NZ_FOFJ01000129.1 GCF_900110885.1 Azotobacter beijerinckii | reverse complement strand
CCACAGTGGAACGGGCAGGGCTCGGTGGGGTGTTCCACAGTGGAACGGGCAGGGCTCGGTGGGGTGTTCCACAGTGGAACGGGCAGGGCTCGGTGAGATGTTCCACGCTGGAGCTATCTGGGAATCTTAGAAGATTTTCTATTGGATAAAGAAAAGTATGGCAAAGCATTCAAGCGGATTTGGTAAAGGAACGGAAAGCCTCACAAATTTCCATGGGGTACGAAAGCCTGACGCAGTTCCTAAAGGAAGTGGTGGGATTTCAGTGGATACCCTTCTAGAGCAGGTTATGGATGAACCATTACCCGGCATGACCAACCGCGTAGATGAAGCCATACCTGCCACCCCATTGAGGGACATTTCTGTTGATCTAATAGATAAGTCTCCTTACCAGCCTCGCTTGCAACTTTCAGTAGAAAGTTTGGAAGAGCTTGTGGAGTCTATTCAGACAATCGGCCTGCTAAGGCCAATCCTTGTACGCCCGAGAGATGGCCGGTACGAACTTGTTGGAGGGGAGCGCCGCTGGAGAGCGCACAAGCTAATCAATGCTAAAACTATCCAGGCTTTAGTCCGTGAAATGAGTGACACGGAAGCTGAGGTTGCTGCTCTAGCCGATAATGAAGGTCAGGAACAACTCACAGACTACGAGCGCGGAAAGGGCTTTCATGGAATCCTTGAGCGTAAGGTAGAGCCGAGCCAAAGAGCTTTGGCAAGGCGTGTCGGAGTTGCTGTTTCTGTTATAAATCGCTGTCTAGCGTTCATGGATCTTCCTAAATCAACGCGGGAGGTTCTTGATCAGAAGCCAGGCCTGATTGGTATTAGAAATGTAAAGGAGTTCGTTGAGCTAGGAGGTCAACATCAAGACTTGGTAACTGAAGCTGTCATTCAGATGCGAGATGTGGGGATTGCGCAAGAAGTTGCACTGCGCTGGATTCGTAAGCAGGTAGCTCTTAAGAATGGAATCAGTCAGCCTGCTCAACCTATTAAAAAAACTTTGCCTGGAGTTGGTAGCCTGAAAGTTTCGGATAGAGCAATTGAGGTGAAGTGTGAGAAGGGGGTTGATTGCAATAGCCTTGCTGCTCTGTTTGAAGAGTTTCTTAATCAAGTGCCTCCGGAAAAGTTTAAAACTAAAAATTAAGTCCGGTAGGTAGATGCCACATCCGCCTCCTTGACCTTATCGGGTATGGAGGCCACTTCCTCACTCTTGCGACTTGACAGGAAGAGGTCCCGAAAGGGCAACACCTCGGTACGGCGCTTTTCGTCGAAGCGCTTGGCCTGTCGGGCATTGCGATCGAAGTTCTTCAACTCCATGACCTGTGGGGGCTGTTCTCCCGCCGTGACGAAGACGGGCAGATTGGCATGGACCATGGCGTCATAGCGTGAGCTTTCGGAGAACCACAGCATGGCTCGCGGATGAGGAGCCACCGACTTTCTCTCTGTCAGCACCTCGGTGTCGGCCATGTTCACCAGGGTGCGAAGCTCCTGGTATTCAGGGGTATCCTCGATGCGGGTGTTCTCACGGCTGGCCCGGGCCTCGGCGCCAGCCTGAAGCGTCTCGCGCACCTTGGCGACGGTGACCCGGCCGGTGGCTGTGGTGTGGCCTGCCCAGGTGAACGTGATCAACCGTGGGGAGCCATCGAAGCACTGGATGTGGCGCAGCAGCTGCTTGGTGTTGAATTTTGCTCCCAGCGCGCGGCGCATGAGACGTGGCCGAGCGGCTGGCACAAGATTCAGTTCGAGGCGCAGCTTCTCGATGGCTGCGGCTACTTCATCCTTGAGGGCATTGATCTGGCGAACCTGCTCGAGCACCGATTCGCGCAATACGAAGTAGCCCGGCAGGCGCATGACGGTGCCGGCAGCCTGGCCGAGGTCACGCTCGAACTCAGCCAGAGCCCTTCGGGTGGCGTCCACGGCCGCTTGCCCAGACAGGCGCTCGGCCTGAAGGGTATCGGGGGTCCGCTGCTCGGTGAGCAAAGGAAGACGCCAGACCACGCCGGAGACGACATGAGCGGGCCAGGCGAGGTTGAAGGCATGCAGTGAGGTCTGCAAGCGGGCAAATGCGCCCTGGATTTCTTCGTACATGAGGGGGCCTCCTTAGCTTAAATAATACCATCCCAACACATACACCTTAGCATATCTCCCCCTCTGCCTTGCCCCGCTATGCTCCCCCTGCCACGCCCGCTTTTCTCTTCCTTCGTTTTTCTTTTTTTCCTTAAAGTTCAGGGGGTTGTTGTGGGGGCAGGGGGGATGGCTTTGGTAGGGATCAAATATAGGGATGGTATTACCAGGAAATAAAATCTCCTCGGACTTCGGAGGTGGTGCCGCACGAGAGGAATCATGGGCATGCTGTAATTTTATACAGTAAAATCCAACCCAAGATTCAGAGTCGGTGAAAACTCATCGGCAGACTCGCTTGGGTTTCTTGGAACTCATGAGAGAACAGATTCATCTTTCACAAACCTGGAGTATCCCATGGGCTCGACAAAGGGAAACCTCGAGGCGGTGCGGCACCAAGCCGTTGTGTCTCAACCACAGCACGGATGTGAGCCGCCAGCCGACCCGTTATGTAGCCATCGAATGAAAAAACAGCAGATGACGACAGCCAGACCCCGGCTCGACTATCTGTGTCGCTTTCAGGTTCGCGACCTGTCCGAGCATTACGACAGTCCGACCTTCGACATCATTTTTCACGACCGGGAGAACGGTGTGGAACGCTACTCGGAAGCCATCTGGACCAGCCCAGAGCAAGCAACCATCGAAGCCAAACGCCTGGACGAGGCCCAGCTGCGTCCCGTGCATTGGGATGTTATCGGACGTTAGGTTCTAACTTGTCGGATTTTCCCAGATTTTGTTCGAAATTGTATAAAAATTATCCATTCTTGCATTCGGGGTTATAACGCGCCATCATGACCGATATATTCATCGTCGGGCCCTGTCCGGTATTCAGGAAGAAAACACATGGTCCTCGACCAAACCGTCATCGCAGCGCAGGTAAGCCGGGACCTTATAGCCCGGGCACACGCCTCTGCACCTGTGAACGGCTGCGAAGCGCCGACGACGCATACGCGTAAAACCTGTGCAAAACTGTACGAGACCCGCACCGCACCTCTCGATGGAGCCGCCGCGGTGGGAAAGGAGAACGTTATCGTGCCAATGCATTAAACAAACGCCAGAAAGCAGAAGGCCCGGTCGGCAAACCGGGCCTTCTGCTGAAGCTCTGAGCACTTCATAGGTAGGGTCAACTTTTCGACGGTTCCCCTACCCCCAATGACAACCAGCCATTTGGTGAGTTGAGTATGACTGCGCCCAAAATTTTGTGCAAGTTTGAAGCGTCGCCCGTCCTCGCTGCCA
>NZ_FOFJ01000007.1 GCF_900110885.1 Azotobacter beijerinckii | reverse complement strand
TCGGAGAGCAGGCCGAGGATGTGCACCGCCTTGCCGGCATCGACGGCCTGGTCGACCGCGGCGCAGATTGCCGGGTTCTCGAAGAACTCGCCGTCCTGGATGGCCTTGGTGACGCGGGTGAGGTCCTGGTAGAGCACGCGGCCGGCGCCGAGGTTCATGTGGCCGACCTCGGAATTGCCCATCTGGCCGTCGGGCAGGCCGACGTCCATGCCGGAGCCGGAGATCAGGCCGTGGGGGCAACTGGCGTTCAGGCGGTCGAGCACCGGGGTATGGGCAGCGTGGATGGCGTTGTGGGCGGGGCTGTCACTGTGACCGAAGCCGTCGAGGATGATGAGTACCAGCGGTTTGGGGGTGGCAGTCATGGTTCCGACTCTGATGATGCGGTGATGTGGGGCGCCCGGCAGGTCTGGGCGTGCAGGGGCGACAGTCTACTGCCTCGCGGGGCGCAGCGTCATAGCCATTGACTGCCGCGGCGTCGGCGGGTTCAGCCGGCCTGGGGGGCTGTGTATACTGCCGGGATTTTACCGCTCTGGAACTTCTCGATGGTCCCCAAGCTGATTGAATTCGCCGCCCACCACTACTTCCTCGTCGGCCTGTTGGTCGTCCTGCTGGCCCTGCTGCTGGTGACCGAACTGCGCCGCGGCGGTCGTAGCCTCAGCAGTGGCGAACTGACCTCGCTGCTCAACGGCGAGCAGGGCATGGTGCTGGATGTGCGTGCCCACAAGGAGTTCTCCACCGGACATATCGTCGGCGCCTTCAACATTCCCTACGACAAGCTGGCCGGCCGCATGGCCGAGCTGGAAAAGTTCCGGGCCAAGACCCTCATCGTGGTCGATGCCATGGGCCAGCATGCCGGCACCGTCTGCCGCGACCTGCAGAAGGCCGGTTTCAGCGTGGCCAGGCTGAGCGGCGGCATGGGCACCTGGCGCGGGGACAACCTGCCCGTGGTGAAGTGAGGGAAGCGCCATGCCGCACGTCGTCATTTACACCAGGCGTACCTGCAGCTACTGCATTCGCGCCAAGCAGTTGCTGGAGAGGAAGGGTGTTTCCTATCAGGAAATCGGCATCGACGGCCGGCCGGAGCTGCATGCGGAAATGATCCGCAAGGCGGCTGGAGGTACCACGGTGCCGCAAATCTGGATCGGCGATACCCATGTGGGTGGGTGTGACGATCTCCATGCCCTGGAGCGCGCGGGTCGTCTGGACGCGCTGCTCAAGGATTGAATCCGCAAATCGAACAAGGCTCTGCCATGACTGAACAAGCTAGCAACGGCGCCGCGCAAGACGGCCAGAACGCCCAGTTTTCCCTGCAGCGCATCTACGTGCGCGACCTCTCCTTCGAGGCCCCGAAGGCCCCGGAGATCTTCCGCCAGGACTGGAAGCCGAGCGTCCAGCTGGACCTGAATACCAAGCAGAAGCCGCTGAACGGCGGCGACTTCTACGAAGTGGTGCTGACCCTCTCGGTCACGGTGAAGACCGGCGAGGAAGTGGCCTTCATCGCCGAAGTGCAGCAGGCCGGCATCTTCCTGATCAAGGGGCTGGATGCCGATGCCATGGGGCACACCCTGGGCGCCTTCTGCCCGAGCCTGCTCTTCCCCTATGCCCGCGAGGCGCTGGACAACCTGGTCGTGCGCGGTTCCTTCCCGGCCCTGATGCTGGCACCGGTGAACTTCGACGTGCTCTACGCCCAGGAGCTGGCGCGGCTGCAGGCCGAAGGCCAAGCACCGACCACGGTGCAGTAAGGCCGAAGGCCTGCCGAAGAAAGCGCCCTGCGGGGCGCTTTTTTTGTGTCCGCTCACTCCATTGCGAAGTCGAGCTGACGCCAGGCCTCGTAGACCGCCACCGCCACCGTGTTCGACAGGTTCAGGCTGCGACAGTCGGGGCGCATTGGCAGGCGCAGACGCTGTTCCGCCGGCAGGGTGTCGCGGATTTCCTGGGGTAGGCCGCGGCTCTCCGGGCCGAATAGGAAGGCATCGCCGCGGCGGTAGCTCACGCTGTGATAGGGCTGCGAACCCTTGGTGGTGAAGGCGAATACGCGCGGTTGGCCGAGGCTTTCCAGGCAGGCGGGCAGGTCGGCATGGCGCTTGAGAGTGGCGTACTCGTGGTAGTCCAGGCCGGCACGGCGCAGGCGCTTGTCGTCCAGCTCGAAGCCCAGCGGGTCGATCAGGTGCAGGCTGCAGCCGGTATTGGCGCAGAGTCTGATGATGTTGCCGGTGTTCGGTGGAATTTCCGGTTGGAAGAGGATAACGTGAAACATGCGCGGCTCCAGGCAGGGAGGGCGGCATTCTACCCTGCCGTTGCACTGCTGCCGTGCCTGAGGCGCTGTCCTTGCCCGCTGGCTGTGCGGCGAGCGAGAAGGCTGGGTGGCGCGTCGGCGGTATCGGGGGAGGAGGGCGCTTGGCGTTTTCCGGCCTGCGGCCGGCCGGGCCGAAGTCCGGAAAGCCGCTTGGAGGAACAGAAGAGGGGCGTCCCCAGCCTGCCTGTATCGGGCCCCGAAACCTGTTGTCAGGTTGCAGGCATCCGGTGCGCCAGGTTTCCCCCGGGTTGGGGCGAGACTCACCGGACGACAGTCCGGTGAGGTGTGTAGGCGAAGGCTTACATGGCGTGATGGTGATCACGACTGTTTACCCAACGGGGGCATGCCTATTCTATTGCTCAAGGACGTCGCGCAGGAAGCGCACTGAAAAACACGGACGGCGTCGCTCGCAGAAGCACTGCGCAGGATGGCAGGGGATAGGGAAGTCGCGCAGGAAGCGCATCGAACGGCAAGGATGTCGTCGAGGATTTCGCCAGGATGGCGGGTGCCCAGGGAAGGTTGGCGCAGGATGCGTCGGGGAGTTCAAGGATGATCGCCAGGACGGCGACAGTCACGGATGATGCGCGCAGGATGCGCCACGCAACTCAAGGATGGTTCAGGGATGATCTGCCAGGATGGCGGATAGTCACGGATGTCAGAATCAGTCTGCAAGACCCCGCTTTGCGGGGTTTTCTTTTTTGTCCGTCCGAAAAGGGCACACTCCTGCGTTCAGCCATGGGCTTCGTGGAGGCCGGGCATCCCTTCCAGCAGCGAGCGCAGTAGATCCAGCATGCCCTGCTGGCGCTGTGCATCGCGATAGACCAGTCCCACCTTCAGCGGGATGCGCGGCTCGCTGAGCGGTTTCCACAACAGATCCGGGTGGCTGTGCGGCGGTCGCGAGCAGCCTGGCAGCACTGTGGCCAGGGGTGTCTGCGGCAGGCTGTCGAGAATGCTGTTCATGTGATTCAGTTCGGCCTGCACCTGTGGGCGCCGGCCGAGCATGCCGAGCTGTTCCTGCCAGATCTGTCGCACGCGGAACTCCTCGCCGAGCAGCAGCATCGGCAGCTCCGCCGCCTGGGCCAGGGAAACCTTCTTGAAATCCTTCAGCGGATGGTTCTCCGGAATCACCAGCTGCAGTTCGTCCTCGTACAGCGGCAGGCTGTGCAGCCCGGGCTGGCGCGGCGGCAGGAAGCCGATACCGATATCCAGGGTACCGGTCAGCAGGCGCCGTTCGATATCGATGCCGGACAGTTCGTAGAGCTGTACCACCAGGTGTGGCTGCGCTTGGCGCAGGCGCTCCAGCAGCAGCGGCACCAGGCTGGCGCTGACCGTCTGCAGTACGCCGACCGCCAGGCTGCGCGCAGCCTGGCCGCGAAAGGCGCGCAGCGCATCGCGGGCGCGCCCTAGGCCTTCCAGCAGCGGCACCGCATGGCTGTACAGGGTCTGTGCGGCCAGGGTCGGCAGCAGGCGCTTGCCGGTGCGTTGGAACAGGCTGACGTCGAGGTCCGCCTCCAGGTGGCGGATCTGTTGCGAGAGCGCCGGTTGCGACAGGCTCAGACGTTCCGCGGCACGTCCGACGTGACCTTCCTCGTAAAGTGCGACGAAATAGCGTAGCTGACGAAAGTCCATAATTTTTCCTTATGAATAAATCTGGAAAATCGAAATAGCCCTGAGTGTCGGGACTCCCTAGTCTAGCGCCCATTGATCATGCTTACAGCGCTGTAGAGGCCAGATTGCAAGATGTGCCAGGCGGCAGTATCAGGATTGTTCATAGGTAAATCCGAAGAAAATGGCGATGGGCTGACCGGCATCGCCGATTACCGGAGTATTCGCTCAAGACTTCGCTACTCGGGCCGTTGCCGATGAACGACTGCTACCGCGAGGAACGTACGATGCGCGATGCCTTGGCCCGCATGCGGGTGATGCGCACCGTGGAGCGTCCGCCGCAATTGTTCGTGCGCGGCCAGGGCTCGTGGCTGTGGGATGCCGAGGGCGATGCCTACCTCGACTTCAACCAGGGAGGGGCGGTGAACAGTCTGGGGCACAGTCCGAGCGTGCTGGTGAGCGCCCTGCGGCGTCAGGTGGAAAACCTGATCAACCTGGGAGCGGGGTACTACAACCTCGGCATGCTCAAGCTGGCTACGCGTTTGTGCCATGCCACCGATAGCGATCAGGCGTACTTCTTGAGTAGTGGTGCCGAGGCCAACGAGGTGGCGATCAGGCTGGCGCGCAAGTGGGGACAGCTGCACCGTGGCGGTGCCGGGCGCATCGTCACCGCGTTCAACGGTTCCCCGGGCAAGGCGTCCGCGCGGCCCGGGAGCGAGGCCGGAGCGGCGGGCTTCGCCAGTGTGCCCTTCAACGATCTGGGGGCGCTGGCGGCCGCGCTCGACGAGCAGACCGTGGCGGTGATGCTGGAGCCGCTGCTGGGGGAAGCGGGAGCCATCCCGGCGACCCTGGAATACCTGCAGGGTGTCGCCCGGTTGTGCCGGGAGCGTGGCCTGCTGCTGATTCTCGACGAGCTGCAGACCGGGATCGGGCGCTGCGGCGCCCTGCTGGCCGAGGAGCTGTATGGCGTACGCGCCGATGTGGTCACGCTCGGCAAGGGACTGGGCGGCGGTGTGCCCCTGGCAGCCCTGCTGGCCCGCGGCAACGCCTGCTGTTTCGAGCCGGGCGATCTGATCGGCAGTTGCCACAGCAACTCGCTGGCGACCGGTGCCGGTCTGGCAGTGCTCGACGCGGTGCTGGAGCCGGGTTTTCTCGAGCATGTTCGCGCGGTCGGCGAGCACTTGAGCGAGGGGCTGGCGCAACTGGCCCGTCGGCATGGACACGGGCCGTTGCGCGGTCATGGCCTGTTGCTCGGTCTGCCGCTGGTCGGCCTGTCGGCACCGGCGGTGGTGGAGGCGGCGCTGAAGGAGCGCCTGCTGATCGATGCGCCACAAGCGCACTGTCTGGGCTTTTCCCCGGCGCTGACGGTCAGCCACGGCAACATCGACGAAATGCTCAAGCGCCTGACGCGTGCGCTGGGCCGGATCTCCGGCCGAAACTGAATACCGTCTCTTGCGACATCGCAGCCGCCCCGCCAGGAATGCCGGGGCGTTTTTTTGTCCGCTCGAAATGAAGCTCGCTTCCCGTGCTGCAGGAGGGGTGGTGCGGTTGGGCATCTGCCGGGGCAAGCCCGTGGGAGGCAGGCGAGAAAAAAGAGGCTGGGTCCGACCGCGACCCAACCTTCACGCCAAATCGTGACGGCTCTGTGCTGGGCCTGTTCGATCTGTAGCGAGACCCGTGCCGGCAGGTCGGTGGCGGCAGTTGTCGGTGATTGTGCGGAGGACTGGCGATTTCCGTCCGTTGGCGGTGGCCTGTCCGCAAGACATGTCCCGTTTTCTGGCGTCACCGGCGGTCCATTCTGCCGGACAGCGTGGCTATTCAGCGTTTGCCGAGTCCGTGCTGCTGCAGCTTGTTGTACAGGCTGGCGCGTTCGGCATTGGCCAGGCGTGCGCCAGCGGGAGGATGGGGAGGCGTCGCCGAGGGCGGCGGGCGCGCTCCAGCAGGTTGCGCTGGACGGCGGCCAGCCGGCTCCGCAGTTGGAAGCTCCTGCGTCGACCGCCGGGCAAGTATGGCCAGCGCCGGCGGAACCCCCGGGAGTGGGGCGGGTCGATTCAGGAAAGGCCCGTCCGGGCCCTGACGGAGGACTCTTCCATGGACCTGTTGCGCATCCTTATCGCCATCCTGCTGCCGCCGCTCGGCGTGTTCCTGCAGGTCGGCTTCGCCGGCGCCTTCTGGCTGAACATCCTGCTGACCCTGCTCGGCTACCTGCCGGGTATCGTCCATGCGGTATACATCATCGCCAGACGCTGAGCGGGCGTCCCGGCCCGGCGTCAACGGCCGGCCAGGCGATCGCCCTGGGCCAGCGTCCAGTCCACCAGTTGCCGGCTCAACTGGTCGCCGGCCGCGCCGAAGGCGGCGACCACGCTGTCGAGCCGTTCGTCCCCGGCGCTCTGGCGCACCTCGAAGCGGCGGCTGGCGAGGACGCGCTGGCTGGCGCTGTGCACCAGGCTGACGTCGAGGCTGACCCGCACCTGCGGCTTGCCGCCGACGTATTCGGCATGGAAAGCGCGCAGGTCGCCGAGCAGTTCCAGGTCGGTATGCAAGTGGTTGTCGTCGCTGCTCACCGAGGCCGTCCGGCCGTCCTCGCGGAAGGCCTCGATCAGCCGGTCGCGCAGCAGGGTCGGGGCGTCGTCGCTCCAGCGGGCGCCCTGGTAGCCGCTGATCCGGTTGCCCTCCGGCACCACCGCGATGCGCGCGCTGCCGAGCATGCGGTCGGCCTTGGGGGTGGCGATGCACAGCGCCTGGTCGAGACGGGCGGTGGCGGCCTGAGCCTGGAGCGGCGAGCCCGGCAGGCGGTAGACATGGATCTGCTCGGCCTCGGGCAGCACCGAGCAGGCCGTCAGGTTGCCCAGCAGGAGGAGAAGGGCGAGGGGGCGGAGGGGCTGACGGTTCACGGCGCGAACTCCTGCATCTGCTCCCGGCCGAGGAAGAAGCCGGAAGGGTTGTCTTCGAGGTGGCGGGTGACCCGGCGCACGCCGCCGAGGGTGGCGCGCAGCTCGCCGATCGCCGGGCCCAGCTCGGCGATGCCGTTCAGGCCGTCGTCCAGGGCTTTGTGGTTGTCCTCCAGCAGTCGGTCCAGGCGTGTGCTGGTACGCTCCAGGGTGGTCATCGAGCGCTGCGCGCTGGCCAGCAGCTGGCGGCCGCTGCCGTCCAGCAGGCCGTTGGCGTTGCGCGTCAGCCGGGTGACTTCCTCGAGCAGGAGGCCGGTCTTCTGGCCGAGCTGGTTGAGCTGCTGCATGGCCTGGCGGAGTTCGCTGCGCTGTTCGGCGAGCGCGCCGGTGGCTTGCTCGAGATTGGCCAGGGTGCGGCCGAAGTGGGTGATGTTGTCTGCCGAGAAGACATGGCTGGCGCCGCTCAGGATGTTGTTGACGTCGCTCATCAGATCCCCGCCGTCGTCCAGCAGGGCGCTGAGCGGCGAGGGGTCGGCGACGATCAGCGGCAGCCGGCCGTCCTCGCCCTTGAGCGGCGCGCTTTGCGGCGTGCCGCCGAACAGCTGGATGCTGCGGGCACCGGTGATGTTGGCCAGCAACAGGCGGGCGTGGGTGTCGCGCTTGATCGGCGTGCCGCTGTCGAGGCGGATGCTCGCGCGGGCCATGCGCGGGTCCTGGGGGTCGAGCCAGAGCTGTTCCACGTCGCCGACCCGGATGCCGCTGTACTCCACCGGGCTGCCGACCCCCAGGCCGCTCACCGAGTGGTTGAATAGCACTTCGTAGTGGTCGAAGTCGCGGTCCAGGCTGGACTTGCCCAGCCAGAGGGCGAGGAGCAGGGCGGCGAGCACCGCGAGGACGGTGAACAGGCCGATTAGCACGTGATGAGCTCGGGTTTCCATCAGGGGGTCTCCTGCAGTTCGGCTGCCCGTTGCGCCGCGCGGCCGCGCGGGCCGTGGAAGTATTCGCGGATCCAGGCGTCGTCGGTGGCGGCCACCACCTCGAGGCGATCGGCCACCAGCACGCGTTTCTGCGCCAGCACGGCGACCCGGTCGCAGCTGGTGTAGAGGGTGTCCAGATCGTGGGTGACCAGGAACACGCCGAGCCCGAGGGCGTCGCGCAGGGTGAGGATAAGCTGATCGAAGGCCGCCGCGCCGATCGGGTCGAGGCCGGCCGTCGGCTCGTCGAGAAACAGCACCTCCGGGTCCAGCGCCAGGGCGCGAGCCAGGGCGGCGCGCTTGATCATCCCGCCGGACAACTCGTCCGGGTACTTGTCGGCGGCGTTGGCCGGCAGTCCGGCCAGCGCCAGCTTGAGCCGGGCCAGGTGCTCGGCCTCGGGGCGCGATAGCCCGGCATGCTCGATCAGCGGCAGGGCGACGTTCTCCGCGAGGTTCAGCGAGGTGAACAGGGCGCCCTGCTGGAAGAGCACGCCGAAGCGTCGCTCCAGCCGCGAGCGCTGCGCGCTCGGCAGGGTCAGCAGATCCTCGCCGAACACCTCGATCCGCCCGGCGCTCGGCCGGTGCAGGCCGACGATGCTGCGCAGCAGCACCGACTTGCCGGTGCCCGAGCCGCCGACCACGCCGAGGATCTCGCCGCGACGGATGTCCAGGTCGAGGCCGTCGTGCACCGTCTGCCGACCGAAGCGGTTGACCAGGCCGCGCACCCGGATCAGCGGCTCCGGCGGCGGCGTGCCGGCGCTCACCAGCCCATCTCCATGAGGAACAGCGCGGCCAGGGCGTCCAGCAGGATCACCATGAAGATCGACTGCACCACGCTGGAGGTGGTGCGTTCGCCGACCGACTGGGCGCTGCCGCTGGCCTTGAAGCCCTCCAGGCAGCCGATCACGGCGATCAGGAAGGCGAACAACGGCGCCTTGCCGAGGCCGACCAGGTAATGGTTGACCGGAATCTCCTGCTCGAGGATCGCGAAGTACTGCACCGGCGAGATGTCCAGCGCCAGGACGCAGACCGCCAGGCCGCCGAGGATGCCGCAGAGCATGGCGATGAAGGTGAGGATCGGCAGGGTCATCAGCATCGCCAGCACCCGCGGCAGCACCAGCAGCTCGATCGGGTCGAGGCCGAGCGCGCGGATCGCGTCGATTTCCTCGTTGGCCTTCATCGCGCCGATCTGCGCGGCGAAGGCGCTGGCGGTGCGACCGGCCATCAGGATGGCGCAGAGCAGCACGCCGAATTCGCGCAGGAAGGAATAGGCCACCAGGTTGACGGTATAGATGGTGGCGCCGAACTGGCCGAGTACCGTGGCGCCGAGGAAGGCCACCACCGCGCCGACCATGAAGGTCAGCAGGGCGACGATGGGCACGGCGTCCAGCCCGGTCCGCTCGATGTGCGCGACCAGCGGGGTGATGCGCCAGCGCCGCGGGCGCGGCAGGGTCAGCAGCAGGGTGCTCAGGGTCAGGCCGATGAAGCCGTACAGCGTCCGCTGCTGCTCCCAGAGCGTTTCGACGACCCGGCCGATGTGCGCCAGCACGTCGCGGAGGGTGGAGCGCTTCGGCTCTTCCCCGGGGCCGGCGGCAGAATCGGCCAGCGCCGTGGCGACCGTGCGCAGCAGGGCCAGGCGTTCGGCGGGCAGCTGCGGCGCCCAGCGGGCGATGTCCGCGATGCGCTCGGCCCCGAGCAGTTCCACCAGCAGGCCGGCGCCGGCGGTGTCGAGGGCGCCCAGGTCGTCCAGTGCGACCGGACAGGCGGCATCGAGTTGCGGCCGGGTGCGCTCGATCTCGCGCTTCAGGCGCGGGTAGTGCGGCAGCGTCCAGTCGCCGGCGATGCTCAGTCCGGGGGACTGGCCGGCGCCGCTCAGCTGCAGCTGACCTGGCGGTGAGGGAGTCGGGTGCATCGTTGGCCTGTTCGTGTCGTCTTGCGCTAGGGGATCGCGTGGAGCCCACGGGGGGATCATAACAGCCCCCCTTTTCGATCACAGCATGCCGAAAGTTGGGCGGATGGATATGTTCAAGGGCACGGCGCTCCCGCTAGGCTAGGGGTTTTCCCGTCGAGGATGTCCCGTCATGTCCGACCAGCCCGAAACGCCGCGCGCGCGCGAGCCGCTCAATGCCGTCGAAGTCCGCATCCTGGGTTGCCTGATCGAGAAGCAGGCGACCACCCCGGAAAGCTATCCGCTGACCCTCAATGCCCTGGTGCTCGCCTGCAACCAGAAGACCAGCCGCGAGCCGCTGATGAACCTCAGTCCCGGCCAGGTTGGCCAGAGTCTGCGCCAGCTGGAGGGGCGCGCCCTGCTGCAGCTGGTCATGGGCAGCCGGGCGGACCGCTGGGAGCACCGTCTCGACAAGGCCCTGCAACTCACGCCACCGCAGCTGGTGCTGATCGGGCTGCTGCTGCTGCGCGGTCCGCAGACCGTCAACGAGCTGCTGACCCGCAGTGCCCGCCTGCACGATTTCGACGACGGCGAAGACCTGCAGCACCAGCTGGAGCGGTTGATCGGCCGCGAGCTGGTCTGCCGGGTGCCGCGCCAGCCGGGACAGCGCGAGGAACGCTATATGCACCTGCTGGGTACGCCGGAGGATCTGGAGGAGCTGCTGGCTGTGCGGGCGACGCACACTGCCGGTAACGAAGGGACGGCGAATGCCCGGATCGAGGCGTTGGAGGCGCGCATCGCCGAACTGGAGGAGCGGCTGGCGAAACTGGAAGGGGACGCGGTGGGCGGCAAGCCGCGGGATTGAGCGGAGCGTCCCGGGAAGAGCGAGGGTTTTCCGGAAAGCACAGAGGGGAGCCTGGGCTCCCCTCCAAATTGACTTTGTGCTTTGTTCTTCTTGTGCTCGATCTGTTGTTGTTCTTGTCGACCGCCACCCTGAAGATGCTTCAGTCGGCCCCAATCGGGGCCAAGAGCAAACGTATTTCTTTGATCGCCGATATCGCGATGACCACTACGTGATCTAACCAGTCCGGGCGCTACCTCGAGGTAGTTTTATTGTTCTCTGTCCGGCTGCGGGGCCTTGACCCCTGAACGCGTATCCTCTCCAAAAAAATCAGTTTGCGCCGTCTCCGCCGTGCTTATTCTTGTTATGTCAGAGTCGTTTTATGTTGTTGTTTTAAGGTGCTGTTTTTTATTTTTGTTGTACACGAGATAGAGCATTACCCGTGCCAAAAAAGTTAAAACCTTTAAAATCAATAACTTAATAAAAATGCCCTTTTCTGTGGAGCCTGGGGAGGTGTCATTCTGTTTCCGTTCGACCCAGATTCGCTACCCATAAGGAGAGTGTGGGTAACAGCTGGGTGTTTCCCGGGGCGCGCCGGGTAACGCCCAACCGTTACCGCCGCCCAGGTGCGGCTCAGTGGCCGCCGAAGCGTGCCGGGGCCTCGGCCTGGTTGGCGAGAATCGCGCTGGCCAGCTCCATGTCGCTGGCCTGCAACTGGGGATTGGTCTCGCGCAGCTGCTGCAGCGCCGCCTCCAGATAGGGGCCGCGGATCTGGCCGTCGCTGGCGACGAAGCTGCCCGCGTCTTCCTGGGCGGCGACGATCAGCTTGTCGTCCTTGAAGGTCAGGTAGGTCGAGGCGGTGGTGAGGCCGGAAGAGATGATGTCGCGCAGGAAGCCATCGTCGCGGGCTTGCACCGCGCCGAAGGGCAGGGTGGCGAGGATGACGACGAGGCCGGCGAACTTGCTTTTCATGGGGAACTCCAGGGAATGATGCCTAAATGAGATCATTCCGCTGCGGTTCGAGTTCCGTGACGGAGGGCGCCGGCGCGGCCGGCCCGATCAGCGGTCCAGCAGGTACTGGCGCCAGTGCTTCCAGAGCAGCAGCAGCGGCATCGACAGGCTGACGAACAGCAGCAGCTGCAGCTTCCAGGACAGCTCGGGCAGAACCTGCAGTAGCACGGCGAGGCCGGTGGCGACCAGGGCCAGCCACAGCAGGTAGCCGCCGGCGTCGAAGACTTCCAGGATCAGCAGGAGGATACCGAGGCCCAACCAGTGCCAGGGTGACAGCGCTTGCAGGCAGGTCAGCAGCATCGGCAGCTCCGCAGGCCGGTACAGGCGGAACCGGGATGGGGGCGGGCAATGCGACAGCTTGGCATGGGGACTTCCTAGGGGACGAGGTGGTACGGCAGCGGGTCGGAGGGGATTTTACCGGGTTAGCGCTGTTCGCTCTGTGGGGTGACGCGCATGACCTCCTCCAGGGTGGTCGATCCGGCGGCAACCTTCAGCGCGCCGGACAGGCGCAGGCTGCGCATGCCGTCCTTGAAGGCGGCGCGGCGCAGGGCGAGCAGGTCGGTGTCGGCACCGATCAGCGGCTTGAGGGCATCGTTCAGCAGCATGATCTCGTAGACCCCGGCCCGCCCGCGATAGCCGGTGTCGCGGCATTCCGGGCACCCCACCGCCCGGTGCGCGCCGCTCGGCAGCGGGGCGTTCCAGGGGCGGGTCAGCGCCTGCCAGTCGGCCTCGTCGAGCGCGACCGGCGCCTTGCAGTGCGGGCACAGGGTGCGCACCAGGCGCTGGGCCATGACCCCGAGCAGGGTGGCCTTGAGCAGGTAGTAGGGCACGCCGAGTTCGAGCAGGCGGGTGATGGCGCTGGGCGCGTCGTTGGTGTGCAGGGTGGAGAGCACCAGGTGGCCGGTGAGCGCCGCCTGGATGGCCATCTCGGCGGTTTCCAGGTCGCGGATCTCGCCGACCATGATGATGTCCGGGTCCTGGCGCATCAGCGCGCGCACGCCACTGGCGAAGGTCAGGTCGATGTTGTGCTGCACTTGCATCTGGTTGAACGCCGGCTCGATCATTTCGATGGGGTCTTCGATGGTGCAGACGTTGACCTCCGGCGTCGCCAATTGTTTCAGCGTGGTGTAGAGCGTGGTGGTCTTGCCCGAGCCAGTCGGCCCGGTGACCAGGATGATGCCGTTGGGCTGGCCGGTCATGTGTTGCCAGCGGCGCAGGTCGTCGGCGGAGAAGCCGAGCGCGTCGAAGCTTTTGAGCAGCACCTCGGGATCGAAGATGCGCATCACCAGCTTCTCGCCGAAGGCGGTCGGCAGGGTGGAGAGGCGCAGTTCGATCTCGCCGCCGTCCGGGCTCTTGGTCTTGACCCGGCCGTCCTGCGGCCTGCGCTTCTCGGCGACGTTCATCCGGCCGAGGGATTTCAGCCGGCTGACCACCGCCATGGTCACCTGCGGCGGGAACTGGTAGACGTTGTGCAGCACGCCATCGATGCGAAAGCGCACGCTGCCCTGCTCGCGGCGCGGCTCGATGTGGATGTCGCTGGCGCGCTGCTGGAAGGCGTACTGGAACAGCCAGTCGACGATGGTCACGATGTGCGCGTCGTTGGCGTCCGGCTCCTGGTCCGCCGCGCCGAGCTTGAGCAACTGCTCGAAGTTGCCGATGCCGCTGATTTTCTGTTCGCTGGCCGAGGCGCCGCTGACCGACTTGGCCAGGCGGTAGAACTCCACGGTGAAGCGCTGGATCTCCGCCGGATTGGCCACCACCCGGCGGATCGGCCGCCGGAGCACATGGGTCAGGTTGGCTTCCCAGCTGCCGACGAAGGGCTGCGCGCTGGCGACGGTGACGCCGTCCGCGGCGATCGCCACGGCGAGGATCTTGTGGCGCTGGGCGAAGGCATAGGACATCAGCGGGGTCATCGCGGCGACGTCGATCTTCAGCGGGTCGATGCGCAGGTAGGGCTGCCCGGCGTAGTCGGCCAGCCACTGGGTGAGGCTTTCCAGGTCGAGCTTGCGGCCGGGCTGGCGGCGGTCGTCGAGCTGCTGGGCGGCGAGGAACTCCAGCGGGTGCTGCTGGTTGTTCACCGCGCTGCGGCGGATCGCCAGGCACTGCTCGGCGCTGTCCTGGCCGATCCGGCCGCGGGCGACCAGCTCGCGCAGCAGGTCGCCCAGGTCGAGCCAGCGGTCCTCGGGGGAAGAAGCGATGGAGGGCATGCGGAGTCTCGGTGGTTCTGCGTGGCTCGCCAGCATGCCCGAGGGGGCCGCCGGGGCGAAGCGACGGGCGTCTTCAGAGGCCTTTTCCGTGATCCAGGTCGAAGCTCTGGCCCCGCCGGGCCTTGGCTTCCGACGGCGAAGTGAGGCCCATGGAGACATAGATGCTGGTCAGCTCGTCGATCCCCATGTGCGCCGGGCGCACCCATTCGACCGGCACGTAGAGCAGCCCGCCGCCGATCGGGATGGGCGCGGTGGGCACCAGGATGGCGTGATAGCTGCGGCCCTCGATCTCGATCGGCGCGGGGCTCGGCAGCAGCGCCAGCACCGCGGTGCCGTCGCCGCCGAAGAAGCACCAGACCGGGCTCATGGCGGTGATGTCGGGGTTCTTGTTCTTGTCCAGCAGGGCGACGAAGCGGTCCGCCAGGTTGTAGAGCTGGCCGAGCAGCGGCGTGCGCCGCAGGGTGAGGTCGATCAGCCGGGTCAGCGGCCGGCGCAGTCCCAGCTGCACGGCCAGACCCAGCGGGTAGAGGCAGGCCAGCAGGACTACGCCGCCGAACAGGTAGGCCAGCGACGGATTGCTCACGAAGTACTGGCCGAGGCCGGCGGAGATCTGCCCGGCGAGGGTGGAGGGACCGATCAGGCGGTTCAGCAGGCTGATGATCCAGGCCAGCAGTACCAGGGTCAGGGTCAGCGGCAGAAGGGCCAGGAGGCCGGTCAGCCAGGTGGCGAAAATCGATTTGAGGCTTTGCTTGAACATTGATTGCGTGCGTCCGGACGGAGTCGCGCGGCAGGGGCTCGCCCTGCCGGCGGGAGCCTATTTCAGCAGCGCTTTCCAGGGTTTCAGGGTCGCCACGGTCTGGGCCTGGGCGGCGCGCCGCTCGCGCAGGGCATCGTCCAGCGGGCGGGCGGCCAGCTCGCCGAGCTTGACCAGTTCGCCGTACAGGCGGTCTGGCTCGGGCATTTCCAGCACACCACGGGCAAGGCGCAGCCAGACTAACATACGCTCGAGGCGCGGGAGTTGTTCGGCGAGATCTTCCGGCTGCTGCCGGTAGCGCGCCAGCGGCAGCTCCCGTGCCTCGTCCGCCAGCAGGCGCGCCAGCCAGCGGCCCAGTGGCGCGGCACCCTGGCGCTGGCCGGCGGGGGTGCGGCGGGCGGTCCAGTCGCGCGCCAGCAGCCAGCGCGAGGCTTCCAGCGAGAGCAGTCCCCAGCGGGTCCGCGCCAGTTCGGCGGCGAACAGTGCCGGGGCCGCTTGGCGCGCGGCCTCGTCGTCCTGGCCGGCCTGCAGGGGCGGCCGCCAGTCCTCGATCAGCGCGTCCAGCGCGCCGCGCAGCCCGCTGGAGCTGGTCCGCGGGGCGGCCTGGCCGAGGCTGCCGAGCAGGGCGCGCAGGTCGATCAGCTGGGCGAGCCACTGCTCCAGCAGTTTCCAGTGGCCGCTGAAGCGGTACTGCTCGGCCAGCCGCTGGCTGGCGCCGAGCAGGTGCCAGGCCAGTGCCGCGAAGGCCGTATCCAGCGGCGTCTGCGCATCGGGCGTCGGCGCCGGCAGGGCGAGGGCGTAGCTGGCCGGGTCGAACAGGCGGTAGCCGCGCTCGGCCTTGCTGATGTCGCTGGGCATCAGCGGCAGGTCGGCGGCCAGGGCGAGGGCCAGCTCCAGCAGGGCGGCGGGCTCGCCTTCGCGCAGTTCCAGCTCCAGCTCGCAGATTTCCTCCTCCCGCGCTCCGGCGACCACCGTGCCCAGGTCCAGCGCCGCCTCGACGGCTACCCGCTGTCCGTCGCGCTGCCAGACCAGGTCGGCCTTCTCGCGGACGAAGTCGGTGGTGAAGATCGGCTGCAGGCTCTGCTTGTCCAGCCCGGCCAGCTCGGCCGGCCAGCACTGGTCGTCGAGCCTGGCCGGGTCCAGAACGGGTTGCTCCAGGTACCAGTCCCACTCGTTGCGCTCGGACAGTCCGGCAACGCTCTGCCCGCGGCTCTTCAGGGTCTGGATGTACTGCCCGCCGTCGCGCCGCAGGCGCAGGGCGACCCGTGCCCGGGCCAGCTCCCGCGCTGCGGTGTCGTAGTACTGGTTGAACAGCTCGTGGCGTTGCCAGCCGTTCTCGCTGCGTGCCTTGAGCAGGGGATGCTCGCGCAGGGCGGCGAGGGTGGTGCGGCTGACCCGCAGCTTGATCTCGGTTTCTTTGGCCATCATCGACTCATAGTGGATTGCTCAGGCGAACAGCAGGGTGCCCAGCCAGAAGATGCTGGCCGAGAGCGCCATCGAGGCCGGCAGGGTGAGCACCCAGGCGGTCAGGATGTGGCGTACGGTGTCGCTCTGCAAGCCGCTGCGATTGGCGACCATGGTGCCGGCGACGCCGGAGGACAGTACATGGGTGGTCGACACCGGCAGGCTGAAGACGTTGGCCAGGCCGATGGCGCTGACGGCGGTGACCTGTGCGCACATGCCCTGGGCATAGGTCATGCCCTGGCGGCCGATCTTCTCGCCGACGGTGAGCACCACCCGCTTCCAGCCGATCATGGTGCCCAGGCCCAGGGCCAGGGCGACCGCCAGGATCACCCAGAAGGGCGCGTATTCGGTGGTGGCGGTGAGGTCCTTGCGCAGCTTGTTCAGGTCGGCCTGCTCGCGCGCGGGCAGGTTTTCCAGGCGGCCGACCTTCTTCGCCGTGTCGTCCAGGCAGAGCAGGTAGCGGCGGATCTGGATGCGTCGTTCGGCGTCCATGGCCTTGTAGTCGGTGACGCCCTCCAGGGCGCCCAGCAGGGTGGCGATGGTCGGCTCGGTGAGCTGGGGATCGCAGCGGAAGTGCTTCGGCAGCTCGGTGCCGTTGTTCTTGCCGAGGGCCAGGTAGTCGCGCAGCGGATCGTGGTTGCGCTGGTAGAACTGGTTGAGGTAGAGCGCGGCGTCGCGGGTTCGCTCGATCTGGTAGGTGGTGCTGTTCAGGTCGAGAACGAACTTGGTCGGGACGATGCCGATCAGCACCAGCATGATCAGGCCGATGCCCTTCTGCCCGTCGTTGGAGCCATGCACGAAGCTCATGCCCATCGCGGAAACCACCAGCACCAGGCGGTTCCAGAACCGCGGGCGCTTCTTGCCCCGACCTTCCCGGCGCGCCCGGCGCTCGCCCGGCGTCTCGTGCATCTTGCTGCGCGGCATCCACCAGCGCAGCGCCAGCAGCATCAGCGCGGCGACGGCGAAGCCGGCCAGCGGCGAGAAGACCAGCGACAGGGCGATGTCGATCGCCTTCTGCCAGTTCACCCCTTCGCCGAGGGGAATGTCGGTGAGCAGGGCGTTGGTCAGGCCGACGCCGAGGATCGAGCCGATCAGGGTGTGCGAGCTGGAGGCGGGGATGCCGAAGTACCAGGTGCCGAGGTTCCAGGCGATGGCCGCGCTGAGCAGGGCGAACACCATCACCAGGCCACGGCCGGTGTCGACGTTGATCAGCAGCTCCACCGGCAGCAGGTGGACGATGGCGTAGGCCACGCCGACCCCGCCGAGCAGCACACCGAGAAAGTTGAAGCAGCCGGAGAGGACCACCGCCATGTGCGGCGGCATCGCCTTGGTATAGATCACGGTGGCGACGGCATTGGCGGTGTCGTGGAAACCGTTGATGAACTCGAAGGTCAGGACGAAGAGCAGGGCCAGGACCAGGCTGATCGCGACCCAGGCGTCCAGCCCGCTGAAAAGATCGAACATGAAATTTTTGTGACTGCAGGGTGAAGGGGGGCGCGATTATGCCAGATGGAACCCCGCCCGGGGCTCGGCCATGAGCGACAGAAACGAATGGAGGCGTGGCGTTCCTTCGCCCGCCGCCCCGGCCTATGATGGTCGCACGCTCTGTACAGGAAGCCCGTCGATGCCCATCCCCCCGCTCAAGCAGCAGTTCGCCGAGCTGATCGCCCTGCCCTCGGTGAGCTGTACCCAGGCTGCCCTGGACCTGCCCAACCGTCCGCTGATCGAACGTCTGGCGGGCTGGCTGGCCGACCTCGGCTTCGCCTGCGAGATCCAGGACATCGCCCCCGGCAAGTGCAACCTGCTCGCCACCTACGGCAGCGGTCCCGGCGGCCTGGTGCTGGCCGGGCACAGCGATACCGTGCCCTTCGACGCCGCGTTGTGGCGCAGCGACCCGCTGCTCCTCGCCGAGCGCGACGACCGCTGGTACGGTCTGGGCAGCTGCGACATGAAGGGCTTCTTCCCGCTGATCGTCGAAGCGGTGAAGCCGCTGCTGGAGCAGCCGTTCCGCCAGCCGCTGCTGATCCTCGCCACCTGCGACGAGGAAAGCTCGATGTCCGGCGCCCGTGCCCTGGCCGCCGCCGGCCGCCCGCTGGGACGGGCCGCGGTGATCGGCGAGCCGACCGGCCTGAAACCGATCCGCCTGCACAAGGGGGTGATGATGGAGCGCATCGACATCCAGGGACGAAGCGGCCACTCCTCCGACCCGAGCCTCGGCAACAGCGCCCTGGAGGCGATGCACGAGGCCATCGGCGCGCTGCTCGCGCTGCGCACCCAGTGGCAGCGCGAATTTCGCAACCCGCTGTTCAACGTGCCGCAGCCGACCCTGAACCTGGGCTGCATCCACGGCGGCGACAACCCCAACCGGATCTGCGGCCGGTGCGCCCTGGAGTTCGACCTGCGTCCGCTGCCGGGCATGGACCCCGAGCAGCTGCGCGCGGCGATCCGCGGCACGTTGCAGCCCTTGGCCGAGCGGCGCGGCGTGCGCCTCGACTACGCCCCGCTGTTCCCCGGCGTGCCGCCGTTCGAGCAGGCGGCGGGCGGCGAGCTGGTACGGCTGGCCGAGCGCCTCACCGGGCATCGGGCGGAGGCGGTGGCCTTCGGCACCGAGGCGCCCTACCTGCAGCAGCTCGGTTGCGAAACCCTGATCCTCGGCCCCGGCGACATCGCCTGTGCCCACCAGCCGGACGAGTACCTGGAGCTGGCGCGGATCGAGCCGACCGTGCGGCTGCTGCGCCAACTGATCGGGCATTATTGCCTCGACCCCGTACCCGACCCCGTAGGGTCTGTTGACGTTTTGGCGTAGGCCGCGACGGAGGCCCGTCTGGCGCAGAAAAGGAACGAGGAGAGAAGTTTGGTCATTCCAAATGAACGACGAGAGACGCCGTGCTGCACCAGACGGGCCCCGTCCCGGCGGGTTGCGCGTCAAATGCCGCCATGCGGCGTTGCGGGACTTGGCAAGGGAATGACCATTGCCGGCGCCCCGCGCCTTGCCTGGCGGCATTTGACGCAGCAACGCGGCTCACGCCAAAACGTCAACAGACCCTAGGAGCCAGCGTGCTGGCGATGCCCTTCCCTGTGACGGATCGCCAGCACGCTGGCTCCTACCTTCAACCGCTTCGGCTTCGGACGCGGTGCCCTCCTGGAAGTCCGGGCACCGCCGGCATCAACCAGACAGGTTTTCCATGCGCGACTACGTCAACTGGCTCCGCCACGCCTCGCCCTACATCAACGCCCACCGCGACTGCACCTTCGTGGTCATGCTGCCGGGCGAGGGCGTCGAGCATCCCAACTTCGGCAACATCGTCCACGACCTGGTGCTGCTGCACAGCCTCGGCGTGCGCCTGGTGCTGGTGCACGGTTCGCGCCCGCAGATCGAGGCGCGTCTCGCCGCCCGCGATCTCGTGCCGCGTTTTCACCGCGACCTGCGGATCACCGACGCGCCGACCCTGGAGTGCGTGATCGAGGCGGTCGGCAGCCTGCGCCTGGCCATCGAGGCGCGCCTGTCGATGGACATGGCCGCCTCGCCGATGCAGGGCGCCCGGCTGCGGGTGGTCGGCGGCAACTTCGTCACCGCCCGGCCGATCGGCGTGGTCGACGGCATCGACTACCTGCACACCGGCGAGGTGCGGCGCATCGACCGCAAGGGCATCGGCCGCCAGCTCGACGAGCGCGCCATCGTGCTGCTCTCGCCGCTGGGCTATTCGCCCACCGGGGAAATCTTCAACCTCGCCTGCGAGGACGTGGCGACCCGCGCTGCCATCGACCTGGGCGCCGACAAGCTGCTGCTGTTCGGCGCCGAGTCGGGCCTGCTCGACGAGCAGGGCGCCTTGATCCGCGAACTGCGCCCGCAGCAGATTCCGGCGCACCTCGAACGCCTCGGCACCGACTACCAGGCCGAGTTGCTCGACGCCGCCGCCCAGGCCTGCCGCGGCGGCGTGCGGCGCAGCCACGTGGTCAGCTACGCCGAGGACGGCGCGCTGCTCAACGAGCTGTTCACCCGCGACGGCGGCGGCACCCTGGTCACCCAGGAGCAGTTCGAGAAGCTGCGCGAGGCGACCATCGAGGACGTCGGCGGGCTGATCGAGCTGATCCGTCCGCTGGAGGAGCAGGGCATCCTGGTGCGCCGCTCGCGGGAAGTGCTGGAGCGCGAGATCGGCCAGTTCAGCATCGTCGAGCGCGACGGGCTGATCATCGCCTGCGCCGCGCTCTATCCGATCGCCGACTCCGAGGCCGGCGAACTGGCCTGCCTGGCGGTGAACCCCGACTATCGTCACGGCGGGCGCGGCGACGAGCTGCTCGAGCGCATCGAAGCCCGCGCCCGCGCGCAGGGCCTGAAGACCCTGTTCGTGCTCACCACCCGCACCGCCCACTGGTTCCGCGAGCGCGGCTTCCAGCCCAGCGGCGTCGAACGCCTGCCGGCGGCGCGCGCCTCGCTGTACAACTTCCAGCGGCAGTCGAAGGTGTTCGAGAAGGCGTTGTAGGGGCTCGCCGGTCGCCGTTGCTGCGACCGGAGGGGGCGCTCAGGCCCCGGCGTTCTGGATGCTCGCCTGATAGGCCGCGACGAAGTCGTCGAAGCTGCCGGTGTCCTGGCGCTCCAGTTCGGCCTGTTCGGCCAGCGAGGCGCGGGCCTCGTCCTCGAAGGCCTGGCGTTCCTCTTCGCCCAGCGGGCGGGCGCGGAAGGTTTCGGCGTGGGCCAGGCTCTGGCGCAGGGCGAAGGCGGTGAAGCTTTCGCCGTGCTCGCGCAGGGTCGCGAGGACTCTGGCCGAGGGGGTGAGGTCGGGGTCGGCGACCTTGGCCTGCTGGGCGCGCAGGGCGCTGCGGTAGCGTTCGCCGCCATGGGCCCGGTCGAACAGCTCGGCGAAGGGCTGCAGGCGCTCGAGCAGCTCGCCGGCCCAGTCGGCGAAGCGTACCGGCTTGCCCTGGCGCTGCAGGTGCAGGCCGGGGCGGCGGCCCTCCTTGACCACCTTGAGGAAGTTGCCGGTGCAGCTGGCGCATTCTTCCGGGGCCAGGCAGGGGCTGTCCTCGAGGGCGCAGAACAGCAGGAAGACGTCGAGGAAGCGCGCCTCGTCGAGATCGATGCCCAGCGGCAGGAAGGGGTCGATGTCCAGGCAGCGCACCTCGACGTACTGCACGCCGCGGGCGACCAGCGCCTGGATCGGCCGCTCGCCGCTGCCGGTGACGCGCTTGGGGCGGATGCTCGAGTAGTACTCGTTTTCGATCTGCAGCACGTTGGTGTTGAGCTGCAGCCATTCGCCGTCGCGCTGGGTGCCGATCGCGGCGTAGGGCGCGTAGGGGGTGGAGACCGCCCGGCGCAGGCTGTCGGTGTAGCTGGTCAGGTCGTTGTAGCAGGGGGTCAGGCCGGCCTGGGCGTTGTTCTGGTAGCCCAAATCGCTCATCCGCAGACTGGTCGCCCAGGGCAGGTAGAGGGTCTCGGCATCGAGTTCCTGCAGGTGGTGCGGGCGGCCGCGCAGGAAGCTCTTGTCGAGCGCCGGCGAGGCGCCGAACAGGTACATCAGGAGCCAGCTGTAGCGGCGGAAGTTGCGGATCAGCGCGATGTAGCGCTCGGACTGGAAGTCGCGGACGCCGCGGGTGTCGCCCTCGGCCTGCTGCAGCCGCGGCCAGAGGGCTTCCGGCAGGGAGAAGTTGTAGTGGATGCCGGCGATGCACTGCATGGTCTTGCCGTAGCGCAGCGCCAGTCCCTTGCGGTAGACGTGCTTGAGCCGGCCGATGTGGGAGCTGCCGTAGCGGGCGATGGGGATGTCCTCTTCGGCCGGCAGCGGGCAGGGCATCGACGGGCTCCACAGGTATTCGCCGTCGAGCGTGGCGCAGGCGAAGCGGTGGACGCGTTCCAGCTCGGCGAGGGTCGCCGCCGGGTCGCTCTCGGCGGGCGTGATGAACTCCAGCAGCGCCTCGGAATAGTCGGTGGTGATCTGCGGATGAGTCAGTGCCGAACCGAGCGCCGCCGGGTGGGGGGTCTGCGCCAGCTGTCCGCCGGCGTCGACGCGCAGGCATTCCCGCTCGATGCCGTGCAGGCAATGCCTGAGCAGGGACAGGTTGGCGGGCTCGCCCAGCAGGGCCAGGCGACGGGAGAGAAGCTCGCTCAAGTTCGGATTCCTTCACGCGACAATCGCGCCAATATGGGGATCGACGGGGGGCTATACAAGTATTGTCGGCCTTGGGCCGAAGGGGAAACGGCGGCGGGACGGCGGGAGGCGTGGCCTTGGCCGCGACGGGAGCGTCGCGGCCAGGCGCGTCCGAAGGCCGGAGGCTACAGGCGGGCGAAGGTGGCCAGCGCCTTGGCCACCAGCTTGCCGTGCTGATGCACTTCGGCCTCGATCACCTGGGTGCGCTTGCCGTTGTGCTCGACCCAGGCGCGGCAGGTCAGCTCGCCCTCGCTGACCGGGCGGATGTAGTTGACCTTGCATTCCAGGGTGACGCTGTCCGGGGTGCCGTCGCTCAGGCTGTGGCTGGCCTGGCCCATGGCGCTGTCGATCAGCGAGAACAGCGCGCCGCCGTGCAGCTTGCCGTGCAGGTTGCGCAGGCCGTCGTGCATGGCCAGGCGCACCGTCGCCTCGCCGCCGGCGGCGGCGAGGATCTCCAGGCCGAGCAGGCGCCCGAAGGCGCTGCTCTTGCCGATGGCTTCTTCTTGCATGCTCACGGGGTTCACTTCCTCAGTTGCTTGGCGCTGGCGAACAGCGCGGCCATGGCGTTGTTCGCCGGCGCCGGTTTTTCCTGGCCGGAATGGCGCTCGCTGCGCGGGGCATTGCCGCGCGGCTTGCCGCCGCCGCGCGGACCCTCGACCTTCTCGCCGGGGGTGTCGCCCATGCGCATCGACAGGCCGACGCGGTTGCGCGGGATATCCACCTCCATCACCTTGACCTTGACGATGTCGCCGGCCTTGACCACCTCGTAGGGGTCCTTGACGAACTTCTCCGACAGCGCGCTGATGTGCACCAGACCGTCCTGGTGCACGCCGATGTCGACGAAGGCGCCGAAGTTGGTCACGTTGGTCACCACGCCCTCGAGGATCATCCCCGGCACCAGGTCCTTGAGGCTTTCGACGCCGTCCTGGAAGGCGGCGGTCTTGAACTCCGGGCGCGGGTCGCGGCCGGGTTTGTCCAGTTCCTTGAGGATGTCGGTGACGGTGGGCAGGCCGAAGGTCTCGTCGGTGAATTTGGCAGGGTCGAGGCGCTTGAGGAAGCCCGAGTCGCCGATCAGCGAACGGATATCGCGGCCGGTGTCGGCGGCGATGCGCTTGACCACCGGGTAGGCCTCCGGGTGCACCCCCGAGGCGTCCAGCGGGTTGTCGCCGTTCATCACCCGCAGGAAGCCGGCGGCCAGCTCGAAGGTCTTCTCGCCCAGGCGCGGCACCTTCTTCAGCTCGGTGCGGCTCTTGAAGGCGCCGTTGGCGTCGCGGTAGGCGACGATGTTGCCCGCCAGGGTCGCGTTGAGGCCGGAAATGCGCGCCAGCAGCGCGGCCGAGGCGGTGTTGACGTCGACCCCGACGGCGTTCACGCAGTCCTCGACCACCGCATCCAGCGAGCGCGCCAGCTGCAGCTGGGAGACGTCGTGCTGGTACTGGCCGACGCCGATGGCCTTGGGCTCGATCTTCACCAGCTCGGCCAGCGGGTCCTGCAGGCGCCGGGCGATCGACACCGCGCCGCGCAGCGACACGTCGAGTTCGGGGAATTCGCGGGCGGCCAACTCGGACGCCGAGTACACCGAGGCGCCGGCCTCGCTGACCATGATCTTGGTGAGTTTCAGCGCCGGGTGCTTCCTGATCAGCTCGCCGGCCAGCTTGTCGCTCTCGCGGCTCGCCGTGCCGTTGCCGATGGCGATCAGTTCCACCCCATGCTTGGCGCAGAGCTTGGCGAGGGTCGCCAGGGTGCCGTCCCAGTCGTTGCGCGGCACGTGCGGGTAGACGGTGGCGGTGTCCAGCAGCTTGCCGGTGGCATCCACCACGGCGACCTTGCAGCCGGTGCGCAGGCCCGGGTCGAGGGCCAGGGTCACCCGCGGGCCGGCCGGGGCGGCGAGCAGCAGGTCGTGCAGGTTGCGGGCGAACACGTTGATCGCCTCGCTCTCGGCCTGCTCGCGCAGCTCGCCGAAGAGGTCGGTTTCCAGGTGGGTGTAGAGCTTGACCTTCCAGGTCCAGCGCACCACCTCGGCCAGCCACTTGTCGGCGGCGCGGCCGCGGTTGTCGATGCCGAAACGCTCGCCGATCATACCTTCGCACGGATGCATGCTGCCGGGCAGTTCTTCGCCGACCTTGAGGGCGACGCTCAGCACGCCCTCGTTGCGCCCGCGAAAAATCGCCAGGGCGCGGTGCGAAGGCGCGCCCTTGAGCGGTTCGTCGTGCTCGAAGTAGTCGCTGAACTTGGCGCCTTCCTGCTCCTTGCCGGCGACCAGGCGGGCGCTCAGGGTGGCTTCGGTCTTGAGGAAGCCGCGCAGCCGGTCGAGCAGGGTGGCGTCCTCGGCGAAGCGCTCCATGAGGATGTACTTGGCGCCTTCCAGCACGGCTTTCACGTCGGCGAAGCCCTTCTCGGCGTCGACGAAGCGCACCGCCTCGGCCTCGGGGGCCAGCTCGGGGTTGCCGAACAGCGCGTCGGCCAGTTCGCCGAGGCCGGCCTCCAGGGCGATCTGGCCCTTGGTGCGGCGCTTTTGCTTGTACGGCAGGTAGAGGTCTTCCAGGCGCGTCTTGGTGTCGGCCAGCCCGATCTCGCGGGCCAGTTCCGGGGTCAGCTTGCCCTGTTCCTCGATGCTGGAAAGGATCGCCGTGCGCCGCTCCTCCAGCTCGCGCAGGTAGCGCAGGCGCTCCTCCAGGGTGCGCAGCTGGGTATCGTCGAGGCTGCCGGTGACTTCTTTGCGGTAGCGGGCGATGAAGGGCACGGTGGCGCCCTCGTCGAGCAGCGCCACGGCGGCGGCGACCTGTTGCGGGCGGACGCCGAGTTCCTCGGCGATACGGGCGTTGATGCTGTCCATATGACTTCCTGCATGGGCGGGGGAAGGTGGCCGCGGCGGCCACAGGGGAGCGCGATTATAACGGCCGGGTGACGGTGCGGGGCGGCGCGGTGCGCCTTGCTGACGATGGCGATGCCGCGGGGGCGGGTAAAATCTGCTAACAATGGTTGGCCGCCGCTTTCCCCGGGCTGCGTCATAATTGCGCACGATCGTTGCCAGGAGTCCCGATGAACAGCACAGTCAGCGCCGCGCCGGAAGGCGAAAAGATCCTCGTCGTCGACGACGACCCCCGCCTGCGGCATCTGCTGGAGCGCTTTCTCAACGAGCAGGGCTACCGCGTGCGGGCGGTGGAGAACGCCGAGCAGATGGACCGCCTGCTCAGCCGCGAACTCTTCAACCTGCTGGTGCTCGACCTGATGCTGCCCGGCGAGGACGGCCTGTCCGCCTGTCGGCGGCTGCGCGAGAGCGACAACCGGGTGCCGATCATCATGCTCACCGCCAAGGGCGACGAGAGCAGCCGCATCCAGGGGCTGGAGCTGGGCGCCGACGACTACCTGGCCAAGCCGTTCAACCCCCGCGAGCTGCTGGCGCGGATCAAGGCCGTGCTGCGCCGCCAGGTGCCGGTGGTGCCGGGCGCGCCGGCCGGCGAGGAGGAGGTCGTGCGCTTCGGCGACTACCGGTTGTCCCTGGCCACCCGCGAGCTGACCAAGGGCGACCAGGTGCAGATGCTCACCACCGGCGAGTTCGCCGTGCTCAAGGCGCTGGTCCAGCACGCCCGCGAGCCGCTGACCCGCGACAAGCTGATGAGCCTCGCCCGCGGCCGCGAATGGGACGCCCTGGAGCGCTCCATCGACGTGCAGATCTCGCGCCTGCGCCGGCTGATCGAGCCGGACCCCTCCAAGCCGCGCTACATCCAGACCGTGTGGGGCGTCGGCTACGTGTTCGTCCCGGACGGCAACCGCTGAACGATCCCGCCATCGCCGGCCGGCCGTCCGGGCCGGCGCCCCGTTCGCGCGTTCCGCTGGTAGTGCCCCGATGAAAACCCCGCTCTGGTTCCCGCAAAGCTTCTTCGCCCGCACCCTCTGGCTGGTCCTGATGGTGGTGCTGTTTTCCAAGGCGCTGACCCTGGTCTACCTGATGATGAACGAGGACGTACTGGTGGATCGCCAGTACAGCCACGGCGCCGCGCTGACCCTGCGCGCCTACTGGGCCGCGGACGAGCGGGACCGCCCGCGCATCGCCGAGGCGGCCGGGCTGGTGCAGGGCGACTCGGAAAACGTGCCGCCCGGCGAGTACCACTGGCCGTACAGCGAGATCTTCCAGCGCCAGATGCAGGGCGAGCTGGGCCCGCAGACCCTGGTGCGGATGCGCTCCCAGCCGAGCCTGGCGCTCTGGGTCTATGCGCCCAACCTGGGGCCGGACTGGCTGCGGATTCCCATGTACCCGCACCCGCTGCGCGGCCAGCGGATCTGGAGCGTGCTCGGCTGGCTCTTCGGCATCGGTCTGTTCTCCACCGCCGCCGCCTGGATCTTCGTCCGCCAGTTGAACGCGCCGCTCAAGCTGCTGATGTTCGCCGCCCGGCAGATCGGCCAGGGCCGCAGCGTGCACCTGCCGGTCAGCGACACGCCGAGCGAGATGACCGAGCTGTACCGCGCCTTCAACCAGATGTCCGCCGACGTCGAGCAGGCCGCTCGCGAGCGCGAGCTGATGCTGGCCGGGGTGTCCCACGACCTGCGCACCCCGCTGACCCGCCTGCGCCTGTCCCTGGAACTGCTCGGCAGCGACGCCGAGCTGACCGAGGACATGGTGCGCGACATCGAGGACATGGACGCCATCCTCGACCAGTTCCTCGCCTTCATCCGAGACGGCCGCGACGAGCCGGTGGAGCAGCTCGAGCTGGGCGAGCTGGTGCAGGAGGTGGTGACGCCGTTCAACCAGAACGGCGAGCGGGTGCGCCTGTGCCTGCGGCCGATTCCGCCGTTCCCCTTGCGCCGGGTGTCGATCAAGCGGTTGCTCGGCAATCTGGTGCAGAACGCCCTGCGCCACGGCGGCGAACAGGTCGAGGTCGCCGCCTACGTGGCCGGCGACCAGGGCTCGCCCTACGTGGTGCTCAGCGTGCTCGACCGCGGCGCCGGCATCGACCCGGCGGAGATGGACGAGATCTTCAATCCCTTCACCCGCGGCGACCGCGCCCGCGGCGGGACCGGGACCGGCCTGGGCCTGGCCATCGTCAAGCGCATCGCCGCCCAGCACGGCGGCAGCGTCGAGCTGCGCAACCGCCCGGGCGGCGGCCTGGAGGCGCGGGTCTGTCTGCCGCTGGGGCTGGTGCTGCCGCGCGACGCGGTGTGAGCAGCATTCGCCGGGACAACGCAGGCGTTGTCCCGGCCCGGTTCAACCCTTGCCGCGGGTCCGCGTCATCCCGTACTCGGCGTTTTTTTCCAGGTATTCGATGATCATCCCCGCGACGTCCTTGCCGGTGGTGGTCTCGATGCCTTCCAGGCCGGGCGAGGAGTTCACCTCCATCACCAGCGGGCCGTGGTTGGAGCGCAGGATGTCCACGCCGGCGACGTTGAGGCCCATGATCTTGGCCGCGCGGATCGCGGTGGAACGCTCCTCCGGGGTGATCTTGACCAGGCTGGCGGTGCCGCCGCGGTGCAGGTTGGAGCGGAACTCGCCGGGCTTGGCCTGGCGCTTCATCGAGGCGATGACCTTCTCGCCGACCACGAAGCAGCGGATGTCGGCGCCGCCGGCCTCCTGGATGTACTCCTGGACCATGATGTTCTGCTCCATGCCCATGAACGCCTCGATCACCGACTCGGCGGCCTTCTGCGTCTCGCAGAGCACTACGCCGATGCCCTGGGTGCCTTCCAGCAGCTTGATCACCAGCGGCGCGCCGCCGACCATCTCGATCAGGTCGGGAATGTCGTCCGGCGAGTGGGCGAAGCCGGTCACCGGCAGGCCGATGCCCTTGCGCGAGAGCAGCTGCAGCGAGCGCAGCTTGTCCCGCGAGCGGCTGATCGCCACCGATTCGTTGAGCGGGAACACGCCCATCATCTCGAACTGGCGTAGCACCGCGCAGCCGTAGAAGGTCACCGAGGCGCCGATGCGCGGGATCACCGCGTCGAAGCCCTCCAGCGGGCGGCCGCGGTAGTGGATCTGTGGCTTGTGGCTGGCGATGTTCATGTAGGCGCGCAGGGTATCGATCACGATCACCTGGTGGCCACGCTGCTCGCCGGCTTCCACCAGGCGGCGGGTCGAGTAGAGGCGTGGGTTGCGCGACAGCACGGCGATTTTCATTGGACACCACGGAGCTTGGGGAAAAGGGGTTTGTCCTGCACGTAGGTCAGCGCCGGGTTGACCACCAACTGGCCCTGGACCAGCGCTTTCGAGCCGAGCAGCACGCGGTAGCGCATGGCCTTGCGGCAGGTCAGGGTGAACTCCACCGGCCAGGCGCGATCGCCGAGCGCCAGGATGGTGAGGATCACGTAGCGGGTCTGGGTCTGGCCGTTGGAGCTCTTGATGGTCTTGACTGCTACCAGAGGCGCCTGGCAGTGGCGATGGCGCAGTTGCACCAGGGTGCCGAGGTGGGCGGTGAAGCGCACCCAGGGCTTGCCGTCGCGCTCGAACTGCACCACTTCGGTGGCGTGCAGGGTCGAGGTGCTGGCGCCGGTGTCGATCTTCGCCCGCAGCCCGGCGACACCGAGGTCGGGCAGGTCGATCCATTCGCGCAGGCCGATCACCGAAAGCTGGTCGAAGGTCTTCAAGAAGGCAGCGCTCCACAGTCGGTGTGAGGCATTCTAATCGGCACGACCGACAACCGCACCTGTCTGCGCCGGCCCTGGCGCGGCCAGCCGGATCGGCAGGGGAGAAGTGATCCGCGATCATGAACGAGAAAGATGACGAAAAGGTACGCCTGGACAAATGGCTCTGGGCCGCGCGTTTCTACAAGACCCGGGCGCTGGCCAAGGAGGCCATCGAGGGCGGCAAGGTGCATTGCCGCGGCGAGCGCTGCAAACCCTCGAAGGAGCCGAAGGTCGGCGAGGAGCTGACCCTCCGCGCCGGCTTCGACGAGCGCACCGTGGTGATTCGCGCACTCAGCGCGGTGCGCCGCGGCGCGCCGGAGGCCCAGTTGCTCTACGAGGAAACCGCCGAGAGCCGGGTCCGGCGCGAGGCGGCGGCGGCGCTGCGCAAGGCCGGCGCGCTTGGCCTGGAAACCTCCGGGCGGCCGAGCAAGAAGCAGCGCCGGCAACTGTTCCAGTTTCGCGAGGAGCATTAGGGTCTGTCGGCGGCACTCACGCCACGGGATGCAGGGCGTCGCTGCCGGCGGCTCCGGCGCAGGCGCTGTAGGCGACCCGCGGAATGCCGCCGAGACGCCGCTCGAGCAGGGCGGCGAGGGATTCGCCGGGGGCCAGGCAGGCGTCGCCGAAGTCCTCGTCCAGGCTGCAGAGGTGGGCGATCACCTCCAGGGTGCCCTGTGCCGGCAGGGGCTGGTCGCGCAGATCGGCCGGGGTGCAGACGTGCTCGACGCCGCGTCCGGCCAGCCGGCGCAGGCGGCGGTTGAGCAGCGTTTTGAACAACCGCTTGAGCGGGTCGAGGTTGGCGCCCAGGTTGCGCGCCTGGCGCAGCGGTACGCCCTGGGCGGCGGCGAAGCGCGCCAGCTGCTCGCCGATCGGCCAGATGTTGTGCACGTGCTGGTGGGAGTCCAGATGGGTGGGCCGGACCCCGTGGTCCAGGCAGCGCTGCCACTGCGCCTGCAGTTCGTCGTCGATCGCCGTGCGCGCGGCGGGGGCGAGCCACAGGCGATGGCGCGGCAAGCACAGCGCGAACTCGCCGGAGGCGTTGCAGAAGCGGCGCTGGGCGGCGATGGCACTGCTCAGCGGGCGGCCGCAGGTGAGGTTGACGTGCAGGCCGACCCGGCCGTGCAGGCCTTCGGCATGGATCAGCGCGCAGGCATGGGTGAACGCCGGCATGTTCGCCATCAGGGTGGCGGAGCTGATCAGGCCGCGGCGGAAGGCGCGGACGATGACGGCGTTTTCCTCGCGGTCCAGGCCGAAGTCGTCGGCATTGACGATCACTCGGCTGGGCATGGCTGCTCTCCGTTGCTGCCGGCGGGCCGGGCCACGATGCCCGAGCGGCGGGCCTTCAGGCGGCTCCAGAAGCGGTGGGCCAGGCCCAGGGCGATCCCGCTCGGGCGCCAGGAATAGAGGCTCCAGCGCAGCTGCAGGACCTCGCCGGTCAGGCGCTCGTGCAACTGATGGCTGGAGCCCTGCAGGCTGACCCGCGAGGCGTCGATCCACTGCCAGCCGTCTTCCAGTCCCCAGCGGACCCATTCGTCCAGCAGCAGGCGGCCGCTGCCGAGTTCGGCGTACTCGGGGAGGAAGGCCAGGTTGTAGTCGTAGAGCCGGCCGCGCTCCAGCAGCCCGAGGCGGTAGCTGATGCAGCGGCCCTGGTGTTCGAGCAGCACGACGCGCACCAGCCCGGCCGCGGCCAGGGCGCCGAAGGCCTGGTGCATCCACTGCTGGCGCTGCGCGCCGGAGAAGATCCCGACGCCCTGTTCGCCCTTCCAGCTGGCTTGTTCGACGGCGCCGATGGCTTCCAGCACGGCGCCGATGGTCTCGCCGTCAGGGGTCAGGCGACGTACCCGGGCATCGCAGGCGGCCGCGCGCTTGCGCGCCCGGCGCAGCTTGTAGCGCAAATCGCCTGAGGGTTCCCGGCGGTCGGCCTCGCCGATCGCATGCACCGGCACCCGGCAGCTTGGGCGCCGCTCGTGGGTCGAGCTGGCCGCGGCCCAGTGTTCGAGCAGCGTTTCCTGCTCGCCGCCGGCCGTCAGTTCGTGCAGTTGCAGGAGGGCATGGGGGAGCCGGCGGTGGATGGCCGCCCGCGTTTGACGCCGGCCTTCCTCGTCGAGCCGGCAGAGCAAGGCGATGCGGTCGCTGAGCGGGTGGCCGAGATGGCGCAGCACCGTCCAGCGCAGGCCGAAGCGGCGTTCGCGGGCGCAGACCAGCGGCAGGCACAGGCGCAGCTCGCTTCCCGTCCACGCCAGCAGCACATGCAGCGTCTGGCCCGGCTCGAGGGCGCGTTCGGCGGCCTGTAGCCAGCCGAGGTGGTTGAACGGGGTGGCCTGCGGCACCTGGGCGCGAAGCCTGGCGTAGGCTTCACGGGGAAAGTCGGCGGCGGAAAGGGTGCTACTCCATTGAAAGCGACAGTCCATGATGGGGTCCGTTATCAGTCGTTTCCCGCTTGGCTTGTTGTAAAGCAGCGTAGCAGCTGCCCGGACGGACAGGCCGACGGACTGAATAACGCTGATACGTTTCCCCGCTTCCGGGAGACGGGTGGCTGTCTATAGTCCTGAACGGACCGGCCGTATGGCGGTCCGGTTTCTTACCTCGGGACGACTTTGACGCTGCGCCGGGCAACCTCCCGGCCGGCTGGGCAGGAAGCGCGAAATGACTCCTCGGAAAGTCTTCGACCTCGACGCCACCGCGCCTTTCTACGGCGGTTACCGCATCGTGCTCGCCCGCTCGCCGGAGGCTATCGGGCCCTGCCTGGAGGGCTGGGAGGCGCTGGCCCGCGAGGCTGCCGAACCCAATGTGTTCTATTCGCCCTGGGCCCTGCTGCCGGCCCTCGAACACCTGGTCGGCGACAAGCGCTTCGCGCTGCTGTTCCTGGTCCGCCAGGGCGGGGCGGAAGAGGGACCGGTGCTGGACGGCTTTTTCCCGCTGTTCGAGCCGAGCGGTTGCGGCCTGTTGCCGCGGACGGTGGCGCGGATGTTCCGCCACCGCTACTGCTTTTCGGTGACGCCCCTGGTGCGCCGGGGGCGCGAGCCGGCGGTGATGCGCGCCTTCCTGCGCTGGCTGCACGCCCATCGCCGCCAGTACCCGTTGCTGTTGCTGCGCGATGCGCCCGCCGACGGTCCGTTGGCCGCGGCCTTGCGCACTGCCCTGGGCAACGAAGGCCTGCGCTGCCACGAGGGTGCCCGGCGTTCGCGCGCGCTGATCGAGCCGGGGGACGATGCCGAGCGTTACCTGGAGCGCGCCGTGTCGGCGAAGCGGCGCAAGGAATACCGGCGTCTGGGGCGGCGCCTGGCCGAACTGGGCGAGCTGCGCCTGCGGGTGCTGCAACCCCGGGGCGAGGATCTTCAGGCCTGGCTATCGGCCTTCCTCGCGCTGGAGTCGAAAGGCTGGAAGGGCGAGTCGCGCTCGGCCCTGGGCTGCCGGACGGCCTGTCGACGCTACTTCGAGGCGGTTGCCACGGCGGCCTATGCGCGGGGCCAACTGATGATGCTCGAGTTGTCCCTGGATCGCCGGCCGCTGGCGATGCTCTGCGATTTCCTCGCCCCGCCGGGGGCCTTTTCCTTCAAGGTCGCCTTCGACGAGGACTACGCCCAGTATTCCCCCGGCGCGCTCCTCGAACTCGAATGCATCCGTCTGCTTCACGCGCTCAAGGATCAGGGCGTCCAGTGGATGGATTCCTGCGCGGCGCCGGAGGGCGGCCTGAGCAACAGCCTGTGGCTGGAGCGCAAGCCGCTGTGCACCTTCGTGCTGAGCAGCGGCTCGCCGCTGGCCGATCTGTGGATCGACCTCTACCCCTATGGGAAGCGCCTGAAGGGATGGTGGAAGCGGCGCCAGGAGCGGCTGTCGGACGGGTGGCCGAGCGGGTCGCGCACGGCCGGCGGTTGACGGCTGAAGTGCCGGCTACCGGGCAGCTTCCGGCGTTTCGGCTGGCTCGGGCTCAGGGCGTCTCCCACTCGAGGACGAAGAGGGTTTCTCCCGGCAGGCTGAAGCGCCACGGCCGTCCCGTGCAGTCCAGGGTGCCCTCGGCGGGTTGGGCCGTCGCGCCCAGCAGGTGCAGGCGGGGCGCCTCCCGGGCGCTGCAGGTCGCCAGCGGCTCGCCCTGCAACTGAACCTCCTGCCGCCGCGGCGCCTTGTTCACGCCGAACAGAACCACCCGCCTGCCCGTGCGCATGGCCAGCACGTCCACCTCGAAGGCGTCGTTGTCCAGGCGCAGGACCTGTTCCTGCCAGTGCCGCTGCATGAAGGCCATGGCCTCGCCGACCGGCTTGAGGACGTAGCGGCCGTCGCCGGCCAGGCCGATCATGCCCTTGGGGTGGTTCTCGTTGTCGGTGGCGGGGAACCAGTCGAGCAGCTCCAGCAGGCCGTCCTGGGCCGCGTTGACCACCACCGAGGCCCACCAGAGCGCAGCGATCCCGGTTTCCTGCTCGTAGGGGCTGACGCTGTTGCCGCTGGACAGGTTGGTCTGCTCCAGCAGCAGCGCCTTGCGCGGCCGGCCGTGGGCGTCGAGACCGACCAGTTGCGCGGCCTGGCGCACGGCGTCGCGGTAGACGCCGGTGGCGCGCAGGTCGCGGACCATCCATTCGTGCCAGGAGAGGGCGTCGACCCACTCGCCGTGTTCGGCCAGCAGCTGCCGTGCCCAGTCCAGGCCGCGCCGCGCGGCGGCGCCATCGAGGCTCGGGCCGTTGATCAGGCGCGAGGAGGACGGCAGGGCGAGGCGCACCCCGGCCTCGCGGGCGCCGGGATACGCGCGGACCAGCGGGGCCATCCGGGCAAAATAGGCGGCGAAGCTGGCGTAGTCGGGGTAGTTGAGGTTGGGCTCGTCGGCCAGGGCGAGGTAATGGGTGCCCACGCCGCCGAGGGCGACGATGCCGTCGAGCCAGGCCTTCAGCCCGCCGCGGCTCATCTCGTCGGCGGCGAGCAGCGGTCGCCGGCCGCTTTGCGACAACAGGGTGATGTCGGTATGGATGCCGTAGCGGTTCAGGTACAGGGGGCGGAACTGCTCCTCGCGCCTGGGGTCGCGGGTCATCGCATCGACGAAGCTGTAGTAGCTGGCGGCGCGCGGCGCCAGCTTGGCGAGCAGCTCGGGCGCCTCCGGCGGCGTGTAGGGCAGGGCCACGCCGAGTTTCGGTGTCGGGCCGAGGACCTCGTCGTGCAGTTCGAGCCCGACGTTGCCGGGGGCGAACTCGGGGCCGAACAGGTGCTCGGGGCGCTGGGCGAACAGGTTGGCGCTACCGTCCAGCCAGAAGGCGGCCTTGCCGCGCCCCTGCAGGACCAGGCTCCAGAGCTGGTCCTCGGCCGACACGGGCAGCTCGAGACGGTCGCTCTGGCTGTACTCGCCGTCGCGGGACAGCGGCAGGTAGAGGCTGCGGCCGTCGCTCGGGCGTTCGGCATACAGTCCCTCGACGCCCCCGTGGTACTTGCCGGCCAGCACCGCGTGCTCGCCGGCAAGTACCCGGAAGTACAGGCGCGTGCCGGGCGGCAGTTCGGCGCAGAAGTGCAGCTTGACCGGCTCGAACAGCGCGGCGGTGTCGTCGGCATGCCGGACCCGGTAGCGGCGGAAGCTGTAGCCGGGGATCTCCAGGCGCTGGTCGCCGTCCTGGCGGTGCAGCGCCCAGCGCTGCCGGCCGTGGGTTTCCCCGGCGGCGATGTCGCGCCGGGCCAGCAAGCGCCCGTCGCCGGCCTGCAGGTAGAGGTGCTCGGCATTGGCCTCGGCCTGCCAGGCCGGCTGCCAGTCGATCTGCAGGCTGTCGTCCCGCGGGGCGCGCAGGTACAGCGCACCGTCGCGGATGCCGGGCCACTCCTGGGCCTGCGCCGGCAGCAGCGCACCGAGCAGCAGGCCGCCGAGCAGGGCGGATCGCCCGTTCATGTCGCCGGCCTCAGTTGCGCGCGGAGCAGGCGCAGGTCGCTGGGCAAAATCAGCAGGGTCTGGCCGATGGCGATGCCGCTGACCCGTCCGTAGAGCAGCAGCATGGCCAGGGCAAGGGCGGTGTAGGCGACCGACGAGGCGATCGCCGCGCCGACGATGCCCCAGCGGGGGATCAGCAGCACCGCCAGCAGGAGATCCAGCGCCGCCGCGCCGCCGGCGAACACCGAGAGGGTGCCGGGCCGCTCCTTGCCGAGCAGGTCCAGGTGCAGGATGCTCGAGTAGCACAGGCTGAACATGCCGGGTAGCAGGGCCAGCAGGGCCGGGTAGGCCGGCTGGAAGGCGCTGCCGAAGAGCGTCACGATCAGCCACTCGCCGATCAGCGCCAGACCCAGGCAGGCGGCGAGCATCGCGGTGCCGGTCAGGCGCAACGCCAGCGGGGTGAGCTGATCGATGCCCTCGCCCTGCTGCAGCAGGCGCTTCATCAGCGGCGTGGTGACCGCTTCGGGGACGATGGACAGCAACTCGGCGGCGGCGGTGGCCATGGCGTAGTAGCCGAGCCTCTCGCTGTCGAGCAGCAGGCCGATGAGCAGGTAGTCGGCGCGCATCAGCAACTGCTGGAACAGCACGTCGGGGTGGCTCCGGCTGCCGAAGCGCAGCAGCTCGCCCTGGCTGCCCGAGTCCCAGCGCAGGCGGATGTTGTGGTAGCGGGCGAGCAGGCAGAGGCCGACCGCCACCACCAGGGCCAGGCCGCCGAGCCAGCTGATCAGCGCGGCGCTCAGCGCGGCATGCGGCCACATCCAGAACAGGGCGAGGAACAGCAGCAGCGGCACCAGCGACTCCAGCAGGCGCAGGCCGTTGAAGGTGCCGACCCGGCCGTCGGCGTTGTGCAGGGTGAGCAGGGCGCTCTTCAGTACGAACAGCGGCACGGCCAGCAGCAGCAGCCAGGCGAAGGGGCCGAGCTGGTGCATGATCGCCAGGTCCTGGCCGAACAGCTGCATCATCTCCACGCCGAACAGGGTCGCCAGCGCCGAAGCCAGGCAGCCGTAGATCAGCATCAGCGTCAGCAGCAGCCCCATCGGATGCTGGCGCGCGGCCTGGTAGCCCACGGCGGTGTTCAGCCCGCCGCTGGTGATCGCGCCGATCAGCTCCGGCAGGGCGCCGAGCAGGGCGAACAGGCCGCGATCGGCGGGGCCGAGGATGCGTGCCAGCAGCACGTTGCGCAGCAGGCGCAGGGCGAGCATCGCCAGCTTGGTACCGATACTGAGGATCAGTTGGCGGATATAGTCATTCGACTTCATTGCCGCATTCCTGCAGGTCGTTGCTCTGCGCCGCAGGCGCCGGTGCGCCCGATTGACGGGCGCCTTGCAGGAGGCGCCAGCCGAGCAGGGAGGGCTGGCAGGCGATCCGGTGGCTGACGCCGATGCGCGGCAGCGACAGCGAGGCCGCCTGCCGGCTGAAACGCAGTCCGGTGCGAGTGCCCAGCGCCTGGCTGTAGCCGTGCCGCCGGAGCGCGGCGCAGACCCGCGCGTCGTGGTCGCCGTTGGGATAGCAGTAGACCGGCAGCGGCGCCTGGCAGTGCGTGCCGATCGCTTCGTGCGAGCGCCGCAGCTCGGCCTCCAGACTGTCGTCGTCGAGGCCGGTGAGAATCGCATGGCTGGCGCCGTGCGGGCCGAAGCGGATCAGCCCCGAGGCCTCCATCGCCTGCACCTGCTGCCAGTCCAGGGCGTGCGGCTCGGGCGGGCTCGGGCAGCCGTCGGCGAGTTCCTGCAGGGTCGCCGCCGACAGGCCTTTCAGCTGCTGCAGGAACTGCTCGAGGGCCTGGCTGCGCCGCTGCCCGGCGCTCGCCGTGCGCAGTTCCTCCGGCAGGCTCAGGTGCTGTCGCAGCCGTTCGCCGAGCTGCTCGCGGGCCTCCTCGCCGAAACTGCCCCAGAGGGTTTCGCCGATGGCTTCCCACCAGAAGCGTTGCGGGCTGCCGATGAAGTCGGTGGAGAGGAAGATGCTCGCCGGCAGCCCGTGCTCCTGGAGCAGCGGAAAGGCATGCAGGGCGTTGTCGCGCCAGCCGTCGTCGAAGGTCAGGGCCAGGCGCGGCGGCCCGTTCGCCGGGCCGCTCGGGTCGAGCAGTTCGGCGAGCGGCACGCAGTCGAAGCGGCGCTTGAGCCAGCGCAGCAGGTTCGCGAAGGCCGGTTTGCCGATGCACAGGGCGTTGCGGTGCGGCAGGGCCGCCTGCGCGTCGTCGGCCACCACCCGGTGCAGCATCAGGATGGTGTCGGTCCCGCGCAGCAGGCGCTGCCCGGCGGGGGTGTTGAGGCAGAGCCAGCCGGTGCCGGCCTTGATCAGCTGCTTGAGTGGCATGGGGCTTCCTTAGGGTTAGACCCTAGCGGTTTTGTTGTGGATTCCAGTGCCGATAGCGCCGCCCGCCGAGGAACTGCCAGACGCCGGCGCTCATCGCGGCCAGGGTCACCAGCAGGTAGGCGGCCAGGTGGAAGGGTTTCGGCAGGTGTCGGCGCTGGCCGAGCAGGCCGATCACCGCCAGCCCGTAGCCGGCGAGCTGGGCGAGCAGGGCGAGGCGGTAGAAGACGCCGGCGTTCCACAGCCAGAAACTGCTCAGCAGCAGGGGAATCAGCAGGATCGGCGCGAGCCGGCGGATGAGCTTGTGGGTGAGCAGGCCGAGGGCGAGCAGGCCGTGCCGGCGCGGGTCGAGCAGTTCGCGGCGGTGGGCCAGGCTGCGCAGGCCGCGGGTGGTGATCCGGCGGCGGCGACGGAACTGGTTGTCGGCGCTTTCCACGCCGGCATCGGCGACCCGGGCGGCTTCGGCGAAGACGATGCGTTGCCCGGCCACCGGCGCGCAGGTGCTCAGGAAGAAGTCGTCGGTGACATCCGCCGGCACCGTCTGGAACAGGCTGCGACGCAGGGCCTGCAGCCCGCCGTCGGCCGAGGCCAGGCAGCCGGTGCGGCTTTCCAGGCGGCGCAGCCAGGATTCGTAGGCGCGATAGAGCCGGTCGCCGATGGCCAGCGCCCGGCCTGCGGCGGGGAGGGTCACGTTGCCGATGGTGGCGCCGACCTGCGGGTCGGCGAAGGGGGCGATCAGCGGGCGCAGGGTGTCGCCGGTCCACAGGGTGTCGGCGTCGCTGAACACCAGGATCTCGCCGTCGGCCACCGCCACCGCGTCGTTCAGCGCTCCGGCCTTGCCGCTGCGCGGCAGGTCCAGCACCAGGATGTCGTCCCAGGGGCGGAGCTGGGCGACGCGCCGGGCCAGCGCCACGGTGGCGTCGCCGGAGCCGTCGCTGGCGACGATGATCTGCCGCCGCTCGCGCGGGTAGGCGTCGTCGAGCAGCGAGCGCAGCTTGGCCACGATGTTCCGCTCTTCGTTGTAGGCGGCGACGATCACGCTGACCCGCGGTAGCGCCTGCGGCGCGCCGGCCGGCGCGGGGCGGCGGAACTGGGCGTACAGGGCCAGCAGGGCCGGGTAGCCCAGGTAGGCGAGGAGCGGCAGGAGCAGGCACAGCCAGAAAGTCGCTTCAGCCACGGGAAGGCCTCCGTGCGTTCAGATCGACCAGCCCCATCAGCAGGGCGATGCCGGCGACGTGCAGGCGCAGCCAGTGAAGCACCGTGAGGCGCACCGCCAGCAGCGGGCGCTGTCGGGTGTAGCGGTGGCGCAGGGTCAACAGGACGGCCGGCAGCCAGCCCAGCGCGAAGGCGCCGAGGGCGGCGGCCGGCTGGCCGAGCAGCAGGCCGAGCAGCGCCAGCGCGTCGAGCGCCCAGTGCCCGGCCGCGAGCAACGGGAAGCGCAGCCGGCGCAGGCTGGCGCGGCCCTTGCGCAGCAGTTGGGCCTGACTGCTCTGCCGCCAGAGTTCCTTGCCCAGCCATTCGCCCCAGCTGCTTTCGAAGCCCCAGTTGAGCACCGTGGGGGCGGGCAGGCTGAGCAGGCGCGCGCCGGCCTGGCCGAGGCGCAGGCCGAGGTCCTTGTCCTCGCCGCTGCGCAGGCGCTCGTCGAAGCCGCCGACGCGCTCGAACCAGGCGCGCTCCAGGCACAGGTTGGCGGTCGGCAGCCAGTCCAGCAGCGCCGGCCGGTCGCGCTCGGCGGCCAGCCGCTGCAGCCAGGCGCGGGCGTACCAGGGCGCCTGGGGGGGCGCCTGGTGGAGCAGGCCGAGCACCTCGGCGCGGTCCTCGGCGCGCACCGCGCGCCAGGTGGTCAGCCAGTCCGGGGGCATCTCCATGTCGGCGTCGAGGAAGGCCAGGCAGTCGCCGCTACTCGCCGCGGCGCCGCGGTTGCGCAGGGCGCCGATGCTCATCCCGGGACAGTCCAGCACCCGTGCGCCGAGGCGGCGGGCCAGCGCCTGGCTGCCGTCGCGGGAGCCGTTGTCCGGGACGATCAGCTCGTACTCGAGGCCGGCCTGTTCGGCGGCGCGCCGCGCGGCCTCGAGGGTGCGGCCGAGCCGGGCGGCTTCGTCGAGGGTCGGGACGATGATCGCGATCCGTTTCATGGCCGTGCTCCGGCGGCGTCGTCGTCGGCCTGCAGGCGCAGGACGCTGGTTATCCCGAGCATCACCCAGAGGTACTTGTGGCTCGGCACGCTGAGGAAGAACAGGAAGCAGGCCAGCGCCAGGCAGGACAGGCCGAAGTGGGTGGCCAGCGCCGCCCGTTCGGGATCGCCGCGGCTCAGCCAGTGACGGCGGGCGACCTGGCAGTTGCGCAGGCCGAGCAGCAGCAGGCCGGCGAACAGCAGGCCGCCGGGCAGGCCGATCTCGCTGAACATGCTCAGGTAGGTGTTGTGCGCTTCGCGGAACAGTTGCGTCGGTATGGGCTGGTTGGCGAAGGCGATGGCGTAGCCGGTCCTGGCGAAATGCAGGGGGAAGGTGCCGGGACCGCTGCCGAGCAGCGGATGCTCGGCGATGATCTCGCCACCCACCACCAGGTAGGCGCTGCGCCGGGCCAGGGAGTTGTCGGCGTGGGACTTGACCCCGGACTTCAGGCTGGTGAGGACCTCCAGGCGCTGGATGAAGCTTTCCGGCAGCAGCGCAGGGCTCAGCGGCAGGACGATCGCCAGGGCGAGGATCAGCCAGCCGAGGTGGCGGGTCAGCAGGTGTTTCACGCCGTCGCGGTAGTGCCAGGCGGCGATGGCGGCGGTCAGCACCACCACCAGCAGGCCGGAGCGCGAGCCGGTGCGGCCGAGAGCGGCGAGCAGCAGCACCAGCTGCGCCAGCCATAACAGCCGTTGCGGCCAGCGCGGCGCACGCAGCGTCAGGAGCAGCGCCAGGGGGAAGGCGACGCTGATCAGCAGGGCGAAGTAGTTGGGGTCGGAGAGCAGGCCGATGGCCCTGCCGTCCGGCTGGTGGCTGGCGGAGGCCAGGGCGACCACGCAGGTGCTGGCCACCGACAGCACCACCGCGCGGGCCAGGGCCGGCAGGTCGAGGTCGTGGCCGAGCAGCACGCTGAGGGCGAACAGCACCAGGCCGACGGCGAACTGGCGCAGGTGCTGCAGCGACAGGCCAAGGTCGCTGCTGAACGCCAGGCTGAGCAGGTAGCAGGCCAGGAAGGCCAGCAGCACCGGCCACAGGTTGCTGCGCAGGCGCTGTGCCGGCAGCTGGCGCAGCAGCAGTTGCAGTCCGGCGATGGCGATCAGCGCCAGGCCGAGCAGCTTGTTCGCGGTGACGCCGCCACCGCCGGCGGCGGCGAACAGTCCTTCGAAGGGCACCAGGGCGACCAGCACGAGCAGGCCCCAGACCGGTTTGCGGTAGAGCAGGGCAAGGCCGGCGAGGGCGGGAAGGGCCAGTGGCGCCAGATAGGGATAGGGGCTGGCCAGGAGCAGCAGGCAGGCCAGGCCGAGCAGCAGGGCCAGGGGCAGTACCAGGGGCATCGCATTACCCTCCGACCGCGTTGCAGTACAGCTGGCGCCAATGCTCGGCCTGGGCCGGCAGGTGGTAGTGGCGGAGCTGGGCGAGCCGGGCCTGGTCGGTCAGCGTCTGGCGCAGCGGCTTGTCGAGCAGCAGACGCCCGACCTGGGCGGTCAGCCCGGCAAGGTCGCCGGGCGGGCTGAGCAGGCCGGAGGCCTCGTGCTCGAGCATGTCGGGAATGCCGCCGACGGCGAAGGCGGCGACCGGCACGCCGGCCTGCATGGCCTCGAGCAGCACCATCGGCGTGCCTTCGCTGCGCGAGCTGATGACCAGCACGTCGAGGGCGCGCAGCCAGGCCGGCAGGTCCGTCCGGTAGCCGGGCAGGGCGATGCGCCCGCGCAGGCCGGCGGCATCGATGGATTGCTGCAGGGGATCGCGCAGCGGCCCTTCGCCGAGCAGTACGGCGTGCAGGCGGGGATCGCGATGGCAAAGTGCGATGGCCAGTTCGACGAACAGGTCCGGCCCCTTTTCCGCGCTGAGGCGTCCGACGAAACCGATCAGCGGCGCGGCGGGGGCCGTCGGCGGGCGCAGGTAGACGACCTCGGGGGCGGGCGGCAGGCCGTTGGGCAGCACGTGCAGCTTGCCGGCGCCGACCCCGGCCGCGCGGTGCTGGCGGGCGATGCTGTCGGCCACGCAGACCACCGCACGGACCTGCGGGGTGCGGCACAGCCGCAGGCTGAGCCAGGCGTAGAGGCGCTGCTTGCGGCTGCGCGGCGTGAAGCCGTGCTGGGTGGCGACCAGCGGCAGGCCGAGGCACCATGCACTCAGCCAGCCGTAGAGCAGCCCCTTGAATCCGTGGCCGTTGAGCAGCGTCGGCCGCTCGTCCGGCGGTCCCATCTGGCGCAGCAGGCTGCCCAGGCCGGTGCAGCGGGTCAGTTCCACGCCGGCCTCGCGAAAGCGCCGGGCCAGCGACTCCGGGCCGTCGAGCAGGAGCACCCGGTGTTCGCCGGGGGCGTACAGGCAATGCTCCAGGAGCATCCGCTCGAGGCCGTAGAAGCCGCCGCTGCTGAGCAGATGGGCGACCCGCAGCGGGGTTTTCTCCTGGCTGGCGCTCAGTCGCCGGCCCAGTGTCGAATCCATGGCAGGCTCCCGGGTTTGTGCGGATTGGGCAGCGCGCTGGGCTGCTCGGCATTGATGGTCATCAGCACGGGCAGGCCGAGCTGGCGCAGGAGCTGTTCGGGATGCTTGAAGCGATGGTCGAAGAACTCGCGGATGTAGCCCACGGCGACGGCCAGCAGCAGGGCGGTGAGCAGGCCGAGGGGGATGATCAGCAGGGGCTTGGGAAAGCTCGCCTCGGTGGGCTCGAAGGGCCGGCTGAGGACCTTGGCGTTGGACAGGCCGCCCTCCAGCTGGCTGCGGCTGCGGCTTTCCTCGTAGCGCTGGGTGTAGGTGAAGAAGGCCTGGTGGAGGGCCTCGATCTCGGTGTTGAGCTGGCGCAGGCCGCTCTGCGCGTCCTGCAGTTCGCGGATGCGGCCCTGGTACTCGTCGATCCGCGCGGTCTTCTGGGCGATCACCCCAGCGATGATTTCCAGGTCCTTGGTGCGCTCGCTGATGCGGTTGCTGACCACTTGGAGGAACTGTTGGCGGGTCCGGCTGATCTGCGCGTAGAGGTTTTGCATCGGCACGCTGTCCGAGCGGTAGACGTCGCTCTCGGCACCGTACTGGCCGATCTGCTCGATCAGCCGGTCGCCGAGCTGGCGGATCTCGCGGTCCTCGAAGGCGACCTTGTCGATGGTGCTGGCGAAGGTGTAGGGAAAGCCGTAGTCGGTCAGCCTGGCCTTGCGGGCCACGGCCAGGCTGTTCTGCAGGTAGTCCACCCAGCGCTGGTTCTCCAGCTGGCGGTCGCGGTACAGGTTGAGGGCCTGCTCTTCCTGGTTGATGGCGTTGAGGCGGAAGGTGATTTCCTCCTCGGGGTTGGCCGCGCGGATCCGTTCGAGCAGGGCGAGGCGCTGGCCTTCGAGGCCGCCTAGCTGTTCCTGGTACTGGGTCTTCTTCTGTTCGTAGAAGGCTTCCGGCAGGTCGTTGGAGTGCAACGCCTGGCGCCGCACCAGGTAGGTGTCGAGCAGGCGGTTGACGAACAGGGTGCCGAGGGCCGGATCGCTGGCCCGGTAGTGCACGGAGATGACGTTGGAGCCGGGCAGCGGGACGACGTCGAGGTCCTCCAGGGTCTCCAGGGTCAGTTTGTCGAGGCGGCTGTCGCGGGGTGGATCGACCGTGAGGCCGAGGGCACTGCGCAGCGGATCGAGCACCTGCGCGCGCAGGGGGACGAGCAGGTGCTCGCGCAGCGGAGCGAGCAGCCGATTGAGCAGGCCGTCGTCCTTCAGGACGAGGCCTTCCCCGCGCAGCGTGTCGAGGGTTTCCCGGACCAGCTCGGGGGAACTCAGGATGCTGCTTTCGGTTTCCATGTCGGCCAGGGTCGGCGGCAGGAACTTGTCGGTTTCCTGCTGCAGGGTGGCGCTGTTGGCCTCGGTCTGGGCAACCTTCTTCGACTGCACCATGACTTCCGCAGTGATCTCGAACGACTCCCGAAGCAGCAGCGGCAGCAGCAGGGTGAAGGCGGCGAAGACCAGGAACACCCGCTTGATCAGGCGTCGGTTGGCGAACAGCGTGGAGAAGAACTCATACAGGTGGTTCTCGGTCCTGAGGGCGTCCATCGCGAGGGGTCCTTGTCAGTTGGTTTTATACGTGAAGCCGAAGTTGAAGCCGCTGAAGAGCACCATGTTGGCCAGCTGGCGGGCGGTGTCGCCGGCGCGGACCAGGCCGGCCCGCGGCACGAAGAGCAGGTCGTCCGGCTGCAGGTAGGCCACGCTGGCCGCGGCGGCGTCGTCCTTGAGCAGCGACTTGAGGTCGTAGGTGCGCGCCAGCACCTCGCCGCCGCGGCGGTGCAGGACCAGCACCGAGTCCAGATCGGCGGTGACGGGGTTGTGCCCGCGCGCCAGGGTCAGCGCCTCCAGCACCGACACCGGCCGGCGCACCGGATAGGCGCCGGGCTGGCCGACCTCGCCGAGCACGTACACCTCGTTGGCGGCGGTGGACTTGAGCAGCACGTCGACCTGGATCGGCCCCACTTCGGTGCGGTAGCGCTCGTTCAGTTGCCGCTCGAGTTCGTCGCGGCTCATGCCGCCGAGCTGCATGCTGCCGAGCATCGGGAAGCTGGCGCGGCCGTCGGCGCCGACGGAGATTTCCCGGCTCATCCCGCTGTTCGGGCTGAACAGGGTGTCGCGCAGGTTCTGCGTGCGGCTCTGCGCCTTGGCCACGGAGACGGTGATCAGCGGCGTGCGCAGGGTTTCCCGGTAGCGCTCGACCATCAGGGCCTGGGCGTCCTCGACGGTCAGGCCGGCGACCTTCAGGCTGCCGACGTATTCCAGGTTGACGGTGCCGTCGGGCATCACCGTCTTGATGCCGGTCAGGCCCTTGGCGGTGGCGAACTGGATCTCCAGCTGGTCGCCGGGCTGGATGCGGTAGGCGTTGGGCGAGTCCATCTCGATGTGGAAGATCACGTCGAGCACGTCCTGCGGGCGCAGCACCTGGGTCACCGGGATCAGTTCGGTCTGCGTGGCCTGCGCCTCGGGGGCGGTCAGGAGGGTGGCGGGGATCGTGCGGCTGCTGGGCGGGCTGGAGCAGCCGGCCAGGCCGGCAAGGGCGAGGGTCAGGGCGAGCAGGCGGCGTGTCGGATTCTTCATGGCGTCGGTCCTGTCTGCAGGGTCAAAGAAGCTTGTAGAGCCACTTCGGCATATAGAACTTGCGGGCGTTGAACACGCTGCCCAACAGGTTGGCGTTGGCCTGCCGCAGGCGCTGCACGGCGGCCTGGGCGACTTCCCAGCGGGTTTCTTCGGCGCGGACCACCAGCACCACGCCGTCGGCCATGGCCGCCAGGGTCAGGCCGCTGGTGCCGCTGTAGACGGCTTCGGCGTCGATCACCACGAAACGGTAGCGGGCGGCCAGGCAGCCCAGCAGGCGCTGCAGGTCCTCGGCGGTGAAGCGGCCGCTCGCCGGGGAGGGATGGCCGAGCGGCAGCAGGTCGAAGGGCAGGTCGGGATGGCGCTGGATGCAGCGCCCGAACTGCTGCTCGGGGTGTTCGCTGTGCAGCAGTTCGAACAGGCCCGGGTCGGCCGCCATGCCCAGGCGCGAGCTGAGGCCGGTGGCCGACGGGCTGGCGTCGACCAGCAGGAGCTTGCCCTTGGCCGACTGGGCCAGTTGCCGGGCCATGCTCAGGGCGCTGGAGGTGGTCCCGCAGCCGCTGGTCGGGGCGATCAGCAGCAGGGTCCGGCAGGCCTGGTCGAGCACCGTGGCCGTCAGGTTGACTTCGCTGGGACTGAGGACGCGCTTGTCCTGCTCCAGCAATAGCTTGGTTTCCTCGGAACGGAGCATGGTCATGATGCTGACTCCCTGGTGCGTACACGGCCTGGATGGGATGAGGGTTCAGCTGGCGCCGTGGCCGCTGAACACTTCGATAGGGGTCTTCAGGAGAATCCACAGGTCCAGCAGGGGGCCCTGTCGGCGGATGTAGGCCATGTCGAGTTCGACCCGGTCGTCGAAGTCGACGTTGCTGCGCCCGGAGATCTGCCAGAGGCCGGTCATGCCCGGATAGATGCTCAGCCGGCCGAGGTGGTGCTGGTGGTAGCGGCTGGCGTTGAACGAGGTGGGCCGCGGGCCGACCAGGCGCATCTCGCCGCGCACCACGTTGATCAGGTTGGGTAGCTCGTCCAGGCTGGTGCGGCGCAGCCAGCGGCCGATCGGCGTGACCCGCGGATCGGCGTCGATCTTGAAGTCGATGGACTCGGGGCCGTGCTTGTTCAGATGGCGCAGCGACTCCTTGAGGGCCTCGGCGTTGGCCACCATGCTGCGGAACTTGAACATGCCGAAGCGGCGTCCGCGAAAGCCGGTGCGCTGCTGGACGAACAGCACGGGACCCGGGCTGCCCAGCTTGATCAGCAGGGCGATGCCCAGCAGCAGGGGAGAGAGCAGCAGCAGCAGCAGCAAGGCGGCGAGCGTTTCGCTGAGGCGCTTGGTGCGCGAAAGGGTCCAGGGGCGACCGCCTTGGCGCCCGATAAGCCAGCCGTGGTTGTGCACCCAGAGGGCGTTCTGGATTTTCTCGCGTTGCGAGGGGTCGATGCGTTTTTCCTGGGGGCTGGTTTGTCCGTCCTTAGCGAGGCTGGGTCCTTGGAGTGAGTTTCCCGGGGCATTCATTGCGCATTACCTCGTACGGCAGCTCCCCGCTCGCGGCGGGTTGAGGGGCCGCGGCATCGGGGCTGCCGATCCTGTAGTAGTGGCAAAACCAGGCGACGAAGCGCGCGAGGCCTTCTTCGAGGCTCACCTGGGGCTGAAAGCCGGTGTCCCGCTGTAGTTCCGAGACGTCGGCATAAGTGTCGAGCACGTCCCCGGGCTGCAAAGGCAGCAATTCTCGCAGGGCCTTGCGGCCCAGATGCCTTTCCAAGGTATCGATGTAGTCGGTGAGGGCGATCGGTCGATGCCCGCCGATGTTGTACAGGCGCCAGGGCGCCATGCTGCTTTCCGCCCGGGGCCGTTCGCGGTCCCAGAGCGGATCGGGCTGGGGCGGCTGCGGGAGCAGCCGCACCAGTCCTTCGACGACGTCGTCGATGTAGGTGAAGTCGCGCCGGTGCTGGCCATGGTTGAACAGGCGCAGCGGCCGCCCCTCGACGATGGCCTGGGCGAACTGGATCGGCGACATGTCCGGCCGGCCCCAGGGGCCGTAGACGGTGAAGAAGCGCAGGCCGGTGGCGGGAATGCCGAACAGGTGGCTGTAGCTGTGGGCCATCAGCTCGTTGGCCTTCTTGGTCGCGGCGTACAGCGACAGCGGATGGTCGACGTTGTCCTGCACCGAATAGGGGGTGTGCTGGTTGGCGCCGTACACCGAGCTGGACGAGGCGTAGATCAGGTGCTGCACCGGCTGCCGGCGGCAGCCTTCGAGAATGTTCAGAAAGCCCGCCAGGTTGCTCTGCACGTAGTCCTGCGGATGGCTCAGCGAATGGCGCACGCCGGCCTGGGCGGCGAGGTGCACCACCGCCTCCGGGCGCTGGCTGGCGAAGAGTTCGGCGATGCCGGTGGCATCGTCGAGATCCAGCCGCCACAGCGGAAAGTCGCCGGCCTCGCGGCGCACCCAGCGCACCCGGTCCTCCTTGAGGGCCGGGTCGTAGTAGCCGTTGAAGTTGTCCAGGCCGATCACCCGATGGCCGTCGAGCAGCAGCCGGCGCACGCAGTGGGCACCGATGAAGCCGGCGGCGCCGGTGACCAGGACCTTCATTGCGCGCCCCCCTGCGGGTCGACGTAGGGCAGGCCGATGCCCAGGTAGCGCAGGCCGGCGGCCGCCGCTTGCTGGGGGCTGTAGAGGTTGCGTCCGTCGACGATCAGGCGGTCGCGCAGTTGGTGGGCGAGCAGTTCGAAGTCGACCACCCGGAAGGCCTTCCATTCGGTGCAGATGACCAGCGCGTCGGTGTCCTGCAGGGTGTCGTCGCGGGTAGCGCAGAGCACCAGATCGTCGCGGTAGCCGTACAGGCGCCGGCATTCGGACATCGCCTCCGGGTCGAAGGCGCGCACCGTCGCGCCGGCGTGCCACAGCGCCTCCATCAGGTAGCGGCTGGGTGCCTCGCGCATGTCGTCGGTGTTCGGCTTAAAGGCCAGCCCCCAGAGGGCGATGGCCTTGCCGGCCAGTCCCTCGGGGTAGAGCTTCTGCAGCTTGTGGAACAGCACCAGGCGCTGCGTTTCGTTGACGTCCTGGACGCTCTGCAGCAGGCGCAGCGGCTGGCCGCTGGCGCTGGCGGTGTGCAGCAGGGCGCGCAGGTCCTTGGGAAAGCAGGAGCCGCCGAAGCCGCAGCCGGGGTAGATGAAGTGGTAGCCGATGCGCGGGTCGGAGCCGATGCCCCGGCGCACCGCCTCGATGTCGGCGCCCAGGCGCTCGGCGAGGTTGGCCAGCTCGTTCATCAGGCTGATGCGCGTGGCCAGCATGGCGTTGGCCGCGTATTTGGTCAGCTCCGCGCTGCGGTTGTCCATGAAGATCAGCTTGTCGCGGCTGCGGCAGAAGGGCGCGTAGAGCTCGGCGAGCTGGGCGCGGGCCAGTTCGTCGTCGCTGCCGACGATGATCCGGTCGGGACGGACGCAGTCGTTGACCGCGCTGCCCTCCTTGAGGAACTCCGGGTTGGAGACCACCCGCACCGCCAGCCGGTCCTTGCCCAGGCGGTCGAGTTCGGCGCGGGCGACCGCTTCCACCTGGCTGGCGGTACCCACCGGTACGGTGGACTTGATCACCAGCGTGCAGTCGGCCTGCATGTGGCTGGCGATCTCGCGGGTCACCCCCAGCACGTGGCGCAGGTCGGCGGAGCCGTCCTCGTCCGAGGGGGTGCCGACGGCGATGAAGATCAGCTGGCCGTGGATCACCGCATCGCTGGCCTGGGTGCTGAAGAACAGCCGCCCCTCGCGCAGGTTGTCGTCGATCATCGCGGAAAGACCGGGCTCCTGGATGGGCGGTACCGCCCGCTGCAGCTGCTTGATCTTCACTTCGTCGATGTCGACGCAGAGAACGCGGTGCCCGACGTCGGCCAGGGCAGCGGCCTGGACCAGTCCGACGTATCCGGTACCGAAAACGCTCACATCCATGTTTGGTGTGCCTCGTTGAGAGGGAATGCGGTGATACAGGTATAGGCGGTCGAGCGAGGACACTGTCAAGCACGGAGCCTGATGTCTCCGTGCCACTCGTGGGGTGGCATAACGATGGCCGCCTTGACCCTGTAACCCCTTCAATTCCTTATATTTTTAAGGGTGGTTGGAGTATCGGTTAGGAGCGGGAAATTATCGCTTCACCCGACGAGTGGTAGGGTATGGCCGAATAATGACGGAAAGCTTGGAGGTCCCGGCCTTTCTTCCTAGAATTCCCCGGCGAGTCGGCCGCCTGTGGCGGTTGTTCCGACTTCGCGGACTGGCCATCGCCAGCCCCGTCTCCAGCCATGGCCAGCCGATATGCCCGATTTCGATTTCACCCAACGCTTTCTCTTTGACGACACCGACGTGCGCGGCGAATTGGCCGACCTGCGCGGCAGCTACGCCGAGGTGCTGGCCAAGCACCCCTATCCCGAACCGGTCGCCCAACTGCTCGGCGAGCTGCTCGCCGCCGCTGCGCTGCTGGTCGGTACCCTCAAGTTCGACGGCCTGTTGGTGTTGCAGGCGCGTTCCTCGGGGGCGGTGCCCCTGCTCATGGTCGAGTGCTCCAGCGAGCGCGAGGTGCGCGGCATCGCCCGCTATCACGCCGAGCAGATCCCGACCGACGCCGGGCTGCGCGAGCTGATGCCCGAGGGCCTGCTGACCCTGACCGTCGATCCCGCCCAAGGGCAGCGCTACCAGGGTATCGTCGAACTGCAGGGCGACAGCCTGGCCGACTGCCTGTCCGGCTATTTCGCCAGCTCGGAGCAGCTGCCGACGCGCTTCTGGCTCAACGCCGACGGCCGTCGCGCCCGCGGTTTCCTGCTCCAGCAGCTGCCCGGCGAGCGCCTGAAAGATGCCGAGGCGCGCGCGGCCAGCTGGGAGCACCTGGTCACCCTGGCCGATACCCTGACCGCCGAGGAACTGCTCGGGCTGGACAACGAAACCCTCCTGCACCGCCTCTATCACCAGGAGGCCGTGCGCCTGTTCGAGCCGCTGCCGCTGCGTTTTCACTGCAGCTGTTCGCGCGAGCGCTCGGCCAACGCCCTGTCCAGCCTGGGGCACGCGGATGCCGAGCAACTGCTGAGCGAGCGCAGCGGTCTGGTGGTGGTCGACTGCCAGTTCTGCAACCAGCGCTACGAGTTCGATGCCACCGATATCGCCCAGCTGTTCGCCGGTGGCGGCAGCGAGGAGCCCTCGACGACGCGGCATTGAGTGCTCGGCGGGGTTACCCGCAACGGCGGTTTCCTGCTCGTCCCGGGGGATTCCTGTCGTGCTTGTGATCCATGGCAACGATGTGGCACGGCTTGGGGCGCAGCATTGAACCTTTGCCGGACTAACGGCTCCTACTGTGTCGTCGGCTTTTCTGGCATAATCGACGCACTTTTTTTATCTTTTATCTGTAGCGTGACCGGATGTCGCGCTACAAAAACGTATGGAGGAATCGGCCACAAGCCGATCGGACGCACATGACGCAAGCCACTCAAGCCGTGTTTACCGACATCAGCGCCGCCCAACTGGTAGAAGAAGCCATCCGCCGCGGAGAGGGCGAGCTGGCCGCCAACGGCTCGTTGGTGGTCCGGACCGGCCATCGTACCGGGCGTTCCCCGACCGACCGCTTCATCGTCGAGGAGCCGGGTACCCAGCACAAGATCGCCTGGGGCAGCATCAACCGTCCGTTCCCCGTCGACAAGTTCGAAGCGCTCTGGCTGCGGGTCGAAGCCTATCTCGCCGAGCGCGATCGCTTCGTTTCGCACGTCCATGTAGGTGCCGACCCGGAGCACTACCTGGCGGTCAAGATGAGCACCGAGACCGCCTGGCATAACCTGTTCGGCCGCTGCCTGTTCATCAATCCGGAAAAATTCAATCCCGCCGGCAAGAGCGAATGGCAGATTCTCAACGCGCCCTATTTCGAATGCGTGCCGGAGCGCGACGGCACCGCCTCCGAGGGCTGCGTGATCATCAACTTCGCCGCCAAGAAGGTCCTGCTGGCCGGCATGCAGTACGCCGGCGAGATGAAGAAGGCGATGTTCTCCGTGCAGAACTTCCTGCTGCCGGAACTCGACGTGCTGCCGATGCACTGCGCCGCCAACATGGGCGAAGAGGGCGACGTGACCCTGTTCTTCGGCCTGTCCGGCACCGGCAAGACCACCCTCTCCGCCGACCCGGGCCGCTACCTGATCGGCGACGACGAGCACGGCTGGGGTGTGGGCACCGTGTTCAACATCGAGGGCGGCTGCTATGCCAAGTGCATCGACCTGTCCGAGAAGAACGAGCCGGTGATCTGGAAGGCCATCCAGTTCGGCGCCGTGCTGGAAAACGTGGTGCTCGATCCCCGCAGCCGCCAGCCCGACTACGCCGACAGCAGCCTGACCCAGAACAGCCGCGCCGCCTATCCGCGCGAGCTGATCGAGAAGCGCGTGGCGGACAACCGCGCCGGCGAGCCCAATGCGGTGATCTTCCTCACCTGCGACCTGACCGGCGTGCTGCCCCCGGTGTCGATCCTCGACAACGAGCAGGCGGCCTACCACTTCCTGTCCGGCTACACTGCGCTGGTCGGCTCCACCGAGATGGGCTCCGGCAGCGGCATCAAGTCGACTTTCTCGACCTGCTTCGGCGCGCCTTTCTTCCCGCGCCCGGCCGGCGAGTACGCCGAGCTGCTGATCAAGCGCATCCAGGGCTACGACTCCAAGGTGTATCTGGTCAACACCGGCTGGACCGGCGGCGGCTACGGCGTCGGCAAGCGCTTCAACATCCCGACCACCCGCGGCGTGATCGCGGCGATCCAGAGCGGCGCGCTGATCGGCGTCGAGACCGAGCGCCTGCCGATCATCAACCTGGACGTGCCGAAGGTGGTGCCGGGGGTCGAGACCCAGCTGCTCAACCCGCGCAACACCTGGGCCGACAAGAGCGCCTACGACGAGGCGGCGCGCACCCTGGCCAGGCAGTTCATCGAGAACTTCAAGAAGTTCGACGTCTCCGACGCCATCCGCAACGCCGGTCCGCTGCTGTAAGCCGCAGCGCGTGGTGAAGAGGCCGCCTCCGCAGACTGTGTGAAAACCTGGCAGTCGGTGGGGCGGATGAGGACAATGCCCGTATCGTAAGATACGGGCATTGTCATTTATGGCTTGCATCCGCAGCCAATCCCCCGACCAGGACAGCCTCGGCGCGCCGGCAACTGAGCATCAAGCAGCTCAAGCGTCAGCAGGCGGCCCTGTCAGGCCCTGATGGAGGCGCAGTAGTAGCCAGGTCGTCGCCCAGGGCCTTTCGCTGGCGCTGGCCGCGCCCAGCACGGTGGTCAGCCTGGTCACCTACGCCCTGCACGGACGGGTCGACTGGATGCTGGGCATTTCCCTGGCGATCGGCGGTCTGTTTGGCGTTGGCGTTGGCGTTGGCGTTGGCTGGGGCGTGCGGATGGCCCATGCGTTGCCGGAGCGGGCATTGGTTCTGCTGTTCTGCGGTCTTATGTCGTGCTTCTGCTGCTCGACTAATGCAGCCAGCACGGCAAGGAGGGAGTCCCGTCAACTCCTGTACCCCACGTCCCTGTGGGGACAGGAAGGCGGCGCATCAGGTCTTCAGGAGACAGCCGGCGGATAGTTTGCGATAGGCGACGACCTTGGTTTCGCCGGCGGAGTCCAGGTAGGTCATCCTGGCGTCGACGATCCTGCAGACATAGGGATCGTAGGGCGTCTCGATGGAGATGACCCTGGCGATATCCAGGGGGAGGCCGTAGCGGTACTGCTGGACGGGCGGTTCGGCGGCCTGGGCGAGGGAGACCGCGCAGCAGAAGGGCAACACCAGATACGAACGTTTCATGTCGATCACTGTCGTTCTCAGGAGGTGACTGCACGGAATGTCAGAAGAAACCTTACCGGGTTGCCAACTGCAATCACGCGGGTGAGCTCATAGATCGGGAGGTTCCATGGCTCCACCGCGAGCAGGACGCCGATCGGGTGGAATTCGATCCAGCTATCACCAACGTCATTGGCGAAAGGTCGTAGCCGAGCGGTGCGAAGGCCTCGCTCGCCGCCTGTACCAGCCTCTCGCCGCCTGGCCAACCGGGCCTCTTGCAATCCAGGCTTCCCGGGTCAGAGGTTTCATCGGAATGGTTCCCAGCGACGAAACAGCACGCTGGCATTGACACCACCAAACCCGAACCCGTTTGACAGGGCGTACTGGATCGGCATTTTCCGCGCGACCAGGCCAACCAGATCGAGTCCGTCAGCCGCGTCGTCGGGATCAACGAGGTTCAGTGTGGGTGGGACGATCTGATCGCGTAGCGCCAGGATGGTGAAGATGGCCTCGATCCCGCCTGCCGCCCCCAGTAGATGGCCGGTACTGGATTTGGTCGATGTGATCGCCACGCCCGATCCGGTCCCGAAGACGGACCGAATGGCGGCCAGCTCGCCCCGGTCTCCAACTTGAGTGGAGGTCGCATGTGCATTGATGTGCTGCACATCGCCCGAGGCAATACCGGCCTGCCGCAACGCCTGCTCCATTGCGCGTCGAGCGCCGCTACCGTTCTCCGGGCCCGCGGTCAGGTGATAGGCATCGGCGCTGGTGCCGTAGCCGACCAGTTCCGCCAGTGGCCGTGCGCCGCGTGCCAGCGCATGTTCCAGCGATTCGATCACCAGCAGGCCGGCGCCTTCGGCCATGACGAAGCCATCCCGGTCGCGGTCGAACGGACGCGACGCTTGCTGGGGGCGGTCGTTGAATCCAGTGGACAACGCACGCGCCGCAGCAAAGCTTCCGAGGGTAACGCGATGGATCGCGGCCTCGGTCCCGCCGCACACTGCAATATCCGCTTCGCCGCTACGGATCAGCCGGGCCGCATCACCGATGGCTTGCGCCCCGGCCGCGCAGGCGGTCACCGGTGCCCCGAGCGGCCCCTTGAAGCCGTGCCGGATGGAGACGTGCCCGGCCGCCATATTGGCGAGAAACGAAGGCGCGGTGAATGGCGAGAGCCGGCGCGGCCCGCGCTCGTCCGTGGTGCGCACGGCCTCGGCGATGGCACCGAACCCACCGACACCGGATGCAATGATGGTTGCGGTTCGCTGCCGTTGTTCCTCGTCTGCCGGCTGCCAGGCCGCCTGCGCCAAGGCTTCCTGAGCGGCAACGAGCGCAAACTCGATGAAGCGATCCATCTTCTTGCGCTCCTTGGCGGCGACGATTCGCTCCGGGTCGTAGCCCGCCTGTCTGTCCTCCTCCAGCGTTGGCACCCGCCCGCCTACAGCGCAGCCGGTACCATCGGCCAGATCGGCAGGCAGGGCACGGATGCCCGACTGTCCCGCCAACAGACGGGACCAGACCGTCTCGGTGCCGCACCCCAGTGGTCCGACGGTACCTGTCCCCGTCACCACGATACGAACTGCATTACGGACACTCATCGTCTACCTCGCTTGTCACACGGTCGGCTGCCTCGCAGCGAGCACCGTTTGCTTCTTTCTGGCCGCATATCGGTTATCTCTGGTGAGCGAACACATCTACATCCGATCACCTCAAGCCCCGGTCATGCGTGCTGCGCCTCCATGGGGCGGGTGACTGTGCCGGGCCCGATCTTGAACCAGATGGAATACATGGCCGGCAGGAACACCAGGGTCAGTACGGTTCCTGCGAACGTGCCGCCGATCAGCGTGTAGGCGAGCGTTCCCCAGAACACCGAATGGGTCAGCGGGATGAAGGCCAGGATTGCCGCCAATGCGGTCAGGATCACCGGGCGGGCACGCTGCACGGTTGCCTCGACGACTGCATGAAACGGGTCCAATCCCGCCTGCTCGTTGTGGTGGATCTGTCCGATCAGAATCAGCGTGTTGCGCATCAGGATGCCTGATAGCGCAATCAGACCGACCAACGCATTGATGCCGAACGGCTGCTGAAAAAGAATCAGCGTAGGCACCACGCCGATCAGCCCCAGCGGACTGGTGAGAAAGACCATGGCCATCGCGGAAATCGAGCGCACCTGAAAAATGAGGATGATCAGGGTGATCGCCAGCATGATGGGAAACAGCGGCAACATCGCCACCGTCGCCTTGCCTGACTCTTCGATGGAGCCTGCCTGCTCGATGCGATAGCCGCTCGGCAGTTTCTCCATGATGGGCTGTAGCTGCCGGGTGATGGCCGTTGACACATCCGGCGGCTGCAAACCATCGGCAATGTCGCCCCGCACGGTGATCGTCGGCATGCGGTCGCGCCGGCGCATGATCGGTTCCTCCGTGCGCACATCGACCTTGCCGACCTGCGACAGCGGGATGCGTTGCCCGTTGACGCCCGCCAGGGTGAAGTCCGCGATCCTGGCCGGATCGAAGCGGGTGTCCCCGGCCGAACGGGCCACTACCTGCACCGTGCGGATGTCCTCGCGCACGGCGGTAACGGGCACACCGCTCAGCAGGAACTGCAGTTGTTGCGCGACGGCGCTGGAGGTCAGCCCCACAGCCTGCAAGCGGTCCTGCTGCAAGGTGAAATGCAGCGTGGGCGTGCGCGTGCCCCAGTCGGTGTTGACCGTGCGCATCATCGGGCTGGCATTCATGACCTGCTGCACGTCGGTGGCGATGTCGCGCAGCTTTTCCGCATCCGGGCCGGTGACGCGGTAGGCGACCGGAAACGGCGAATACGGGCCGAACACGAGTTGGGTGACACGCACGCGCGCCTCGGCGGCGAGGCCCTCGGAAATCGCCTGGCGCAGCCGATGTTTCAACGCCTCGCGCTCTTCCTGGTTGTCCGTGCGGACCACGATCTTGGCAAATGACGGATCAGGCAGTTCCGGCCCCATTGCCATGTAGAAGCGCGGCGCGCCCTGGCCGACGTAAGCCGTGACGATCCTGGCTTTGTCCTGCCCGGCCAGCCAGGCTTCCACCTTCGCCGTGGCGGCGCTGGTCTGGGCGATCGAGGTGCCGTAGGGCATCTGCACCTCGACCAGCACCTCGGGCCGATCGGAGATCGGAAAGAACTGCTTCTTGACCAGCCCCATGCCGAGTATGGCCAGGACGAAAAGGCCGACCACCGCACCGGCGACCAGCCATTTGTATGCGATGACGCGCCCCAGCACCCGGCGAAAGCGGTTGTAGCGCGGCGTATCGTAGAGCGCCTCGTGGCCGCCTTCGACCTTGTTGAAGTGAGGCAGCAGCTTGACGCCGAAGTAGGGCGTGAAAACCACCGCCACCAGCCACGACGCAACCAGTGCGATGCCGACGATCCAGAACATATTGCTGGTGTATTCGCCCGCCGTGGAGCGGGCGAAGCCATTGGGCATGAAGCCCACGGCCGTCACCAGCGTGCCCGACAGCATCGGCGCGGCGGTATGGCTCCAGGCATAGGCGGAAGCGGCGATGCGGCTGTAGCCTTCCTCCATCTTCACCACCATCATTTCGATGGCGATGATGGCGTCGTCCACCAGCAGGCCCAGGGCCAGGATCAGGGAGCCCAGGGTGATGCGGTCGAAGTTCTTGCCGGTCGCGGCCATCACCACGAAGACCACCGCCAGCGTCAGCGGCACGGCCGCGGCGACCACCACGCCCACACGCCAGCCCATGCTGATAAAGCTCACCAGCATGACCACCAGCAGCGCGACGAAGAACTTGACCATGAACTCATCGACCGCCGAGCTGATGTTGACGGCCTGATCCGTGACCTTGCTCAGGCTCATGCCCAGCGGCAGCTCGGCGTTGATCGCACGCACCTCGCTGTCCAGCGCCTTGCCCAGGTCGAGACCGTTCCAGCCTTCGCGCATGACGATGCCCAGCAGCAAGGCAGGTTCGCCGCCGTTGCGAATCATGAACGTCGCCGGGTCTTCATAGCCACGCTTGACGGCGGCGATGTCCGACAGCTTCAGCGTGCGGCCCTGCGCCACGACCGGCGTGTCGCGGATCTTCTGCAATTCGTCGAAGGCGCCGTCCAGGCGAATGAACACCTCCGGCCCCTTGGTTTCCACCGAGCCCGCCGGCGTCAGGGCATTCTGGCTATTGAGCGCGGCGAACACCTCCTGCGGGCCGACGCCCAAGGTTGCCAGGCGTTCATGCGAGAGCTCGACATAGACGCGCTCGGACTGCTCGCCGACGATGTTGACCTTCTTCACCCCCGGCACGTGCAGCAGCCGCTGGCGCAGCGCCTCCGCGTCGCGTACCAGCAAGCGCTGCGGCTCGCCCTTGGCCTTGAGGGCGAACAGGGCAAAGGTGACATCCGCGTATTCGTCGTTGACCATCGGCCCGATCACGCCAGACGGAAGCTCCTTCGCCTCGTCGCCGATTTTCTTGCGGGCCTGGTAGAACTCCTCCTGCACTTGCGAAGGCGGTGTGCTGTCGAGCAAGGTCAAGGTCGTGAAGGCCAAGCCGGGTCTTGTGTAGGTATCGGTACGGTCGTACCAGCGCAGCTCCTGCAGGCGCTTTTCGATCTTCTCGGCGACTTGGTCCTGCATTTCCTGTGCGGTGGCCCCGGGCCAGGCGGTAACAATGGTCATCACCTTGACCGTGAAAGCTGGGTCTTCCGCCCGACCCAACTTGAAGAACGCAATGAGCCCGGCCAACGAAATCAGACAGATCAGGAACAAGGTGATGGAGCGCTCACGTACGGCGAGCGCTGACAGGTTGAAACGGCCTTCGCTCACGGACGGACTCCCTCGGCCGCCGCGACGGCGGCTTGACCAGCCACCCGCACCTGCTGGCCGTCGTGCAGCAGGTGCGCGCCGAGCGCGACTATCCGCTCGCCTTGCTTGAGCTGACCGGTGATGCGCGCCCCCTCATCGTCCAGGTGCTGGACCGCGACCGGCTGCCAGTGAACCTGCGTTGGTTCGCCCTGGATGACCCACACTCCGGGGCCCTTGCCTGCGTCGTACAGGGCGCCGATCGGTACCCGCAAGATGCCTTGCATGGAGGAATGCCCAGCCGGGATCTGCAGGGTGACCGTGGTGCCCAACGGCGCGTTGGCCAGTTCCCCTTCCAGTACATAGCGCGCCTCGAAGGTGCGGGTCAGTCGATCTGCAGCATCCGATAGCTGCCGGAGCTTGGTCGGAACGCTAACGTCCTCTTTGCCGAAGAGCGTGGCCTGTGCGGCGGAACCGACTGCCGGGCGCAGGGTTTCCGGCAACTGGATAAGCGCTTCACGGGGCCCGGCATGAGCCAAGCGCACCACGACTTGGCCGGCATTGACGACTTGGCCGGGTTCGACCAACGTTTCCATGACAATGCCATCGGCATCGGCCAGCAACTCGGCATAACGGGTGGCGTTGAGGGCAACTTCAGCCTGGGCCTCGGCCGCACTGAGCTGGGCTTTGGCGGCATCCGCCGCAGCCTTGACCTGATCGTAGGCCGACGCCGATATCGCGCCGGTTCCGCGCAGGTTGCGGTAGCGGGCTTCATCCTCAGCCGTTTGCTGCGCCCGCGCTCGCGCAGCGGCGACCGCTTCGCGCTGTGCATGCGCGGCGAGCTTCAGATCGACGGGATCGATACGCATGAGTGGCTGGCCGCGTTTGACGGTTTGCCCCGTATCCACAAGCCGCTCCAGCACCTTGCCGGAGACGCGAAAGCCCAGGTCGCTCTGGACACGAGCCGCTACGGTCCCGGTGAAGGCGCGTGGCGCAGGGGTTGCCCCCTGAACGATGGCGGCACGCACCAGCGGCGCTTCGGCGCGTGGATCGGATTGTGTTTTTTCGCCGCAGGCGACCAACGCAAACGGCAATACGTAGATGACGGTTGGTAAAAAGAGGCGGCGCCGGAGCATGAGAGTCCCATCGACGAATCGGTCAGGGCTCTTACTCTGAATCTAGTGACTAAAGTAGTCAATAGTCACGGCACCTCCCCGTCTCAGGGCGACAGGCTGCGCAGCACCAGGCCAGACAGCTGGGCGGGCGCTTCGTCGGTGTAGTCGAAGCTGTGCTGCAAGAGCAGCGGGTTGAGGTAAGGACGCATGACCAGATAGATCGCCATCACGGTTTCATCGAGGGGCGTCTTGCGCTCGAAGTCTCCGGTTTGCCGACCTTCCTGCAAGATGTCCTGAAGCAACTTCCGAATGCGCTCTTCATAAGCGAGCGCCGCCTGCCAGCGCTCGGTTGCCGCCGAAGCCGCAATCTCGTAGAGCTTACGGTCCTGGAAAAACAGGCGAAGGCTCGCCTCGACGATCGCCTTGAACATCCGCCGCAGCTTCTCCGGCGGTCGATCGGCCTCATCGACGGCCGCTCTGACCTCGGCCTCGATCTGGCGCAGGCAATTCGCGCAGATCATCTCGCCAATGGCCTGCTTGGACTCGAAGAACTTGTAGATGTAGGCCTTGGAAAAACCGATAGCTTTGGCGAGATCGGAGACGGTCGTCTTCTCGTAGCCATACCGGCTGAAGTGCTCGGTAGCTGCGACAACGATTTGATCTCGCACCTCGTGATCGGCCGGGCCGCGGGCCGAAACTGAATTAGTGACTGCTTTGCTCATGGTTTACAGCTTACTGCCAGTCTTAAAAGGGGATAGCACGTGACCAATATGTATTATGGTCACCATTATTCTGCTCGCCATATCTCCTGCTCCGGAAGAAGCCCATGCTACCCAGGCGCACCCTTGCCATGCTCATCAGTGCCAGCCTCTCGGCAGGCTGCGCCATCGGTCCAGACTACGTTCGCCCCGACATGCCCTTGCCGGAACGATATCTGGGCCAGGCGGCAGTAGATCAACGGCATGCCACTGCCAGCGCCGATCTCGTCGCATGGTGGACGGGTTTCGGCGACCCGCAACTAACTCGATTCGTGATACTTGCGCTGGAGCAGAACCTCGATCTCGCGCAGGTGCCCGCTCGCGTCGCTCAAGCGCGTGCGGGACTCGGGGCGGCAAATGCCGCCTTGTTGCCTTCCGGCAACATCAACGGCCAAGCAGCCAGAACCTACCAGTCGGTTGAAACGCCGTTGGGGCAAGTCCTTGACTCGACGCCCGATTTCGACCGCTATGGCAATGCCTGCGAAGTCAATCTTGGCGCGAGCTGGGAACTGGACCTATTCGGCGGCCTGCGTCGTGGGCGCGAAGCGGCGCTTGCCGAGTACCAAGCTTCGGAGGCCGATGCGACTGCAACACAGTTGGCTGTGGCGGCACAGGCCGTCGACATTTACATCAGCATCCGTGGATTGCAAGCCCGCCTTGACGTTGCACACTGGCAGGTACAAACGCAGCAGGACTTGCTCTCAACTGTCAACCTTCTTTATGGCAAAGGGTTGGCAGCCGAATATCAAAGGCGACAGGTTGAAGGCGCGCTTGCCCAGGTCCAGGCTCCGTACCGGTTCTCGAGACAGGTCTGGACGCAACGATGAACGTATTGGATGTGATGCCGGGCTCGTCACTCGGCACGTATCGGGTGGAACTGGCCGAGGTCGGCGCCATCCCGGTTGCCCCGCAGATCGTGGCCACGGGATCGCCGGGTGAGTTGCTCAGGCGCCGGCCCGATTGGATTGCGGCCGAGCGCCGCCTTGCCGTATCGAACGCGCGAATCGGCGTCGCCATCGCCGAGTATTATCCCAAGCTCTCCCTGAGTGGACTGATTGGCAGCGCGACATCGGTGTCCGGTGGCAACCTGTTCAGTAACGGTGCCAGCCAGGCCGCCGGCATGCTGGGCCTGCGCTGGCGTCTGTTCGATTTCGACCGCATCAGCGCGCAGATCCACTCGGCCAGGGGCCAGGAGGCCGAAGTACTGGCTGCTTATCTGCATGCAACCGAGGACGTAGAAAATGCCTTCTCGGCTCTGGTCAAGCGCGGGGAGCAAGCTACCGTACTCGCCCGGGGTCACTCGGGCGCGTGCGAGGAGCTTCGTTTGCGGCATACCAAAAAGGTGTCGTCAGCCTGATTGAAGTCCTGAAGGCCGACGAAGACTTGCTACATGCTTCCGATGCGCGAGCCCAGGCGCAGACGGAATCAGTGCGAGTAGGCATCGCTGTCTTCAAGGCACTTGATGGGGGTTGGCAATCCCGCAAGTCCGAAACGGTAGCAACCGGGTAACAGACGGTCAGCGAAAACGATGTCCGCTCTGGGGCGGATAGCGCCCATTGCTGGGGGCCCGGCGCCTGATGGCGCTACTGGCCTGAGCGGACTTTTGTCCGCTCTCGGGATTGGGCAGCAGCCCAAAAGCAAACGCCCTGAGCAAGTCGGGACGTTTGTTTAAGCCGCTGTAGCGTGTCTTCCACGGTCTGTCCGGGAGGCTTTTCACGGCCGCTTCCCGACGCTCCATCGCCATGCCTGCCTGTTATGCTCAGGAGGGCATCTCGAAGGAGTGGGGCATGGGCACGGAGCAGGGCGCTTTCCAGCTCTTGGGCTATCTGCTGGCGCTGATCCAGGCGCTCGGAGTGGCTGCGGCCGTCCATGCGGTATTCACCGTGCGCACCGCACAGGGCGCCATCGCCTGGGCCATCTCCCTGTTGTTCATGCCCTATCTCACCCTGTTGCCCTACCTGGTGTTCGGCCGCAGCCGCTTCGATGCCTATATCCAGGCGCGGCGCCAGGCCGACCTGCAGATGCACCGGGCGATGGCCGAGCTGGACTGGCGTCCCTGGGTCGCGGAGGCCCAGGCGGCTCGCGGCAGCGAGGCCTCGCAGAACCTGCAGGTGCTGGCGCGCCTAGGTCGTCAGCCGCCCCTGGCGAACAACCAGGTGCGCCTGCTGATCGACGGTCAGGTCGCCTTCGCGGCGATCTTCGAGGCCATCGCCCAGGCGCGCGAGGTGGTCCTGGTGCAGTTTTTCATCGTTCGTGACGACCGTCTCGGTCGGCGTCTGCAGAGCCTGTTGCTGGAGCGGGCCGCGAACGGCGTGCAGGTGTTCTTTCTCTATGATCGCGTCGGCTGCCATGCCCTGCCGCGCCACTATGTGCAGCACCTGCGCGAGGGCGGGGTGGCGGTGCATGCTTTTTCGGCTGCGGCGCGCAGTGGTTTGCTCAACCGTTTTCAGCTGAACTTCCGCAATCACCGCAAGCTGGTGGTGGTCGACGGCCTGCGCGGCTTTCTCGGCGGGCTGAACGTCGGCGACGAGTACCTCGGGGGCAACCCGCACCTCTCGCCCTGGCGCGATACCCATGTGGAACTGAGCGGTCCCGTGCTGGCCTGCCTGCAGGAGTCCTTTGCCGAGGACTGGTTCTGGGTTACCCGGGAGCTGCCGCCGCTGCTGCTGCCGGAGGGCTACCCCGGTGGCGAGGTGCTCTGCCTGCTGGTCAGCAGCGGCCCGGCCGATGCCCAGGAAACCGGCTCGCTGCAATTCGTCGCGGTGATCAACGCGGCGCGCCGGCGGATCTGGCTGGCCAGTCCCTACTTCGTGCCCGACGAGTCGGTATTCGCCGCCCTGCGCCTGGCGGTGCTGCGTGGCCTGGAGGTGCGCCTGCTGCTGCCGGCGCGGGCCGATCACCGGGTGGTCTATGCCGCCTCCAGCCTGTATGCCTTCGAGGCGCTCGAGGCGGGCATCCGGGTGTTTCGCTACCAGCCGGGCTTCATGCACCAGAAGGTGCTGCTGATCGACGACGATACCGCGGCGGTGGGCAGCGCCAACCTGGACAACCGTTCGTTCCGGCTGAATTTCGAGCTGACCCTGTTCAGCGTCGACCCCGCTTTCGCCGGGACGGTGGAGTGCATGCTGCAGGAGGATTTCAGTCGCTCCCGCGAACTGGACCAGGAGGAGAGTCGCCGCATGCACCGCCTGAACCGCCTGGGCATGCGCGTGGCGCGGCTGATTTCGCCGATCCTCTGAGCAGCAAAAAGCCCGCCAGGGGAAGGCGGGCTTTTTTCGGGGCATTCGGGGGCGGGGTTGCTGCTGGCTCAATCGTTGTGATGGCGGCGGTGCTTGTAGTGGCCGCGATGGTAGCCGTTGTCGTGGCGGTAGTAGTGATCGTGGTGTTCGACATAGCGGCGCTTGCCGTTGCCATCGCCATCGCCGTCGCCCTTGCCGGCGGCGTTGCCCAGGGCGCCGCCGCCGGCGCCGCCGAGTGCGGCGCCGATCAGGCCGCCGGTCGGTCCGCCGATCTGATTGCCGATGGCGGTGCCGCCGGCCGCACCGAGTCCGCCGCCGATGGCCGCTTCGGTCCGGCTGCCGCGTCTGGCACCGATCCCGGCACCGGCTGCACCGCCGACCCCCGAACCGATGACGGCGCCGGTGGAGCCGCCCAAGGTGCCGCCGACCACCGAGCCCAGGGTGCCGCCCAGTGCGCCGCCGACAGCTGCCTCAGTGTTGCTGCCAGCGAGTGCCGCACCGCTGGCCAGGCTGAAGGAGAGCAGGAGTATGGATGCGTACTTCATGACGAAGGGAGCCTCAGTAAGGATGACGGGGCGATCCTCGCCGCCGTGAAAGCTTTGTGCAAGCATTTTCTGCCGATCCGCAGGTTTTTTTATTGCTTTGTAACTCATTGTTTGTTATGGGGAACTTTGTGAAATTGAGGCGGTCAACCTTTTGCTGCAGACCGTTCCCGCGTTTCCCCCCGGCCTGCCGGCGATCGTCTTGATCGGCTCTGGCTGGGGTTTTTCCGGCCCTCAGCCGAGCCCCTCGCACAATGCCGGATAGTTCTCCACGGCGGCGAATTCCTCGGTGTCCTTGGGTTCCTGCCGGCTGTCCGGCTGGCGCACCGCCAGCAGATGGGCGATGCCGTAGCGCCGGGCGCTGCGCAGCACCGGCAGGCTGTCGTCGATGAACAGGCTGCGCGCCGGCGCGAAGCCGAAGTCCTGCTGCAGGGCGAACCAGAACTGCTGGTCCTCCTTGGGAAACCCGTAGTCGTGGGAGCTGATCAGGCGGTCGAACCAGGCCGCCAGCTCGACCCGTTCCAGCTTCAGCGACAGCGAATCGCGGTGCGCGTTGGTGATCAGCGCGACGCGCTTGCCGGCCGCGCGCAGGGCGGCGAGAAAGCGGTCGGCGCCCGGGCGCAGGGCGATCAGGTGGGCGACCTCGCGCTTGAGTTCGACCACCGGCAGCTGCAGCTCGGCGCTCCAGAAGTCCAGGCAGTACCAGGTCAGCCGGCCGGCATGCGCGCGAAACAGCGGCAGCAGTTCCTGCTCGGCCTGGGCGCGGCTGACGCCGTGGTGCTCGGCATAGCGCCGTGGCAGGTGCTCCAGCCAGAAATGATTGTCGAAGTGCAGGTCGAGGAGGGTGCCGTCCATGTCGAGCAGGACGGTATCGATTTCGCTCCAGGGCAGCGGGGGCATGGCGGCTCGTGTCGGGTGGCGGCTTCGGGAAGCGTGGCGTGCGCAAGGCCTGCGCGCCATCGGCGGAGGGCGAGCCGCGGCGCAAGCCGGAGTATGATAACCGGCGACAGGGCTCCAGAAGAACATCAATCGAGCCTCCCATCCAGTCGAGGAATGACTATGCGCCAGAAACCCACCGTACTCGCTCGGGCAATCGTCGCGACCAGCCGTCTGTTTCGCGTCGAGGAATTGCAGTTGCGCTTCAGCAATGGCGTCGAGCGCACCTACGAGCGTCTGGTGGGCACCGGCAGCGGCTACGGTGCGGTGATGATCGTCGCGCTGATCGACGACCAGCACGCCCTGCTGGTCGAGGAATACTGCGCCGGCACCGACGATTACCAGCTGTCCCTGCCCAAGGGGCTGATCGAGCCGGGCGAGGACATTCTGGTGGCGGCCAACCGCGAGCTGAAGGAGGAGGCCGGCTACGGCGCCCACCATCTGGAATACCTCACCGAGCTGTCCCTGTCGCCCGGCTACATGACCCAGAAGATCCAGGTGGTGCTGGCCCGCGACCTCTACGAAAAGCGCCTGCCGGGCGACGAGCCGGAGCCGATGCGGGTCGAGCGGGTCAACCTGCGCGAGCTGTCCGGCCTGGTCCGGCACCCGCAGTTCAGCGAGGGCCGTGCCCTGGCCGCGCTCTATCTGGCGCGCGATCTGCTGATCCAGCGCGGAGTCCTGGTCCTGTGAGCGCCGTCCCGTTCGCCCCGCTGATCGATCTGGTGCGCCAGGCCGGCGCCGCCATCCTGCCGTACTGGCGCAGGGATATCGAAGTGCGCGAGAAGGACGACGCCTCGCCGGTGACCGCCGCCGACCTGGCGGCGCACCGCGTCCTCGGCGCCGGGCTGCAGGCGCTCGAGCCGGCGATCCCGGTGCTTTCCGAGGAGGATTGCGCGATACCGCTGGCCGAGCGCGCGGGTTGGCGCCGCTGGTGGCTGGTCGACCCGCTGGACGGCACCAAGGAGTTCATCGCCGGCAGTGCGGAGTTCACCGTCAACGTGGCGCTGATCGAGGACGGCCGGGTGCTGTTCGGGGTGGTCGGGGTGCCGGCGAGCGGCTGCTGCTATTTCGGCGGTGCCGGACTCGGTGCCTGGCGCAGCGATGCGCCGGGCGTGCAGCAGCCGATCGAGGTGCGCAGCGTACCGGGCGAGGCTTTCGTCGTGGTCGCCAGTCGGCGGCACAGCAGTCCGGCCCAGGAGCGCCTGCTGCAAGGGCTCGATACGCGCTTCGGCCGCCTGCAGCTGAGCAGCGTCGGCAGCTCGCTGAAGTTCTGCCAGGTCGCCGAGGGGCGGGCCGATTGCTACCCGCGCCTGGCGCCGACCTCGCAGTGGGACACCGCGGCTGCCCAGGGCGTGCTCGAGGGCGCCGGCGGCGAGGTGCTGGACCTGCAGGGCCGGGCGCTGGGTTATGCGGCGCGCGAGGACTACCTCAACCCGTCGTTCCTGGCCCTGCCGCGGGCGGCGGGCTGGCGCGACGGGCTGCTCGCGCTGGCGCGGACGCTGGAGTGAGGGGAAAAGGGGCGGGGGCTGAGACCCCCGCCAGGCGAGGCGGCTTCAGTCGAGCATGTCGCTGAAGCGCTCGTCCTTCTTGAAGCGGATCGCCTGACTGAAGCCGGGCACCTTGATCCCCTCCTCGCTCAGTTCGATGGCGTGGTCGTCGATCATGTCCTGGCCGAAGTTGTAGAGGATGTCGAGGCGACCCTGCAGGGCCTGCCCGTCGTAGCGGCGGGCAGCTTCGCGGGTGGCTTCGCGGCGTGCGCAGTAGTCGGCGAAGGCGGCCTCGCCGTGGCGCTTGCGCAGCATCTTCTCGGCGACCCGCGGCGACAGCAGCACGCCGGTGGCGTTGTTGCCGCCAAAGCCCTTGGAGTTGATGAAGCAGACGTCCAGGTCGTCGCGGCGCACGTCGCGGGTGGACAGGCTCAGGTGCTTGTCGTGGACGTCGTCGGCGAAGCGGTCGACGGTCTTGATGCCCGGCAGCAGGCCGTACTTGAAGGTGCCGAGGGCGGAGATCAGCTGGTCGCCGCTGGCGGTGGCCAGGGAGTGGCCGACATAGGCCTTGACCGCGGCGATCGGCCAGTCGGCGATGCCGAAGGCCCCGGCGACGCGGTCCAGCAGCTCCGACTCGGTGACGCGGTTGGCCGGGGTGCTGGAGCCGTGGGCATGGACGAAGCTGTGCTGGCGCACGCCCTCCGCGCCGACCAGCTGCACCGCGCTGGCCACCGCCTTGGCCAGGGTCAGGTAGTTGCCGGGGCCGGGAGCGGAGATGGACTTCTTGAAGCCGTCGGCGTTGACGAACACGTCCGGCACCGCGCCGTGGATATCGGCGCCCAGCTCCAGGGCCAGGGCATCGTCCATCAGCACTACGTACTGCGCCGACTCGGCCAGGGTGAAGCCGCAGTTGGTGCCGAAGGGCCGGCTGGCGCGGCGGAAATCCACCTCGTCGCGGCCTTCGATATGGCGCAGGCCTTCCTCGGTGGCCAGGGCGCCCATGGCCGCATAGCCCTCGACGATCTCCGGGGTGATGGGCGCTTCGGCGTTGCCGACGATGACCACCCGCGCCTGGCCGGAGGTGATGACGTCGATGCCCTTCTGCAGGTTGTAGAGGAAGGTGGCGCAGGCGCCGGTGATGCTGCCGGTGATGCCGACGCTGCCCAGCACGTAGGCGTTGATGAAGTCGGTGGGCATGCTGTTGAAGCCCAGTGGCAGCTGCTTGGCGGAGACGCGGTGACCCTTCAGGCGCGACTGCAGCAGGCCGCCGTAGCCGTTGTCGTCGAGCTGGCTCATGATGCTGCTGGAGAACACCGCCACCTCGTCGGGCTGCACGTGGTCGAGGATGGTCTGCCAGTCGATGCCGGTGGAGCGCAGCGCGTCGGTGGCGGCCACCACCGACAGCTGCAGGCCGCGCGGGTGGAAGCGCGAGTTGTAGAGTTCTCCCGGCTCGAAGCCGGTCGGCAGCTGGCCGGCGGACTTCACCGGCAGCTCGCGGTAGCTGTCGACCTTGAATTCGCAGCTGCCGTGGATGGTCACCCGTACCTGGTTGCCTTCGAGGGGCTCGACGCTCCAGTTGGCCGGCAGCGGCTCCGGCAGCTGCTTGGCGCTGGTGGTGAAGTGCAGCGGCTGGCTTTCGGTGGACAGTGTCAGGTTCTTCTGCCAGTGGGCGGCGTCGACGTCGAAGTACTGCCGCTCGATGCGCCGGATCAGGGTCGAGGCGAGGATCTGCTCGCCGTGGCGGTGCTCGATCTCGGCCGGAGTGAGGGCGGTGCCGTCGCTGTCGCGGTACTCGCCGTCGACCACGCTCACCAGCTTCATCATCACGGCCAGTCCGGCGAGGGTTTCCTGACGGGTCTGGGGGTCGAGGGACTCGATGACGGTGCGACGGAAACCGTGGTGGAAGGAGCTGCGCCCGGCTGAGTTGTAACCACCAAAACCAACGATGACAGGTAAGCGAGACATAGCTCGAAAAACTCCTCACGCAAGAGAACTGCAGACTCCGGGATTGGGGCCGGTCACTGCCAGATTGCCGATCCGCTGGACGGTCCGGGACTCGGACCTGCCGGATCGGTCACGCCGAAGCGGAATTTGGGATGTCCAGGTTGACGAGATCGCCAACGATCGAGTCACGATCACCGCAGGTCTCCCGTCGCGCGGTTTGCGCGGCGGCCTAGGGCGAGGCATCGACGGGCGATCTTAGCCGATTGTAGCTCTGTGCTGCAGAGGGGAAAGGCGACGACCGCCGCCCGTGTGACGGCGGTCGTCGGGTCGGTCACAGACCGGCAGTGGCGCGCAGCGCCTCGGCCTTGTCGGTGCGCTCCCAGGTGAAGGTGGTGAAGGTGTCGTTGCCGACGGTCGTCTCCACCGGGGTGCGGCCGAAGTGGCCGTAGGCCGCGGTCGGACGGTACATCGGGTGGAGCAGGTCGAGCATCCGGGTGATCGCGTAGGGGCGCAGGTCGAAGTGCTCGCGGACCAGCTGGATGATCTTCTCGTCGGCGATCTTGCCGGTGCCGAAGGTGTTCAGCGAGATGGAGGTCGGCTGGGCCACGCCGATGGCGTAGGACACCTGGATCTCGCAGCGCTCGGCGAGGCCGGCGGCGACGATGTTCTTGGCCACGTAGCGGCCGGCGTAGGCGGCCGAGCGGTCGACCTTGGACGGGTCCTTGCCGGAGAAGGCGCCGCCGCCGTGACGGGCCATGCCGCCGTAGGAGTCGACGATGATCTTGCGGCCGGTCAGGCCGCAGTCGCCCACCGGGCCGCCGATGATGAACTGGCCGGTCGGGTTGATGTGGAACTGGGTGTCCTTGTGCAGCAGTTCGGCCGGCAGGGTGTGCTTGACGATCAGCTCCATCACCGCTTCGCGCAGGTCGCCGTACTTCACTTCCGGGTTGTGCTGGGTGGACAGCACCACGGCGTCGATGCCGACCACCTTGCCATTCTCGTAGCGGCAGGTGACCTGGCTCTTGGCATCCGGGCGCAGCCAGGGCAGGAGGCCCGACTTGCGGGCTTCGGCCTGGCGCTCGACCAGGCGGTGGGAGAAGCAGATCGGCGCCGGCATCAGCACGTCGGTCTCGTTGCTGGCGTAGCCGAACATCAGGCCCTGGTCGCCGGCGCCCTGGTCTTCCGGACGGGCGCGGTCGACGCCCTGGTTGATGTCCGGGGACTGCTTGCCGATGATGTTGACGATGCCGCAGGTGGCGCCGTCGAAGCCGACGTCGGAATTGTTGTAGCCGATGTCGACGATCACGTCGCGCACCAGCTGTTCCAGGTCGATCCAGGCGCTGGTGGTGATCTCGCCGGCGACGATCGCCACGCCGGTCTTCACCAGGGTCTCGCAGGCCACGCGGGCGTGCTTGTCCTCGGCGATGATGGCGTCGAGTACCGCATCGGAGATCTGGTCGGCGATTTTGTCCGGATGGCCTTCGGACACGGACTCGGAAGTGAAAAGGGAATATTCGCTCATCTATCGGTTCCTGTTGTTTACCGGTGACTGAGTCGGCCTCGCGGCCGTGTCATACAGCGTTCAATGGGGTCGCTGGCGCTGGCGCTGGCCTGCGCCCGTCGGCGGTCGGGGGTTTGGCGAAATGGCGCATCTGGATCTGGAAGCCGTTGCGCAAACCGACGTACAGGCTTTCGCCGGGCTCCAGGCCGGCCTCCGCGGCCCAGCGCGCCAGTTCGTCCTGGTCGAAGCCGAGCCAGAGGTCGCCGCAGGCCTCGCGGGCCCAGGCCTGGTCGTGGCGGCACAGTTCGGTCAGCAGCAGGCTGCCGCCCGCCTTGACCCGATCCGCCAGCCGCTTCAGCGCCTCGGCCGGTGCGGCGAAGTGGTGCAGCACCATGTTCAGCACCACGCAATCGGCGCGTTCCGGTGCGTCCTGCAGGGCGTCGGCGAGCTTCAGATCGACGTTCCCCAGGCCCTCCTGGGCGCAGCGCTGGCGCGCCAGTTCGAGCATCGCCGGGCTGTTGTCCAGGGCCGTCACCTGCGCGAAGCGCCGCGCCAGCGCCGGCAGCAGGGCGCCGTCGCCGGGGCCGACCTCCAGCGCGCTGGCGGTGCCGGAAAAGCCCAGGGCGTCGAGCAGGGCCAGCAGGCTGTCGCGGTACTGCGGCAGGCCGGCGATCAGGTCCTGCTGGGCCTGGAACTTGTCGGCCATGCGGCTGAAGAAGTCGCGGCTGACCGCAGCGCGTTGGGCGTGCACCTCGGCGATCCGCGCGCGGATCGCGGCCTCCAGTTCCAGCGCGTCGACCTCTGCCAAGAGCGCCGCGCGCAGCACGCCGCCGAAGCCGGCGGCGGCCGGCAGGGCGCGCCGGTAGAAGATCGCGTTGCCCTCGCGGCGCGTCGCCACCAGCCCGGCCTGGGCCAGCACCTTGAGGTGGTGGCTGATGCCCGACTGGCCGATGGCGAAGATCTGCGCCAGCTCCAGTACGCCGAAGGAGTCGCTGGCCAGCACGCGCAGCACCTTGAGGCGCAGCGGGTCGCCGCCGGCCTTGCAGAGGGCGGCCAACTCGTCGCAGTCGTCGTCGCGGCGGAGGGTGGGAATGCGCATGTTCATGGGGTCGGCAGTCTAGTCGGTCGATTTTCGCCCAGCAAGGCTGTATCAAAAAGTTTTGATATTGGCCTGTTGGCGGCCGGATGGACGGAGGCTCCGCGGTCCTCCCCGGAGGCCGCCAGGGCAGGGCGGTGGGGCGCCGCGAACCGCCCATCGGCGGGGCCGCGGCCGGTTAGACTATCTGCGATTGCCGCTGCCCCTGCGGCTGGGCGAAAATAGCCGACTTTTTCGATTCAGTACCCCCGCAGGAGATTCACCGATGCCCAGCCGTCGTGAGCGTGCCAATGCCATTCGTGCCCTCAGCATGGATGCCGTGCAGAAAGCCAACAGCGGCCACCCCGGCGCCCCGATGGGCATGGCGGATATCGCCGAAGTGCTGTGGCGCGACTATCTCAGCCACAACCCGGGCAACCCGCAGTGGGCCAACCGCGACCGCTTCGTGCTCTCCAACGGCCACGGCTCGATGCTGATCTACTCGCTGCTGCACCTGACCGGCTACGACCTGACCATCGACGACCTGAAGAACTTCCGCCAGCTGCACAGCCGCACCCCGGGCCACCCGGAGTACGGCTACACCGCCGGCGTCGAGACCACCACCGGGCCGCTCGGCCAGGGGCTGGCCAACGCCGTTGGCATGGCCGTCGCGGAGAAGGTGCTGGCCGCGCAGTTCAACCGTCCCGGGCACCGCATCGTCGACCACCATACCTACGCGTTCCTCGGCGACGGCTGCCTGATGGAGGGCATCTCCCACGAGGTCTGTTCGCTGGCCGGCACCCTGGGGCTGAACAAGCTGATCGCCTTCTACGACGATAACGGCATTTCCATCGACGGCGAGGTGCACGGCTGGTTCACCGACGACACCCCGGCGCGCTTCGAGGCCTACGGCTGGCTGGTGATCCGCAACGTCGACGGCCACGATCCCGACGAGATCAGGACCGCCCTCGAGACCGCGCGCAAGAGCGAGCGGCCGACCCTGATCTGCTGCAAGACGGTGATCGGCTTCGGCTCGCCGAACAAGCAGGGCAAGGAGGAATGCCACGGCGCCGCGCTGGGCGCCGAGGAAGTGGCCCTGACCCGCGCCGCGCTGGGCTGGAACCACGCTCCCTTCGAGATTCCCGCCGACATCTACGCGGCGTGGGACGCCAAGACCGCCGGCGCCGCCCGCGAGGCCGAGTGGAACCAGCGCTTCACCGCCTACCGGGCCGCGTTCCCGGAGCTGGCCGCCGAGTTCCAGCGCCGTCTGGCCGGCGAGCTGCCCGCCGATTTCGCCGCCAAGGCCGCTGCCTACGTCGCCGAAGTCGCCGCCAAGGGCGAGACCATCGCCAGCCGCAAGGCCAGCCAGAACGCGCTGAACGCCTTCGGCCCGCTGCTGCCGGAGTTTCTCGGCGGCTCGGCGGACCTCGCCGGCTCCAACCTGACCCTGTGGAAGGGCTGCAAGGCCCTGAAGGCGGACGACGCTTCCGGCAACTACCTGCACTACGGCGTGCGCGAGTTCGGCATGAGCGCGATCATGAACGGCATCGCCCTGCACGGCGGCTTCATCCCCTACGGCGCGACCTTCCTGGTGTTCATGGAATATGCCTGCAACGCCGTGCGCATGGCCGCGCTGATGAAGCAGCGCGTGCTGTTCGTCTACACCCACGACTCCATCGGCCTGGGCGAGGACGGCCCGACCCACCAGCCGGTCGAGCAACTGGCCGGCCTGCGCAGCACGCCGAACCTCGACACCTGGCGCCCGTGCGACGCGGTGGAGTCCGCGGTGGCCTGGACGTGCGCCGTCGAGCGCCGGGACGGCCCGAGCGCCCTGGTGTTCAGCCGCCAGAACCTGCCGCACCAGACGCGCAGCGAGGCGCAGATCGCCGACATCGCCCGTGGCGGCTACGTGCTCAAGGACTGCGCCGGCGAGCCGGAGCTGATCCTCATCGCCACCGGCTCCGAAGTCGGCCTGGCCGTGCAGGCCTTCGAGGCGCTGACCGCCCAGGGCCGTCGGGCGCGCGTCGTCTCGATGCCCTCGACCAGCCTGTTCGACCGCCAGGACGCCGCCTACCGGCAGGCCGTGCTGCCCCTCGAGGTCGGCGCGCGGATCGCCATCGAGGCCGCCCACGCCGACTTCTGGTACAAGTACGTCGGCCTGGAAGGGCGCATCGTCGGCATGACCAGCTTCGGCGAGTCCGCCCCGGCCGGTGCGCTCTTCGAGCACTTCGGCTTCACCCTCGACAATCTGCTGGCCACCGCCGAAGAGCTGCTGGAAGACTGATTTCCGTCAGGGTGGAGGGCTTCGGCCATCCACCCTGCGGGTGCAAGCCTTCTGCAGGGTGGAAAACCCGCGCAGCGGTTTTCCACCACCAGCACAACCATCAGAGCTGCCATGCCCAACCGTCCCTACCGCGTCGCCCTCAACGGCTATGGCCGCATCGGCCGCTGCGTTTTGCGTGCCCACTATGAGCGGGGCGCGTCGTCGGAGTTTCGCATCGTCGCCCTCAACGACCTGGCCGACCAGGCCAGCGTCGAATACCTGACCCGCTTCGATTCCACCCACGGCCGCTTCCCCGGCTCGGTACGGGTCGAGGGCGATTGCCTGTACCTCAACGGCGATGCCGTCAAGGTACTGCGCCGGAGCACGCCGGAGGCGGTCGACTGGGCGGCCCTCGACGTCGACCTGGTGCTGGAGTGCTCCGGCGTCTACCACAGCCGCGCCGACGGCGAGCGCTTCCTCGCCGCCGGTGCGCCGCGGGTGCTGTTCTCCCAGCCGATGGCCAGCGAGCACGATGTCGACGCCACCGTCGTCTATGGGGTCAATCAGCAACGCCTCGCGGGCGGCGAGCGGCTGGTCTCCAACGCCTCCTGCACCACCAACTGCAGCGTGCCGCTGCTCAAGCGGCTGAACGAGACGGTGGGGCTGGAGTACGTCTCCATCACCACCATCCATTCGGCGATGAACGACCAGCCGGTGATCGACGCCTACCACCACGAGGACCTGCGCCGCACGCGCTCGGCCTTCCAGTCGGTGATCCCGGTATCGACCGGCCTGGCCCGCGGCATCGAGCGCCTGCTCCCGGAACTTTCCGGGCGCATCCAGGCCAAAGCCGTGCGCGTGCCGACGCTCAACGTCTCCTGTCTCGACATCACCCTGCAGACCGCCCGCGACACCTCGGCCGAGGAGATCAACCGCGTGCTGCGCCAGGCTGCCGAGCAGGGGCCGCTCAAGGGATTGCTGGACTACACCGAATTGCCCCACGCCAGTTGCGATTTCAACCACGACCCTCACTCGGCCATCGTCGATGGCAGCCAGACCCGCGTGTCCGGCCCCCGGCTGGTCAACCTGCTGGCCTGGTTCGACAACGAGTGGGGGTTCGCCAACCGCATGCTCGACGTCGCCGGTCACTGGCTGAACGTCGCCGCGGCACGACAATAGAACTCTCTGTTTCCTGTGGAAGGACCGACCGTATGACCGTGTTGAAGATGACCGACCTCGACCTCAAGGGTAAGCGCGTACTCATTCGCGAAGACCTCAACGTGCCGGTGAAGGACGGCGTGGTGAAGAGCGACGCCCGCATCCTTGCTGCCCTGCCGACCATCCGGCTGGCGCTGGAGAAAGGCGCGGCGCTGATGGTCTGCTCGCACCTGGGCCGGCCCACCGAGGGCGAGTACTCCGAGGAGAACAGCCTCCAGCCGGTCGCCGACTACCTGTCCAAGGCCCTCGGCCGCGAAGTGCCGCTGCTCAAGGACTACCTGGGTGGCGTCGAGATCGCGCCGGGCCAACTGGTGCTGTTCGAGAACGTGCGCTTCAACAAGGGCGAGAAGAAGAACGCCGACGAGCTGGCCCGGCAGTACGCCGCGCTCTGCGACGTGTTCGTGATGGACGCCTTCGGCACCGCCCACCGCGCCGAGGGCTCGACCCACGGCGTCGCCAAGTTCGCCAAGGTCGCCTGTGCCGGCCCGCTGCTGGCCGCCGAGCTGGACGCGCTGGGCAAGGCGCTGGACAACCCGCAGCGGCCGATGGCAGCGATCGTCGCCGGCTCCAAGGTGTCCACCAAGCTCGACGTGCTCAACTCCCTGAGCCAGATCTGCGACCAGTTGATCGTCGGCGGCGGCATCGCCAACACCTTCCTCGCCGCGGCCGGCCACAAGGTCGGCAAGTCGCTCTACGAAGCCGACCTGGTCGACACCGCCAAGGCCATCGCCGCCAAGGTCAGCGTGCCGCTGCCGGTGGACGTGGTGGTCGCCAAGGCCTTCGCCGAAGACGCCGAGGCCACCGTCAAGGCTATCGCGGACGTCGCCGACGACGACATGATCCTCGACATCGGCCCGCAGACCGCCGCGCAGTTCGCCGAACTGCTGAAATCCTGCAAGACCATCCTGTGGAACGGCCCGGTCGGGGTGTTCGAGTTCGACCAGTTCGGCAACGGTACCAAGGTCCTGGCCCAGGCCATCGCCGACGGCGACGCGTTCTCCATCGCCGGCGGCGGCGACACCCTGGCGGCCATCGACAAGTACGGCGTGGGCGAGAAGATCTCCTACATTTCCACTGGGGGTGGCGCCTTCCTCGAGTTCGTCGAGGGCAAGGTGCTGCCGGCCGTGGCGGTGCTGGAAGAGCGCGCCAAGTAATACCCGTGTCTGGATGGCTCCCACGCGCCTGCGTGGGCGCCGCGCTTGGGACGCTCCGGTGTCCCGGTGCATGGACGCCGGAGCGTCCGGGGAGGCGTTCCCACGCTGGAGCGTGGGAACGATCACGCGAGCAAGCTCGCTCCCACGGGCGCGCTACCCGAAATTCTTGACCCTGGCTGTGCCCCTGCGGCCGGCCGGGCAGCGATCCAACGATCATCATTGGGAGTAGAAAGATGGCACTTATCAGCATGCGTCAGCTGCTGGACCACGCCGCCGAATTCGGCTACGGCGTGCCGGCCTTCAACGTCAACAACCTCGAGCAGATGCGCGCCATCATGGAAGCGGCCGACAAGACCGACTCGCCGGTGATCGTCCAGGCTTCCGCCGGTGCGCGCAAATACGCCGGCGCGCCCTTCCTGCGCCACCTGATCCTCGCCGCCATCGAGGAATTTCCGCACATCCCGGTGTGCATGCACCAGGACCACGGCACCAGCCCGGACGTCTGCCAGCGCTCGATCCAGCTGGGCTTTTCCTCGGTGATGATGGACGGCTCGCTGCGCGAGGACGGCAAGACCCCGGCCGACTACGACTACAACGTCCGCGTGACCCAGCAGACCGTGGCGTTCGCCCACGCCTGCGGCGTCTCCGTGGAAGGCGAGCTGGGCTGCCTGGGCAGCCTGGAAACCGGCCAGGCCGGCGAGGAAGACGGCGTCGGCGCCGAAGGCATCCTCGACCACAGCCAGATGCTCACCGATCCGGAAGAGGCGGCGGCCTTCGTCAAGGCCACCCAGGTCGACGCCCTGGCCATCGCCATCGGCACCAGCCACGGCGCCTACAAGTTCACCAAGCCGCCGACCGGCGACATCCTCGCCATCGAGCGCATCAAGGAAATCCACAAGCGCATCCCCGACACCCACCTGGTGATGCACGGCTCCAGCTCGGTGCCGCAGGACTGGCTGAAGGTGATCAACGAGTACGGCGGCGACATCAAGGAAACCTACGGCGTGCCGGTCGAGGAGATCGTCGAGGGCATCAAGTACGGCGTGCGCAAGGTCAACATCGACACCGACCTGCGCCTGGCCTCCACCGGCGCGATCCGTCGCTTCATGGGCCAGAACCCCAGCGAGTTCGATCCGCGCAAGTACCTGGCCAAGACCGTCGAGGCCATGCGCGACGTCTGCATCGCCCGCTACGAAGCCTTCGGCACCGCCGGCCATGCCTCGAAGATCAAGACGATCTCCCTGGAAGGCATGTTCCAGCGCTACGCCAAGGGCGAGCTGGCGGCGAAGGTCAACTGAGCCTGCGCGTCGCGCTCCGCTAGCAACACAAGGCCCGCTGCGTGCGGGCCTTGTGCTTTCCAGTTCCCTCGCGGTTGACAGCGCAAGGCTTGCCGGCAAGACTCAACGCAAATTTCAATTTTTTGCGTCGAGCACCGTGCGAAAGATACAAGTACCTGATTTTCGGAAATTTCTAGCCGAAAACCCCAAAGAAATCTTTTCGCTCCTTGGGCGTTTCGGTGCCGTCGACCACAAGGGGCGCTACCTGCACTGGGCGGATTTCCGTCGCCGGGTACCGACGGATATCGATCCGCTGGCGGCCTGGGCGGCGACCAAGCTCAGCCGCATGAGCCTGCTGAAAACCCTGGAGCTGGTCGCCGAGAACGACCAGCCGTTCCGCTACTGCACGCCCGATGCGCTGGAGAGCGTGTTGCACCTGATCGACCGGCTGTGCGCGCCGCTGCTGAACGAGCGCGACTCTGCGCTGGTCGGCCAGAGCGAGCGCAATCGCTACCTGGTCGAGTCGCTGATGATGGAGGAGGCGATTTCCAGCGCCCAGCTGGAGGGCGCCGCGACCACCCGCAAGGTCGCCAAGGAGATGCTGGAGAACGAGCGACCGCCGCGCAGCGAAGACGAACGGATGATCTTCAACAACTACCTGTTGATGAAGGAAACCAAGCGCCGCAAGGACGAGCCGCTCTCCCTCGAGCTGATCTGCGCCCTGCACGCGATCGCCACGGACGCCACCGAGAGTCCGAATGTGCAGCCCGGCGAGTTGCGCCGCAGCGACGACATCGTGGTCGGCGGGCGCGATGGCGAGGTGGTGCACCGGCCCCCGGCCTTCGTCAGCCTGGCGCAGCGCCTCGAACGGCTGTGCGTGTTCGCCAATACCCGCCACGACGGTCGGGAGGGGCGGGCCTTCATCCACCCGGCGATCAAGGCGATCATCCTGCACTTCATGCTCGGCTACGAGCATCCCTTCGCCGACGGCAACGGGCGTACCGCCCGGGCGCTGTTCTACTGGTTGATGCTCAAGCAGGGCTACTGGCCCTTCGAGTACATCTCCATCAGTCGCCTGCTCAAGGAGGCGCCGATCCAGTACGGCGAGTCCTACCTGTTCAGCAAGAGCGACGAGTTCGACCTGACCTACTTCATCGTCTATCAGGCAGGTATCATCCAGCGGGCGGTGGAGCAATTCCTCGAATATCTGGAAAGGCGCCGGCGCGAGCAGTTGGAGCTGATGCTCTGGCTGGACGAGCAGGGCATCGGCGAGAAGCTCAACTATCGCCAGGGGCAACTGCTGCGCAAGGTGCTGCGCCATCCGGGACGGCTGTTTTCGGTCAAGGAAGTGAAGAACGAATTCGGGGTGGCGGAGAACACGGCGCGTACCGACCTGCAGACCCTGGCACGTTTCAAGGTGCTGACGCCGACCCGGGAAGGCAAATCCGTGTACTACATCGCCCGCGGCGATGCAGTCGAGCAGTTGAAGAAGACCGCACGATGACCCCGCTGAAATACCTCGCCGCCTATCCCGTCCACCTGCAGGACCAGGTCCGCCGGCTGCTCGCCGAGGAGCGCCTCGGCGGGTACCTGGAGAAGCGCTACCCCGGCCGCCACGACGTGCAGAGCGACAAGGCGCTGTACGCCTACACCATGGACCTCAAGCAGCAGTACCTGCGCAACGCGCCGGGCATCGACAAGGTGCTCTACGACAGCAAGCTGGACGTGCTGCGCAACGCCCTCGGCCTGCACACCGCGATCTCGCGGGTGCAGGGCGGCCGGCTCAAGGCGAAGAAGGAGATCCGCGTGGCCGCGCTGTTTCGCGAGGCGGCGCCGGAGTTCCTCGCGATGATCGTGGTGCACGAGCTGGCGCACCTGCGCGAGTTCGACCACAACAAGGCGTTCTACCAGCTCTGCGAGCACATGCTGCCCGGCTACCACCAGCTGGAGTTCGACCTGCGCGTCTACCTGACCTGGCGCGAGCTGGGCTGAGTCCGGCGGGCGGCCTGGTCCGCCTCACAGATCCCCCCGCAATCCCGGCGACTGTCTTTGCCGCGACGTGCCGACCTGCTTTACTGGCGGCCCTGCCAGGTCCGTCAAGCCCCTGGCCGTTTCTGACAAGGAGTTCCCCATGGCTGGTAGCAGTCTGCTGACCCTGATCGACGACATCGCCACCCTGCTCGACGACGTCGCGGTAATGACCAAGCTGGCGGCGAAGAAGACCGCCGGCGTGCTCGGCGACGACCTCGCCCTCAACGCCCAGCAGGTCGCCGGCGTGCAGGCCGAGCGCGAGTTGCCGGTGGTCTGGGCGGTGGCCAAGGGCTCGCTGCTGAACAAGGTGATCCTGGTGCCCGCCGCGCTGCTGGTCAGCGCCCTGGCGCCCTGGCTGGTGACCCCGCTGCTGATGGTCGGCGGTGCCTTCCTCTGTTACGAGGGCTTCGAGAAGCTGGCGCACAAGCTGACCCACAGCGCCGCCGAGGACAAGCTCGAGCACGCCGAGCTGAGCGCCGCGCTGGTCGACCCCAACATCGATCTGGTCGCCTTCGAGCAGGACAAGATCAAGGGCGCGATCCGCACCGACTTCATCCTCTCCGCCGAGATCATCGCCATCGCCCTCGGCACCGTGGCGCAGGCCGCCTTCGTCACCCAGGTCGCCGTGCTGGTGGGCATCTCGCTGATCGTGACCGTCGGCGTCTACGGGCTGGTCGCCGGGATCGTCAAGCTGGACGACCTCGGCCTCTACCTCGAACGCCAGCCCGACGCGCTGCTGAACCGTCTCGGCCAGGGCCTGCTGGCGGCCGCGCCCTGGCTGATGAAGGCTCTGTCGGTGGTCGGTACCGCGGCGATGTTCCTGGTCGGCGGCGGCATTCTGGTCCACGGCCTGCCGTTTCTCGCCCACGGGCTGCACGGCCTGGAGGCCACCACCGGCGCCCTGCCGACCGTGGGCAGCATCCTTTCGGCGCTGCTGCCGACCCTCGCCAACGCGGTGATCGGCATCGCCGCCGGCGGCCTGGTGCTGGCCGGCGTCGGTCTGGTCAAGCGGGTGCTCAAGGCTACCGGTCGCTAAGCGCCCCGCTCAGCTGACCTGCAGCACTTCGTAACGCTGGCGCACCCCGGCCAGCGTCAGCTCGATCTCATCGCCCTCGCCCCGTCCGAGCAGGCGCTGGCCGAGCGGCGAGTGCGGGGTGATGACCATCACCGGCCGGTCGCCGTCCTGGACCTTGAGGCCGGCGGCGTCCGGACCGAGGAACAGCATCAGCTCCTCGTCCTGCCCGTCGACCAGGCGCACCAGGGCGGTCAGCTGGATACCCCGTTCGGCATCGAAAGGACGCAGCTGCAGGTTCTGGTAACGGCTCAGGGCCTGGCGGATTTCCTCCACCCGTCGCGCCTGGCCGGCGGCCAGGTAGGCCGCCTCCAGGCCGAGGGTGTCGTACTTGTTCTCGGCGATGTTCTCTTCGTGGGTCGCCGCCTCGTGGGCCGTCTGCGCGGCGTGCCGGGCAAGGGCGAGGTTGGCCTCCAGGCGGGCGAGGATCAGCGGTAACAGGTCGGCTTTGGTCATCGAAAGGCGTCGGAGAAGTCGGAGGGGATCGGGGCGCGGTGGCGTCCGGTCGATAGTGCCTGAATCGTCGGTGGCGGTTGGGAGTCGTTCGCCAGCCAGGTCCCCGAAGGAGGATGACGCCGTGGCGTCATCCTCCTTCGGCCAGGTCGGTCGGGATGCTCAGAGCGTGCGCAGGAAGGCCACCAGGTCGGCCTTTTCCTCGGCGCTCAGGCCGCGTTGCAGCACCAGATTGAAGAACTCCACGGTGTCGTCCAGGGTCAGCAGGCGGTCGTCGTGCAGGTACGGCGGCGAGTCCTTGATGCCGCGCAGCGGGAAGGTCTTGATCGGCCCGTCGGCCTTGGCCAGGCGGCCGTTGACGGTCTGCGGATCGAAGAAGCGTTCGACCTGCAGGTTGTGCATGGTGTTGTCGGTGAAGTAGGGCGGGGTGTGGCAGCCGGCGCAGGCGGCCTTGCCGTAGAACAGCGCTTCGCCGCGCAGTTCCTGCTCGCTGGCCTTGCCCTTGATCAGCCGCCCCTCGACGTCCAGCTTGGGCGCCGGCGGGAAGTCCAGCAGGGCCTGGAGTTCGCCCATGAAGTGTACCTGGCTGCCGCGCTCGAGGATGTTCACCCCCTTCTTGGTGGCGGTCACCGGGTCGCCGTCGAAGTAGGCGGCGCGCTGCTCGAACTCGGTGAAGTCCTCCACCGACTTCAGCGCGCGTTGCGAGCCGAACAGCCGCTGGACGTTCACCCCGCGCAGCGACGGGGTGTCGATGCGGTGGCGCAGCTCCTGCGGGCGGATGTCGCCGGCCAGGTGGGTCGCCGCCGTGGTGTGGCCGTTGGCATGGCAGTCCAGGCAGGCCACGCCGCGGTGCGGCCGTTCGCTGCGGCGGTCCTCGGTCTGGTTGAACTGCTGCTGCGGGAAGGGCGTGACCAACAGGCGCAGGCCCTCGATCTGCTTGGGATTGAGGATGCCGTTGAACAGCGCGTAGTAGTTGTCGATGGTCACCAGCTTGCCCTGGGAAACGTCGCCGAGGTCGGGCCGGGTGGTGAGGAAGATCGGCGCCGGGAATTCCGGCAGGAAGTGGTCGGGCAGGTCGAAGTCCAGGTCGAAGCGGGTCAGGTCGCGCTGCTCCTGCTTGTTGACCTCGTCGATGAGGAACCGCGGGAAGACCATGCCGCCTTCGCCGTGGTTGGGGTGGGGCAGAGGCAGGAAGCCGGCGGGGAAGAGCTTCTTCTGGCGGATCTCCTCGGGGCTCATCCTGCCCAGCTGGTCCCAGTCGGTGCCGCCTGCCAGCCTGACCCGCACGCCGCCCTGCACCGGCTTGCCGCGGCTCATGGCGACGCCCTGGACGGGCTTGTCGGCGAGGTCGTAGCGATCCTCCAGCAGCGCCTTCTGCTTCTGCATGATCCCGGCCTTGGCGGCCGCCATGCGTTTCAGGGTGGTCTGGAAATCTTCCTTGATCGCTACCGGGCTGTAGCTGGTCGGCTGCTCGGCCGCGCTGCCGCTACCGGCGCTGGCGGCCAGAGCCAAGGCGAAGGGGATCGCCAGGCCCGCCTTCACTGCTGGTCTGCTCATGGGTGCCTCCACACGATGGATTTCCCGAGGGAACAGCAACAGGTATAGACGAGCGCGCCGGGGAAGGCGAAAGGCCGGGGCGGAGCGACGGCAGGGGATTGCCCCGCCGTCGCCGCTCAGGCTGCCGGGTTCTGCTGCAGGTGCGCGGCGAGGCCGCGCAGCGGACCCAACTGGCCGGCGATCAGCGCCAGCTGGCTCTGCACCAGGCGCAGGCGGTCGTCCTGCTCCTCGGGCAGCTGTTCGAGGGTCTGGGCCAGGGCCTGCTCGGTCGTGCCGTCGACGGTCACCGGGCGGTTCCCGGCGAGTTCCCGGGCGATCCCCTCGAGACTGCCGGCGAGGCGCTCGGCGGCCTCGTCGAGCGGCGGGCGGCCGTCCGTCTCGGGCAGCCGCTCGCGGTGCGCGCCGAGCGCCGAGAGGTGGCCGAGCAGGGTGTGGGAGAGGATCAGGAAGCGGAAGCCGAGGTCCGTGTCGCGGCGGAAGTGGCCGGGCTCCAGGAGCATCCCGGAGAGGGTCGAGGAGAGCGCCGCGTCGGCGTTGTGCGCATGGCGCCGGGCCAGGCGGTAGGCGAGGTCGTCGGACTTGCCGCTGCGGTACTGTTGCATCAGCTGGCGCAGGTAGCGGGCGTTGCAGGTCAGGGTGTTGGCCAGTACCTGGTTGAGCTGGCGGTTCTGCCAGTCGGGGAGGATCAGGAACACCGCGAGGCCGGCGATCAGGCTGCCGAGCAGGGTATCGACCAGGCGCGGCCAGATCAGCCCGTAGCTGTCGCCGGTCTGGTTGAAGCAGGACAGTACCAGCAGGGTGATCGCCGCGGTGGCCAGGGTGTAGTGGCTGGCGCGGGTGGCGAAGAACACCACCCCGGCGATCACCGCGAACAGCGACTGCACCAGCAGGCTGGGGAACAGCGCGAACAGCACCCAGCCGGCCAGCAGGCCGAACACCGTGCCGGCGATGCGCTGGCTGACCCGGCGGCGGGTGGCGCCGAAGTTGGGCTGGCAGACGAACAGGGTGGTCAGGAGGATCCAGTAGCCCTGGCTGGGGTGGATCAGGTGCAGCAGGCCGTAGCCGGCGGAGAGCGCCGCGGCCAGGCGCAGGGCGTGGCGGAACGGCCGCGAAGCCGGGGTCAGCTGCTGGCGCAGGCGGTCCAGGGCCTCGCCGAGCGACTGCGGCTCGCGGTCGAGCAGGCTGCTGTCCTGGGCTTCGGCGAGGGCGTCGGGGTTGCGCGCATCGTGCAGCAGGCGGTCGATGTGGGCGAGGTTGTCGGCCAGTGCATCGAGCGAGCGCAGCAGCTTGCGCCAGGCCGGGTTGCTCTGCAGGTGCAGATGCGCCAGCGAGGTCTGCAGGTCGTCGAGGGCCGGGGTCTGGTCGAGGTAGTCGAACGGCTGGCGCAGTTCGATGGCCTGCGCCAGGGCCAGGCAGGACTTGCCCTGCTGGCGTATCACCCGGCGGCAGCGGAACAGCACGTCGCTGTGGAAGAAGGCCTCGGCCAGGGCGTTGTAGGGATAGTGCGAGGAGCTGGCACGCTCGTGGAGGTCCTGGGCGAGGAAGTACAGCTTCAGGTAGCGGTTGACCTCCGGCGTCGGCCGGCCGTTGGCGACCCGGTGCAGGATGATTTCCTTGGCGGCGTTCAGCGCCGCCACCACCTGGCCGTTGCGCTGGACCAGGGCCAGGCGCCGGCTCTCCACGTCGAGGGGGCGCACCGGCTCGAACAACGACGCCTTGAGCTTCAGGTACTCGCCCAGCTCGCGGAACACCCGGGCCAGGCTCTGCTGGACCGGCTGGGTGCTGAACAGCGCCTGCCAGATCACCGAGAGCGCGCCGTACCAGGCGGCGCCGGCGACCAGCACCAGGGGTTCCCGCCACAGGTCGAGCGGCGGCCCGCCGCGCTGGTCGATGCCGATCATGGTGTAGATCGACAGGATCAGCGTGCCCGAGGCGATGGTGGCATAACGCTCGCCCAGCGCCCCGAGCATGGTCAGGCCGAAGCTGGACAGCGCCAGGGCGGCGACGAAGCGCCAGGGATAGGGGAACAGCAGTTCGACGGCGAAGGCCGCCGCGGCGAAGCACGCCAGGGTCACCAGCAGCGCCTGCAGCCGGCCCTCCCAGCTGTCGTCGGTTTCCGCCAGGGCGCTGGCGATGATGCCGAGGAACAGCGGGACGAGCAGGTCCATGCGCTCCAGGGCCCAGCACAGGGCCATGCTGCCGGTGAGGGCGATGAACACCCGCAGGCTGTAGCCGAAGATGTGGTGGGCCCAGAGCTGGCGAAAGGGTTGGCTGAGGGAGGTCGAGGGCATGGGAGCGGCCGGGTGGTGGGGGCGGTCCATTGTAGACAGCGAGGCGGCGGGACGGGAGGCCTCGGCCCGTATCCCCTTCCTGCCGAATCGGCACCGTCCCCAGACCGCGCTTCTCCTCGTCTATCCTTTGTGCATCGCCTATCCACGTCTGCCGGGGAAACCATGCCCGCTCCCGCCCGTTGCCTGTGCCGGGCCCTTGCGCTGCTGCTGCTCGCCGCCCTGCCGGTGCTCGCCGCACCGCCGCCGGTCGCGGTGCTGGCGGTGGACGGGGCGATCGGGCCGGCCAGCGCCGACTACCTGGTCCGCGGCCTGGCCCGCGCCGCGGAGGAGGGCGCGCAGCTGGTGGTGCTGCGCATCGACACCCCCGGCGGGCTGGACACCTCGATGCGCGCGATCATCAAGGCGATCCTCGCTAGCCCCGTGCCGGTGGCCAGCTACGTCGCGCCGAGCGGCGCGCGGGCGGCCAGCGCCGGCACCTACATCCTCTACGCCAGCCATGTCGCCGCGATGGCCCCGGGCACCAACCTCGGCGCGGCGACGCCGGTGCAGATCGGCGGCCTGCCCGGCCTGCCGCCACCGCCGGACGACCCGCGGGCGAAGGGAAAGGGCCCACTGCCGCCCGAACCCGCCGACGCCCTGGGCCGCAAGCAGATCAACGACGCCGCCGCCTACATCCGCGGCCTCGCCCAGCTGCGCGGGCGCAACGCCGACTGGGCCGAGCGGGCGGTGCGCGAGGCGGTCAGCCTGTCCGCCCGCGAGGCCCTCGGACTCGGGGTGATCGACCACCTCGCCGTCGACCTGCCGGATCTCCTCCGCCAGCTCGACGGCAAATCCTTCGCCGTGGCCGGCGGCACGGCGACGCTGCACACCGCCGGCGCCGCGGCGGTCCTGCACGAGCCGGACTGGCGTACCCGAACCCTGGCGGTGATCGCCAATCCCAGCGTGGCGCTGATCCTGATGATGCTCGGCGTCTACGGGCTGTTCTTCGAGTTCTCCAACCCCGGCATCGGGCTCGGCGGCGTGCTCGGCGGGATCTGCCTGGTGCTCGCCCTCTACGCCCTGCAGCTGTTGCCGGTGAGCTACGCCGGCGCCGGGCTGATCCTGCTCGGCGTCGTCTTCATGACCGCCGAGGCCTTCCTGCCCAGCTTCGGCGTGCTCGGCATCGGCGGCGTGGTGGCCTTCGTCATCGGCGCGCTGATCCTGATCGACACCGAGGTGCCCGGCTTCGGCATTCCGCTGCCGCTGATCCTGACCCTGGCGGTGGTCAGCGCCGGGCTGATCGCCTTCATCGTCGGCATGGCGCTGAAGGCACGCCACCGTGCGCTGCAAAGCGGCGACGCCGGGCTGGTCGGCAGCCTGACGGCGGTGATCGCGGTCGAGGCCGGCGACCCGCTGGCCGGCTGGGTGCAATTGCAGGGCGAGCGCTGGCAGGTGCGCAGCCCGGCGCCGCTGAAGCCCGGCCAGGCGGTCCGGGTGGTGGCCCGCCAGGGGCTGCTGCTGGACGTCGCAGTGGCCGAGCGACCCACTCCACAAGGGGACTGACATGGGCTTCGAACTGAGTTTCGGTTTCGTCCTGGCACTGCTGGTGATCGTGCTGCTGTCGGCGTTTCGCATCCTGCGCGAGTACGAGCGCGGCGTGGTGTTCCAGCTCGGACGCTTCTGGAAGGTCAAGGGGCCGGGGCTGATCGTCCTCGTGCCGGGCATCCAGCAGATGGTGCGGGTCGACCTGCGGACCATCGTGCTCGACGTGCCGACCCAGGACGTGATCTCCCGCGACAACGTTTCGGTGAAGGTCAACGCGGTGCTTTACTACCGGGTGCTTGATCCGCAGAAGGCGATCATCCAGGTCGAGGACTACCACGCGGCGACCAGCCAGCTGGCGCAGACCACCCTGCGCGCGGTGCTCGGCAAGCACGAGCTGGACGACATGCTCGCCGAGCGCGAGAAGCTCAACAGCGACATCCAGCAGGTGCTCGACGCGCAGACCGACGCCTGGGGCATCAAGGTCGCCAACGTGGAGATCAAGCACGTCGATCTCGACGAGTCGATGATCCGCGCCATCGCCAAGCAGGCCGAGGCCGAGCGCGAGCGGCGGGCCAAGGTGATCCACGCCGAGGGCGAGCTGCAGGCCTCGGAAAAGCTCATGCAGGCCGCCGAGATGCTCGGCCGCCAGAGCGGCGCCATGCAGCTGCGCTACATGCAGACCCTCGGCGCGATCGCCGGCGACAAGAGCTCGACCATCGTCTTCCCGATGCCCATCGACCTGCTGACGCTGCTCGGGGAGCGGGAGAAGAAGGACTGAATCGCTCGGGGCTCCCGCGCGCCGGGCGCCAGCCCCGTATCCAGCGGAAGGATCACCGACATCGCCCGCCGGGCGAGGAGGTTGCCATGCGCATCGGAGTACCCAGGGAACTCAAGAACCACGAACACCGGGTCGGCCTGACGCCGTCCTCGGTGGCCGAACTGACCGCCCTCGGCCACGAGGTCTGGGTCGAGCGCCAGGCCGGCGCCGCGATCGGCTTCGCCGACGCCGACTACCGGGCCGCCGGGGCGTATCTGGCCGCGGACGGCGCGACGCTCTACGAGGCCGCCGAGCTGATCGTCAAGGTCAAGGAGCCGCTGCCCGAGGAGCGCGCCCGCCTGCGCCCGCACCATACCCTGTTCGCCTACCTGCACCTGGCCCCGGACCGGGCGCAGACCGACGACCTGCTGGCCAGCGGCGCCACCTGCATCGCCTACGAGACGGTCAGCGACGCCCAGGGCCGCCTGCCGCTGCTGGCGCCGATGTCCGAGGTCGCCGGACGGATGGCGATCCAGGCCGGCGCCCACTGCCTGGAAACCGCCCAGGGCGGGCGCGGCATGCTGCTCGGCGGAGTGCCCGGCGTGCCGGCCGGCAAGGTGACGATCCTCGGCGGCGGGGTGGTGGGCAGCCAGGCGGTGGCGATGGCCGTCGGTCTGGGCGCGGACGTCACCGTGCTCGACCGCAGCCTGGATGCCCTGCGCCGGCTCGACGGCCGCTACGGCAACCGCATCGCCACCCTCCTCGCGACCGGTGCGGCGGTTCGCGAACAGGTGCTGGCCGCGGACCTGGTGATCGGCGCGGTGCTGATCCCCGGCGCGGCGGCACCCCGGCTGATCAGTGCGGAGATGGTCGCGCGGATGAAGCCCGGCGCGGTGCTGGTGGATGTGGCCATCGACCAGGGCGGCTGCGCCGAGACCTCGCGCCCGACCACCCACGACGAGCCGACCTACCTGCTCGACGGGGTGGTGCACTACTGCGTGGCCAACATGCCCGGCGCGGTGGCGCGCACCTCGACCCTGGCGCTGAACAACGCGACCCTGCCGTTCGTCGTCGCCCTGGCGGAGAAGGGCGTGCGCCGCGCTTTGGAAGAGGACCCGCACCTGCGCGGCGGTCTCAGTGTGGCCCGCGGCCAGCTCGCCTGCGCCAGCGTGGCCGAGGCCCACGGCCTGCCGTACCGCAGTGCCGCCGAGCTGCTGGCCGCGCTGTGAGCGGCGGTGTTCCACCCTGGCCGCGCAGACCGCCGATTGACTTGTGAACCGTTCGGTCCTAAATTCGCCCGATGAGCCGTGGACGTCCCCGTACCTTCGATCCGGAGCAGTTGCTCGACCAGGCCATGCAGGTGTTCTGGCAGCGCGGCTATGAAGCCACCTCGCTGCAGGACCTGCTGGCGGCGACCGGCCTGTCGAAGAGCAGCCTGTACCAGAGCTATCCGAGCAAGCGCGCGCTGTTCGAGGCGGCGCTGCGCCACTACTGCGTCCAGCGCCGCCGCGAGCTGCGCGAACGGCTGCAGGCGGCGCCCTCGCCGCGCGAATTCCTCCGCGCCTGGCTGCTCGGCGCCCTGGAGGAGGAGCGTGTCGGCGAGACGCCGCGCGGCTGCATGCTGGTCAACGTGGCCAGCGAGTTCTCCCAGGCCGACCCAGAGATCGCCGCCTTGCTGCGCAGCGGCATCGAGGGGCTGCGTCAGCTGCTGGGCGAGGCCCTGCAGCGCGCCCAGGCCTGCGGCGAGCTGGAGGCGAACGCCGATGTGCCGGTGCTGGCCGGCTATCTGCTGTGCGTGATGAGCGGTCTGCGCACCCAACGCAAGGCGGGGGCCTCGGCGGAGATGCTGCAGGCGGCGATCGAGGTGGCCCTGAGTTGTCTCAGGTGATGGTTTGCCTATTTTTGGACCGAAAAGTCCCAATCAAGGAGATAGAGATGCGCGAACTGTACGAACTCTGCGGGGCGTCCCCCGAGGTGGTGTTTTCCCCATACTGCTGGCGGGTACGCCTGGCCCTGGCGCACAAGGGACTGGATTTCACCAGCCGCCCGGTGCGCGTCACCGACAAGGAGGCCCTGGCCTTCTCCGGCCAGAAGCTGGTGCCGGTGCTGCGCGACGGCGAGACGGTGGTCCACGACAGCCTGGCGATCTTCCGCTACCTGGACGAGCAGTACCCCGAGCGCAGCCTGCTCGGCGGTGCGGTCGGCGAAAGCCGCCTGCGGCTGGTCGACCAACTGATCGCCCAGGACCTGCGCCCGGGGCTGTTCCGCCTGCTGGTGCTGCGCATCCTGACGCTGCTCGACCCGGCCGACCGCGAGCCTTTCCGGCAGAGCCGCGAGAAGAACCTGGGCATGACCCTGGAGGCCTTCGCCGACCGCGAGGCCGGGCAGACGCAGCTGGCGCGGGCGCTGCAGCCGCTGGACGCGCAGCTGGCCGGGCAGCCCTGGCTGGACGGCGCGGAACCGGGCGGCGCCGATTATCTGATCGGCGGCTTCTTCTTCTGGGCCTGGACGCTGGGCGAGCAGCCCTGGCCCGAGGCTTCGCCGGTCGGCGCCTGGTTCCGCCGCCTGCTGGCCTTCTGCGAGGAGCGCCAGGGGCCGGTGCGGCGCGCCGCCGCCGTCTGAGAAGGACCGTCCGATGATCGATCTCTACTACTGGACCACCCCCAACGGCCACAAGATCACGATCTTTCTCGAGGAAACCGGGCTGGACTACCGCCTGCGCCCGGTGCACATCGGCAAGGGCGAGCAGTTCGCCCCCGAGTTCCTGAAGATCGCCCCGAACAACCGGATTCCGGCCATCGTCGACCAGGCTCCGGACGATAGCGGCGAGCCGCTGGCGCTGTTCGAGTCCGGCGCGATCCTCGAATACCTCGCGGACAAGAGCGGGCGCTTCCTGCCCCGTGAAACCCGCCCGCGCTTCCAGGTGCTGCAGTGGCTGTACTGGCAGATGGGCGGGCTGGGGCCGATGGCCGGGCAGAACCACCATTTCGTCCGCTACGCGCCGGAGCCGATTCCCTACGCCATCGAGCGCTACGTGAAGGAAACCGCGCGGCTGTACGGGGTGCTCGACCGCCAGTTGCAGGGTCGCGACTACGTGGCGGGCGACTACTCGATCGCCGACATGGCGATCTACCCCTGGGCCAGGCTCTGGGAGGGCCAGCGCCAGCGCCTCGAGGACTTCCCGAACATGGCCGCCTGGCTCGAGCGCCTCGCCGCGCGGCCGGCGGTGCAGCGCGCCTACGCCCTGGCCGAGCAGGTCAGCGCCGACCCCGGCGCGCTGCTCACCGCCGAGGCGCGCCGGCTGCTGTTCGGCCAGGAGCGCTGAGGAGCGCGGAAACCAGGAGAAGGCCCACGGCGCGCTGGGCGTTCACGCGGTGGGTTTTCCCGGTCGATCCCGCTGGCCGGGGAGGCCGCCGGCGTGCTTGCCGGCGACGCACTTGCCGCGAAAATCCACTTGGGGCAGGATCTTCCCCGCTGTTGCTGCAAGTGCCTATCCGCCCGTTTCGACGGGCCAACATCACTATCACGGAGACAATATGAATAATAAGGGTGCCGATGTTGCTATCTACGTGCAGGAGTACAAGGGGTTCGATATGGCCGTCGAGCCGTACCGCTCCGCGCTGGGCAGGCCGTGGACCATCCGAGCCAGCGTGCGTCGCGACAAGGAAGTGTTCACCTCCAGAAAGACCGATATAGATCAGTCCTGGGATGGCCTCGATGCGGCTCGCGAAGCCGGGTTCCGGCATTGCCGAACCCTCATCGACCGGCTGGCCGCGAACTGACGACGGATATTCCTTGCTGCCATCCCCATCGGCTTCGCGCACGATGACCTGGAGCCTGACCGCGGTCGCCCGGCCGATGGTCGCCCAGGCGAGGTTGACAGCACTTTCCCCCGGCCCCGGTTCCGTCGACGCATCGGCGTAACCGCAGCATAACGGCCGCGAAGGCCAGCATTTCCCCGAAATGACTGGCCTTCTTTTCGTAGCGCGCAGCGTCCTCCGATCCTCTTGCCTCAACGGCGCCTAGAGCATTTTCACCCTATTCGGATTCGCCTTTTGGGGGCGATCAGGATAACGACATGCGTGGATGGCCGCTCCGTAGGTCGGGTTAGCGTAGCGTAACCCGACAGCTTGCCCGGCATTGCCTGTCGCGTCGGGTTACGCCCTACGGGCTAACCCGACCTACAGTTGCAGCAGTGATTCGGTATTTCATGAGAATGCTCTAGCTCACCGGCCGGTACGTCGGATCGAGCGGGGGCAGGCCGCTGTCGGCCTGGTGGATGCGGCTGCGCCCGCCGGTCTTGGCCCGGTACATCGCCTGGTCGGCCTCGCGCAGCAGGGTTTCGCAGCTCTGCCCGTGGCAGATGCTGATGCCGATGCTGGCGCTCAGGCCGACCTGCAGCTCGCCCAGTTGCATGGGCTGGCCGAGCGCGTGGAGGATGCGCTCGGCCAGGGTGCGGGCCTGTTCCTCGGAACCGATGGCCTCGCAGACCAGCACGAACTCGTCGCCGCCCAGCCGGGCCACCAGGTCGGTGGCGCGGGCGCTGGCCTGCAGGCGGACGGCGACCTGCAGCAGCAACTGGTCGCCGGCGGCATGGCCGTGGCGGTCGTTGATCGCCTTGAAGCCGTCGAGGTCGATCAGGATCAGGGCGAGCAGTTCCTGCTTGCGCAGAGCGCGCTGCCAGGCCTGGGTCAGGCGCTGGTTCAGCCCGGCGCGGTTGGCCAGGCCGGTGAGCGGGTCCTGCAGGGCCATGGCGCTGAGCCGCGCGTTGGCCTCGGCGAGGGCGGCGGTGCGCTCGGCCACCCGCCGTTCCAGCTGGCGCTCCTGCTCCTGGAGGGCCTGCAGGGCTTCCTGCTGGCTGCGCAGGACGGCGTCGCGGGCCTCCAGCTTGAGGCGCTTGAGTTCGCTCAGGCGCGCCGCCAGGCCGAAGGAGAGCAGCAGCATCTCCAGCGCCGAGCCGAGCTGGACGCTGTAGGCGGTGATCAGGTTGCTCGGCAGCAGGGTGAAGTTGCGCAGCGCCATGAGCAGCGCGCCGGCCATCAGCGCCAGCTCGGCGAGCACGAAGATGCGCGCCCCCGGCAAGCCCCGCAGCAGGCCGGCCAGGCCGCCGCCGAGCAGCAGCAGGATGCCGCCGATGCTGGTCAGCGAGAGCGTCTGCAGCGCCCGGTCGACCGGCAGCAGCAGCGCGGCCAGGGCCACGCCGAAGTGCAGGGTGCAGGCCTGGCCGAGCAGGCGGTGCCAGCGCGGCAGGGCGTGGCGGGTGTCGAGGAACTCGCGGGTGAACAGGGTGCCCATGGCCATGGCGAGGGCCAGAAACAGCGGCAGGGCGCGATTGTCCAGCTCGCTGCCGGCGCTCCACAGGTACTGGGCGCCGAGGCCCGACTGGGCAAGCATGCCACCGCCCAGGCTGGCGGCGAACAGCACGTAGAGCAGGAAGTTGCGCTCGCGCAGGGCGAGGAACAGCAGCAGGTTGTAGCCGCACAGAGCGGCCAGCATGGCGAAATAGCCGGTTTGCAGCATCAGGTTCAGCCGGCTGTGGCGGGCGAAGGCCGCGCTCTCCCAGAGCTGCGCATCCAGGGTCAGGGTGCCGCTCGACTGGGCGCGGAAGAACAGGCTGCGCCGCTCGCCGGGTTCGAGGCGTATGGCGAAGGCCGGCGACAGGTGGGCGCTGCTGCGCTGCTCGACGGGCACCCGGTCGCCGGCCTGCAGGAGCTTGCCGGTCTCGCCGAACAGCTCGATGCGGTCGAGGGAGGGGTAGGCGAACTCGATCTGCCAGTCGCGGGCCTGCGGCGCACGCGACTCGAGCTCCAGGCGCAGCCAGACGACGTCGCGGGTGTAGCCGAAGTTCAGGTCCCGGCGATCCGCCAGCGGGACGAACGGTGCGTCGCCGGCCATGACCTCTTCGATCTGCAGGGTGCCGGTGGGATCGCGCAGCAGGTGCAGGTGGGGACGCAGGTCCAGGTGCCGCTCGCGGCCGTTCAGCGGCAGGCTGGCCGCTCCATCCTGGCCGGCGAGGGCCGGCAGCGCGCCCAGCAGCAAGGCCAGCAGCAGGGTCAGGCGGGCGCCGATCCGCCGGCGAGGGCCCCCCCCGCCCACTTCGTTCGGGGGCTGGCCCCATCGCGCAGACAAAGATATCAACGACTCGCTTCCCTGACCCCTCAAGGGTGTCTCGATCGATCAACCGCCGGATGGCGCACGGGCCCGGGCCTGCGCTCCCGTGAGCCTCGCCGGACCCTCCCAGCAGTGAAGAACGGAACGGCCGATCCCGCCAGCCGCGCGCGGCTAATCCGCCAGCTCGTCCTCGCGGCGCCGTCCGGGGCGGCCGTCCTCGGGGCGCAGCTGGAAGAACAGGGTGGCGCCGAACATCGCCAGCAGGCCGACGCAGACGTAGGTGGTCTGGAAGGCGGCGAGCAGCGAGTCGCCCTGGGCGGCGCCGTCCTCGCTGAAGCCGTTGAGCAGGGCGGCGCCGATGCCCACGCCGAGGCTCATCGACAGCTGGACCACCACCGAGAGCAGGCTGTTGCCGCTGCTGGCGTCGCGGGTGGGCAGGTCGATCAGGGCGACGGCGTTCATCGCCGAGAACTGCAGGGAGTTCACCGCGCCGATCAGCCCCAGGTGGAGGAGCAAGAGCGCATAGGGGGTGCCGCCGTCGACCAGCGCCAGGCTGGCCAGCAGGGCACCGATCAGCAGGGTGTTGCCGACCAGCACCCGGCGGTAGCCGAGGCGGTCGATCAGCCGGGGCGCCAGCGGCTTCATGGCCATCGAACTCAGCGCCACGGGGATCATCGCCATCCCCGCCTTGCTCGGCGAATAGCCCAGGCCCAGTTGCAGCAGCAGCGGGGTGAGGAAGGGCAGGGCGCCGCTGCCCAGGCGGGTGAACAGGTTGCCGAGCACGCCGATGGCGAAGCTGTGGGTGCGGAACAGCCCGGGTGAGAACAGCGGCTCGTCGGCGGAGGTGGCGCGCAGCCAGTAGGCGGCCAGGCAGGCCAGGCCGGCGAGCAGCAGCAGCACGACCCGGGCGTGGGGCAGGCGCAGTTCGCCGAGGCCTTCCAGGGCGATGCTGATCAGCAGCATGGCGGCGCCGAACAGCAGAAAGCCCGGGGTGTCGAAGCGCGTCCGTTGCAGCCCGCGCAGGTCGGGCATCAGGCGCACGGCGATCAGGCAGCCGAGCAGGCCGACCGGCAGGTTGAGCAGGAAGATCCAGTGCCAGCTGGCGTACTCCACCAGCCAGCCGCCCAGCGGCGGTCCGAGCAGCGGGCCGAGCAGCGCGGGCATGGTGACGAAGCCGAGCACCCGCACCAGCTCCGTGCGCGGATAGGCGCGCAGCACCACCAGCCGCCCCACCGGCATCATCAGCGCGCCGCCGAAGCCCTGCAGCACGCGCGCCGCGACCAGTTGCAGCAGCGAGTCGGAGAGCGCGCAGAGCAGCGAGCCGAAGGTGAACAGGAGGATCGAGCCGAGGAACACCCGGCGGGTGCCGAAGCGGTCGGAGATCCACCCGGAGGCCGGCATCAGCACCGCCACGCTGAGCATGTAGGCGATCACCACCGACTGCATGCGCAGCGGGTCCTCGGCCAGGTCGCGGGCCATCGCCGGCAGGGCGGTGTTGAGGATGGTGCCGTCGAGCATCGGCATGAACTGGGCAGTGGCGATGAGCCAGGGCAGCAGGCGGGCGGTGCGGGGAGAGAGCGGCAAGGCAGTGGGCATGGGGTGTCCTGGCTGGAATGCCCGTGCAGTGTAGGGCCTGGGCGAGGATTTCCCCAGCGCGTTGCCCCGCGGCGGACGGCGCGGGCGGCGACCCGTTCCGCCTTGTGCAACCGGCGATGCTCTTCTATGACTTGAAGACCCGCCTCTGCGGGTTTGTCCGAAGAGGAAAGGAGATCAGCGATGCGCCATCTCGCCCTGCCCGTCCTTCTGCTGGCGCTCGCCGGCGTCCTGCCGGCGGTCGCCGGCGAGTGGCCCTCCGGGGCCCGCGAAGCGTTCGTCCGCGACTGTCTGGTCAACGCCAAGGCCCGCCACAAGGAAGGTCCGGCGCGGCATTACTGCGAGTGTTCGGCGGACCGGGTCGCCGCCGAGTTCAGCAGCGCCGAGCTGCTCCATCTGCAGGGCTCGGATGACCAGGTCCCGGCGCCGATGCAGGAGCGTCTGCTCGGCGCGTCCAGCCAGTGCCTGTCGCAGCTCAACCGGCAGTGAGGCCGGAGGGGCCCTCGGGGCACTGCCCGCCTTGAGGCTGGCGGCCGACGCGGAGTGCGCCTCGCGTGCCGTCGGGCAGGCCGCGGCGCGCGAGGCGTCGCTCGACCTGCTCAAGTGGCTGGCGCTCGCGAGCATGCTGCTCGACCATCTGCGCAATGTCTGGCCCGCGCAGATCTGGCTGTACGTGCCGGGACGCCTGGCGTTTCCCTTCTTCTGCCTGATCCTTGCCGCCAACCTGGCCAGGCCCCGCCCCGAGCCGCTGCGCAGGCCCGCCCTGGTGCGCTATCTCGGTTGGTTGCTGGCCTTCGCCCTGCTCTCGGAATGGCCCTACCGGCTGCTGGTCGAGCAGCCGGTCAGCGTCAACGTGCTGCCGACCCTGGCGCTCGGCCTGCTGCTGGCCAATGCCGTGCGCCCGTGCCCGCCGCCGGAGCGCCTGCTCGGCCTCGTCGCGCTGGCGCTGGCCTTCGCGCTGCATGCGCGGCTGATGTTCGGCTTCGGCGGGGTGCTCCTGCCGGCGGCTTTCCTGCTCGCCCTGCGCCGCCCGTCCTGGGGCTGGCTGCCGGCGGGCGTGACCTTGATGGCCAACTACTGGACGGCGCTGTACGTCGAGGCGCTGCTCGGGCGGCTCTTCGCCCAGGCGGTGCTCCTCGCCTGCTTCCTCGCCGCGCCCCTGGGACTCGCCCTGCTGCGCCACCCGCCCGGCTTTCCGGTACCGCCGCTGCGGCGCTGGGTGTACGCCGTCTATCCGCTGCACTTCCTGCTGCTCCACGGCCTGCGCGAGTGGCTGCGTTAATCGAGTGAGTCGTCAACTCGTTGCAACGTTTTCAGGAAAAACAGCTGCTTACTGGGTAATGGAGTTCACTGGCCGAGACACTGCGACAGCAAATAAGCGACAGCTTCCTGAAAGGGCTCTGAAAAACGCTCAAGGACAGTGTTTCAGGTATGGATTCCGACCGCTTCTGTATGAACGCCAGCCCTGCACCGGGCGCCGCCGGGTCGAACCGGCCGCCTCGGTCTTCCCCCGTCCGCTCCATCCCCGTCGCTGCCCGTCCCTGTATCCTGTGCCCGCCGGCATCCGGCCATGTTCCTGCCCGGCCGAGCGCCCGCGCCTGACCCGTACCGGAGGAGATCCTCATGGCCCCACCGATCCTTCGCGCCTTGCTGGCGACCGCCATGCTGTCGTTGTGCAGCGCCCAGGCCGCCGAGCCCGGACCGCCGCAGTGCATCGTTCCCGCGGCGATCGGCGGCGGCTTCGACCTGCTCTGTAAGCTGACGCGCCAGGCGCTGCGGGAGGCCGGGCTGACCCGTCAGCCGATGGATATCGCCTACATGCCGGGCGGGGTCGGCGCGGTGGCCTACAACACCGTCGTCGCCCAGCGGCCGGCCGAGCCCGGCACCCTGGTGGCCTTCTCCAGCGGCTCGCTGCTGAACCTCGCCCTGGGCAAGTTCGGCCGCTTCGACGAAACCGCGGTGCGCTGGCTGGCGATGATCGGCACCAGCTACGGCGCCCTGGCGGTGCGCGCCGATTCGCCCTACAAGACCCTCGACGACCTGCTCGCGGCGCTCCGCAAGGACCCGGATTCGGTGGTCGTCGGCTCGGGCGGCACCGTCGGCAGCCAGGACTGGATGCAGCTCGCCCTGCTCGTCCGGCAGGCCGGCATCGATCCGCACGAGCTGCATTAGATCGCCCTGGAGGGCGGCGGGGAAATCGCCACGGCACTGGCGGCCGGTCATGTACAGGTGGCCAGCACGGACATTTCCAACGCCATGCCGCACCTCAACAGCGGCGCCGTCCGCCTGCTCGCGGTGTTCGCCGAACGGCGCCTGGACGAGCCGGCGATGGCCGCCATCCCGACCGCCCGCGAGCAGGGCTACGACGTGGTCTGGCCGGTACTGCGCGGCTTCTACATGGGGCCGCAGGTGAGCGACGCCGATTACGCCTGGTGGAAGGAGGCCTTCGACCGGCTGCTCGCCTCCGAGGACTTCGCCCGCCTGCGCCAGCGCTATGGGCTGCTGCCCTTCGCGCTGACCGGCCCCGCGCTGGAGGCCCATGTGCACCGGGAGGTCGCCCGCTACCGGGAAATGGCCCGGGACTTCGGCCTGACCCACTGAGCCGGCCTCGCGGGCCGGGGCGACCCCGCCGATGCCCTCACGCCGCGCCGCGCAGCCGGGCGATGCGCGCGTCCTTCTCCTCCCATAGGCGCGACACCCAGTCCTGCACGTACTGGCGAAATTGCGCATCGTCCTGGTAGTCGCCCTGCCAGAGGCGCGGGTCCAGTTCGCGGGTCTGGATGTCGACGATCACCCGCGCCACCTGGCCGCTGATCAGCAGCCAGAAGCCGGGAATGCGCCGGCCGGGATAGACCAGGGTGACGTCCAGCAGCGCGTCCAGCCGGGGGCCGAGGCTGGCGAGGGCGAAGGCCATGCCGCCGGCCTTGGGGCGCAGCAGGTAGCGGTAGGGCGAGGCCTGCTGGGCGTGCTTGAGCGGCGTGAAGCGGGTGCCCTCGAGGTAGTTGACCAGCGTCACCGGGATGTCGCGAAAGCGCGCGCAGGCGCGCCGGGTGATCTCCAGGTCCTCGCCGCGCTTCTCCGGATGGCGTTCCAGGTAGGCCTTGGCGTGGCGCTTCATGAAGGGATAGTCGAGGGCCCAGAAGGCCAGCCCCAGGAGGGGGATCCAGATCAGCTCCTGCTTGAGGAAGAACTTGAAGAAGGGCACCCGGCCGCTGAAGGCTTCCAGCAGCGCGGGGATGTCCACCCAGCTCTGGTGGTTGCACACCAGCAGGTAGGAGCGGTCGCGGCGCAGCCCGGCGCTGCCGCGGATGTCCCAGACGGTGGGGAGGAGCCTGGCGAAGATCCGCTTGCCGATCGTCACCCAGTGCTCGGCGCACCACATCACGCCGCGCCCGCAGGCGGCTCGCAGGCGGCGGCCGGGCAGCAGCAGCCGGAGCAGGGCGAGCAAGAGCAGCGGGACGATCATCAGCAGGGTGTCGATCAGCAGCAGGAGGAGGACGCCGAGGGCGGTGAGCAGCGGACGCATGGGGAATCCCGGTCAAAGAGGCAGGGGCATCATAAATCCGCCGCGGGGCGGCCGCACCTGGCGCCCGGGCTCAGAGCGAGTGGCGGCTGGCGGTGCGCGAGCGCTGCCAGCGGGCGACCCGCTCGCCCAGTTCGGCCACGTTGTCGAGGCCCATGCGCCGGGCGCGGCTGAACAGGATCAGGGCGATCTCGGCGGTGGCCAGGGCGTCGGCCGAGGCGTGGTGGCGCTGGGGCATGTCGAGCCGGAAGTAGTCGATCCAGTGGTCCAGGCCGCCCTGCTGGACGAAGGCCTCGGGAAACAGCATCGGCGCCAGGTCGGCGACGTCGAGGAAGGGGTGGCGCAGCGGGTAGCCCAGCTCGTCCTTCAGCGCGCGGCCCAGCATGCGCTGGTCGAAGGGCGCGTGGAAGGCGAGGAGCACGCCGTCGCCGGCGAACTCCATGAACTGCAGCAGCGCCTCGGCCGGGGCGATGCCGTCGGCCAGGGCGCTGGGGGCGATGCCGTGGATCAGCACGCTTTCGGTGACGGTCTTCAGGCGGCGCTGCAGGGTGCATTCGAACTGGCGGGCCAGGTCGATGGCGTCGTCCTCGATGAGCACGGCGCCGATCGACAGGACGATGTCGCGGTTGACGTTGAGGCCGGTGGTTTCCAGGTCGAGCACCACGAAGCGCTGGCTGCGCAGGGGGCGGCTGTCCAGGTGCGGCGCGCCCGGCAGGCGGCGCAGGCGGCGCCGCTGGTCGTCGTCGAGCGGCAACCTGGCCGAGCCCAGGGAGGACAGGAAGGCGAACGGGTTCATAGTTGGTATCGCATGCCCAAGCGGCTCTGCAGGCGCTGCGCCTGGCGGAAGGACTCCCGCAGTATGCGCTGGTCGAGGCTGTTGAGGGTATCGGGGTCGAGGCGGTTGCCGAACGTGCGGCCTTCGCGCTGCTGGCGCTGGTGATGCTGCATGCGGATCAGCTGGATGAAGTGGTAGGCCTCCTCGTAGGACGCCGCGTCCTTGGCCTCGATCACCCCCTTCGCCGCCAGCTGGCGGAAGCGTTCGAGGGTGTTGCTCTCGCGGATGCCGTTGGCCAGGGCGAGGATGCGCGCGCCGTCGACGAAGGGCGTCAGGCCCTCCACCTTGAGGTCCAGGGTGTCCTTCTCCGCGCCGCGGCTGGCCACCACGAAGTCGCGGAAGCGCCCGATCGGCGGACGGTGCTGCATGGCGTTGCTGGCCATCAGGCGCTGGAACAGCGGGCTGTCGGCGATCGTCTCCAGCAGGCCGTCGGCGAGCTCCCGACAGCCCTGGGTCGGTCCCCAGACCGCGCGCAGGTCGAAGAAGATCGTCGAGCGCAGCAGGTTCTCGGCGTTCGGCGAGTGGATGATCCCGGCGAAGCGGCGCGTCCATTCCTGGCGCGACAGGCACAGCTCGGGGTTGCCGGCCATGATGTTGCCCTTGCACAGGGTGAAGCCGCACTGGTCCAGCGCCTGGTTGATCTCGCGCGCCAGCGGCAGCAGGCGCCCGCGGATGGCGTCGGCCGCGGCGGGGCCGTCGGCCTCGAAGAGGATGCCGTTGTCCTGGTCGGTGTGCAGGGTCTGTTCGCGGCGCCCCTCGCTGCCGAACACCAGCCAGGTGAAGGGCACGCCCGGAGCGCCGTGCTTCTCGAGCATCAGCTCGATCACCCGGCACACGGTGTGGTCGTTGAGCTGGGTGATGATGTGGGTCAGCTGCGCCGGGCTGGCGCCGTGGGCGAGCATGCTGTCGATCAGGTGGGCGATGTCGCCGCGCAGGGCGGCCAGGTTTTCCACCCGGGTGGCGCCGCTGATGGTGCGCGCCAGGTGCACCAGGTCGACACGCTGCAGGGAGAACAGGTCGCGCTCGGAAATCACCCCGACCAGGCGGTCGTTCTCCACCACGCAGAGGTGCGCGATGTGCCGTTGGGTCATGGTCAGGGCGGCGTCGAAGGCGGTGGCCGAGGGCGGCAGGCAGGCCGGATCGGGGGTCATCAGCTCCTCCAGCGGCTGCTCGAGGCCGCCGCTGCCGTCGGCGATCACCTGGCGCAGGTCGCGCAGGGTGAAGATGCCGATCGGATACTCGGCCGCATCGATCATCACCAGGCTGCCGACTTGGTGTTCGTTCATCATCCGCACCGCCTCGCGCAGGCTGGTGCCGGCGGTGCAGGCGACCGGGCGGCGCGCCGCCAGCTCGCCGAGGCGGGTATCCAGCGAGTACTGGGCGCCGAGGGCTTCCGCGGCCTTGAGCTGGACCTGCTGGTTGACCAGGTCGAGCAGGCTGCTGACCCCGCGCAGGGCGAAATCGCGGAACGGATCGGAACTGGTCAGCAGCTTGGCGAAGGCCTGGCGCTCGAGGAGCAGGCAGAAGGTGTCCTCGGCGGCGATGTAGTCGGTGCGGGTCGGGCGTTCGCCGACCAGCGCGGCCACCGGGAAGCATTCGCCCGGGGCGATTTCCATGGTGGTGTCGATGCCGTTGCCGGAGAGGCTCGGGCGCTGGCCGAGGACATGGCCCTGCTTGATGATGTGCAGATGCTCGACCCGCCCGTCGGCCGGCTTGACGACGGAGTCGCCCGCCGCATAGAAGCGCAGCCGGCAGTGCTCCACCAGGTAGGCCAGGTGGCCGCTTTCCATCTGGTCGAACGGCGGATACTGGAGGAGGAACTGCATGGTGCCCTGGATGTTCTGCATGACCGCGGTCTTGCCGGTCTCGGCGAAGGCGTCCGTCTTGCTCATCGGTGTTCTCCTTGAGGGGCTGGATGTCCGCCTTCAATTCTGACACGCGAATGGCGGGGCGGCGGCGCGGGCAGGGCCGCGGAGCTTGACGGCGGGCAGGGAAAGCGCGGTTTTTCGGTCGGTGTCGGCGTGCGGGAGGAGGGGTGCGCCGCGCACCCTCCCGCCGGGGAAGCAGGAGGAAGGCGCGCGGCGCGGGGTGGAGCGCCGGGCCGGCGCTCCGGGTCGGCATCCCTGCCGGAGGGGTTCAGAGACCGTGCTTGGCCTTGAATTCGCGGCGGCGGCGGTGCAGCACCGGCTCGGTGTAGCCGTTGGGCTGCTTGGTGCCCTCGACCACCAGCTCGACGGCCGCCTGGAAGGCCACGCCGTCGAAGTTCGGCGCCATCGGACGGTACAGCGGATCGCTGGCGTTCTGACGGTCGACCACCACCGCCATGCGCTTGAGGGTTTCCATGACCTGCTCGAGGGTGCACACGCCGTGGCGCAGCCAGTTGGCGATGTGCTGGCTGGAGATGCGCAGGGTGGCGCGGTCTTCCATCAGGCCGATGTCGTTGATGTCCGGCACCTTGGAGCAGCCGACGCCCTGGTCGATCCAGCGCACCACGTAGCCGAGGATGCCCTGGGCGTTGTTGTCCAGCTCCTGCTGGATCTCGGCGGCCGACCAGCCGATGCTCGGCGCCAGCGGGATGGTCAGGATGTCGTCCAGCGAGGCGCGTTCGCGCTTGGCCAGCTCCTGCTGACGGGCGAACACGTCGACCTTGTGGTAGTGCAGGGCGTGCAGGGCGGCGGCGGTCGGCGACGGTACCCAGGCGGTGTTGGCGCCGGCCAGCGGGTGGGCGATCTTCTGCTCGAGCATGGCGGCCATCAGGTCGGGCATGGCCCACATGCCCTTGCCGATCTGCGCGCGACCGGACAGACCGGTGGCCAGGCCGATGTCGACGTTCCAGTTCTCGTAGGCGCCGATCCACTTGGCGCCCTTGATGTCGCCCTTGCGGATGAAGGCACCGGCTTCCATGGAGGTGTGCAGCTCGTCGCCGGTACGGTCGAGGAAGCCGGTGTTGATGAACACCACGCGCTCGCGGGCGGCCTTGATGCACGCCTTGAGGTTGACCGTGGTGCGGCGCTCCTCGTCCATGATGCCGACCTTGAGGGTGTTGCGGGTCAGGCCGAGGACGTCCTCGACGCGGCCGAACAGCTCGTTGGTGAAGGCGACTTCCTCGGGGCCGTGCATCTTCGGCTTGACGATGTACACGCTGCCGGTGCGGCTGTTCTTGCGGCGGGTGTTGCCCTTGAGGTTGTGGAGGGCGATCAGGCTGGTGAACAGCGCGTCCTGAATGCCTTCCGGCACCTCGTTGCCGTCCTGGTCGAGGATCGCGTCGTTGGTCATCAGGTGACCGACGTTGCGCACGAACAGCAGGGAGCGGCCGTGCAGGGTCAGCGCGCCGCCGGCGGGAGCGCTGTACTCGCGGTCCGGGTTCATGGTGCGGGTGAAGGTGCTGCCGCCCTTGGCCACTTCCTCGGCCAGGTCGCCTTTCATCAGGCCCAGCCAGTTCTTGTAGATCACCACCTTGTCGTCGGCGTCGACGGCGGCCACGGAGTCCTCGCAGTCCATGATGGTGGTCAGCGCGGCCTCCATCAGCACGTCTTTGACGCCGGCGGCGTCGGTCTTGCCGATCGGGCTCTGCGGGTCGATCTGGATCTCGAAGTGCAGGCCGTTGTGCTTGAGCAGCACGGCCTTGGGCGCGCTCGCCTCGCCCTGGAAACCGACCAGCTGGGCCGGGTTCTGCAGGCCGGTGCCGGTGCCGCCCTGGAGGGCGACGACCAGCTTGCCGCCGTCGATGCGATAGCCGGTGGCGTCGACGTGGGAGGCGCCTTCCAGTGGCGCGGACTGGTCGAGGAAGGCGCGGGCGAAGGCGATGACCCGGTCGCCGCGGACCTTGTTGTAGCCCTGGCCCTTCTCGGCGCCATCGGTTTCCGGGATGGCGTCGGTGCCGTACAGGGCGTCGTACAGCGAGCCCCAGCGCGCATTGGCGGCGTTCAGGGCGAAGCGCGCGTTCATTACCGGCACCACCAGCTGCGGGCCGGCCATGCGGGCGATCTCGTCGTCGACGTTCTCGGTGCTGGCGGCGAAGTCCTCGGGCTCCGGCAGCAGATAGCCGATTTCCTGCAGGAAGGCCTTGTAGGCCACGGCGTCGTGGCCCTGGCCGGCGCGGGCCTGGTGCCAGGCGTCGATCTGTGCCTGCAGGGCGTCGCGCTTGGCCAGCAGGGTGCGGTTCTTCGGTGCCAGGTCGTGGATGATGCCGGCGGCGCCAGCCCAGAAGGCGGCGACATCGACGCCGGTGCCGGGGATCGCTTCGCCGTTGATGAAGTCATACAGGACTTTGGCGACCTGCAGGCCGCCGGCTTGAACGCGCTCGGTCATATTTGCCTCGTTTTCAGTTGGGTTCCGGATCGCACCGGGACGGCGTCTGCTCGTTTTGTAGTGCGTGGCGCAGCATACTACATAAAGGCCGCGGGGAAATCTGCGTTGCAGCGCAGGGCCTACGACGAAAGTCAGACGGCAGGGCCTTTCCCGCCGCGCTCCGGGGATGCGGCCTGCACGGGGCGGCCCGGCCGTTGTACCGTGCCTATACTGCCAGGGATGCGTCTGGCAGATCGGCAGGTTCGCCGCTAACGAGACGGGCGCGAGCCCGGCAGCAGTAAGGAGACGACAGTGGATCATCTGGTACTGACGGTAATCGCCCGGGACAAGCCGGGGCTGGTGGAGCTGCTTGCCCAGTGCATCGCCGGGCATGGCGGCAACTGGCTGGAAAGCCGCATGGCGCGCATGGCCGGGCAGTTCGCCGGGATTTTGCGGGTGGCCGTGCCCGAGGCGGCCCATGCCGATCTCGCCGCCGCGCTGCGGGCCATGGAGGGGCAGGGCATCCGCGTGCTGCTGGCGCCGAGCGGCGCCGAGCCGACCGCGACCTGGCGGTCGATCCAGCTGGAGCTGGTCGGCAACGACCGCCCCGGCATCGTCCGCGACATCACCCGCCTGCTCGCCGAGCACGGCGTCAACCTGGAAAGCCTGGACACCGAGGTGGCGCCGGCGCCGATGAGCAGCGAGATGCTGTTCCATGCCCAGGCCCAGCTGGCGGTGCCCATGGAGCTGTCGCTGGACCTGCTGCAGCAGCGCCTGGAAACCCTGGCCGACGACCTGATGGTGGAGCTGATCCTGCGTCCGGAAGAGTGAACCCCCGGTCATCCGTGCTGCCTTGGCCGCGGTGGATAACGCTTGGCGGTTATCCATGAGGGGTTCGTAGGGCGGGCAACCGCGCCGCGTTGCCCGCCAACGGCCGCGCAGGGGCCGCTCTCGCGCCGGCGGGCCGCGTCTCCAGCGGCCCGGCCCGGCCCGGCCCGGCTCAGAACAGCCGCAGCGGTTCCTCGTCCAGCGCCGCCCGCTGTTCGCGGAGGATCAGGATCTGCTCGCCCCAGTAGCGCTCGCTGCCGAACCAGGGAAAGCTCGGCGGGAACGCCGGGTCGTCCCAGCGCCGCGCCAGCCAGGCGCTGTAGTGGATCAGGCGCAGGGCGCGCAGGCCCTCGATCAGCGCCAGCTGGCGCGGTTCGAAGTCGTGGAACTCCTGGTAGCCGTCCATCAGCTCGGCGAGCTGGCCGAGGCGCTCCTGGCGGTCGCCGGCGAGCATCATCCACAAATCCTGCACCGGCGGACCCATCCGGCAGTCGTCCAGGTCGACGATGTGGAAGCTGTCGTCGCGGCACAGCAGGTTGCCCGGATGGCAGTCGCCGTGGATGCGGATCGCCCGGTAGGGGGTGGCGGCGAACAGTCCGTCGAGGCGCGCGAGCAGGTCGCGGGCGACCGACTCGTAGGCCGGCAGCAGGCTTTTCGGGACGAAGCCGCCGTCGAGCAGGGTGGCCAGCGAGTCGTGGCCGAAGTTCTGCACCTTCAGCGCCTCGCGGTGCTCGAACGGCCGGCTCGCGCCCACCGCGTGCAGCCGGCCGAGCAGGCCGCCGAGGCGGTACAGCTGGTCCAGGTTGCCGGGCTCCGGCGCCCGCCCGCCGCGGCGCGGAAACAGGGCGAAGCGAAAGCCGGCATGCTCGAACAGGCTTTCCCCGTCGCGCACCAGCGGCGCCACCACCGGCACCTCGCAGTCGGCCAGCTCCAGGGCGAAGGCGTGCTCCTCGCGGATCGCCGCGTCGCTCCAGCGCTGCGGCCGGTAGAACTTGGCGATCAGCGGCTGCTCGTCCTCGATGCCGACCTGATAGACCCGGTTCTCGTAGCTGTTCAGCGCCAGCACGCGGGCATCGCTGAGGTAGCCGAGGCTCTCGACGGCATCCAGCACCAGGTCGGGGGTGAGGGACTCGAAAGGGTGGCTCATGGGTGGCTCCGGGGAAGTGGGCCGGTCAGTCTAACGGTTGCGCCGGGGGCTGTATCCGTATGGTCCGCAGGGGGTTCCGGCCGGACGGCGGATTCAGTGCTCGCCCGGGCGGGGCGTGCGCGCCAGGCAGTAGACGTCGACCCGCGCTGCGCCGGCCGCGCGCAGCAGGCGGGCGAGGGCCTCGGCGGTGGCGCCGGTGGTCAGTACGTCGTCGACCAGTGCCACATGCCGGCCGGCCACGGCTGCCGGATCGGCGAGGGCGAAGGCGCCGCGCAGGTTGCGCCGCCGTGCGGCGGCGTCCAGTTGCTGCTGCGCCGGGGTGTCCTGGGGGCGCCGCAGCAGCTCTTCGTCCACCGCCAGTTGCAGCGGCTTGCCCAGCCAGCGGGAGAGCATCGCCGCCTGGTTGAAGCCGCGCCGGCGCAGCCGCCGACCGGCCAGGGGCACCGGCAGCAGGCAGTCCGGGCGCGGCAGGCCTTCGGCGAAGGCGTGCTGCAGGTGGCGCTCGAGCAGCTCGCCGAGCAGCCGGCCCAGCGGCCAGCGCGCCTGGTGCTTGAAGCGGGCGATCAGGGTGTCGACGGGGAAGGCGTAGCGCCAGGGCGCCTCGACCCGGGCGAAGGCCGGCGGCTGCTTCTGGCAGGCGCCGCAGACCAGTCCCGCGGCGGGCAGCGGCAGGGCGCAGACCGCACAGTGCGCGCCGAGCCAGGGCAGTTCGGTCTCGCAGCCGCTGCACAGCGGCAGAGCGGTTTCGGCCGGTTCGTCGCACAGCAGGCAGTGCTGGTTGTTTTTAAACCAGTTGTAGACCTGGTTCATGGATGTGGTTGACAGCGCATGGAGCTTCCCTAAAAATTTCACCCATCCATGTCGGGCCATGCACTCTAGCAGGTCGCGGCCCCCAGACCGAACGCCCGTCAGCCCGGGCCTTTCTTGCAAGGATGAATCCCCCATGAGTGCCTCCGCCGCCACCGCCCTGCGCCACGACTGGACCCTCGCCGAGGTTCGCGCGCTGTTCGAGCTGCCGTTCAACGATCTGCTGTTCCAGGCGCAGACGGTGCACCGCCGGCACTTCGACCCCAACCGCGTGCAGGTCTCGACCCTGCTGTCGATCAAGACCGGCGCTTGCCCGGAGGACTGCAAGTATTGCTCGCAGTCCGGCCACCACAACACCGGGTTGGACAAGGCCAAGCTGATGGAGGTGCAGAAGGTCCTCCAGGCCGCCGCCGAGGCCAGGGCCATCGGTTCGACCCGCTTCTGCATGGGCGCGGCCTGGAAGCATCCCTCGGCCAAGGACATGCCCTACGTGCTGGAGATGGTCAAGGGCGTCAAGGCCCTGGGCCTGGAGACCTGCATGACCCTCGGCACCCTGAGCCGCGAGCAGACCCAGGCGCTGGCCGCCGCCGGCCTCGACTACTACAACCACAACCTCGACACCTCGCCGGAGTTCTACGGCAACATCGTCACTACCCGCACCTATGCCGAACGCCTGGAAACCCTGGCCCACGTGCGCGAGGCGGGGATGAAGATCTGCTCCGGCGGCATCCTCGGCATGGGCGAGTCCCTCGACGACCGCGCCGGCCTCCTGATCCAACTGGCCAACCTGCCGGAGCACCCGGAGTCGGTGCCGATCAACATGCTGGTCAAGGTCCAGGGTACCCCGCTGGAAAACGCCGAGGACGTCGATCCCTTCGACTTCATCCGCACCCTCGCGGTGGCGCGGATCATGATGCCCAAATCCCACGTGCGGCTGTCCGCCGGCCGTTCCGAGATGAACGACCAGATGCAGGCCCTGGCCTTCTTCGCCGGCGCCAACTCGATCTTCTACGGCGAGCGGCTGCTGACCACCGGCAACCCCGAGGCGGAGAAGGACATGCGTCTGTTCGCCCGCCTCGGCATCCAGCCGGAGGCGCGCGAGGGGCATGCCGACGAGGTGCACCAGGCGGCCATCGAGCAGGCGCTGATCGAGCAGAAGAACAGCGCGCTGTTCTACGACGCCACTTCGGCCTGACCTTCCCTTGGCGGATGAGCGAAGCGTCATCCACCCTGCGCAAGATCCGATTTCTGCGTAGGGTGGATAACCCGCTTGCGGTCATCCGCCGTTGCCAACTCGCCGAGCCGCCATGTCCTTCGATCTCGCTTCCCGCCTCGCCGCCCGCCGCGCCGAGCACCTCTACCGCCAGCGCCCGCTGCTGGACAGCCCGCAGGGGCCGGAGGTGGTCGTCGACGGCCGGCCGCTGCTGGCCTTCTGTTCCAACGACTACCTCGGGCTGGCCAGTCATCCCGAGGTGATCCGCGCCCTGCAGCTGGGCGCGGAAAAGTGGGGCGTCGGCGGCGGCGCCTCGCACCTGGTGATCGGCCACAGCACCCCGCACCACGCGCTGGAAGAGGCGCTCGCCGCGTTCACCGGGCGGCCGCGCGCGCTGTTGTTCTCCACCGGCTACATGGCCAACCTGGCGGCGGTGACGGCGCTGGTGGGGCAGGGCGACACGGTGCTGGAGGACCGCCTCAACCACGCCTCGCTGCTGGATGCCGGACTGCTCTCCGGGGCGCGCTTCTCGCGCTACCTGCACAACGATCCGGCGAGCCTCGCCGCCCGCCTGGACAAGGCCGTCGGCAACACCCTGGTGGTCACCGACGGGGTGTTCAGCATGGACGGCGACCTGGCCGATTTGCCGGCGCTCTGCGCTACGGCCAGAGAACAGGGCGCCTGGGTCATGGTCGACGACGCCCACGGCTTCGGCCCGCTGGGTGCCAGCGGCGGCGGCATCGTCGAGCACTTCGGCCTGGGCCTTGATGACGTGCCGGTGCTGGTCGGCACCCTCGGCAAGGCCTTCGGCACCGCCGGGGCCTTCGTCGCCGGCAGCGAGGAACTGATCGAGACGCTGATCCAGTTCGCCCGCCCCTACATCTACACCACCAGCCAGCCGCCGGCGGTGGCCTGCGCCACCCTGAAGAGCCTCGAGCTGCTGCGCACGGAGGGCTGGCGCCGCGCGCACCTCAATCGGCTGATCGCCCGCTTCCGCGCCGGCGCCGCGGAGCTGGGTTTGACCCTGATGGACAGCCCGACGCCGATCCAGCCGCTGCTGATCGGCGGCAGCGCCCGCGCCATGGAGTTCTCCCGCCTGCTGCGCGAACGGGGCCTGCTGGTCGGCGCCATCCGCCCGCCCACCGTGCCGGCCGGCACCGCGCGGCTGCGGGTGACCCTTTCCGCCGCCCACAGCGAAGAACAGGTCGAGCGCCTGCTCGTCGCGCTGGGCGAATGCCGGGCGCTGCTGGCGCCGGAGGATGACGCATGAGCCGACTGATCCTGCTGCCCGGCTGGGGCCTCGGCCCGGCTGCTCTGGAGCCGCTGGCCGGCGCATTGGCCGAGCAGGGGCTGGCCGTCGAACGGGCCGACTTGCCGGCCCTGGAGAGCGCGAACCCCGACGCCTGGCTCGCCGAACTGGATGAGCGTCTGCCGGACGATGCCTGGCTCGGCGGCTGGTCGCTGGGCGGCATGCTCGCCGCCGCGCTGGCCGCCCGGCGCGGCGCGCGCTGTCGCGGACTGCTGACGCTGGCCAGCAACGCCTGCTTCGTCGCCCGCGAAGACTGGCCGTCGGCGATGAGCGCCGAAACCTTCGCCGTCTTCCGCGACGGCTGCGCGCAGGACGCCAGCGCCCTCCTCAAGCGCTTCGCGCTGCTCTGCAGCCAGGGTTGCGGCGAGGCCCGCGCCCTGTCGCGCCAGCTCAACCAGGGCATCCCGGCGCAGGAGGCGGCGCAGCGCCTCGCCGGCCTCGCGGTGCTCGCCGCGCTGGACAACCGCGCGGCGCTGGCGGCCTTCGCCGGCCCGCAGCTGCATCTGCTGGCCGAGGCCGACGCCCTGGTCCCGACGGCGGCCGCCGAGCCGTTGCGGGCGCTGCTCGAACGCGGCGCGGTCGAGCGGGTCGCCGGAACCGGCCACGCCTTCGTCCTCGAACAGCCGCAGGCGCTGGCCGCACGGCTGGCCACCTTCGTCCGCGAGGCCGACGATGACTGAAGCCTCCCTGAGCCCGTTGCCGGACAAGCGCCGGGTCGCCGCCTCCTTCTCCCGCGCCGCGGCCAGCTACGACGGCGTGGCCGGGCTGCAGCGCGCGGTCGGCGCCGAGCTGCTGGCCCGCCTGCCGGCCGGCATGCGCGCACCGCGCTGGGTCGATCTGGGCAGCGGCACCGGCCATTTCTCCCAGGCGCTGGCCGAGCGCTTCCCCGCCGGGCAGGGCATGGCGCTGGATCTCGCCGAGGGCATGCTGCGCCACGCCCGGCCGCGCGGCGGCGCGGCGCACTTCGTCTGCGGCGACGCCGAGCATCTGCCGCTGGCCGGCGCCAGCCAGGATCTGCTGTTCTCCAGCCTGGCGCTGCAATGGTGCGGCGACTTCGCCGCGGTGCTCGCCGAGGCGCGCCGGGTGCTGCGTCCGGGCGGCGTGCTGGCCTTCAGCAGCCTGTGCGCCGGCACCCTGCAGGAGTTGCACGAGAGTTGGCAGGCGGTCGACGGCTTCGTCCACGTCAACCGCTTCCGCCGTTTCCGGGACTATCGGCAACTGTGCGCCGACAGCGGTCTCGACATCCTCGAGTTACGCCAGGAGACGCGGGTGCTGCACTACCGCGACCTGCGCCAGCTGACCCACGAACTCAAGGCCCTCGGCGCCCACAACCTCAACCCCGGCCGCCCGGACGGGCTTACCGGCCGCGCGCGGGTGCTGGCGCTGGTCGAGGCCTACGAGCGCTTTCGCGAGGCCGAAGGGCTGCCGGCCACCTGGCTGGCGGTCTATGGCGTGCTGCGCCGGCGCGCGGAATAAGCGCGGCGCAGGGGCGTCGGCCGGGCAGGGCGGCTGCGGTGCGCTACCCTCGAGAAAGACCCGGCAACGGACCCTGCCCCATGCCCTCCATCTACCAGCTCAAGCCCCGCTTCCAGAACCTGCTGCGCCCGCTGGTGCGGCGCCTTTATGACCGTGGCGTCACCGCCAACCAGGTGACCCTCGCCGCCGCCGTCGTCTCCGTGCTGCTCGGCGCCGCGGTTGCGGTCTTCGCCGGCCACGTCTGGCCGTTCGCCCTGATCCCGCTGTGGATGTTCCTGCGCATGGCGCTCAACGCCATCGACGGCATGCTCGCCCGCGAGTTCGGCCAGCAGTCCGTCCTCGGCGCCTACCTCAACGAACTGTGCGACGTGATCGCCGACAGCGCGCTGCTGCTGCCCTTCGCGCGGGTACCGGGGGTGACGCCGCTGGCGGTGGTCGGCGTGACCCTGCTCGCGGTGTTCGTCGAATACGCCGGGGCGATGGGTCCCTTGGCCGGCGCCGGGCGCCGCTACGACGGGCCGATGGGCAAGAGCGACCGGGCCTTCTGCTTCGGCGTGCTCGGCGCGGGCGTCGCCAGCGGTCTGTTGCCCGGCGCCTGGATCGACGGCCTGCTGGTCCTGATCGCCGCGCTGCTGCTCTGGACCCTGGTCAACCGCGTGCGCCAGGGCCTCGCCGAGGCCGACCGGAACCATCCGCCGGCCTGAGCCGGAGTCATCGCCGCAAGGAGCGACCCCGATGAACAATCCGCAGATTCCCCCGCCCGGCGAAGACCTGCCGACCGTCCCCGCGCCGCGGCCGCGCCCCTCCCCGGCGCAGCGCCTGCTGGCCTGGCCGATCACTGGTTTCGCCCGTCTGCTCACCGGCGCGCGCAGCCTGTGGCGCGGCTGCGCCCCGGAGCCGAAGCAGCGTATCTACTTCGCCAACCACAGCAGCCACGCCGACTTCGTCCTGCTCTGGTCGTCGCTGCCGCCGGCCCTGCGTGCCCGCGCCCGCCCGGTGGCCGGCGCCGACTACTGGCAGCGCGACGCGCTGCGCCGCTTCCTGATCCACCGGGTGTTCCACGGCGTGCTGGTCGACCGCGAACTGCACGACCGGCACCGCAACCCGCTGCAGCCGATGCTCGACGCCCTGGCCGGCGGCGACTCGCTGATCCTCTTTCCCGAGGGCACGCGCAACCTCGAGGACGGCCTGCTGCCGTTCAAGAGCGGCCTCTACCACCTCGCCCGGGCCTGCCCGCAGGTCGAGCTGGTGCCGGTGTGGATCGCCAACCTCAACCGGGCGATGCCCAAGGGCCGCATCCTGCCGTTGCCGCTGCTGTGCACGGTGAGCTTCGGCGCGCCCCTGACCCTCGGCCTCGACGAGGGCAAGAGCGCCTTCCTCGCCCGCGCCCGCGACGCCCTGCTGAACCTGGCTGCGGAGGCCGACTGACATGGACCGCGACACCCTTTCCCTGTTCGCCGGCATCGGCGCCCTGCTGGCGCTGGCCTCCCTGATCGGCTTCGTCCTCCAGTGGCGCTGCCGCGGCGCCGACAGCCCGGTGATCGACAACCTCAACGCGCGGATCAACGCCTGGTGGGTGATGGTCGCGGTGCTCGGCGGTGCCTTCTGGCTCGGCCACGGCGCGGTGATCCTGCTGTTTTGCGCCGTGTCCTTCTTCGCCCTGCGCGAATTCATCACCCTGGCGCCGACCCGCGGCAGCGACTACCCGGCGCTGGCCGCAGCCTTCTACCTGGTGCTGCCGCTGCAGTACCTGCTGATCGCCTACGACTGGTACGGGCTGTTCTCGATCTTCATCCCGGTCTACGTGTTCCTCCTGCTGCCGATCCTCGCCTCGCTGGGTGGCGACACCGCGCACTTCCTCGAACGCACGGCCAAGGTGCAGTGGGGGATGATGATCGCGGTGTTCTGCATCTCCCACGTGCCGGCCCTGCTGACCCTCGACATTCCCGGCTTCGAGGGCCGCCACCTGCTGTTGATCGCTTGGCTGGTGCTGGTGGTGCAGCTCTCCGACGTGCTGCAGTACGTCTGCGGCAAGCTGCTGGGCAAACGCAGGATCGCCCCGCGCCTGTCGCCCTCGAAGACCGTCGAAGGCTTCGCCGGCGGCATCGCCCTCGCCACCCTGACCGGCGCCGCCTTCTACTGGATCACCCCGTTCGACGTCTGGCAGGCTGCGCTGATCGCCCTGGTCGTCACCCTGCTCGGCTTCTTCGGCGGCCTGGTGATGTCCGCCATCAAGCGCGACCGCGGCGTGAAGGACTGGGGCCACATGATCGAAGGCCACGGCGGCATGCTGGATCGGCTGGATTCGGTATGCTTTGCGGCGCCGGTGTTTTTTCATTTGTTGAGGTGGGGGTGGGCGTGAGGGGCAGGGAGCTGGTTTCATAGGGTTAACCCAAGACGGCATATGCACTTGCCGACGATCAATCAACGCAGGGAGCGATTAGTTCTGTGATTAAGGTGCTGGCAAGAAATGTATTAAGGATAATTTTTCTATGGGTGATGGTGCTGCTATGTTTTTGGTTTTTACTTTTTTCTTTTTATAGTTTGGTTTCATATTCGTCTCTGGAGCGGATTTCCCCTGGGTTTGCCGAATTTCTTCGGTATCAGTTTTCGGGTGAGGTAGATAGTGCCAGAGAGAGTTGGCAGTTTCGCGCCGAAGGCTCCAGGAGGGCGTCGCAAAGCTCCTTGGAGGTGGAAGCTTTTGTATGGGCGCAAAACTGCCTTCCGTCATTTGCTACTGAAGATGATAAAGCGGCGCGTATGCAAATGATTCGCTCAATGGTGGTTGATATTAACCAGACATTGATGTTTGAGATAGATCGCTCGAAAGATGAGTTGCAATCGCTGCAGGAAGTTGGAGATATTTTTTCCTCGGTGATTGTGGTGTTGGGAATGCTGGTGACAATATTTACTGCGCTTAACGCATCCGAGTTTAGAGAAAATTCTCGATTGTCGCTGCCTATTAAAGTCGTATCGATAATTCTTCCTGCAACCTTGACGGCTGTAACTGCATTTGGCGAGATTTATGCCGATCCTGATGAGTCTGCAAGAAAGTTTCAGTTGTATAATGGGTTGGTTGGCTTGAAAACTCAGTTGGTTTCAGGTTTGTTGATGGCCGAGTGCCCATTGAATTCTCCTGATGATTTCTCTCGGATGGAGGCTAACGTGGTCGAGTGGAATCGTCGTTTTTTAGAAATGATGTCAAATGTTGAAAGCAGCGACAGTGCTCATAAGCGGTTGCGGCCTGAGGTCAATCTTTCTTCTCAATGATGATCCTTCTGCGTGTGGAAAAAGTCTTGTAGGGCGGGTGCAACCCGCCGGCACCATAATGCGAACATGCGGGTTTCACCCGCCCTACGAATCTGCAGTCAAACCTGAAAATATGAACAACAAAGCCTTCGACCTCGACGACTATCTCGCCCGCCTGAACCATTCCGGCCCCGTACAACCGACGCAGGAGTGCCTGGAGGCGCTCCACCGTGCCCAGCTCTACACGATCCCCTTCGAGAACTTCGATATTCAACTCGGGCGCGGCATCGCGCTCGAGCCCGCGGCGCTGTGCGACAAGCTGGTGCACCGGGCGCGCGGGGGGTATTGCTTCGAACTCAACGGCCTGTTCCTGATGGCGCTCCATGCCATCGGCTTCGAGGCGCGTCCGCTGCTGGGGCGGGTGCATCTGGTCGATCCGCCGTCGGGACGGGAGCACCTGTTTCTCCTGGTGACGTTGCAGGGACGGCCGTGGATCGCCGACGTCGGCTTCGGCGGGCCGGGCTTTCGCGCGCCCATTCCGTTCGCGCTCGACCGCCCGACCAGCCACGACGGGCTGACGTTCCGCCTCGTCGAGGCCGGACCGTTCGGCATCATGCTGCAGGCCCTGAAGCGGGGGCAGTGGCTCGATCTCTACAGTTTCGATCTGGGGCACGTGTTTCCGGCGGACATCGCCCTGGGCAACCACTTCACCTCGACCCATCCCAGTTCCCTGTTCACCGTTGCCCGTGTCGTCGCGCTGCCGACCCCGGGCGGGCGCGTCTCGCTCCTCAACCGCACGCTCAGGATCGTCACCGACGGCGTGGAGCAGGTACGGGAGCTGGCGGAGGGCCAGGCCTATCTCGATGCCTTGAAGACCCATTTCGGCATTGAGCTCGATGCGTCCTACGCGGCGCTCCGTCCGCTTCCGGGCGCTGGGCAGGGAAAAGGGCCCGAGCTTGACTGGTGAGCGTGGGAAAAGGAGCGGATTCATTTTCATGGCCGGCAGCCCGGAGATGTCCGCCATCAAGTGCGACCGCGGCGCGAAGGGTTGGGGCCACAGGCATGTTCGAAGGCTGCGGCGGCATGCCGGATCGGCTGGACTCGGTGTATTTTGCGGCGCCGATCTTTTTTCACCTGCCATGCGGGGGCGTGGGCGGCGATGGGGGAGGGGAATTTTTTCGTAATGAATGAGCCTTCGGAAGGCTACCGCCTAGCTACACTCTTCTCCATTGCAGACAGGGAGTGCCGCAATGATCAGGAGTGTTATCCATCACGCCCATTGGGGCATCATCGCGCCTAATACGCCCTATAGATTCCTGCCGGGGTATCAACTTCGTTATGTCCCGGCGGGAATCTATAGGGCGGCGGGAAGGCTGTTTTTCGGCTTTTCGTTCGCTTGAGTGTCCAGTGCGTTTACACCTCTGCGATGCAGAGGAAAGTGCATTGCCGGATAACCGGTCGCTTGACCGCATACGCCTGCAATGTGGGCGCGGCGCTGGGCTCCGTACCGTCAGGCCGATACACCATGAGCACTGAACTTCAGAGTCCGAATAATTCTCTTGGACGAAAGAATAGATTGGGCTGCTGGGTGGTTGCGGGCTGCCTTGTATTTATCTGCATGACGGTGCTTTTCGATATCGAGTTCGCCATTGTCTTTTTTATATCAAGCATCGCTGGCTTTTCTGTGCTTTGGCTTTTCGCTGTTTTTAACAAACGACACATCCTCTGTTCATCTTGGAGCACTCTTCGAGACCTTGTGTTTTATCTTCTGGTCCTTGCTTGTATTGCCATAGCGAAATCGGTGCTCGTTCCAGCCTTCGGGAGGTTCTTGTCCATGCGTTCGCCTAACATGCGGTTCAAGTCGTTCGTTACGCTGACGGGGGCGTTGCTTGCGCGCCGCTCTTTTACCCGCATGTTGGCCGCCGCAAAAGACTGCCGACGGGGCGCCGTCACGGTCGCTGCTGCGCAGTTTCTGGGGGCATTGCGCGCGCGATTCGCGGTGATGCTCGTTGCGTTGCTCCCTGCCGTCGTCGCCACGCCCACTTACGCCCTGTCGCAGGAAAGTGTGGGCAGCTTTCTGGCAACGGCAATGCCGCTGGCCACGCTCGGCACCGAGTTGTATCGGGGGGATCGGGAAGGGGCCTGGCAATATGCCCTTACCTTTACGACTGCCTCGGTCAGTACGGAAGTGCTCAAGCACGTGATCCATTCCGAGCGGCCTGATGGGTCCGACAATCAGTCCTTCCCGTCGGGCCACGCAACGCGGGCGTTCTCGGCGGCTGCCTATGTGCGCGAACGCCACGGGCTGGAAGCTGCAGCACCTTTGTACGTGACGGCGCTATACGTCGGGTACACCCGGGTGAATGCCGACCGGCACCGCTGGGTCGACATCGCCGGTGCGGCGCTCGTGGCCGAGGTCGCCGCCGCGTGGCTGGTGGAGCGAGCGCCCGCCGCCCAAGTCACCATCTCCCCGGAGTTCGACCGCCGATTCGTCGGCGCACGATTTTTCGCACGCTGGTGATGCCCTGGCGACGGCCTTCCAGACACTGCCGGACAGGTCCGCTCGACAACTCACCTTGCCCGTGGGCGCCAGCGACACGGTGCCCGACCTTGCCACTGAGCGGACCCCCTCCGGTTTAGCCTCGCGCAGCGCCGTGGTCTATCCTGCGCTTTGCGGGGCCGCTGCTCATGTCAAACGCTGGCCGTACAGCCTTTGGCGTAGCCAGACGAGCCGTCCTGCCGACACTACAGCCCTCGCAACTTATTGGGATAAGGAAAAGAGGGGTGGATTTATCTTCAACCGGTATAGATGCCGCGGGCAGTTGAATGCACGGAAGTATTCCATGCTGCAGTCATACGCAGGATTTCAGACGTTCCTGTTTACATGGCCATGAGCGATCCAGGGTAGGAGTCCTCGATGAAAATAGCCGTAGCTTACTTCGGCATCCCCAGGAATTCGAAAATATGTTACCCCTCCATTTTGCAGAATATTTACGCTGCCCTTCCCGAGCGGGCGGATGTCGAGTCGTTCTATCATTTCTATCGACAGGACAGGGTGAGAAATCCACACTCCGGCGAGGATGGAGCGCTGGATTCGGAAAATTACTCGGCATTTGCCGGGATGCAGGGGGTTTTAGAGCCTCCCGACGAGTGCCTGCAGCGCTGGGAGTTCGAGCGGATCAAGGAGTTCGGCGACGCATGGGGGGATGATTTCGTCTCGCTTGGGAATTTGCTGCGTCAGTTGAATTCCTTGTATGAGGTCGTCTCCCAGGTGGAGTCCTTTGCCCCTGATTTTGTCTTGTTCGTGCGGCCGGACCTGTTGTATCACGACCCGATGCCGTCCTATATATTCAGGTTTCCGGGGCTGAGGCGCGATAATGTCTATGTGCCCAATTGGCAATGGTGGGGCGGGCTGAACGATCGCTTCGCCATCTGTGGGCGGGACAGTTACAAGGCCTATGGGCGGCGGATCGAGAGGATATTTGATTTTTGCCAGGCCACGGGGCGTCCTTTGCACTCGGAGCGGCTTCTTAAATATGCGCTTCGGCAGGCTCGGTCGAGAGTCTGCACGCTCAATGTCCGGGCATCCCGTGTTCGGCTCGATGGCAAGGTTGTCGAGGAGTTGTTTTCTTCCAGGAAAAAGATGAAGCGGCGCGAAGACCGGTATATCCATCCCCTGTCGACGTTGAGAACCTTCATGGACAGGTTCTTGTTGATAAGGTAATTGTCGGTATCGTTGTTGGCGGCGCGGCCGGTAGCCAGCTGGGCCGTCGACGAAGCGGCCTGGAACGCCGCTGCGATTCGAAACGCCCCAGGCGGCAGGCCCGTCAGTCCACCAGCCTCCGGTTCCCCATCATCCGCCAGAAAGCGGCCAGAGTTTTCCTTTTGGCCCTGGCGACAAGATTGTCAAGAGTGCTGGAAGAAAAGCCGTCGCCAGAAAACCGCTTGCCTCTGACTCGTGCCCGATCCTTTTCAATGTGGCTATCCGATAGATCGACGGGATGCTTCAGGAGGTTGGAGAAATAAATGCTGACCTCTTTTTCGGGAAAGAAATATCCCCAGTTGTCGGCCAGAACAACTTCGCGACTGTGCTTTTGCAGGACGATCTTTGCCGTTGTCTGTGTGACGACATAACAGCAGGCCCTGAATACGTATTTGTGCGAAAAGAGTGTCAGGCGAAAAACATCTCGATCCAAGGCCGGTTTGCCAAGCAGGTATTTTCGTTTCTTCAGACCATCTTGTCCGCCACAAATAAGTAGCGAATTTTCCGCCAGGCCGCTGGCTATATCGTCGACTCTCCGGATCGATGCATCGTCGCCCAGTACATCGTCTTCCAGAATCAAGGCACGGGGCTCGCCCGAGGCGACGAAAAGCTCGAGTGCCCGAATGTGACTGAGCGTGCACCCCAGCTCCGATGGCGACATGATCTTTCCGGTCGAAGCAACATAACGAAGGTTCTTTTCGTAGTACTGCCTTGCCGAGAGTTCACGCCCATTCACGGCGTTGACGTGAATCATTCCACCATAGTGTTCCGGAAACCGAGCCGCGAGCCGCTCCCTTCTTTCGAGATCGGATTCAAGCGAAACCAGGTAGATCGGAATGCATCTTTCTTTCATCTCAATTACCGATAATCATGCAAATATGTCAGGCATAAGCCGTTCTTATCACAAAAAGCATCGGGCGCGGTATTCGCTCATTTACAGGCAGGATGAAGAGGACCACATAGCGCCAGTGTCCTCCGTCGTACTCGTCATGACCCGGCAGGTGCTGAAGATGGGCCTGCTGCGCCAACTCCGGCCGGGCAAAGAAAGAACGCGACGGCGCCCCTACTCCTGCCGAGTCACCATCAGCTTCCCCAGATCGAATCCCTTCCGACTCAGGCGCTCCAGCAAGGCCTCATACGCCTGCCGCTCGACCTGCGGCGTTCTCGACAGTACCCACAGGTACTCCCGCCGAGGCTCGCTCACCGCGACCAACTGGTGCTGCTCGTCGAGGTCGATGACCCAGTAGTCGCCCCAGACGGCCGGGATCAGGGAAATCCAGGCCGGGGCGAAGCTCACTTCGAATTTCGGCGAGCGGGCGCCGCCGAGCTGACGGGCTGTGCCGATGGCGATTTCGGTCTCGCCGCTCTGTAACCGGCAGCGGTTGATCACCCGGACCTGGCCGTCGGGCATGAGGCTGTAGTCGGCGCGGGTGAAGCCGGCGCATTGCTTCTGGAAGCGGTTCGGATAACGGGCGATCTCGTACCAAGTGCCCATGTAGCTCGGCAGGTCGAGCGCGGCGATGGTGGTCAGGGGCCTGTCGTCGGCGAGGGTGGCGAGCGGGCAGGCACAGAAGAGGGCAATGGCGAGGCAACGCTGGATTCGGCGCATGGGCATGGCTACGAAAGGCGATCAAGCAAGTATCGTGTATCGTGGCGCCATGGCCGGTGGGAAACCGTTGTGCGGGTTTCCCACCCGATGCGGGGCGGTTTGCGCCCCTTTATCCTTGCAGCCACGGCGGCGGCGGTTCCTCGCGCTGCGCCGGCGCGTCTTCCGCCTCCAGCATCGCCCGGCGGCGCGCCTCGTCGGCCAGCGCGGCGTTGATTTCGCGCATCACCGCGTCGACGTCGGCGTCCTCCTCCGGTTCCTCGAACTCGCCGCTCAGCTCGCTGGCCGGGGTCAGCTTGCCGGCCTCGTACAGCGCCCACATCTCTTTGGCATGCTTGCACGTGAGCAGTTCGGGGGCGAAGTAGCCGAAATAGGCGTTCATGTTGGCGACATCGCGCTCGAGCATGCGGAACGCGTGGTTGTTGCCCGCGGCATCCACCGCCTGCGGCAGATCGATCACCACCGGGCCGTCCGGGCCGAGCAGCACGTTGAACTCCGACAGGTCGCCGTGGACCAGGCCGGCACAGAGCATCAGCACCACCTGGCGGATCATGAAGGCGTGGTATTCGCGCGCCTGTTCGGGCGTCAGCACGACGTCGTTCAGGCGCGGCGCCGCATCGCCGTCGGCGCCGGCAACCATCTCCATCAGCAGCACGCCGTCGAGAAAGTCGTAGGGCTTGGGCACGCGCACGCCGGCGCTGTCCAGGCGGTAGAGCGCGGCCACCTCGGCGTTCTGCCAGGCCTCTTCCTGCTCCTTGCGCCCGTGCTTGCTGCCCCGCGCCATGGCCCGCGCGTCGCGGCTGTTGCGTACCTTGCGGCCCTCCTGGTACTCGGCGGCCTGACGGAAGCTGCGCTTGTTGGCCTCCTTGTAGACCTTGGCGCAGCGCAGCTCGGGGCCGCAGCGCACCACGTATACCGCGGCTTCCTTGCCGCTCATCAGCGGGCGTAGGACTTCGTCGATCAGGCCGTCCTCGACCAGGGGCTCAAGGCGTTTGGGTGTTTTCATCGATTTTTGTAGGGCTCGTACTTACCTGGAGGAATCCCGCCACCTTATACGGCAATCGGCCAGCGCGGCGCAGCACGAAAAGGGGCGGATGTGGCGGACGTCGGGCCGGCCCGACGGAGGGTTGACGGAGCGTGGTCGGCACTTTGATAATCATTATTATTTATGTGGATTTCCGGTCCTGGGTTCGCCCTGCCGCTCTGCCGGTATTCGTTCGGCAGGCTGTCCGCCGGCGAGCTGTCGCGAGCGGCGTCGCGCCGGACGGGATCACCGGACGTCCCTGCTGTTTTAGTGGTACACAACATTCATCGTTTCATTCAAGAAGGAAACAGGGGCATGTCACGCATCGGTATCTTCTATGGCAGCAGTTCCGGCGTCACCGGCAAGGTGGCTGAAAAACTCGCCGGGCTTTTGGGCGAGGATCGCTGCGATCTCTTCAACATGGAAGAGGATTTTGTCGATTTCGACGATATGTTGCAGTACGACCACCTGCTGTTCGGCTGCTCCACCTGGGGTTCGGGCGAGGTGCAGAACGACTGGCGCGATCCGCTGCTGGATCTGGCCAACGAAAAGCCCGACTTTTCCGGCAAGACCGTCGCGCTGTTCGGCGCCGGCGACTACGTCGCCCATGGCGAGCAGTTCGTCAGCGCGCTGGGCATTCTGTACGACAAGTTCAAAGCCCGCGGCGCCACCTTGGTCGGCAGTTTTCCGACCGACGGCTACACCTACGAGTACTCCTTCGCGGTGCGCGATGGACAGTTCGTCGGCCTGCCGTTCGACAAGATCAACGAGGCGGACAAGACCGACGAGCGTCTCGAGCGCTGGGTCGCCGTGCTCCAGGAAGAGTTCCTGCCGGCCTGACCGAGGCCCGCGATTGCGCCGGCGTCCCGCCGGCGCCCTGCCGCGCGGCTATCCGGCCGCCCTGCCGGAGAGTCGATAGACCTTGTATTCGGCGCGTCTCGGCGGCTGTTTCGGTGCTTGCGGGTCGCTCTCGAACACGCTCTCGACATGCTCCAGGCTGATCTCGAAACCCTCCGAATACAGGGTCGCGAGTTCTTCGTCCACGCCCAGGGCCTGCACCAGGGAGTCGCCTTCCTCCGCGTCCTCGATGGTCAGCAGAAAGACCCCGGCGCTGGCCGGCACGATCCGACGCAGGTGGGCAACGTAGAGCCGGCGGATGTCTTCCGGCAGGGCGGTGAGCGCCGCCCGGTCGTACACCGTGTCGATCGGTCCCAGATCGGCCTTGTCCAGCGCGAAGTAATCTCCGCAGAGGATGCCGATCCGTCCGTGCTCCCACAAGGTGAAGTCGCCCATCTGCCGTCTGGACGGCTGCAGGCGGTTCTCCCGGAAAAAGGCCCGGACGGCGACGGGGCTCAGTTCGACGCCGATGACGTGGTGGCCCTGCTCGGCAAGCCAGATCATGTCCAGGCTCTTGCCGCAGAGGGGGACGAAGATCCGGCTGCCCTGGGGCCGCGCGAGGTCGGGCCAGAATCTGGCCAGGTAGTGGTTCACCTTCTTCTGGTGGAAGTCGGTTCGCCGGTCGCGCCAGAGTTGCAGCCAGAGGGGGTTGTCGCGGCTGCTCATGACGCTTTCGGCCCCGCCGGCGCCGCCTCCGCGGGGGCGGTAGTGCAGGGCCGGAGAGGCGAAACCGGGCAGGATGGCCGGCATCCGTCGCCAAGGGCGGCGATCGCGAGGGGGTGACAGGCGGGCATGGCACTTTCTTCTCGAGGATGGAGCGTGGTGCATCGGGAAAAGGTTCCGATCGAAGCGCACGGACTTCCGGAGAAGGGGGATGCGGAGCGACAAGACACTCGCGGAGACCGCGCCTGGCATCCATCCGACGAGTCATTCGGGGACAGTATCACGGCTGGCCCGCTTCGGGAGATCCGGATGCCGGCGATGTCGTGCCTGCCGTCGGTTTCGGCGCTGCCTGCTTCTGCGCCGGGCGGACCGGCGGCAGGTCGACCGGAGCGGCCTGGTCTAGACTGCTGTCCGGGTCCATGAGGGACCTGACCGCAATCAAGGAGCCAGCATGTTCAAACATTCCCCCCTCGTTCTGCTCGCCTTTGCCAGTCTGCCGTTGTTCGCCGCCGAAGGCGATGCACCGAGCACCAAGCAGGTCATGCAGGAACACAAGGCCGTCATCCAGAACCGGCTCGCCGACATCGACTACAAGCGCAAGCAGATCGTCGAGGCCAACATGGCCCTCACCGTCCCGGAGGGCGAGGCGTTCTGGCCGGTCTACAACAGCTACCGTACCGAGGCGGACAAGCTGAGCAAGGATGCCATCGCTCTGTTGCTCGATTATGCCCGCGACTACGGCCAGGGCTCGGTGAGCGACGAAAGCGCGGCCAAACTGCAGGAGCGGCTGCTCGATCTGCGCAAGGATCAGCTGGAGCTGAAGGAAAAGTACGCCAAGCGCATCGCCAAGGAGGTTTCGCCGAAGCGCTCGCTGCGCTTCCTGCAGATCGAGGAGCAACTCGACGCCATCAGCCTGCTAGCCAATACCAGCGACATCCCGCTGGTCGAGTGATGGCCTTCGTCGGCTGATATCCTTCTCCGGTTGAACGCGACTGGAGAACGACATGAGCGCCGCCTTTTTCATCGCCGGCACCGATACCGAGATCGGCAAGACCACCGTGGCCTGCGGCCTGCTGCATGCGGCGCGGCGGGCGGGGCTGTCCACCGCGGCGGCCAAGCCGGTGGCCTCCGATTGCCGGGGCACCGCCGAGGGTCTGCGCAACGGCGACGCCCTGGCGCTGCTCGGCGAGTGCTCGCTGGCGCTGGATTATGCCGAGGTCAATCCGTTCGCCTTCGCGCCGGCCATCGCCCCGCACCTGGCGGCTCGGGAAGTCGGCGTCGAGCTGAACGTGGCGGCGCTGCTCGCGCCGGTACGCAAGGTGCTGGCGCGCGGCGCCGACTTCACCCTGGTGGAGGGCGCCGGCGGTTGGCGGGTGCCGCTGGCCGGGCGGGAAAGCCTGTCGGATCTGGCGGTAGCCCTCGGCCTGCCGGTGATCCTGGTGGTCGGCGTGCGCCTGGGCTGCATCAATCACGCCGTGCTGACCGCGGAGGTCATCGCCCGCGACGGCCTGGAGCTGGCCGGCTGGGTGGCCAATGTCGTCGATCCGGCCACCTCACGGCTCGACGAGAACCTCGCGACCCTCGCCGAACGCCTGCCGGCGCCCTGCCTCGGGCGCATTCCGCGCCTTCCCGAAGCTAGCCCGGCGGCGGTGGCGGCGTATCTCGAACTCGGCGCGTTGCGGCGCTGAGCGGCTTGCCGGCCGCATCGGCCGGGGCTATCCCCGGCGGCCCTGAATGAGCTGGACCAGGAACACCACGATTGCCACGACCAGCAGGATATGGATGAGCCCGCCCATGGTGTAGCTCGAAACCAGGCCCAGCACCCACAGGACCAGCAGGATAATCGCGATCGTCATGAGCATGTCTGGATCTCCCATCGTTGCCCGGCAGCAATCTGCCTTTTCGTCAGATTGAGCGTAGCAGCCGGGGTGCGTCTGTTCGCTGGCAGACACAGGGCCATGCCGTTCGGTGCCTCTGCTTTGTCGTCCGTGCGTTGCCCTGCGGGGCCCGTCCGCAGGTCGACCGCTGGCGCGAGGGCGCGGCTGGACTATCCTTCCGGCGTCGAAGGGGAACGTCATTCCCAGCAAGGTAGCCGACATGACCGAGACGCCCACTCCTGCGCAGAATCACTTCCTGGCGGCCCTGCCCGCCGATGTGCGCAACCGCCTGCTGTCTCATCTCGAGCGGGTGCCCCTGCCGCTCGGCAAGGTTCTGTACGAGTCCGGGGATGCCTTGCGTCACGTCTATTTCCCGACCGACTCCATCGTGTCGATGCTCTACGTGATGGAGAGCGGCGCCTCGGCGGAAATCTCGGTGGTGGGCAACGAGGGCTTCGTCGGCGTCGCCCTGCTCATGGGCGGCGGCGGCACCACAGGGCGCGCGGTCGTGCAGAGCGCCGGTCACGCCTGGCGGCTGCCGGCGCTGCGGCTCCGGGAGGAGTTCGAGCGCCACGGCGAGTTGCAGCACCTGGTGCTGCGCTACACCCAGTCGCTGATCACCCAGGTGGCCCAGACGGCGGCCTGCAACCGTCACCACACGATCGACCAGCAGCTGTGCCGCTGGCTGCTGCTGTCGCTGGACCGCCTGCCGGACAACCACTTGACCATGACCCAGGAGCTGATCGCCAACATGCTGGGCGTGCGCCGCGAAGGCGTCACCGAGGCGGCCGGCAAGCTGCAGCGGCTTGGCGTGATCGAGTACAGCCGCGGGCATATCACGGTGCTGGACCGGTCCGCGCTCGAACAGCTGAGTTGCGAGTGTTACGCCGTCGTCAAGCTGGAAACCGATCGCCTGCTGCCCTGGGTTCCCGTGCGCCGCGTCGAGTGACCCGGCCCGCGCGGTGCGTCGCTCACAGCCGCCCCAGCAGCATCAGGACGAGGACGATGATCAGCACCAGCCCCAACCCGCCCATGGGCGCGTAGCCCCAGTTGCGACTGTGCGGCCAGGTCGGCAAGGCACCGAGCAGCATCAGGACCAGAATGATCAACAGGATGGTTCCCAGGCTCATGGCGCTCTCCTTGGACTCGTCGGGGGCAGACTCGCTGCACGGGTGCCGAAGCCGCATGCGGTCATCGGCCTATTTCCAGTTTGGGGTATGTGCCGGCCCGGTTCTGTTCGCCAGCACACACAAGGCCGTTGGTTTCGAGGGATCGAGACCACCATGTCGCCTCGCCCGCCGCTTCGCCGCGGGCGCCTTAAAGCCAGCCCTTTCAAGGTCTTTTGCCTTTCGAGGCCTTGATGAGGCGGTCGGTGGAGACATGGGCGCGAGCGGTCGCGGCATCGACCCAGGCAGCCGGCATCGCCTGCTCCAACGCCAGTCGTGCCATGACACTGGCCGGGGGCGCCTACTGTTCGAATCGCGCCAGAATCTCGTCCCACACCGCCTTGCCCTCTCGCTGGTTTTCGGGAGGGGTTTACGTAAAGACCTTGAAAGGGGTGCCTCTGAGAGGGCCTACAGCGCAAAAGGCGAGCAAAGCGCACAGCGAAACGGCGGCGCTGCATGCCGGGCCGCTGGAGGGCTGTCAGAGGGAAAGCACCCGCTCGAGATTGCTGTTGGGCGACAGGCTCACCGGCATCCGGGCATTGTTTTGCCGGTCCCGATACAGCACCACAGGCGCCTCCTCAATGGTTTCCAGATAGGTCAGTCCGGTCACCACCGGCAATTCCCTGACATCCGCGGGCAAGGCCTGCAGGCAGGCAATCAGTTCGTTGACAGTCAAGGTCGTGATCTCGGGCAGAAGGAATTTCGTTAATTTTCACGGCCTAGCGAAACCGGCAGTTGAGGGTTTCGCCGAGCGGGCGCGGTCAAGAGTGGGGAAGAGCGTTATGAGCTGTGGCGCCTGCCGCTGGGTAGCCGCAAGGCGAAGGCCGACTGACAGTCGGCGACAAGAACACAGTGCATCATGAATACATTGTTTGAACAGTTCTGGAGAATGGCCCCGACTCACTGTTCGGGGCCATCTATCGACCCTGTCATTTACCAGAAGATGACTGGCTGACCGGATCAATCCAGCGGGTCTTTTATTACTTGGACGGGTTGCGGTCTTGTTGACCCTGGCTCCGGTTGCGGTCCTGCTGGCCGGTCTGCTTGGCGCCTTCGCTGCCTGCACGCTGCCCCTGTTGCGGCTTGCTTCCTCCTTGCTTGCTTGGCTGACCTGGTTGTTTTTCAATGGCCATGATGAAGTCCTCACATAACATCACATCGTTCGTTTGGGCGCTGGCTCATGGGCTCGAATTGATTAGCTTTTCCTTTGTTCAATAATCTTTCAATCTTCCTGACACGTTGGCTGCCCTTGCACTGCCTCACCGCCCTCGTATTCGATTTCCTCTATGGAAATCGTGGTTGTGAACCGCCTTGGCGACTTACCGCTCTTATCTTGCGGCATGTCTCGTCGACGGTCATTGCGCAGTTGCTTATATATTGACCTTATTGCTTGGATGGGTTGCGGCCTTGCCCTTGTTGTTCCTGGTCCTGCCGAGCCTGGTTCGCTTTGCGCTGCTCCTCTTCGCTCAGGTTGCTGCGCTGTTGCCCTGGTTGACCACCCTGACGGCCTTGCTGGTCTTGTTGACCTTGCTGGCCTTGTTGCCCGCCCTGATGGCCTTGCTGGCTGCTACCCTGCTGTCCGGCTTCACGGCCTTGTTGACCTTGCTGGCCCTGTTGCCCGCCCTGATGGCCTTGCTGGCTGCTGCCCTGCTGTCCAGCTTCACGGCCTTGTTGGCCTTGGCTCTGGTTGCGGTCCTGCTGGCCGGTCTGCCCGGCGCCTTGGCTGCCTGCACGCTGGCCGGCATTCTGGTCCAGTTGCGGATCGACTCCTCCTTGCTTGCCTGGCTGACCTGGTTGACCTGGTTGTTTTTCAGTGGCCATGATGAAGTCCTCACATAACATAACATCGTTCGTTTGGGCGCTGGCTCATGGGCTCGAATTGATTAGCTTTTCCTTTGATCAATAATCTTTCAATCTTCCTGACACGTTGGCTGCCCTTGCACTGCCTCGCCGCCCTCGTATTCGATTTCCTCTATGGAAATCGTGGTTGTGAACCGCCTTGGCGGCTTACCGCTCTTATCTTGCTCTTGCGGCATGTCTCGTCGACGGTCATTGCGCAGTTGCTTATATATATGCAACCTATATGCAATCCCTACCAACCATTCTGCGCTTCTTGATTTTCCCTATGCCTGATTAAGCTTCAAGCATCATTGCGCGCTTTCAGTATAGCCACTTTTTTGTTTTGTCAAATTCCCAGCACAAAAAAGCGACCATGCCATATCCTTTCCCGCCTGTTTCAAAAATACTTACACTAACCTTGGGCTTATTCATATTTCCACCCAGTCCTCAATGATAAAAAGTAATCACCCCGGCAGCCGGCACAACTGATAAAGCCTGACTGCCTGTGTCTATTTCCACTTTCTTCAGTCCTTGGCAACCTGGGTACGGGCGAATATCCAGAGCAGGTGGGTGCCACGCAGGGAGAATACCTTTACCTCACGGATTAGACCTGCGCCTCCGTTTTAGTCTACTGAAGCGGTATCAACCTCACTCCTTGGGCTCCCCAATGGGAAAGTGCAAGACCTTGAAAGGGGGTCGCCTTAAAGCCAGTACTCCCAGAGGCGTCCGAGCAGCTCCCGGGCGCGGTCGTCAAGCGGGCGGCGCCGCCATTTTTCCAAGGCGATCGCGTCCGACTTCGCCAGGTCGGCGAGAAACGCGGCCCGCATCCGGTCGCCGAATTCGCTGCCGAGCACCACGGCATTGACCTCGTGGTTGTGCAGGAAACTGCGCCAGTCGAGGTTGGTCGAGCCCACCGTGGACCATACGCCGTCGATCACCGCGGTCTTGACGTGCAGCAGGGCGTCGCGGCGCTGGTAAAGCTTGACGCCGGCCTCCAGCAGCTCGCTGTAGTAGGCGCGACCGGCCTGGAAGACCAGCCACGAATCGGTATGGCCGGGCAGCAGCAGCCTGACGTCGACGCCGCGCGCCACCGCCGCCTTGAGCGCCGCTAGCAGCTGCGGGTCGGGCACGAAGTAGGCGTTGGTCAGCCAGATTTCGCTTTGCGCGCTGCGCAGTGCCGAGATCAGCGTGACGTAGATCAGGCTGTAGGGGTCTTCCGGCGAGCTGCCGATGGCGCGCACCACCTCGTTGCCCTTGCGTTCGACCGGCGGAAAGTAGAGGCGTGCCGCCAGCGGCGGGCCTTGCTGCTTTTCCCAGGTGTCGACGAACAGCTTTTGCAGCTCGGCGACCACCGGCCCTTCGAGCCGCAGGTCGGTGTCGCGCCAGGGCGACGTGCCGCCGGGCCGCACCTTGGAGTGCCGCTTGAACGATCCGCCCGAATAGACGCTGCTGATGTTGATGCCGCCGAGAAAGGCGATGCGTCCGTCGACGATCAGCAGCTTGCGGTGGTCGCGCTGGTTCATCTGCCAGCCGGTCTTGGCGGTCAGCGGATTGACCGGGTTGAACTCCAGCACGTTGATGCCGGCGTCGGTGAGGCGGGTGAAGAATTCGCCCGGCGTGCCGAGGGTACCGACGCTGTCGCGGATCAGGTTGACCTGCACGCCCTCCCGCTGCCGGGCGATCAGCGTCTCGGCGAAACGCTGGCCGACCGCGTCGTCGTCGAGGATGTAGGTCTCCATGTTGATATGGTCGCGTGCGGCACCGATGGCCTTGATCATCGCCTGATAGGTTTGCGGGCCGTCCTGCAGCAGCTCGACCTTGTTGCCCGTGGTCAGGGGGCTGCCGGTGATGGCTTCTTCGACCGCCAGGTGCAGCGCGAAGATGTCGGTGGCCACGCCGCCGGCCGCGAGGCGCTCGAGGATGGCCTTGCTGCGCTCGGCCGACAGCGGTCCGTGGGCGTCGTCGAGCTGCACCGGCGGCGGGGCAGGGCGCGCCATGTCCGGTACGAGGGTCGGCAACGAACGGTAGGCGCCGAACAGTGCCAGGACCAGGAGCAGCACTGCCGCCGCCGCGATCGTCGCCGCACGCCTGCGCGCGTGCACCGCCGGCACCCTCGCGGTGCGCTAGAACGTCAGGCCCTTGGCGTCGACGCTCTTGACGCCGCGGACGTTCTGGGCGAGTTCGACCGCCAGGTCGCGCTCGGCGCCGTTGTTCACCTTGCCGCTCAGGGTGACGATGCCGCCCTGGGTGCTGACCGCGATGTCGGAGCCGGCAACATTGCTGGAATACAGGAGGGTGGACTTCACCTTGGTGGTGATCCAGCTGTCGGAGATTTCCTCCTCGGCCTTGCTCATGGAACTCTTCGCGCTATCGACGGCGTTCGATTTGTTGCTGTCGATCACCAGCTGATTGCTCACCGAGACCACGCCGCGGGTGCTCATGGCCAGGCGTCCGGCGGTATCCTGGGCTGCCGCACTGTCGGCGGTGCCGCTCAGCGTCACCCGGCCCCGGCGGGTCTCGACCTTGGTGGATAGCCCATTGGTGTGGCGGTTCCACAGCAGCTTCGACTTGATCGCCGTGGTGATGCTGGTGTCCTCGATGCGCTCGCCATAACCGGGCTCGGCGCTTGGCTTCGGCGTGAAGTCGGCCTTGACCGCGATCTGGTTGTCCACCGCGGTGATGCCGTGGACGCCCAGGGCGATCTCCTTCGCCAGCTCCTTGTTGACCTCTTCCTCGACCACGCCGGTCAGCGTGGCCTTGCCGTTGTGCACCGACACCTTGAGGTCGTTGGCGCGCAGGTAGGGGCTCAGGGCATAGGTTGTCCAGATCTGGGTTTCCTGCCGTGCATCGGTGATTTCCTGGTCCGTCGCGGCGGCGACCATGCCGCTCATGACGCTCATCGCCAGGGCGATGCCGGAGGCCAGGATGAGCTTGCGGGGCGGTGCGTACATGTTGTTTCTCCAGCGTGGAAAGGAATCGCCACCGCTCGGGAACCGTCGCACGACGGCCCCGGGCGGCCTGAGCGTCGTCCTGACCGCCTGCCGTCCGGGGCGTTACGGCGCGGCAGGTATTCCGACCGACCGCGCTACTTGAGTTTCCCGAGGAAGTCCTTGACCTGTTTTTCGGCTTCGTCGCGGGTGATGGCGTAGCGCTCCTGAATCAGGCCGGCGAGCTTCTCCTCGCGGCCTTCGGCTTGCAGCAGCTCGTCCTCGGTCAACTTGCCCCAGGCGAGCTTGGCGGCGCCGACCTGCTGTTTCCACTGGCCTTTGAGTTCGTCTGCACTGGGTAGGCCCATGATGGCGGGTCCTCCTGATCCGCGGTCTCGCGAAATTGCGAGGCGCCGGTAGGCCGACGATGGCAGCGAACCAGCCCTGTGTCGGTGCGCTGGCCCACGTATGCCATGTGGATCGGGCGTCGTTGCCGATGCAGGCGGCCGCTGTGCGTATCCGCTGGCGGGCCGCGCCGCGGTTGGCCTGGCGAATGCGGCGAACCGCTTGCCCGGGCGGCGAATCGGCCATACCTTCTTCTGGACAACAGGACGGTTTCAGAGGACGACGACCATGCCCGAGTTCAAGGCTCCCCTGCGCGACATTCGTTTCGTTCGCGACGAACTGCTCGACTACCCGACCCACTACCGGGAGCTGCCCGGCGGCGAGGAGGCCACGCCGGACGTGGTCGACGCGATCCTCGAGGAAGGTGCGCGCTTCTGCGAGGAGGTGATCGCGCCGCTCAACCGGGTGGGCGATCTCGAGGGCTGCAGCTGGAGCGAGTCGGGGGTGAGGACCCCGAGCGGCTTCAAGGAGGCCTACCGGCGTTATGTGGAGGGTGGCTGGCCGAGTCTGGCGCATGCCGTCGAGCATGGCGGGCAAGGGTTGCCGGAGTCCCTCGGCGTCGCCGTCACCGAGATGGTCGGCGAGGCCAACTGGGCCTGGGGCATGTACCCGGGGCTGGCCCAGGGGGCGATGAACACCCTGTTCGCCCACGGCACCGAGGAGCAGAAGGCCGCCTACCTGACCAAGCTGGTGTCCGGCGAGTGGACCGGCACCATGTGCCTCACCGAGCCGCACTGCGGCACCGACCTCGGGCTCCTGCGCACCCGCGCCGAACCCCAGGCCGACGGCAGCTACCGGGTCAGCGGCACCAAGATCTTCATCTCCGCCGGCGAGCACGACCTGGCCGAGAACATCGTGCACATCGTGCTCGCCCGCTTGCCCGACGCGCCGCCCGGGACCAAGGGCATCTCGCTGTTCATCGTGCCGAAGTTCCTGCCGGGTGCCGACGGCGGGCTGGGCGCGCGCAACCGGGTGTCCTGCGGCTCGATCGAGCACAAGATGGGTATCCACGGCAACGCCACCTGCGTGATGAACTTCGACGGCGCCACCGGCTTTCTGATCGGCCCGCCGCACAAGGGCCTCAATTGCATGTTCACCTTCATGAACACCGCCCGCCTGGGCACCGCGCTGCAGGGCCTGGCGCATGCCGAGGTGGCCTTCCAGGGGGCGATCCGCTACGCCCGCGAGCGCCTGCAGATGCGCGCCCTGAGCGGCCCGAAGGCGCCGGAGCTGCCGGCCGATCCGATCATCGTCCACCCCGACGTGCGGCGCATGCTGCTGACCATCAAGGCTTTCTCCGAGGGTAACCGGGCGCTCCTGTACTTCTCCGCCAAGCAGGTGGACATCGCCCGCTACAGCCAGGATGCGGCGGAGCGGGCGGCGGCCGACCTGCTGCTGGGCTTTCTCACCCCGATCGCCAAGGCCTTCATGACCGAGACCGGCTTCGAGGCGGCCAGCCTCGGCCTGCAGGTCTACGGCGGGCACGGCTACATCCGCGAGTGGGGCATGGAGCAGAACCTGCGCGACAGCCGCATCGCCATGCTCTACGAGGGCACCACCGGGGTGCAGGCGCTCGACCTGCTCGGGCGCAAGGTGCTGATGACCCAGGGCGAGTCGCTCAAGGCCTTCACCAAGATCGTGCACAAGTTCTGCAAGGCCCACGCGGAGGACGAGGGGCTCAAGGCCTTCGTCGAGCCGCTGGCCCGGCTGAACCAGGAGTGGGGCGAACTCACCCTGAAGATCGGCATGCAGGCGATGCAGGACCGCGAGGAGGTGGGCGCCGCCGCAGTGGATTACCTGATGTATTCCGGCTACGCCTGCCTGGCCTACTTCTGGGCCGACATGGCGCGCGTGGCGCAGGAGCGGCTGGCCGCCGGCAGCGGCGAGGCGGCTTTCTACCGCGCCAAGCTGCAGACCGCGCGTTTCTATTTCGCGCGCATCCTGCCGCGCACCCGCGGCCATGTGGAGGCGATGCTCGCCGGGGCTGGCCCGCTGATGGAGCTGGCGGCGGAGGACTTCGACCTGGGGTATTGAGGGTATGGGCCGGTGGAAAACGCTGACGCGATTTTCCACCCTACGGCTGCAATGAAAAACGCCCGGTCGCAGCGCGGCCGGGCGTTTTCGTGCGCGGGCGGGGCCGGTTTCGGCGCCGTGGCGCGGAGGTCTGGGGCGGCTTAGATCTTGCCGACCAGATCCAGCGACGGCTTCAGGGTGCCGGCGCCTTCCTTCCACTTGGCCGGGCAGACTTCGCCCGGGTGGGCGGCGACGTACTGGGCCGCCTTGATCTTGCGCAGCAGTTCGTTGGCGTCGCGGCCGACGTTACCGGCGTTCAGCTCGATGATCTGGATCTTGCCCTGCGGGTCGACGACGAAGGTGCCGCGCTCGGCCAGGCCGGCTTCTTCGATCAGCACTTCGAAGTTGCGGGAGATGGTCAGGGTCGGGTCGCCTACCATCGGGAACTGGATCTTCTTGATGGTTTCGGAGCTGTCGTGCCAAGCCTTGTGGGTGAAGTGGGTGTCGGTGGACACGGCATAGATTTCCACGCCCAGCTTCTGGAATTCGGCGTAGTTGTCGGCCAGGTCGCCCAGTTCGGTCGGGCAGATGAAGGTGAAGTCGGCCGGGTAGAAGAAGAAGACGGACCACTTTCCTTTCAGGCTGGCTTCGGTGACGTCGACGAACTTGCCGTTGTGGAAGGCGGTAGCTTTGAACGGCTTGACTTCGGTGTTGATCAGAGACATCTGCGAACTCCTTTTTGTGGATGGGTAAAACAGTGGCGATACTACGCGATCCGGACGAAAACCTTGATTGATTGACCGCATGGGGTCCATTGCTCCGGTCAATCGAAGGTTTCGGCGATTGCGCCCACCGAATACCCGATATGGGGCCGGGCGCCCCACGATACAACCCCAGCATGTCGGAAAGATGCCCGTCGCCGGTGCGGCGCGAATCGCCGCGGCCCGAAACGAAAAGGCCCGCGCAGGGCGGGCCGGGTCGGGACGCGGAAGGCTCAGCCCTCGTCGCCGTCGTCCTCGTCGTGGCTGCCGACGTTCATCCCGAGTTCCTTGATCTTGCGCGTCAGGGTGTTGCGTCCCCAGCCGAGCAGCAGGGCGGCGTCGCGGCGGCGTCCGGCGGTGTGCTTGAGCACGCTCTCGATCATCACCCGCTCGAAGGCCGGCACGGCGATGTCCAGCAGGTTCGACTGGCCGCGGGCCAGCGCCTGGTCGGTCCACAGGCGCAGGGCCTGTTCCCAGTTGTTGGCCGGCGCGCTCTCCTGGGCATGGCTGAGCAGCTCCGGCGGCAGGTCGTCGACGTGCACCTCGCGGCCGGAGGCCATCACGGTGATCCAGCGGCAGGTGTTTTCCAGCTGGCGCACGTTGCCGGGCCAGGGCAGGTGGCTCAGGTAGTCCTCGGTTTCCGGCTTGAGCGTCTTGGGCTCGACCGCCAGCTCCAGGGCGGCGCGGTGGAGGAAGTGGCGGGTCAGCGCGGGAATGTCGGCGCGGCGGTCGGAGAGGCGCGGGATGTGGATGCGGATGACGTTCAGGCGGTGGAACAGGTCCTCGCGGAACTTGCCGGCCTGCACCAGGTTTTCCAGGTTCTGGTGGGTGGCGGCGATGATCCGCACGTCGACCTTGACCGGCGTGTGGCCGCCGACCCGGTAGAACTCGCCGTCGGCCAGCACGCGCAGCAGGCGGGTCTGGGTGTCGGCCGGCATGTCGCCGATCTCGTCGAGGAACAGGGTGCCGCCGTCGGCCTGCTCGAAGCGGCCGCGGCGCAGGCTGGCGGCGCCGGTGAAGGCGCCCTTCTCGTGGCCGAACAGCTCGGACTCCATCAAATCCTTCGGGATCGCCGCCATGTTCAGCGCGATGAACGGCGCCTTGGCGCGCGGGCTGTGGCGGTGTAGTGCGTGGGCGACCAGCTCCTTGCCGGTACCGGACTCGCCGTTGATCAGCACGGTGATGTGGGAGTGGGAGAGGCGGCCGATGGCGCGGAACACCTCCTGCATCGCCGGCGCCTCGCCGATGATTTCCGGGGTGCTGGCCTGGATGGCCGGCTCTTCGAACCCCTGCTGCTCCTGGGCGTGCAGGTTGGCGCGCTTGATCAGCGACACGGCCTCGTCGACGTCGAACGGCTTGGGCAGGTACTCGAAGGCGCCGCCCTGGTAGGAGGCCACCGCGCTGTCCAGGTCGGAGTGCGCGGTCATGATGATCACCGGCAGGCGCGGGTAGTGCTCGCGGATCTGCGCCAGCAGGTCGAGGCCGCTGGCGCCGGGCATGCGGATGTCGGAGATGATCACGTCCGGCTGCTGGCGGGACAGGCGGTTGAGCACGCCGTCCGCGCTGTCGAAGCTCTGGGTGGTCATGCCTTCCTGCTGCAGGGCCTTTTCCAGGACCCAACGGATGGAGCGGTCGTCGTCGACGATCCAGACGGTTTCGCTTCGGCTCATGTGGGTGAGGCTCCTAGATCCAGCGGCAGGTAGATCGAGAAGCGGGTGTGGCCGGGGTGGCTGTCGCACTCGATCAGGCCCTGGTGCTGGCTGATGATGTTCTGGGTGATGGCCAGGCCAAGTCCGGTGCCGTCCGGGCGACCGCTGACCATGGGATAGAACATGGTTTCCTGAAGGTCGGCGGGGATGCCGGGGCCGTTGTCGACGATTTCCACCTGGCAGACCAGGCGATGGCGGACGTGGCCGATGGTGAACTGGCGCAGGGTGCGAGTGCGCAGGAGGATGCGGCCGAGGCGCAGGTCGCTCTGGCCGGCCAGGGCCTGCATGGCGTTGCGCACGATGTTGAGCACCGCCTGGATCATCTGCTCGCGGTCGATCAGCAGTTCCGGGATGCTCGGGTCGTAGTCGCGCACCAGCACGATGCGCCCCTCGCTTTCCGCCACCACCAGGCTGCAGACCCGCTCCAGCACCTCGTGGATGTTGGTCATCGCCAGGGACGGCAGCTTGTTCGAGCCGAGCATGCGGTCGACCAGATTGCGCAGGCGGTCGGCCTCTTCGATGATGACGTTGGTGTAGTCCTGCAGCGCCTCGTCCGGCAGTTCGCGGGCGAGCAGCTGGGCTGCGCCGCGGATGCCGCCGAGCGGGTTCTTGATCTCGTGGGCGAGGCCGCGCACCAGCAGCTTGGTGGTTTCCTGCTTGGACAGCTGGGCCTCCTCCTTGGTGATCCGCAGCAGCCGATCGCGCGGATAGACCTCCAGCAGCAGCAGCGTCTGGCCGCGATTGATGACCGGCGTCACCGCGTAGTCCACCGTCTGGGTCTTGCCGGTCAGCGAGGTCAGCTGGGCCTCGCGCTTGGTGAAGGGATGCGCCTCGGCCACGGCCTGGCGCAGGGAGATCAGGGCTTCGGGGGACTCGGTGAAGAGTTCGCTGATGAATTGTCCGTGACTGCGCTGGCCGCTGACCGCCAGCAGCATTTCTGCCGCGGGGTTCATGTACTCGAGGCGCAGCTCGCCGTCGAGCAGGATGGTGGCGGTGGTCAGGTTGTCCAGCAGCAGTCGGTGCAGGCTGTCGTTGTCAGGCATTGGCTGGTCTACCAGGGCTCCGGCGTCGGGTCGGCAAATGCAAGAAATGAACCAGGGTGTTCAGAAAGGGCGCGGTAGGGTGTTCCGTGCCGGCTTTTGGCGCGTCCCCGTGGACAGGGGATGAACCAATATGGGGACAGTATAGAGGAGCATTTCGGTGGTCGCCCTAAAACGGGGCGATCTTCACAGGAAGGGCACGTAAGGGATATCCCGCCTCTGGGCTGGCTTGTCCTCCAGCGGGCATTCCGGGCGTACGCCGTAATCGGCGGTCTGGCAGGGGTTGACCAGGCGCCGTTGGGTCAGCGACGTGCGCTGCACATGCACGGCCTGTTCGGCGCTACGCTCCAGGAGATGGCCGTCGGCATCGAGGATTTCCACGACCAACTGGTGGGTGCCGCGCTCCAAGTCGTTCAGGGAGAAGACCGGCTGCCCCCCGCCCGGCCCGGTCGCCGCGCCGTCGAGCAGCAGCCGATAGCGGTGGCCGGGATACAGAGCGGGCTCGCTGGCGGCCGTCACCGTCAGCGCATCCGCCGTGTCGTGCAGGGTGACGTCCGGCTCCGGTTCGAGAATGCGCAGCCAGCGGTAGCCGGGCTTCCGCGCTCGGGGGGCGGGCTTCTCCACGGCTGGCGGCGGAGCGGGCGCGGCAGGCATGCGGTTGGTCGGCTTCAGGCGCAGCGTCGGTGCGCCGTCCTGGGGCTGGTCGGTGAAGACCCGGTTGCCCTGGGCGTCGACGTAGCTGTAGATCTCCGCCGGCGCGGAGCCGGCGAGCAGGGCCAGGCAGAATGGCAGGAGGCGTATGGCGGTCATCGGCCCACGTGGACGCGCTGGAGGGTGAAGAGGAGCGGCGCGCTTTTCTGCAGGGAGCGCTCGTCGGCGAGCACCTCGACCTCGAGGCTGTGCTCGCCGCGATTGAGGTTGACCAGTTCCAGGTGCGTCGATCGGCCGGGCTGGCCGTAGGGCTGGCCGTCCAGCAGCAGACGCAGGCTGTGGCCGGGGCGCAGCTTGGGTTCGATGGTCACCTCGACGCTGAAGCTGCCGTTGTTGGCGCGCAGGGATTCGCCGTCGGCAATCCCGGTCAGTTCGAGGCGGGTGTAGCGGATCTCGCCGGACGGCTCCTGGGTCTTGGGCTTGGCCGCTTCCGGTTGGCTGGGCGGTTGCGGTGCGACAATGCTGGGCGCCGGCAGTTCGACCTTTTCCGCGGCCACGCCCTCGGGGGGCTGGCTGCTGAAGACCGGGTTGCCGTTGGCGTCGAGGTATTTGTAGATCTGTGCGCCGGCCGGAAGGGCCAGTAGCAGAAGCAGGCCGGGCAATGCGCTGCGCATGGGGGAGGGCTCCGCGAAAGTCGTTGGACGAAGCCTTGCACCCTGGCGGCGGGCTGGCAAGGCCGGGCCTGCCGGAGCGTTACCCGGATCACCGAAAAGAAAAGGCCTCCCGAGGGAGGCCTTTTCGATCGTGCCGGCTGGCTTAGACGCTGTAGTACAGGTCGTATTCCAGCGGGTGCACGAAGGTGCGCACCTTGATTTCTTCCTCGGACTTCAGCTCGATGTAGGCATCGATGAAGTCGTCGGAGAAAACGCCGCCCTTGGTCAGGAAGGCGCGGCCCTTGTCCAGCTCTTCCAGGGCTTCCTTCAGGCTGCCGCACACCTGTGGGATGTTGGCAGCTTCTTCCGGCGGCAGGTCGTACAGGTTCTTGTCGGCGGCGTCGCCGGGGTGGATCTTGTTCTGGATGCCGTCCAGGCCGGCCATCAGCAGAGCGGCGAAGGCCAGGTAGGGGTTGGCCGCCGGGTCCGGGAAGCGCGCTTCGATGCGGCGGGCTTTCGGGCTGTTGACGTAGGGGATGCGGATGGAGGCGGAACGGTTGCGGGCCGAGTAGGCCAGCATCACCGGGGCTTCGAAGCCCGGGACCAGACGCTTGTAGGAGTTGGTCGACGGGTTGGTGAAGCCGTTCAGCGCCTTGCCGTGCTTGATGACGCCGCCGATGAAGTACAGGGCGGTATCGGACAGGCCGGCATAGCCTTCGCCGGCGAAGGTGTTCTTGCCATCTTTGGCGATGGACACGTGCACGTGCATGCCCGAACCGTTATCGCCGTACAGGGGCTTGGGCATGAAGGTCACGGTCTTGCCGTAGGCGTCGGCGACGTTGTGCACGCAGTACTTCAGGGTCTGCACTTCGTCGGCCTTGGCCACCAGGGTGTTGAAGCTGACGCCGATCTCGTTCTGGCCGGCGGTAGCCACTTCGTGGTGGTGAACTTCGACCTTCAGGCCCATCTCTTCCAGGGCGTTGCACATGGCGGTGCGGATTTCGTGGTCGTGGTCGACCGGCGGAACCGGGAAGTAGCCGCCCTTGACGCCCGGACGGTGGCCCTTGTTGCCGCTTTCGATGTCGGCGTCGGTGTTCCAGGAGGCCTGCTCGGAGAAGATCTTGAACATCGAGCCGGAGATGTCGGACTTGAACTTCACTTCGTCGAAGATGAAGAACTCGGGCTCCGGACCGAAGAAGGCGGTGTCGCCGATGCCGGTGGTCTTCAGGTATTCCTCGGCGCGACGGGCGATGGCGCGCGGATCGCGGTCGTAGCCCTGCATGGTGGAGGGCTCGATGATGTCGCAGACGATGATCAGGGTCGGCTCTTCGGTGAACGGGTCCAGCACGGCGGTGCTGTCGTCCGGCATCAGGATCATGTCGGAGGCTTCGATGCCTTTCCAGCCGGCGATGGAGGAGCCGTCGAACATCTTGCCGTATTCGAAGAAGTCGTCATCCACGTCACGCGCCGGCATGGTTACGTGCTGCTGCTTGCCTTTGGTGTCGGTGAAGCGCAGATCAATCCACTTCACGTCATGTTCTTTGATCAATTGAAGCGACTTCGACATGTTGTCCTCCAGGTGGAGAGAGCCTGAAAAGGCTCTCGGAAATTCGGGTAAAACCGGGCGGCGATGATCCGCCAAGGCAAGCCGCGCCACAAGGGAGCAAGTTTCATGCCACCGTCCCGCGGGGACGGAAAGGCTCTCCGGCAGGCCTGCCATGCCGGCGGCGGATATTCTGGCGAAAAGTTTCGCTCCGTTCATGTGCCTGGATCAGGTGTTTTGTTTCATTTCGGTGCGCGTGTGCCGCTCTTCCGATAGGCGATCAAGTCTTGAGCAAGATCCGCTATAATCGCGCCCCCTTTTTGCCTGTCCGGCCCGTGCTGCCTTCATGAAACTCATCGTCAAACCCTTCGCGGAAATCACCATCAAGAGCCGGCCGGTGCGCAAGCAGTTCATCCGCCAGCTCGGCAAGAACATCCGCACGGTGCTCAGGGACCTCGATCCGGCGCTGCAGACCGAGGGCGAATGGGATAACGTCGAAGTGCAGACCCGGATCACCGACCCGCAGGTGCTCCGCGAGATGTTCGAGCGCCTGCGCTGCACGCCGGGCATCGCCCACTTCCTCGAGGTGCACGAGTACCCGCTGGGCGACTTCGACGACGTCACCGAGAAGTGCAAGCTCCATTTCGGCGCGCAGCTGCCTGGCAAGGTGTTCGCGGTGCGCTGCAAGCGCTCCGGCAACACCCACGACTTCTCCTCGGTCGAACTGGCCGCGCACGTCGGCAGCCGCCTGCGCCGCGAGTGCGGTGCCGCCGGCATCGACCTCAAGCATCCCGAGGTCGAGGTGCGCTTCGAGGCGCGCTACGATCGCCTGCTGGTCGAGCATGCCCGTCACGAAGGGCTGGGCGGCTACCCGCTGGGCTCCATCGAGCAGACCCTGGTGCTGATGTCCGGCGGTTTCGACTCCACGGTGGCGGCCTTCCAGATGATGCGCCGCGGGCTGCTGACCCACTTCTGCTTCTTCAACCTCGGCGGGCGCGCCCACGAGCTAGGGGTGATGGAAGTCGCCCACTACCTGTGGGAGAAGTTCGGCCGCTCGCACCGCGTGCTGTTCATCAGCGTACCCTTCGAGGAAGTGGTCGGCGAGATCCTCGGCAAGGTCGACAACAGCCAGATGGGCGTGGTCCTCAAGCGCATGATGCTGCGTGCCGCGTCGCGAATTGCGGAAGAGTTGCATATCGATGCGCTGGTCACCGGCGAGGCGATCTCCCAGGTCTCCAGCCAGACCCTGCCGAACCTCTCGGTGATCGATTCGGCCACCGACATGCTGGTGCTGCGCCCGCTAATCGCCAGCCACAAGCAGGACATCATCGACACCGCGACGCGCATCGGTACCGCCGAGTTCGCCAAGCACATGCCCGAATACTGCGGGGTGATCTCGGTGAACCCGACCACCCGCGCCAAGCGCGAGCGCATCGAGCACGAGGAGCGCCAGTTCGAGATGGCGATCCTCGAGCGCGCCCTGGAGCGCGCCCGCCGGGTGCCGATCGATCGGGTGATCGACGAACTCGGCGAGGAGATCCGCGTGGAGGAGGTCGGCGAGGCTCTGGCCGGGCAGATCGTCCTCGACATCCGCCATCCGGATGCGGCCGAGGACGCGCCGCTCGCGCTTCCCGGCATCGAGGTGCAGGCGCTGCCCTTCTACGCGCTGAACAACCGTTTCAAGGAGCTGGACGCCAACCGCCAGTACCTGCTGTATTGCGACAAGGGTGTCATGAGCCGCCTGCATGCTCATCATCTGCTCAGTGAGGGGCATGCCAATGTGCGCGTTTATCGTCCGGCCTAAGCAGCCCGGGCTGCTGGGTGGCAGCATCCGCCACCGCCCTCCCGACCGGTAACGGCCCGCAACGTCGCGGCCGGACGGCCCGGCCGACTTTCCTTCTTCCAGCTTCCAGCCTTCAGCTCGAAGCTTTCATAGAGATAGAACCTGTGATCGAAAATCTCCGCAACATCGCCATCATCGCCCACGTCGACCATGGCAAGACCACCCTCGTCGACAAGCTGCTCAAGCTCTCCGGCACCCTGGATCGCAAGGAAGCCGAAAGCGAGCGGGTGATGGACTCCAACGACCAGGAAAAAGAGCGCGGCATCACCATCCTGGCGAAGAACACCGCCATCGAGTGGAACGGCCACCACATCAATATCGTCGACACCCCCGGGCACGCCGACTTCGGCGGCGAGGTCGAGCGCGTGATGTCGATGGTCGACTCCGTGCTGCTGGTGGTCGACGCCCAGGACGGCCCGATGCCGCAGACCCGCTTCGTGACCCAGAAGGCGTTCAAGGCCGGCCTGCGTCCGATCGTCGTGGTCAACAAGATCGACCGTCCCGGCGCGCGTCCGGACTGGGTCATCGACCAGATCTTCGACCTCTTCGACAACCTCGGCGCCACCGAGGAGCAGCTCGACTTCCCGATCGTCTACGCCAGCGCCCTCAACGGCATCGCCGGCATGGACCACGAGAAGATGGACGACAACATGGACGCTCTGTTCCAGGCGATCCTCGACCATGTGCCGGCGCCCAAGGTGGACGTCGACGGCCCGTTCCAGATGCAGATCTCCCAGCTGGACTACAACAGCTTCCTCGGCGTGATCGGCATCGGCCGCATCGCCCGCGGCAAGATCAAGTCCAACACCCCGGTGGTCTCCATCGACGCCGCCGGCACCAAGCGCAACGGCCGCATCCTCAAGATCATGGGCCACCACGGTCTGCAGCGCGTCGAAGTGCCGGAAGCCCAGGCCGGCGACATCGTCTGCATCAGCGGCTTCGAGCAGCTGTTCATCTCCGACACCCTGTGCGACCCGACCGCCGTCGAAGCCCTGCCGCCGCTGTCCGTCGACGAGCCGACCGTGAGCATGACCTTCCAGGTCAACGACTCGCCGTTCTGCGGCCGCGAAGGCAAGTTCGTCACCAGCCGCAACATCAAGGAGCGCCTGGAGAAGGAGCTGCTGCACAACGTCGCCCTGCGCGTCCAGGACGGCGACAGCGCCGACAAGTTCAAGGTCTCCGGCCGCGGCGAACTGCACCTTTCGGTGCTGATCGAAACCATGCGTCGCGAAGGCTTCGAGCTGGCCATCTCCCGTCCGGAAGTGATCATCAAGGAAGTCGACGGCGTGAAGCAGGAGCCCTACGAGAACGTCACCATCGACATCGAGGAAGTCCACCAGGGCCCGGTGATGGAGCAGATGGGCCTGCGCAAGGGCGACCTGAGCAACATGGTGCCGGACGGCAAGGGCCGCATCCGCCTCGAATACACCGTGCCGGCGCGCGGCCTGATCGGCTTCCGCAACTCGTTCCTGACCATGACCTCGGGCAGCGGCATCCTCACCAGCACCTTCAGCCACTACGGCCCGCTCAAGCAGGGCGAAGTCGCCCACCGCCAGAACGGCGTGCTGGTCTCCATGGCCACCGGCAAGGCGCTGACCTACTCGCTGGAAACCCTGCAGGACCGCGGCAAGCTGTTCCTCGAGCCGGGCCAGGAGATCTACGAAGGCCAGCTGGCCGGCATCCATAGCCGCGACAACGACCTGGTGATCAACCCCACCAAGGGCAAGAAGCTCGACAACATGCGCGCTTCCGGCAAGGACGAGACCATCCAGTTGGTCCCGCCGATCAAGTTCACCCTGGAGCAGGCGCTGGAGTTCATCGACGACGACGAACTGGTCGAAGTGACGCCGAAGTCGATCCGCCTGCGCAAGAAAGTGCTCAACGAGAACGACCGCAAGCGTTACGAGCGCAGCAGCAAGGTCTGATGCGCTGAGTGAGCGGCAATGAAAAAGCCCCGCCGGAGTGATCCGGCGGGGCTTTTTGCTGTTGGGTCATCCGCCGCCGGCGCCGGTTCGGGCACGCCGGGTCGGGCGTCCTGCCGGTCGAAGGCCGGCGCGGCGGCGGGGCCGGGCTCTTACTTGTAGTAGCCGACCGCGCACACCTGGTCGTCGGCCTTGGTCACGAAGGTGATCTTCTCGACCGGCGCATCGGTGCCCGGTCGCGGCCACATGTAGGCCACTTCGCCGATCTTGCCCGCTTCGGCCTTGGCGTAGATTTCCTCGCCCAAGGCCTTGCCGGCCTTGTCCTTGAGATCCTTCAGGCTCTTGCCGACCAGCGTGGGATGCGCGGTGAAGGTGCCGTCCGGGCCACCGCAATAGGGGTAGAGGTCGCGATCCTTGAAGCCGTCCTCGCCCTTGGTGAACTTCTCCAAGGCGGAGGCCTTGTCGGTCTTGACCGCCGCCACGGCCCTTTCGAGCATGGCCTTGGCTTCCGCGGCGGTGCCGAACTCGCCGGCTTGAGCGGTCAGGTGGATACCCGCAGTGCACAGCATTACCAGCAGGGTCTTGCGCATGAATGTCTTACGCCTCTTGTTCTTGTTATTTCATGGTTTTGTTCGAGGCCTCCGGGCGGTGGCCTCGGCTCGATCCTAAGTCAGCCGGGCAAGACCGATAAACTGCGACCATGGTCGCGCTTACCCTGCCCGTGGGGTTGTGCCTGGGGGCGTAGCCGTGCGGGGTCAGGAAGAAGCCAGGGCGCCGCTCTCCGGCTGGCAGGTCGCCGCGTCCAGGTAGGCGCGCAGCCGCGCTTGCTCCTTCTCGTTCAGGAACAGGCCGAGCTTGCTGCGCCGCCAGAGGATGTCCTCGGCCTCCCGTGCCCATTCCTGCCGGCACAGGTAGTCCACCTCGCGGGCATGCAGGGTGGCGCCGAAGTGTTCGCCGAGATCGGCGGGCTCCTCGACGCCCTCGAGCAGGCGCCAGGCGCGGCTGCCGTAGCTGCCGGCCCAGCGCCGGGCGAGTTTCGGGGCGAGCCAGGCGTGGCGCTGGCGCAACTGCTCGGCCAGAGTGTGGCTGTCGCTCATCTCTTCGCCGCCCGGCAGCGGCGCCGCGGCGGTCCAGCATGGGCCCATCTGCGGGAAGAAGGGCGCCAGCCGCTCCAGGGCCGCCTCGGCCAGCTTGCGGTAGGTGGTGAGCTTGCCGCCGAACACCGACAGCAGCGGTGGCTCGCCCGGGCTGGCCGACAGCGCCAGGGTGTAGTCGCGGGTCACCGCCGAGGGATCGGTGGATTCGTCGTTGCACAGCGGCCGCACGCCGGAATAGCTGTGCAGGATGCTGGCCCGGCTCAGCTGGTGCTTGAAGTGGCGGTTGACCACTGCGAGCAGGTAGTCGGTTTCCTCCGCGCTGATCCGCACCTGCGCCGGATCGCCCTGGTATTCGCGGTCGGTGGTACCGATCAGGGTGAAGCGCTCCAGGTAGGGGATGGCGAAGACGATGCGCCGGTCCTCGTTCTGCAGGATGTAGGCATGCTCGCCCTCGTAGAGCCGCGGCACGATCAGGTGGCTGCCCTGGATTAGGCGGATGCCGTAGGGCGCCTTCTGCTGCAGGCCGCTTTCGATGAAACGGGCCACCCAGGGACCGGCCGCGTTCACCAGCGCCCTGGCGCGGATCGAGAAGCTGCTACCGTCGGCGCGCTCCAGCTGCAGGTGCCAGTGGTCCTGGTGGCGGCTGGCGGCGATGCAGCGGGTGCGGGTCTGCACCTGGGCGCCGTGCTCGCGGGCAGCCATCGCGTTGAGCACCACCAGGCGGGCGTCGTCGACCCAGCAGTCGGAGTATTCGAAGCCGCGGCGGATCTCCGCCTTGAGCGGGCTGCGAGCACCGAAGCGTAGGCCGCGCGAGCCTGGCAGCTTCTTGCGCTTGCCCAGGTGATCGTAGAGGAACAGGCCGGCGCGGATCATCCAGGCTGGACGCAGATGCGGACGGTGCGGCAGCACGAAGCGCAGCGGCTTGACGATGTGCGGGGCCTTGGCCAGCAGCACTTCGCGTTCGGCGAGCGCCTCGCGGACCAGACGGAATTCGTGATGTTCGAGATAGCGCAGGCCGCCATGGATCAGCTTGCTGCTGGCGGAGGAGGTGTGCCGGGCAAGATCGTCCTGCTCGCAGAGAAACACCGAAAGACCGCGGCCGGCAGCGTCGGCGGCGATGCCCGCGCCATTGATACCGCCGCCGATCACGGCGACATCGTAGCGCTCGGGATTGGAGGAATTGGAAGGGCTCATGCGGGTTACCTTTGCTGAAACGAAAACGAATGTTCGATTTAGAAAATAGTATGGCAATAAAACGAACGTTGCCACCCCTGTCCGTGAATGTTTTCGAACTTTATTGTGGCAGTCGGAAGACGGTGCGAAAGGGCGGGACGGGGAGCCCGCGGAGGGTGCGGGCAGGAGAGGGGCGGAGTGCGGGAGCGAAGGGGCGGTGGGACGACGGCCGCCGAACGGCTCAGTCGTGGGGTGGGTTAGGCCGCAGGCCGTAACCCCGCGAGCGCTCTGGTGCCGTCAAACGACTTCCAGCTTGACCTTGTGCTCGGCCAGCAACTGGACCAGCCGGGGGGCCGGCTGGGCATCGGTGAAGACGCGGTCGACCTGGGCGATGGAGCCGAGGCGGACCATGGCGTTGCGCCCGAACTTGCTCGAGTCGGCGGCGAGGAACACCTGGCGCGCGTTGTCGAGGATGGCCCGGGAGACCCGCACCTCGCGGAAGTCGAAGTCCAGCAGGCTGCCGTCCTCGTCGATGCCGCTGATGCCGACCAGGGCGTAATCGACCTTGAACTGCTGGATGAAGTCGACCGTGGCCTGGCCGACGATGCCGCCGTCGTTGCGCACTTTGCCGCCGGCGACCAGTACCTCGAAATCCTCCTTGGCGCCGAGGATGCCGGCCACATGGAGGTCGTTGGTGATCACCTTCAGCGCCTGATGGCCGAGCAGGGCGCGGGCGATCGCCTCGGTGGTGGTGCCGATGTTGATGAACAGCGAGGCGTGGTCCGGCACGGCGGCGGCGACGGCCTCGGCAATGCGCCGCTTCTCGTCGTGCATCTGGCCGGTACGCATGGCGTAGGCGGTGTTCTCCACGCTGGAGTCGTAGGCGGCGCCGCCGTGATAGCGGCGCAGCAGCCCCTGTTCGGCGAGCTGGTTGATGTCGCGGCGAATGGTTTGCGGCGTGACGGCGAAGGAGTGGGCCAGTTCTTCGATGCTGACGTAGCCGCGTTCGCGGACCAGGTCGAGGATGTTCTGTTGGCGGGGCGCTAGGCTCATGCGGCGTTCCTTGGTGGCGCCCGAAGTATACTCCAGCGAGCCCCCGGGCCAACCGCCGCCGCCCGGGCATCCCGCCTGACTGGGCACGAAGGTTCCGCCCGGCGCTCAGTCGTCCTCGGTCCAGCGCCGGGTGCGCGCCACCGCCTTCTTCCAGCCGGCATTCAGCACCCGGCGCTTCTCGTCGGAGCAGGCCGGCTCGAACACCCGCTCGATCCGCGCCTTGTCGCGCAGCTCGTCGAGGCCGCTCCAGAAGCCGGTGGCCAGGCCCGCCAGGTAGGCGGCGCCGAGCGCGGTGACTTCCTTCACCGCCGGGCGCTCGACCGGCGTGCCGAGCAGGTCGGCCTGGAACTGCATGAGGAAGTTGTTGCGCACCGCGCCGCCGTCCACGCGCAGCGCCTTGAGGCGCTCGCCGGCATCCTGCTGCATGGCGTCGAGTACGTCGCAGGTCTGGTAGGCGATGGATTCGAGCGCGGCGCGGATCAGGTGGTCGGCCTTCACCCCGCGGGTCAGGCCGAACACCGCGCCGCGCGCATAGGGGTCCCAGTAGGGCGCACCCAGGCCGGTGAAGGCCGGCACCAGGTAGACGCCGTTGCTGTCCTTGACCTTGGTGGCGAAATATTCGGAATCGAACGAGTCGTCGATCAGCTTGAGTTCGTCGCGCAGCCATTGCACCGTGGAGCCGGCGTTGAAGATCGCCCCTTCCAGCGCATAGGCGATTTCCCCGCGCGGGCCGCAGGCGATGGTGGTGAGCAGCCCGTGGGCCGACTGCACGGCCCTGGCGCCGGTGTTCATCAACAGGAAGCAGCCGGTGCCGTAGGTGTTCTTGCCCTGACCCGCCTCCACGCACCTGTGGCCGAACAGCGCGGCCTGCTGGTCCCCGGCGATGCCGGCGATCGGGATGCCGTCGTCCTCGTTGCCGCCGGCGAGAAAGGCGTGGCCGTAGACCTCGGAAGAGGAGCGCACCTGCGGCAGCATTTCGCGCGGGATGTCGAGGACCTCGAGCAGGCGGGCATCCCAGTCCAGCGCATGGATGTCGAAGAGCATGGTGCGTGCGGCATTGGTGTAGTCGGTGACGTGCACCCGGCCCTGGGTCATCTTCCAGACCAGCCAGGAGTCGATGGTGCCGAACAGCAGCTCGCCGCGCCGCGCCCGCTCGCGGCTGCCCTCGACGTGGTCGAGGAGCCACTTGATCTTGGTGGCGGAGAAATACGGGTCGATGACCAGACCGGTGCGCTCCCGGACATATTCCTCCAGGCCGTCGCGCTTGAGTTCCTCGCAGATCGCGGCGCTGCGCCGGCACTGCCAGACGATGGCGTTGTGGATCGGCCGGCCGCTCTGCTTGTCCCAGACCACCGTGGTCTCGCGCTGGTTGGTGATGCCGATGGCGGCCACCTGCCACTGCTCGATCCCGGCCTGGGCCAGCGCCTCCACCAGGGTGGCGCTCTGCGTGGCCCAGATTTCCATGGGGTCGTGCTCGACCCAGCCCGACTGCGGGTAGATCTGGGTGAACTCGTGTTGCGCCACGCTGACGACGTTGGCATCGCGGTCGAGCACGACGGCCCGCGAACTGGTGGTGCCTTGGTCCAGGGCGACGATGTACTGCTTGTTGTTGGTCTGGGTCATGACGGTGGCCTTCTGGAGAGCGGGATAATCAGGCGCGGGCCTTGCCGGCCGGTGGGGTGGCTTCTTCCTGTTCGGTGCGGCCGGGCAGGTGACGGGCGATCAGCCCACGGTAGGCGGCGGCCCCCAGGCAGGCGCCGAGCAGCGGTGCGGTCAGGGGGACCAGGAAATAGGGTACCTCGCGCCCGCCGGTCAGGGCGATATCGCCCCAGCCGGCAAGAAAGGTCATCAGCTTGGATCCGAGATCGCGGGCCGGATTCATGGCAAAACCGGTCAGGGGCCCCATCGAGCCGCCGATGACCGCCACCAGCAGGCCGATCAGTAGCGGCGCGAGAGGGCCGCGCGGCAGCCCGTTGCAGTCGTCGGTCAGAGCCATGACGACAGCCATCAGGATAGCGGTGATCACCGTCTCCACGGCGAAGGCCTGGCCGACCGAAAGCAGGGGATTGGGATAGGTGGAGAACACCGAGGCCAGCGCGAGACTGGCCTGGCTGCCGCGCACGATCTGGTGGCTTTGTTCGTAAGCGAAAAACAAGTTCGAATACAGCCCGTAGACCAGCGCCGCGGCACAGAAGGCGCCCGCCAGTTGGGCGAGGATGTAGGCGGGCAACTTGCGGCGCTCGAAGCCGGCGAACAGGCACAGCGCGATGCTCACCGCCGGATTGAGGTGGGCGCCGGAGACGCCGGCGCTGACGTAGATCGCCAGGCTGACAGCGAGGCCCCAGATCAGGCTGATCTCCCACAGGCCAAGGCTCGCGCCGCCGACCACCAGGGCGGCGACGCAACCGGTGCCGAAGAAGACGAGCAGGGCCGTTCCGAGAAATTCGGCCAGGCATTGGCCTGGGAGTGTGGGAGAGCGCATGCCGTTCATGGAGCCTTCCTTCGTTTTTGTAGTTGTTATCGAGCCTTGCGGCTTTTTCGTTTTCGAAAAATTATACGCGAAAGTGAACCGTGTCAACTCGAAAAGCTGCCAGTTCCTGTCGTCCGGCAGGTGGAGCGCCGACCTGGGAAATCGGCGGTCAGCCGATCTCGGTTGTCTTCAAATGGCGCAGGCGCTATCGGGGAATGCAGAGTCGAACTGGCTGTGCTTCCAGGCGGCCTTGTAAGCGCATCCGCGTCTTCGATGGACGCTCCTTCTCGAATCTGGATGCAGAGTCTGCAGCAGGTCCGGGGGAGCGGCACCGACTTCGGACGGATCGCCGCCGAGGCCAATCCTGAGTTGAGCAGGCATGGTCGTTTCGGGCGAAATGCCACTATTTTGCCGATATTTCTCTGGATAAGACTGTCACTCTGCAGTCATCTGGCCTGCGCATGCTGCCGTCCAAGTTCATGCAGGGAGCCGTTCATGAAACCGATCATGTGTGCCGTCGCCGTGCTGGCGTTCGGTCTGTCCGCGCAGGCCGTTGCCGGGAGTCAGCCGTCCGTGGGGATGTTTCCAGGAGGGCAGCCGGATTGGCCGAATCTCGGCCGAGACGAGCAGGGAGCCAGCGGGGGGGAGCGTTGGGCGGCTCCGCTGCGTTTTGCCGAGTACGAGGTGCAGCGTGGCCTCTTCCCGGCCATCTACACCGTCGGCGGACAGGCCTGGAGCCGGGACTACCGGCCGCTCGACGAGGGTGGCGCGGCTGTCGCGCCCAGCATCGTTGTGGCCAGGCCGGCACTCTTCTTTTTTTGAGGGGCGGCCTGCACTCAGGGCAATCGCGCTACATCGCTCTTGCGTTGGACGAGGATTAGCGGTAACGGACAAGACTTTTCCGAGCCCCATCATGCTGCCCAATCCACAGCCCTACTTCGCCAGGCTCGTCGACCCACGGCGCGAAACCCGCAACAAGCTGCACGCCCTGCAGGACATCGTCATGATCACGCTCTGCGCTACTCTGTGCGGTTATGACGACTGGGTCGGCATCGAGGACTTCGCCCACGAGAACGAAGCCTGGCTGCGCGAGTTCCTGCCGCTGCCCAACGGTATTCCCTCGCACGA
>NZ_FOFJ01000041.1 GCF_900110885.1 Azotobacter beijerinckii | reverse complement strand
CTCGGCCTCCAGGCGCTTGAGCCACAGACAGAAGCCGTTGCGATGCCAGTACAGAATTTTCACTTGGTTGCGTGTGCGATTGAGGAAGACGAACAACACAGGGTCGAACACCGCGACCTTGATATCCAACTCGACCAGGGCTGCCAAGCCATTGATGGATTTACGGAAATCGACCGGCTTGGGGTAGAGGTAAACAGCTTTGACGTTGGGGGCGGGACGCATCATGCGGGGCAAGTTCCAGAAGGAATCGGGAGCTCAGCATCAGATCTCAGGGCGCGGTTTCGAAGGTAGGGTTTATGGAGCGGTTACGACGAGCCGACCTCGAACCTGGACTACGGCAACCAGCTCAAGGTCATGGCCCACGTCCGGCGGATCGCCGACGCCGGTCGCATGGGCATCGTCCTCACCACCCACCATCCCGACCACGCTCTGCTCCACGCTTCGCGGGTGCTGGCAGTGGACCGGGAAAAGCACTGGCGCATCGGCAGGCCGGACGAAGTCGTCAGTGAGGACTACCTGCGCCGGACCTATGGCGTGGAAACGGAAATCCACGATATTCGCCGTCGCGACGGCCGCCTTGCCCGCCTCTGCGTGCCGACGGCCGGCACCCCCGAGCCATCCTGAAGGCGCGGGGCGCATCCGGGGAGATCGGGAACCGGCGGCAGTCCCAGCACCGGTGGTAGTAGTCGGGACCCAGCCCAACGATTTGCAGAGCGGGAAGCATCCGAGTCCCCGCCAGTTGAATGCGAGTCGCGCGCCGGTGTTTAAAACCCCGGGCAGTCCCGGGGTTCAGGACGCCATCAGGAGTTGGCAACAGAAGAGTGCTTCTCATGCAGATATAAAAGCTCGCACTGCATCCGCTCGGCATCTCCCCTATCGACAAATTTTCTGTCCGCCAGTGCGGCAATATAGCCATAAAGCCAGACAACGGAATCGCGATGCATTTGCCGAAGAAGTGCCGGCCGGTCTTCTTCAGGAATTTTCATTCTTCCCCAATCCAACATTGAAATGCCCTGCAGGCTATGCAGACGCATATTGAAACTCGCAGAGCGGGCGGCCAAGTCTTTAAGCATCATTGCTCTTTTACTCCTTTTACTTCCCTAGTCGTGCAGCGGAACGCTCTGGAGAAGAGTAGACGACGATCGATGCAAATGGCCGTCAGGCTTTGTACAACAGGCCAGAAATGATAGTTTGCTCATATCATGGGCGACCAAGAAGACCGTCTATTTGCCAGCCTTTTCAGGGCCGATGCAAATTACTCTGTCACTCTTTCAGGATTCTCCATCCCATAACAAGCTCGCCACCATGTACCCAGCGCCAAGGCCTTGCTCGGCTCATCTTGGCCAACACACTCTTCGCCCACCAGATAATGGCGAATACCCTCCCGTTGGACAACAGGGCCAATAAAGCCTTCACGGTATATATCCCCTTTTCATCATCGGATGTGGCGCAACGGCCGGCCTTATACCTTGCAGATGGCTCAGCTCGAAATCTCGTGCAGATAATCGAGAACCTCCTGCGCACTGACCTTGAGAAAGACGAAGGACACCGCATGGAACACGACGATCGAGAAAATCACGCTCAGATAGACGCTCAGGGTGGTGCCGAACAGAAATCCTATGCCTGCCAGCAGGCCGATGTGCGAGGCGATGAAGGTCGCGCCGACCAAGGTGCCGAGAAAGGTGGCCGCCCCGTATGAGAGCAGCACGGAGAGCAGCAGGCCGAGGATCGCGATGGCTCGCCGCTTGGGATTCTTCACCAGAAAGGCGACCCGGACGATCAGGATCGGCGCGGCGATGAAGGAGGCAAGCACTTTGACCGGGTGACTGGCGATCCTCCGAAACACCTCGCCGAGCCTCCCCTTCTCATTCGCAGCATCCCTGGCCAGGGCGGAAATCCCGCTTCCCAACACTTCACCGGCAGCTTTTCCGAGCATTTCGATCCCCCGTTGCGCGCAAGGCGGATAGCCTTGGGTGGTCATACCCGCGCAATGGTAACGCAGTGGATGGAGCCAAGGGATTAGCACTATCCCGTCTGTCCATTCATGGACTATATCGGCTGGGCGCCGGCTACTTCCTGGCCATCGGCGTGTTCGGGGACAGCAGGACCCCGCCGACGTGGAGATCGTCTTCGAGAGCGAGGTGCTGAGCGATGGGATCGCTCGGTCGTTTTTATGGTAGAAGAGTCTATACTTATATATTTCCGATTTCAGGAAAATATTAAACAAAGTACCTCTCGGCAGCTCGCATTGAGCATGCATGCTCGTCCGCTATATACCTTTTGAAGTTGGCATGGGGCGCAGATAATTTCCGATTTATGGAAAACTTAGCGATTTAAGCCCAAACAGGGCGTTGACCAGTTAGTCCAGCAAGGCATCCGGTGCACTCGACCTACCCCATGACCCGAAAGGAACTACCATGCCCTCCAGCCCTATCACCGCTCTGCTGCTATCCTTGGCGACTCCGTTGGGCGCTGCTGCCGAGTTGTCCTGCTGGGTGATCGAGGTCGCCGACGGCGACAGCTTCGCCTGCCTGACCGCCGACCATCGCCTGGAGCGAATTCGCCTCCAGGCCATCGACGCGCCGGAGAATGGGCAACCATTCGGCCAGCACGCTCGGCAGAATCTGGCCACGCTGCTCCTTGAGCGGCCGGTGACCGTCCGCTGGGAGCAGCACGATCGAGACGGGCGGATTCTCGGCAGCGTCTGGGTGAGCCCGCCGGACTGCCCTGCCTGCGGGCATACCCTCGATGCCGGCGCCGCCCAGCTCGCCGCCGGCATGGCCTGGTGGCTCGGCGAGCAGGCGCCGCAGACCGAGCAGGAGCGCGAGCGCTACCGCTTCGAGGCACACGAGGCGCGAGCTAGACGCACCGGTCTGTGGCAGGATGCCGAGCCGCTGCCACCGTGGGAATGGCGCGGGCCGTAGGCCGGAATTGCCGCTTGTCGGAACCCCGCAAGAGAAAGATTTTTCACGCTTTTTTTCATAGAAATTTCATCGTTGTTGGCGCAGCATTACCCCCAGCTGAAGGATCAGCACCATCGTGTGATAAAGCCCACTGCTGTCTTGGTGGGCTTTTTTCTGCCCACCTTTCCCCTGCTTTGCGTTCCCGCGCTCTCAAGCCCACGCCCGGCCGCACTCCCCCACTCCACGCAGTCCCGTCGATCCGCACTGCCCGACGGCATTTCGTAGCACTTTCGCGTCGTGACCAGGCATGGCCGGCAGCCAGACTCGCCCCGACAGATAACTTCCGATTTATAGAAAATTATCCGGGCCGCCACGCGCTATCCGGTTTGCTCCGGTGAGATGGTCTTCGACAACACGGCGGCTTTTTGCCTATCTATATAGAGACAGTCCCTCTGCAGGATGCTCCCATGCCTTCCACCCTGCTCCTCCGTCCCGGCCAGCTCGATCTGGACACCCTGCGCGCCCTCTACTGGGATTGCCCGGCGATCGACCTCGATCCAGCCTGCCGGGCCGAGGTCGAAGCCAGCGCGCGCAGCGTCGCGGCGGTTCTCGCCAGCCAGCGCACCGTATACGGCATCAACACCGGCTTCGGCCTGCTGGCGCGCACCTCGATCCCGGCCGACTCCCTCGCCGCTCTGCAGCGCAACCTGGTGCTCTCCCACTGCACCGGTACCGGCCCGCTGCTGGACGACGCCAGCGTCGGGCTGATCCTGGCACTGAAGATCGCCTCCCTGGCGCGCGGCTACTCGGGGGTTGGCTGGGCAGTGATCGAAGCGCTGCTCAAGCTCTATGCGACGCAGGTCTATCCGTGCATTCCCTCCCAGGGCTCGGTGGGCGCCTCCGGCGATCTCGCCCCGCTGGCCCATCTGGCGGCGACGCTGCTCGGGGTCGGCCAGGTGCGCCACGCAGGCCGGGTGCTGGAGGCCACCGAAGGGCTGGCCATCGCCGGCCTCACCCCCCTGACCCTCGGCCCCAAGGAGGGCCTGGCGCTGCTCAACGGCACCCAGGTGTCCACCGCCCTGGCACTGCGCGGGCTGTTCGCCGCGGAACGGCTGTTCGGCGCCGCGGTGATCGCCGGCAGCCTGAGCGTCGAGGCGCTGAAGGGCTCCTTCGTGCCCTTCGATGCGCGCATCCAGGCAGTGCGCGGCCAACCGGGACAGATCGCGGTGGCCGCGCTGTACCGCGAGCTGCTCCACGACAGCGCGATCAACCGCTCCCACGTCCACTGCAAGCGGGTCCAGGACCCCTACTCGCTGCGCTGCCAACCGCAGGTGATGGGCGCCTGCCTGGATCACCTGCGCTTCGCCGCCGGGGTCTTCCTGCGCGAGGCCAACGCGGTGTCGGACAATCCGCTGGTGTTCGCCAGCGATGCCCAAGTGCTCTCCGGCGGCAACTTCCACGCCGAGCCGGTGGCCATGGCTGCCGACGTGCTGGCCCTGGCCATCGCCGAGATCGGTGCGCTCTCCGAGCGGCGCACCGCTCTGCTGGTCGACCCGGCGCTGTCCGGCCTGCCGGCCTTTCTGGTCAGGGACGGCGGGCTGAACTCCGGCTTCATGATCGCTCAGGTCACGGCGGCCTCCCTAGCCTCGGAGAACAAGAGCCTGGCCCACCCCGCCTCGGTAGACAGCCTGCCGACCTCGGCCGGCCAGGAGGATCACGTTTCCATGGCCACCTTCGCCGCCCGCCGCCTGCAGGACATGGCCGGCAACGCCTCGGCGGTGGTCGCCATCGAGTTGCTGGCCGCCGCCCAGGGCGTGGACTTCCACGCACCGCTCGCCACCTCGCCGCAGCTGGGCGAGGTCATGGCACTGATCCGCAGCGGGGTCGCGCACTACGAGCAGGACCGCTACTTCGCCCCGGACATCACCACCGCACGGGTCTGGGTCGAGGGCGGCGCCTTCGAACGCTGGGTGCCCTGCGCCCGTCTTTACTCCTGAACGCTGCGAGGCCACCATGACCATCACCCTGTTCGCCGAACGCGCCCTGCTGCCGGGCGGCTGGGCGCGCGACGTGCGCCTGGAAATCGACGCCGCCGGCCTGCTCGGGCGGATCGAGCCCGGTGCCCGCGCCGAGGGTGCCGAACGCCTGCTCGGGCCGCTGCTGCCCGGCATGCCGAACCTGCACTCCCACGCCTTCCAGCGCGCCATGGCCGGACTGACCGAGGTCGCCGTCAGCACCGAGGACAGCTTCTGGAACTGGCGCGAGCGGATGTACCGGCTGGTCGCCCGGCTCGATCCGGAGCAGTTCGAAACCATCGCCCGTCAGCTCTACATCGAGCTGCTCAAGGCCGGCTACAGCAGCATCGCGGAGTTCCACTACCTGCACCTAGACCGCAACGGCCGGCCCTACGCCGACCCCGCCGAGCTGTCCCTGCGCCTCGCCCGCGCCGCCCGCGAGGCCGGCATCGGCCTGACCCTGGTACCCGCACTCTACAGCCATGCCGGCTTCGGCGGCCTGCCGCCGGGCGCGGGACAGCAGCGTTTCATCCTCGATACGGACGGCTATCTCGACCTGCTGGCACGCCTGCGGCCGGCTCTGGAGCCGGCCGGGCAGCACCTGGGGCTGGGCTTTCATTCCCTGCGCGCAGTAACGCCCGGGCAGATCGCGCGGGTGCTGGCCGCCTCGCCCATCGATGGCCCCATCCACCTGCATATCGCCGAACAGCAGAAGGAAGTCGACGACTGCCTGGCCTGGAGCGGCCGGCGGCCCTTGCAGTGGCTGTTCGAGCATTGTCCGGTCGACCAGCGCTGGTGCCTGGTGCACGCCACCCAGGCGCAGCCGGACGAACTCGCCCGGCTGGCCGAAAGCGGCGCGGTCGCCGGCCTCTGCCCGACGACCGAGGCCAACCTCGGCGACGGTCTGTTCCCGGCCACGGACCATCTGGCTCAGGGCGGACATCTCGGCATCGGCTCGGACAGCCAGGTCTCGGTCAGCGTGGTAGAGGAACTGCGCTGGCTCGAATACGGCCAGCGCCTGCGCGACCGGCGGCGCAACCGCCTCGTCCAGGCTGGCCGACCGGCGGTCGGCGCCGCGCTCTACCAGAGCGCGCTGAGCGGAGGCGCCCAAGCCCTGGGGCAGCCGGTCGGTGCGCTGGAGGTCGGCCGGCGCGCCGACCTGCTGGTGCTGGACGGCGCCGATCCCTATCTGGCCAATGCCGAAGGCGACCAGATCCTCAACCGCTGGCTGTTCGCCGGCGGCGACCGCCAGGTCCGCGATATGATGGTCGCCGGACGCTGGGTGGTGCGCGAGGGCCATCATGCGGACGAGGAACGCACGGCCCGCGCCTTTGCCGGGGTGCTGGCGACGCTCTTGTAAGCCCCCGATCGTCGGCAGGGACCGGGTTCACCCTGCGATCTGGGCTGAAGCCGGATCGAGGGACGCGGCCAGAATCGCTTCTTCGCTGGTCTTCGCTCCAGCAGATTCGGCGGCGCGTCAATCGAGACCCATCAAGCCGTCGGCCTGCCCTCGACGGGATATCCGGGATCGGTGTACCCATGCGTGGAAACGTGGCCCGGCGGCACCAGACTGTCGACGAGCCTTTCGTCATCCGGGCCGGGTTCGAAGCTCAAGGCGTCGACATAGCTGTCCCAGTGCGCCTCCGTGCGCGGACCAACGATGGTGGAACTGACGAGCCGGCTCTTCAGCACCCATGCCAGTGCGAAGGCCGTCGCGGTGGTGCCCCGCTCGGCCGCATGCGCAGCAATGGTTTGCGCGATCTTCAGCGACGCCGGTCGCCACTCGGTCTGCTGCATGCGCTTGTCGCCGCGCCCGGCACGGCTGTCGGCCGGCGGAGGGGCATCCACGGCATATTTGCCGCTGAGCACACCGCGCGCCAGCGGGCTATAGGACACGACGCCCAGGCCATAGTGCGCGGCAGCAGGCAGTTGCTCGACCTCCGCCGTGCGGTCGACGATGTTGTAGAGTGGCTCGCTGGCGACCGGCCGGTCGATGCCGAGCCGCTCGGCGAGACGCACGATTTCGGCGATGCGCCAGCCGTGGAAGTTGGAGACGCCGAAGTAACGCACCTTGCCCTGGCGGATCAGATCGCCAACAGCGCGCACGCCCTCCTCCAGCGGAACACCTGGTAGCGCCCGGTGAAAATAGAGGATGTCGATGTAGTCGGTGCCCAGCTGCCTCAGGCTCGCCTCGACGGACTGGTAGATCCACTTGCGGGACTGGCCCTGCTCGTTCGGCCCCTGCGAGGTCGGGGTCGGGAAGCCGAACTTGGTGGCGACGACCCAAGCGTCCCGCCGGTCGGCGATGGCGCGACCCACGACCTCTTCCGAGCGGCCGGCGTGGTAGACATCGGCTGTGTCGATGAAGTTGACGCCCTGCTCGAACGCCTTGTCGATGATGCGCTTCGAGGTAGGCTCGTCGGTTTCCCCGCCGAACATCATCGCGCCCAGGCACAAGGGGGACACCTTAAGGGCACTGCACCCCAGATAGCGGTAATCCATCAGTGTTCTCCGTGCAGGCCGCTCGCCTGCTCATTCATCATGTGGGAAGCATCGTCTGCTGCTTCAGGCGCCGGCCTCCTCGAAAACGCGCTATGGGCGATCACCTCGATCAGTTCTTCTCGGCTGACGCCATTTTCGAGGGCTGCCTTCAGATGAACAGGCAATTCGCTGGCGCGAGACATGGCGACCAGGTTCGCCGCGGTGATGAGGCTGCGGTCGCGCGGCGAAAGCCCCGGCCGCTCCCGGACATCGCCGAACAGGACCTGGTCGGTGCGATCCGCCAATGCCGGAGCGATGTGAGCAAACACCTTGTGCGCAATAGAGAGTTTGTCGGTCATGGGTGATCTACAGATTCCTGCCAAGGTGTCGACGCAACAGCAGCTGCAGCCCGTTTTATTGGGCCGTATAGCCGCCATCCACGGCCCGCAAATGGCCGATCACAAAACTTGCGCCCGGGCTGCAAAGCCAAAGAATGGCGGCGGCATCGGCGGTTTCCACGCCTGGGCTCTGCACGCCGGCACTGTTGCACGCCGCACCCGGCCGTCCGAAGAAAGATCCATTCATCGCTGTACTCACCTCACAGGTTTCTTCCCCGGAGATGTTAAGTACGGCGCCGGCTATCGATAAAGGCCAAAAAACCGCATGGTCTTATGAGCTGTACTCATGAAATCGACGATGTGGCTATCGTCGACGTGCAACTCGGATGCAGCGGAGAAAAACGCTAAGGGCGGTAAGGCAGCATCCCTGCCACCAAGACCAAGGCCCGCGACGTTTGACGGCGGCTTGGTAGAAAACATGGAGTCCTGGGCTGGCAAGCCTCAAGACGACACCAAGTCATGTTCAGAGCGAGGCCTATGGTCACGTTGTTGTCGCAATAGTCGCCCAGAATATGACGCCGGTCATTCACCGGCTGACGCTGCCTTGCCAAACTGATCCAGCAGCAATCAAATGATAATAATTATTATTTATCTTTACGAGAAAGTAAGGGATTGCTACTCTCATACGCAGTAAGGGAGCGAACCTATCTATGTATTTACGGGCACCGACATCAAGGACTTTCGGCCTCTGGCTCATGGCTTTCCTTGCCGGCACTGCAGCCTCCACAAGCTGGGCAGATGAAGTATTCCAGCCTCCTGTCGTAGAGTTGACCCAAGTCGACCTCAGCAAGGCCGATCTGCTGAAACAAGATCTTGTTCTGCATTTCCGGATCAGCAACCCTAACGAGAGCAAGCTATCGGTCTACGGTTTAGCCTACAAGGTGCGTCTGGGCGATATCGAGCTGGTGAGCGACGGTGAATCGAGACAATCGTTTACCGTTTCGGCCCGCAGCCACCAAGAACTCGAGGTGCCAGTCACGACCAACCTCTGGCGGCGCCTGAAGCCCCTCGTCAAGCTGTTGAAGAAAGCCGAAGACTCCATCCCCTATCGAGTGAGCGGGGAGATCAAGACCGGACGCCTGTTCGGACGCAAAGTGCCGTTTTTCCATAGCGGGGAGCTAACCAATGGCGAGATGCTCGCTAGCAATCCTTGAGTGACTCGAATCGGACGTGCGCCGGCTGCGAACGGCAAGCGGCACTCATGTGGGCCTGTACCCATGCGCAGTACCGAACCCAGCTGCCGTTTGGGGCGGAAGGTCCATGACACGATGGCCCTGGCCGCTCGTCCGACCTATCGCCGTCGATCATAGATAGAAAAACGAAATCACCCCGACAAGTTCAATCGATTAGAAAAATTCTCCCTCCCATCGTAAGGTTGCACCCATCAAAGTTCTTCACCCCCATCGAGGAGTCGAAACCCATGTTGGACGCCAACCTTAAGACCCAGCTGCAGGCCTACCTGGAGCGCGTCACCCTGCCCTTCGAGATCGTCGCTACCCTCGACGGGAGCGACAAATCCCAAGAGATGCTCGGTCTGCTGCAGGACATCCAGGGGCTGTGCGACAAGATCACCCTGCGCACCGATGGTCAGGATGCGCGCGTCCCGTCCTTCTCCCTCGAGCGCCCAGGTGCGGACATCTCCCTGCGCTTCGCCGGCATCCCCATGGGCCACGAGTTCACCTCGCTGGTGCTGGCCCTGCTGCAGGTCGGCGGCTATCCGTCCAAGGCCAGCGAGGAAGCCATCGCCCAGATCAAGGCCCTCGACGGCGAATACCGCTTCGAGACCTACTTCTCGCTGTCCTGCCAGAACTGTCCGGACATCGTCCAGGCACTGAACCTGATGGCGGTGCTCAATCCCCGGATCAGCCACGTCGCCATCGACGGCGCGTTGTTCCAGGACGAGGTCGAGAAGCGCCAGATCATGGCCGTGCCGACCATCTACCTGAACGGCGAGCCGTTCGGCCAGGGCCGCATGGAGCTCGAGCAGATCCTCGCCAAGCTCGACACCGGCGCCAGCGCCCGCGAGGCGGAGAAGCTCAATGCCAGGGAGGCCTTCGACGTGCTGGTGATCGGCGGCGGCCCGGCCGGCTCCTCGGCGGCCATCTACGCGGCGCGCAAGGGCATCCGCACCGGCGTGGTGGCCGAGCGCTTCGGCGGCCAAGTGCTGGACACCATGGACATCGAGAACTTCATTTCCGTGCCGGAGACCGAAGGCCCGAAACTCGCCCGCGCCCTGGAAGAGCACGTCCGCCAGTACGAGGTCGACATCATGAACCTGCAGCGCGCGGTCAAGCTGGTGCCGGCCGCCGCCAAGGGCGGTCTGCACGAGGTGCAGTTCGAGTCCGGCGCCTCGCTCAAGGCCAAGGCCGTGATCCTCGCCACCGGCGCCCGCTACCGGGCGCTGGGCGTGCCCGGCGAGCAGGAATACCGCACCAGGGGCGTGGCCTACTGCCCGCACTGCGACGGCCCGCTGTTCAAGGGCAAGCGCGTGGCGGTGATCGGCGGTGGCAACTCCGGCGTCGAGGCGGCCATCGACCTGGCCGGAATCGTCGCCCACGTCACTCTGCTGACCCACGGCGAGAAGCTGCGTGCCGACGCGGTGCTGCAGCGCAAGCTGCACAGCCTGCCGAATGTCACCGTGCTGCTCAACGCGCCGATCGCCGAAGTGGTCGGCGACGGCCAGAAGGTCAACGGCCTGGTCTACAAGGACCGCGCCAGCGGCGAGGCGCACCGCGTCGAGCTGGAAGGCGTGTTCGTGCAGATCGGCCTGCTGCCGAACAGCGAGTGGCTGAAGGGCAGCGTCGAGCTCACTGAGCGCGGCGAGATCATCACCGATGCCCACGGCACCACCACAGTTCCCGGCGTGTTCGCCGCCGGCGACGTCACCACGGTGCCCTACAAGCAGATCGTCATCGCCGTGGGCGAAGGCGCCAAGGCTTCGCTGGGCGCCTTCGACCACCTGATCCGCACCTCGGCACCGGCCTGACGGTCGGCCCCTCGAGGGCCCGGAAAACGAAAAACCGCCGGCCGCAAGGCAGGCGGTTTTTCATGGGCGGTGGCTTTGCAGATCCGGGCGGGATGGCTGCCTCGCTTATGGACCCTGCACGTTACTGTCCGTCGGCAAAGGCCCGGGAGCCGCTCGCACGTGCGTCACGTCCATTTCGAACGCGCGTCTGCCCTTATTGGGACAGGTGCTCCAGCGCGGCGCTGGCCAGGTCATTCCACAGCGGGCTGGGCCAGTCCTGCAGGTAACGCCGGAACTGGCGACGTGCCGAAACCAGCGGCTGGGCATTGGTCACGCTCCGTTCCCTCAAGGCCTTGCAGTTCAAGATCAGTTGGCCCTTCAGCGCCTCACCGGAAGCAGCTCCGGCATAAACGGTCCCCAGCAGATCCAGCTCGGCCTGCGTGCTATACGCATAAGCCTGTTCGCGTCCCGACAAGTTGCATATGCGCCAGTCGACCACCTGACGAACCGCCTGCCAGATCACACCGTAGTCGGCCGCCAGTTGCCTGGCTTCCTGCTCGATCCTGTCCGTCGGGCGGCCCTCTTCATCTTCCCGCAGCGCCAGGATGGCCCGTATCGCCAGACACTGGGTGATGACCCAGTGGTTGCAGGGATCGAGCTTCCAGGCCTGAAAATAAAAATCCCGGCAGGCTTCATACGCCCGCTGCTCTGCCGACTCGTCTATCTGGTTGAAGGCGATGCCCAGGCGCTTTTCGCAGGCGCCACTGATGCCGAAACGGTAGGCCATTTCCGTATTGCCCGGCGTCACGCATCCCGATTCGGCCCGCCAGCTTTCCAGGTCCGCACGGATCGCCGCCGAGAGCGGTGTCAGCTCCTGCTTCTGCCTCTCCGTCAGGCTCGGACGCTCGATGCCGGACTCGTTGTTCGCTCCGACCAACTCGTCGATCCGGTCGAACTTGACCTCGATCCGCCGCCGCGTCTGCTGGTCGCGGAACTGACCGACCTGCTGCTCGAAATCCCTGGATACGGTCGAATAGGCCACGATGCTGGCCCAGTCATGGGTTTCCGGAACATCCGTGCGCAGACGCTGGCGCAGTTCATACAGCACCCAGCGAGGATCCGCTCCCTTCAGGAGTCCGGAATACAGCTCCCTGACGGCAACGGCCGAAGCCTTCATCCACAGCGGAAACTGGGAAGCGATGACCCAGGGAATGCCCGCGGCATGCAGCTCGTGGGCGATGCTGCCCCCGGGGGTCAGGGGGGAGTCGATGTTGCCGGAATCGCAGGTCGCCAGGCTGACCAGCGTCGGGCGATGGCTGTGACCCAGCGGATCGCTGGCAATCAAGGCGATGGCCAGCCGCTCGCCGTCCACGACGTCGACAGCCGTACCGCCCTCGGCGCACAGGGCCAGGCCATAGCGCTCCTCCCCGCAATGCCGGAAGGATTTGCCGTGGGCCAGGATGTGCACATGGGTGAACTCACCCGAGGCGCAGAGCGTCCGGATTTGCTCCAGGGAAGCATTGGGCAGCACCGTCAGATGCTTTTTGACTTCCTCGATGCGGGCCTTGGGGTCTTCCTCGACCCTGACCCAGGGATCGATGGCTTCCCGCAAGGCTTGCAAATGGCTCTCGGCCGGCACATACAACCCATCCGGAGCCGCAAAGGCAAAGAGTATGCGAGGCTCGCGGTTCCATTCGATCGGCAGGGGACGGCCACGGCGGAATTCACGCGTAACGCAAATCGGCATGCGCGTCTGCAGGAACAGGGGGGACCCCGCTCCGGGAAAACCCTCCGCCGCGATCGCGGTTTCGAAAGGCACCATGCCCAGTTCGAAGGCGGACATCACCAGCCGCAGATGAACGAGCCGACCGTTGGTGGAACTGGCACTGCCCAGCTCGGACAACAGGCCGGGTACCAGCCCCAGCACCTTGCCGATCACCTCGCCCAGGTCACGCAGTTCCGACTGGCGCTGGTCTTCGGAAGTCTGCGTCCTGTCCATCTGATAACGCAGGCGTTGCAACCGGCTCAGCAACTGGCGCTGCTCGAAGGGCATGTTCAGCGTTACCGGCCCATCGGAACCGCACAGCGCAATGTAGGAGGTCAGAGGGGAAAGCAGCTGGTTATGGGCCGGCCCGCTCCGTAACAGCTCCAGTTTGACACTGGAAATGGCGGAAGCTTCGCGCATGTTCAGGGCCTCGCGAATCGCTGGATTTCTTCGGGAGTCCCCGTACCGTCACCCAGTACATGGTAGAGGCGACCTACGACCTGCCCCCCTTCCTGGCGGATGGACACGGCGCTGGTCTGGTTCATGACTAAGGAAGCGTCTCCGAATGTCGCCCTGTCGATGGTTTCCATCCGTCCGTCCATCAATACGTCATAGACGGGTTTGAAGGAGGCCTGATCCTTGAGCACGGCCTGGCTGAAGCGCAACAGACGAATCCAGGTGCCACAGTTGAAGTAGTAACGGCCTCCTCCCATGTCGATCGCCCGCTCCAGATGGGTGTGCCCCGTCACGATAAAACTGACGGACTGTCCGACATTGGCCGTAACCGCCTTGAAGGTGTCGTCCCGATCCTGCAGATCGAAGCTCTTGTCGTCGGCCAGCCAGTCCTTCAAGGCCCGGCGCAGGGCCTCATCCTTGGTGATATTGCGCATCCAGCCGGTCAGGCGGTCCAGGATCAATTGCCCGGTTCCCAGCTGGCCATCCTGCTCCGCCAACTGGGACAGAGGTTTGCCAAGATTTTTTTCGGCCTGAAGCAGCAGGCTATCCACATCGGCAGTCGTCTGCACCGAGGAGGCCGCTCCCAGGTTCGGCCCCAGCCAGGGCTCCTGGACCGGCGTGGCGGCACCGAGCGGATCCGGGGACCTGGAGACTGGATCATCGGCGGAAAGGCGCTGGTTCATGTCCTTTTCGCTGAGCACCTTTTCTCCGAAGATGGATAGCAGATCGCCAACCTTCTTCGCCTGGGCAGGATCGAGCACCACCAGCGTCCCGACGGCCGCCTGGGTTTCCGGCTTTAGCAGATCGATCCATTTGTAGCGTTCCTTGACCGCGTTCATGACCTCCTTGACCATCCGCGTTCCGGCATTAGGCCGCCACTCGGCCAGATCGAAACCGAGGCCGGCGTTCAGGCGCCGCCCAACCCTGGCCAGACTCTCGTAATGGTTGTAGTTCCAGGCATCCACCTCGTTGCCGTGGGTGCAGTAGACCCTGGCGCCACCGACCGTACAGCTGTAGCCGGCGCCCACGGTGGAGAACTCGATCCGCCCCCGCTTCAGCGGATCGTCTCCCGCCAGCCGGTTGAGGATCAGTCGCTGCACGCCGGTGAACGACATCTCGATGTCATGGTTGCCGATGACGAAAACCAGTGTCCGTCCTTCCAGCGCCACAAAACGCGCCAGCGCATCCCAGATGCCGCTGAAGGAAGGATCGCCCATGATGCGGCCGACGACCTCCACGGCCCGCTCGATGGCGATGTATCCGGTGGAACGCTCAGCCAGGGTGTCGAACACATCGCCATTGAATACCAGCGCCACCCGGCCCTCGGGACACTGCTGACCCACCCAGCCGATATAGCCGGCGAGTCGCCCGGTTTCCCGGAGAATCTGGAAATCGGGGGTGTCGCCCCCCATGTGAATGTCCGAAATCACATGGATTTCATCGAATTCGGGAAAATGTTCCATAAGAATCCAGTCCTGATGCGGCCAACGGTTGGCCCGCAGACGTTGCTCGATTGCCCCAAGCCTGGTCAAAGTGCCGGCAGACGGGGGTCTGCCGGCCAAGTACATGTCTTCCCTGACCAGATACCTTGAAAAGCCGCTTCAGTCAGAGATCCGCCGTGGGGCGGATCCCGGTGATGCCCTCGGCCACCCGCTCGGAAAGCGCACTGATGGTCGCCACCGGATTTGCCCCCACTGCGGTGGGCAGCAAGGCGCCGTCGGCCACATAGAGCCCCTGATAACCGAACACCTGGCCAAAGGTTTCCGGCGCCGCACTGGTCACGCCCCGCTGCGGGCTGTCGGCCAGACGGCAGCCGCCCAGCGCATGCACGGTCACGTTACGCTTCATGGGCCATAGCCAGTTCGGCAGAGGCACGAAGACCTTGGCGCCAGTCCAGTCCCGGAAGCGCTTGCCCATGCGTTCGATGGCGTCGTAGAGGCCCCTGTTGTCCCGGTAGGGCCACTTCACGTGGATGAAGCCTTCCTTGCAAAGACTCATCACACCGTTGCCTTTGTCGATCCCCATGCACAACAGCACGATGCTGGTGTAGGAAAGGCTCCCCTTGAGCAATTCATTGAAGGCATAGCCGATATGCCCGCTACCGAGGCCCTGCAGGAAACGAGAAGCCATCAGCCGCACGGTGCGCACGAAGGCATGGAAGTGCGAAAGTCCGGGCCGGATGCCCTCGGTATACCAGGCGGCGAAGTTCGGATAACTGGCATCCTCGAGGATGAAGGCATGCTTGCGGTCGAAATCCTTGAGCAGGTTGTAATCCGTACCCTGGGTGATGACCGGGCCATAGTTCGGATTGGCCGGTTTCTTTCCATCGATCACGAAGGAGAGAAAATCCCCGTTGGCGGAAAAGTGCTGCCCCAGTTGCTGGCTGATACCGGGCAGCGTCTTGTGAAGATCCCGGCAGCGCATCAACAGTTCGGTGGAGCCGAGCGTACCGGCGGACACCACCACTCGACGGCTTAGTGCGCTGCACTCGACATGGCCGTTCTTGAGATCGAGCCAGTAGACCCGGTAACCATGCTCCCCGGTTGCCGACGGATCTTCCTCGCCCCGCTCGTTCAGGGGAGCGATTTTCTGCCCGAGCGCTTCGGTTTCTATGCGGGCCGCATAGCGATGCTCGGCCACATGCAGGTAGTTGAGATCCAGGGAGTTCTTGGAGTGTGTATTGCAGCCCAGATCGCATTCCGCACAGTACACGCAGGAAGTCTGCACCGCGCCGTAGCGGTTCTTCTCCTGAAGGCCGATGGCGGTCGGATTCTCGAAGTCGTTGCCGAAGAAAACATTGATGTCCAGCAGCTTCGACTCGCGCCCCTCGGATTGGGCAAACTCCCGAAACAGCTCGGTGCGAATGACCTTGCGCCGCGGATCGCTGCTCTGCGGTACCGGCCTCGCCCCCAATACCTCCTTGCTGACGGCATAGTACGGCTGCAAGGCTTCTTTCCTGGCTGCTGCCGGCCAGTTGTCGTCGAATATCTCCTCGGGAGGCTCCAGGAACACGTTGGCGTAAATCAGCGAACCGCCCCCCAGTCCGGCGCTGACGACCGCATCGATGTGGTCGAAGTTTCTGATGTCGAACAGCCCGTGAGCCTCTTGAGCTGCAATGGTTTTTGGCCGCTTCCTCTGCTCGGGAAGCAGGTTCCAGAAGCTGTTCGCTATATCGTAGGGAGAACGCGGAAACGAGCCCATCGGATAACGCCTGCCACGCTCCAGCAGCAGGACCGCTCCCGGCCAGCGCTTGGCCAGGCGGCAGGTATTGATCGAGCCGCCGAAACCGCTGCCGATCACGACAGCTTCGTAGTCATACTTGATGCTCATCTTATTCTTGAGATCCCTTAATGGAATTTCCAGGGAGTCCGTTCACAGGCTCTTTTGATTTTTGGGTATGTCTTACGTAGGTATCCCAGAGCGACCGGGCAAAGAAGGTGAAAAAGCTGCACAGGGTTTTCAGGCGTGCCGACAGGCCATTCGCCTCTGTGATACGGACGGTCGATAGCAGCCTCATCAGATCCGTCACGCCAAGGCTCAGTGTCCCGGCACCAACGACCGGACCGCTCGCGTCCGTGCCCTCATGGAGACGGGTGTAAAGGGTGGTGGTTTCCGGCCACAGCCTGAAGATCGGGCCGTTGCGCACTTCCTTGCGACCGGCCAGATAGTAATCCTTGCCTTCGTGCTGGAAGCCCAGTTCATAAACCATGAAGGTCATGCCGGGATCATCGGTAGGCTTGAACAGATTGAATACGCCTGTGGTTGCCCGCATGCCCATTCCCAGCGGAGCAAAGTCGATGCTTCCCGTCAGCTGTCCCCTGTGCTCGGGGTCCCTGACGAAGGCGCTCATGTCATCGATGCGAACCTCCGCATGCATGACCAGCCGCTGGTTCTGCCGTTTGCCTCTGGCCTGCCCTTCCGCCGCCTCGCCAACACCCAGGGCAAAGCCGCCTGCCATGGTTTCCTTGAACTGCAAGCCGGGATTCTGTGCTGTCATTTTCAACGTCTCAGGTTCGAGTGGAACGCCTTCGGGGGTCATGCTGGCGAAATAGTCGCGCGCATCGGCCCGTCCCCTTTCGATCAGCTCGTCATGGGTGATGGCGCCGGTATAAAGAGCCAAGTCCAGAGGCAGGGGGTGCCTGGGTTTGATCAGATGAAGCCGAATGGGCTGCCGGTGGCCATAAGGCTGCTCTCCACGAGCAATGCGCTCGTTTATCTCGCGGATGTGCTGCATTTCTTTAATAAGCGCGCTGTTGGCGCTCATCTCCAGCATTTGCACATAGGCGTTCAGCGGGCCGCTGCGGTAGTGCGGAACATTGCCCATCACCCAGATGAGCCAGAGCTCGCTGGCTCCCCGCCGCACCGCCTCCATCAGGTTGGCGTCTTGGATGAACCCCGAGTCCAGGTAATGAACACCGTCGACCTCGACGGGCGGCAAGGTTGCCGGTAGCGACATGCTGGCGACCAGAAAGTCCTCCGTCATCTCCCGATGAGGGAGGACCCGGTTCGTCTTGGTCGAGAAATCACAGAGATTGAAGGTTCCCTGGATGCCCTCCACAGCTCTGATTCTTTCGAAGTCGATTCCAAGATGCGGATAAATCTTCTTGCGAAAGGACTTGGAAGCGCTGGCGGCCACGAATCTCGAAGGCAGGAGATAATTGGCCAGCGGCATCGGGGAGAAGGTGTCCCGCATGCGCAAAGTCCGCCAGCGCCGGCAGATCTCCTCGATGCCCAGCCCCGAGAACAGCATGGCCAGATTGAGTGCTCCCCCCGAGGTGGCGTCCATGTGCTGGAAGGTGAGTCCGCGCGCAAAGATTTCCGACAAGGCACCGGCCGCATAGGAAAGGCGCAATCCGCCTCCGGGCAGGATCAGGGCTCTTCGGGGTCCATCGGGGCTCGACGCGGCGGCCCCCTGCGGCAGCGAATTGGCAGGCATGGACATGGGTTAGTGCCTGCCCTCTGCATGCGGGGGAATCGGCGCGGCAGGCGGAGACAGCCACTCTTCGCTCAGGCTCAGACCGACAACCGACTCCATCCCCTCCGGAGCCTTCTCCGGCAGTTGATCGAAATCCAGAAACCAGCTTTCGACATGATCATCCAGGGTCCCGGTGATCGAGGGCAAAAATACGGTAGCAATGGCATCGCCGATTTCCAGCTCTTTCATGGCCTGCAGACGCGGGTGATCGCCGATTACAAAGCGGGCCTTGGCATTGCGGAACAGGCGAACACCACAGCGGGCATCGAGAAAGATGTCCGACTTCATCAACATGCCGCGGAACGAGCAGTAGTTGGCAGCCTTCGTCCGCACGGGAATGCAGGTCTTTTTCGGAGGCTCGATCTCGACATAGGCGACCAGTTTCCCATCCAGGTCATACTGACTGCTGATACGCTCTTCCGAGATATTGAAGTTCAGATGCCCCTGATGCTTCGGCATGCCCCATATGCCTTTCCCCCCCTTCACGGAAATTTCGGAGGAGACCGGAAGGTCCACCACATACTGCCCGGCCTTGAAAAAATCCATGAACAGCGCCGGCAGCAACCTGGGAGCAGGCTTCCTGCCATGGGTACAGGCAATGGCGATGCTGTACTCGACATACTTGCCGATAGGGGTTTCCCTGTAATCGATGACCGTCACGATCAGCAGGGCTTTCCTCCACAGGCGCAACGGATGTATGCCCTTGGGCAAAAACGCCCTGGCCTTCTCCGCATCGATTGGAAATATGGCCATCAAGGCCGGGGAGTTGGTGGCCGCCACAGGCAACTTGAACGGAACGCCATCAACCAGCGAAAAGCGGCCAGCGTAGTCTTTTATACGCTCCGGAATTTTGTTGAACAACGAGTCTCTCCTTAGTCCTTGATCGTGAAGTACGGGAGCCAGTGCCGTCACTGTCTTTCGAGTTCATGGATCATCAAAGGGAATATGTCGCGAGCCGCGTTTTTCCCCATGAATACATCCAGATGGCCGTAATCGGGCAACAAATGTAATGTGTGATAATCCGGGCGCCATTTTGAAAAGTATTCATGACTCTTGACTTGGCTTTCCGGCAGGAAACAAAGATTCTTTTCACCGGCGAAAAAGGCAAACCGGGCCTCGGTCCTGGGCTCGAAGGATGCGAAATCCTCGGGAAGTTCCGGAAATCCCTCGACAGATACCAGATTGCCCCGACTGGTGCAGCGAACTATCTGCTCGAAGAAACGCAGCGGTACGGCGCCGAACTCGGATTTAATCCACTGGTGGGTCTCGTCATTGAGATTTTCATGCCGCCAGAGTGCCGGAAATCCGCTTCCATAGGTGAAACTGACCTGCTTGCATACCGGATTGTCGCACTCGTGATGGGTCATATTCACCATCAGGGTGATCAGCTTGGCTGCCAGCGTAGGCGCCTCCATTCCCCAGTGAGGATTGAGGTATTCGGTCATCAGTTTGACCAGCGGCAACATCCGGTTCAATTTGAAGGATGACCACCTGGGCACCACCGGATGCAGCGAGACGGCGTTGCTGACGATGACTGAAACCTGAGGCAGCAGCCCGGCAATAGCCGACATGGTGAAACTGGTCGATCCCTGGCAGTGAATGACGGCTTTTACCGTTTCGGCCCCGGTTTCGGCGATGATCGTGCGCACTGCCGCTGGATGATCGAACAAGGCGGCCTGGTCAAGGGTCCAGAGGTTGGCTTCGAAATCGATGCTGGCACGCCAGTTTTCCAGCCAGACATCGTATCCACTGGCTATCAGTGCATCCACGATGTCCGTCTCCACGGGTGCCTGATATATCGAAGCCCGGACACCAGCCCCATGTACCAGGATCACGGGACCTTTGTCGGGCATCTTTTCGGAATATCTTATATTGACGAGGTTCAGCGAACGGCCATCGCCTGCGACAAAGGGAACAACGCGCCTTGTATAAACACCACCCTCGACAAAGGCAGTTGAAGACATGATGCTGGCATCCTTGAAAAGTTTGACCCTTGTTTATAGTTATACACTTCTTTCAAAAAGCGACTGCAAGACGCCCCCTCCAGGCACAACCCCAATCGCTCCGGCAAGGCCCGCTCCCTGAAACAGCCCCGACTTTTGCTCTTGCTCTGCACATCAAGTATCAATCCGACTTGCGTACAAGAGCCAAGTTGGCGCGAAATAGAGAGCCCGACATCTTTCACTCGGTTCTCGAGTCAGAGTTCCGCCACCTATTTGCCGAAGGGATCTGCCGTGGAGAAGGTGCCAATACGGAGAATGTGATCGCTACCGGCCAAAAGTTTTGCCGGATCCAGGTTGCAGCCGCCCATCTCCTGAGTCCTGTCCCACTTCATAGGGTCGTGCGCAATCGGGAATAGAACGGAACCACCCTGGGGATGCGGCTTTTCGTCCATGAGGAGTAAGACAATCGCCGCGTACTCCCCGAAGGCCGGCGAGTTATCGCATGACTGGGGCCATGCGCTCCGGACGCTCGATGCTGCAGCGTTTGTACCAGGCGCGAGTACCGTCATCCCTTGCTCCTCCCCGATTGATCCATTTATCACACCCTACAGGAAGGCAAAACGGTATCAAAATTCCCACACTAATTAAAAGGATTAAATAGTCGCCGCAGGAGTGATCGTCTTCGTGCGGATACCATGCCCAGCCATCCGGATGCGGCGATGTCGTCAGGGTGGCCGGCAAGGTTTCCGGAGGGTGTCGGGCGAGGCAGAGCGCGCCAAGCGCAAGAGTTCGGGCAGGTGCAGCCTTCGCCCCTCACGGCAATTGTGACAATCGGCGCCACCTGGGTCGGCAGGCGTATCCCGGCCGCACCGCCGGCCAGGGCAGCCGCCCGCTGCCCCCTTTTCGCGCCGTTTCACCCAAGGGCGGCGTAAGATCGGCACAGATACACCGGCTACCGGCAATCTCACCGCAGCGTTTGCCGTTTCACCCCGCCGCTGGAGAAAATGCCCACTGCGCGCGACCGCGTTCGACGCTCACCATCCCGATGCGACCGGCCTTGCGGCCGCCGGCATCGTTCACAGGGGACCGAAAATGAACTCAAGACATAGAATCAACGCTTCGGTAAGCCCCAAGGGCAGCCTGGAAACGCTGTCCCAGCGCGAAGTCCAGCAACTGAGCGAAGTCGGGGCGGGCAGCCTCTACACGTTGTTCCGCCAGTGCGCCCTGGCGATCCTCAACACCGGCGCCCGCACCGACAACGCCAAGACCATCCTCGAGTCCTACCAGGACTTCGAGGTGCGCCTCCATCAGCAGGACCGCGGCGTCCGCCTGGAGCTGCTCAACGCGCCGGCGGACGCCTTCGTCGACGGCGAGATGATCGCCAGCACCCGCGAGATGCTGTTCAGCGCCCTGCGCGACATCGTCTACACCCAGAGCGAGCTGGACAGCCTGCGCATCGACCTGAGCACCTCCCAGGGCATCACCGACTACCTCTTCCACCTGCTGCGCAACGCCCGCACCCTGCGCCCCGGCGTGGAGCCGAAGATGGTGGTGTGCTGGGGCGGCCACTCGATCAGCGTCGAGGAGTACAAGTACACCAAGAAGGTCGGTCACGAGCTGGGCCTGCGCAAACTGGACATCTGCACTGGCTGCGGGCCGGGCGTGATGAAGGGACCGATGAAGGGCGCCACCATCGCCCATTCCAAGCAGCGGCTCGTCGGCGGCCGCTACCTGGGCCTGAGCGAACCGGGGATCATCGCCGCCGAGACGCCCAACCCGATCGTCAACGAACTGGTGATCCTCCCGGACATCGAGAAGCGCCTGGAGGCCTTCGTGCGCGTCGGCCACGGCATCGTCATCTTCCCCGGCGGCGCCGGCACCGCCGAGGAGTTCCTCTACCTGCTCGGCATCCTGATGCACCCGGACAACAAGGAGCTGCCGTTTCCGGTGATCCTCACTGGCCCGAGGAGCGCGGCGCCCTACCTGGAGCAACTGCACGCGTTCGTCGGCGCCACGCTGGGAGTGGCAGCACAGAGCCACTACCGGATCATCATCGACGATCCCGTCGAAGTGGCCAGGCAGATGACCCACGGGCTGAAGGAAGTCAGGCAGTTCCGCCGGGAGCGCCACGACGCCTTCCATTTCAACTGGCTGCTGCGGATCGAGGAAAGCTTCCAGCGCCCGTTCGACCCGACCCACGCCAACATGGCCAGCCTGCAGCTGAGCCGCGACCTGCCGCCTCATCAGCTGGCGGCCAACCTGCGCCGCGCCTTCTCCGGCATCGTCGCCGGCAACGTCAAGGACAAGGGCATCCGCCTGATCGAGCAGTACGGCCCCTACGAGATCCATGGCGAATCGGCGGTGATGCGACCGCTGGACGAGCTGCTGCAGGCCTTCGTCGACCAGCACCGGATGAAGCTGCCGGGCGGCACGCCCTATGTGCCCTGTTATCGGCTGGTGACCTGAAGACCGGAACCCGGCCTGTCTCGTCGCCGTCTCCAGACGTCGAGCGCAGGCCGAAAGGCCGGGGCCGTCGTGGTATAGTCCGCGGCTTTTTCCGCACCACCACGTCGGCCCTCCGACCCAACGCATAGGTATCCCCGCTTGGAGCACAAACCTCCCGTCGAGCGTTTGTGGGGCATCGCTCGCACCCACAGTTTTGCCGCTTTCGAATCCTGCCTGCACGAAGCCTGTCCCGATGGCTCGCTCAAGGCGTTGGCCAGCACCCTGCGCTATCTGGCCAGCGCCAGCCAGCACGCGCTTGCACAGGAATTGCTGAGCGAATCCCTCGAAAACCATGTCGCCTCGCCGCAAATCCTCTGGCGTCTGGAGATGGTCCTGCTGCTCGGACAACCCGGGACAGGCAAGGACAGGGGTGGCGTTCAGGATCTCGCCACGCTTGAAAACACCGTGAAGGAACTGGTTCTGGCCGACCGGCTGGACGACGCGATCGAGCGTGTCAGCGAGGCCGCCAAAGCCAGCGCAGCCCCGGAGCTGTACGAGCTGCTGGGCCGCCTGTACCTGCGCCGCAGCGCCAGCCAAAGAACCGCCAAGCCGGCGCTCAACGCCGTGCAGCCCGAGGCAGCCACACCCGCAGCGCAGCCACTGCAAGCGGCCGTTGCGCCGACAGGCACAGCGCGTGCCGAGGCGCAAGCGGACACCCCGCCCAGGCCACAGGAGGCGGCCGTTCGTATGGAGCCCCGTCCTCTGCCTGAAAAAGCCGGACAAGCGGCAGAAGCCCCGCGTGCGGCGGCAGCGGCCGAGGTACCGGCCGCGAAGGTCGAGACGGCCCGCCCGGCTGCCCCCTCGGCCGTATCCGCCAGCGCCGGCCTGGCGGCCGCCCGCTCCGCGGACCTGCGGCCAAGCGCAGCGCCCATGCCGTCGGCAGATACCGCCGAAAAGGCCCAGGGCGAGGCCTCGGCGCCACCGAACTGGGTGGCCGAAGAGCTGCTCAAGGCGTGTGCCAGAGCGCAGGAAACCATGCAGAAGCGTGCCGAGGCTAAGGCCGATGCCGCGCCCGTCGCAAAGCCGGCAATAATTGCCGTCGCCTCCCCCGCTCCCGCGGCCAGGCCCGAACCGGCGCCTGTCGAGATACCGGGTCCGGACGAATCCAAGGAGCAGGTGTTCGCCCGCTTGCGTGAAGCCTTCACCAAGCTCAACAAGACCGAACGCAAGCTGCTGGCCTGGGTCATGGCCAACCCCAACCAGAATGCCGCCCAGATCGCCAAGAACACTCAACTGAGCAGCGCGGACGTCGTCACCGCGCTCAAGGGCCTGACCGGGCTCTGGTTCGATCCCTTCACCTTCGCCGGCTACACCGTGCGGGACTATGTAATGGAATGCATGTCCATGGGCAAACAGGCACCGACCGGAGCCAGCCCGTCCAGCCGTGCGACAGGGCAAACCTCCATCCGGGGCGCCGAAGCGCCGCGGACGCCCAGCCCGGCACCGAGGGCGGCGGCCACCGCGGCCTCGGCGAAACCGGCCAGACCCGCCGCCACTTCGCCCGCGCTGTCCGGCCTGAGCGGGCTGGACAGGCAGGTACTGGAATACATCCGCAACCATCCGGGCTGCTCGCCGGACGAGGTGATGGATGCGATGGGGCCGGACGAGCCGGCCTCGGTGTCGCTGGTCACGCTGCGCCGGGAGTGGCTGGACCGTGACGCACAGGGCTGCTACACCATCAAGCCGGGAATGCTCGACCGGATATCGACCGGCGATCAGCCGGAGGCCCCTGGCCAGGCAGCCGAGACGGAATACGACGAGATCGCGGAGACGCCCCGTCCGAGCAGGCCGCGCATGATGGAGAGGGCGTCGGCCTCACCGCTCGCCGGCAGCCCCAGCGCACCCACACCGCCCCAGAAAGAGGAAGTCCGGTTGGCCAAACTGCCCAAGGGGCAGCGTCAGATCCTGCAGTTCCTGTATGACAACGGCCAGGCACGCACCAAGGATATCGCGCGCGCCCTCGACCAGGACGCGGCCAAGGTCAACAGCGCCCTCCTCGGCCCGCTCGCCGGCTTCGTGTCAGTGATGCACAGCTTCTGGCGGCTGAACGACGAGATCCGGCCGGCACTGGCCCCAACCGACGAACTCCCCGAAGCGGCCGAAGCCTGACTCAGGCGCGACACCGGAAACCGCCAGCCGCGAGGCCGGCGGTTTTTTTATGGACGCCGGATGGCCGGAGCGGTGGGAGCGGTCTTGGCCACGACGCCGGCGAAGGCGGCAGCGAACGGGGTGATGGTGGCCTCGTGAAAAGCTTGCAAGTCATACGATGTCAGACCTAAAGTAGCCGCTCACGCAAAGTCCCTGCAAAGGCAAAAACGAATCCGGAGAGACGTGTCGGCGTGAACTTGCGCCGAGCGGCCACGTTCGGGCCGCTCGGGCGTGCAACCGGGAAATGTCCCGGGCAATTCATGCCTCCCCCCGAATTCGGCGAGCTCGTGCACTTGCGCTTCTATCGACAAAAAAAACAAGCAAATGGAGCCAGTTCAATGTCATACAATCGAAATCCCGGCACGCCAGAACTTTCTCAGGAAAACGCTCGCCGACGCTTCCTGAAAAACTCGCTGCTGCTATCTGCCGCGGGCGTATCCATGGGTAGCCTGGGTTTTGCCAATCTCGCCAGAGCTGAACCGCTGAACCTCAAATATCCGGACCCGCTGGTTCAGGCCCTCGACGAAAGTTTCCTGAAATACCGCATATTCAATGCCAGTGTCGAACGACTGGCCACCGGCATGCGCTGGGCGGAAGGCCCGACCTGGATCGGCGATGGCCGTTATGTTCTGCTCAGCGATGTTCCCAGCAACAGGATCATGCGCTGGGACGAGATAACCGACACCTTCAGCGTATACCGCGAACAGTCCAACTTTGCGAATGGCCTGTGCCGCGATCGCCAGGGCCGCCTGCTTGCCTGCGAAGGATCGACGACGGCGACCGAGGGCCGCCGCATCACACGCACGGAACACAGCGGAAAAATCACGGTTCTTGCCGACAACTTCGAAGGCAAGCGCTTCAACTCGCCGAACGATATCGTGGTGAAGAGCGATGACTCGATCTGGTTTACCGATCCCCCTTTCCAGGCGGACAGCAACTACGAAGGCCACCGGGTTCAAACCGAACTGCCGCACGGCGTTTATCGCGTCGACGCGGGAACGGGACAGGTAACCCGTGTCCTCGATACTATCGCCGGACCGAACGGCCTGTGTTTTTCGCCTGACGAAAAGTTGCTTTATATTGTCGAGGGCCGCTCCAAGCCCAATCGAGTGGTATGGGCCTATACCGTGAACGACGATGGCACTCTTGGCGAACGGCGCAAGCATATCGAGGCACAGGCCTATGGCGCCCTTGATGGAATAAAGTGCGACGAGGACGGCAATCTCTGGTGCGGCTGGGGTAGTTCCGGCGCCCTCGACGCCAAACCGGAAGAACTCGACGGCGTCATGGTCTTCAACCCCGCCGGCAAGCCAATAGGGCACATCAGACTGCCGGAGCGCTGCGCCAATCTCTGCTTTGGCGGGACTGCCGGCAATCGCCTGTTCATGGCCAGTTGCCATTCGCTTTATGCGATTTACGTGAATACGCGCGGAGCCACGCTCGTCTGAGCGGAGAGAAGCTTCCGAAGTATTCCCGAAAGCTGTGGAACACACTCTTTCGACCATGTCGTACGATAACTACCCGAATCCGGGCAAGCTGCGATTGCGGGTAGTTGTCTCCAGGACCGAGCGCATCGCTGCGGGATGCAATCGCAACACCGCAGCCATTCGCCTACCGCCCCGTCGACCCCTGGATGCCGGATCGCACCTCAAGCAATGGTCGAATAACGAACCATTTTATATCCACGACTCGATTTCCTGGTTGACAGGCAGGAATGAATTCAACCTTGCCAAGCAAAAATCCACTGTATAGGATAGCGCTATCCCTGTGATCCAAGCCGTCCGTGCCGACCTCTAGCGACTCTTCCCGGTTCGCCTGGCGTGTACTTGCAGCCCCAGAGACAACAAACAAAAACAACAAAATAGCGGCGACAGGCTTCGCTTTGCGGTGGGTTTCCGACTCATCAGGATAGCGCTGTCCATATGCCGAGGTGTCCCATGGCTCTCCCCCTCAATACGCTCGCGCCTCCGGGCATCGCCATCTGCGGCCGACCCAGCGCCCGCCGAGCACGCTCTGCGCGCAGCGTCGACGCCATTGCCCAGCATACAGCCGCCATTTCGCGCCGCTCCGGCAAGTCCAGAGGCGTGCAGTGCCGATCCACCAACCGCCATTCACCGTGCCCGGAAAGCCGGGCAAAAGCCTCGAACTAGAGTGCGGCGTGCGGGGCAGCCCGTTCCGCCCATGCCCCTTGCAAGGCCGCGCTTCGCCTCACCAAGCCATTACACAAGAAAAAGAAGAGGGTTATATGCAGCCAGTAAGGTTCCGCAAGACACTGCTGAGCGCCATGATCGGCACTCTGGTCGTCTGCCAGAGCGCGGGCGCCGACTCGCCGAAAGTGGCTCCGGGCGCCCCGGGCGCCGCGCCGTTCTGGTCCTATTCGGGCAAGACCGGCATCGGTACTTCCTACGAACAGTACAAGGACGGTCAATACTCGCCGGAAGCGACCACTGGCGAAGTCTCGAAAGTCTGGTTTTCCCTGGCCAAGGGCATCATCACCGAAACCATGTTCGGACTGATTCACGAAGCCCAGCTCAGGGAGCTGCAACTGGTCGTCCAGGGCCCGGATTTCGTGGATCTGGAAGCCCAGGACACCGACAGCGAAGTGCATTACCTGTCGGTCGACGGCGAGGGCCGCCCCAACTCGCTCGCCTACAAGATCGTCAACCGCGACAAGCAGGGGCTGTACGAGATCGAGAAACACGTCTTCACCGATCCCGACGCGAACGCCCTGATGGTCCGGGTGATCTTCCGCAGCAAGGACCCGCGCATCCAGGCCTATGTGCACGTCGATCCGGCCGTCGGCAACGACGGCAGCGGCGACAGCGCCTTCGTCGACGGACAGGCCTTATACGCCCAACAAGGCGAGACGACCCTGGTGGTCAAGGCCAGCCGGCCCCTGGAGCAGCTCACCGTCGGCTTCGCCGGGGTTTCCGACGGCCTGACCGACCTCAAGGACGGCACGCTCGACAACCTGTACGACAGCACAGGATCGCAGCCCGGTAACGTCGCCATGCTGGCACGCCTGCCCCAGACAGGCACCGAGACCACCCTCGATCTGGTCGTCGGCTTCGGCCACGACCGCCAGCAGGCCGACCGGGCGGCGGACGCGACGCTGGCCCGCGGTTACGCCAAGGTGCTGGCCCACTACAACGGCGAAGGCGAGGCGATCGGCTGGCAGGACTACCTAGCCTCCCTCTCCGGCCTGCCGGCGATGTATGCGCAAAGCACCGACAACGGCAAGCTGCTCAACGTCAGCGCCCTGGTGCTCAAGGCGCAGGAAGACAAGAGCCACGCCGGGGCGCTGATCGCCTCCCTGTCCAACCCCTGGGGCGAGACGGTATCAGCCGCGAAGGGCACCACCGGCTACAAGGCAGTCTGGCCGCGCGACTTCTACCAGTGCGCAATGGCGCTGCTGGCGCTCGGCGACCGGCAAACGCCGAAGGTCGCCTTCGAATACCTGAAGAAGGTCCAGGTCACCGAGGCCACCTCACGCATGCAGGGCGATACCTCGGCCTACATCCACGAACAGAAGCAGGACGGCAAGGCCAAGGACGACAGCCCCGGCACGACCGGCTGGTTCCTGCAGAAAACCCATGTCGACGGCGAGATCGAATGGGTCGGGGTCCAGCTCGACCAGACCGCCATGCCCATCATGCTGGGCTATAAATTGTGGAAGGCCGGGGTACTGGACGACGCCCAGATCAATCGCTGGTACCAGAGCATGCTCAAGCCGGCGGCGGAATTCCTGGCCAAGGGCGGTCAGGTCAAGGTCGGCTGGAACGACTGGAAGGTCGTCCCGCCGCAGACCCAGCAGGAGCGCTGGGAGGAGCAATGGGGCTACTCGCCCTCGACCACCGCGGCGGTCATCGCCGGCCTGGTGGCGGCCTCCGAACTCGCCGGCCATGCCGGCGACGGCGAGGCGGCGAAGACCTTCCTGGGCGCCGCGAAAGGCTACTCCGCCAAGCTGGAGACGAGCATGGTCACCCAGAACGGCGTCTTGGGCGACGGGCGCTATTACCTGCGCATCACCCAGAACGACAATCCCGACGACGGCGCGCCCCTGCTCGACAACAACAGCCGCTCCGGACTGCCGGAGAACCAGATCCTCGACGCCGGCTTCCTCGAGCTGGTGCGTTACGGCGTCCGTCCCGCCAGCGACCCCCATATCGTCGGCAGTCTCGACGAGCTCGACAGCCAGGAGCTGCCCGAGAACCTGAAGGTCAAATACACCTTCACCTTTCCCGGCGTCGCCGGCGAATTCCCCGGCTGGCGCCGCTACGGCAACGACGGCTACGGCGAGAGCGAAGTCTCCGCCATCAACTTCCCGGCCACCGAGGCGCCGGCGCCGAACTCCGGGCTGCGCGGTCGCGTCTGGCCGATCTTCACCGGCGAGCGCGGCCATTACGAGCTGGCCCGCAGCAAGGCCCAGCTGCCGGCGGGGGTCAAGGCGTTGAGCGCCGAGCAGCTCGCACAACTGAAGAACACCTACGTCAAGGCCCTGGAGCTGTTCGCCAACGACGGCCTGATGCTGCCGGAACAGGTCTGGGACGGCGTGGGCAACAACCGCCGGCATGGCTACGTGAAGGGTGAAGGCACGGACACCGCCACCCCTCTGGCCTGGAGCCACGCCGAATACATCAAGCTGGTCCGCTCGCTGACCGACCAGGCGGTCTGGGACCACTACCCCGTCGTCTCGGAAAAGCTCTCGCAGTGACCTGAGCGAGCAACGGGCGCCAGGCCGCGCATGCACCAGCGCCTGGCGCCATCCACCCACAACAAGAGAGGTTTCCATGTCCAACCATGCCTCCGTAATCCCCGGCCCATCGCCCGTGCCTGCGTTCACCCTTTCCCGTCGCCGTCTGCTCGGCGCCGCCTGTGTCGGCGCCGCCGCCGGCGTCCTGCTGCTGAACCCGGTCGGCTCCGCCTGGGCGGCTGCCCCCAAGGCCGAGACCGAACTGGCGACCTTCATGACCCTGTCCCAGCGCCTCACCGGGCGCAACGACCTCGACGGAAAACTCGGCCAGAGCCTCTACGAAGCCCTGACCAAGCGCGATGCCGCCTTCGCCAAGGACCTCGGCGAACTGCAGGGCAAGCTCGGCAAGACCCCGCAGGGCCTGAGCGGACACCCGCAGGAAGTGGCCCGGCAGATCCTCGCGGCCTGGTATCTCGGCCTGGTCGGCAGCGACCACACCGCGACGGTCGTCACCTACCAGGACGCCCTGATGTTCAAGGCGGTGGACGGTGCCCTGAAGCCCCGTGCCTTCTGCTTCGGCAGCCCGGGTTCCTGGGCCGAGAAACCTGTCGTCGGGAGGGCTTGAGCATGGCCACTGTTCAACAGGCCGATTTCGTCATCGTCGGCTCCGGCATCGCCGGCGCCCTGATCGCCCACCAGTTGGCCCTGGCCGGCAAGGACGTGCTGATCCTCGAGGCAGGCCCGCGTCTGGCACGCCACGAGATCGCCGAACGCTTCCGCCAGCAGGTGGACAAGTCCGACAATCAGGCGCCCTACCCCTCGCCCGCCCACGCCCCGCACCCGGAACTCAACCCGAGCAACCACTACCTGATCCAGAAGGGCGAACACCCCTACGACGTGCAGTACATCCGCGCCGTCGGCGGCACCACCTGGCACTGGGCGGCCTCGACCTGGCGCTTTTTGCCCAACGACTTCAAGCTCAAGAGCCTCTACGGCGTCGGCCTCGACTGGCCGATCGAGTACGCCGACCTGGAGCCCTGGTACGGCCGCGCCGAGGTCGAACTGGGCGTCTGGGGGCCGACCGACGAGGACCTCGGCTCGCCGCGCTCGGCGCCCTACCCGATGGCGCCGCTGCCGCTGTCGTGGAACGAAGAGCGGGTCAAGACCGTGCTCAACGCCAACGGCTACCGCGTGGTCACCGAGCCGGTGGCGCGCAACAGCACGGTCTACGACCAGCGCCCGCCCTGCTGCGGCAACAACAACTGCATGCCGATCTGCCCGATCGGCGCCATGTACAACGGCATCGTCCACGTCGACAAGGCCGAGAAGGCCGGTGCCCGGCTGATCGAGAACGCCGTGGTGTTCAAGCTCGAGAAGGGCCGGGACGGGCGCATCGCCGCCGCCCACTACAAGGACCCGCAGGGCAACGAGCACCGCGTCGAGGGCAGGACCTTCGTGCTCGCCGCCAACGGCGTCGAGACGCCCAAGCTGATGCTGATGTCCGACGTCGGCAACAGCTCGGACCTGGTCGGCCGCCACCTCATGGACCACCCCGGCACCGGCGTGCGCTTCTACGCCAACGAGGAACTCTGGCCCGGCCGCGGCCCGCAGGAGATGACCTCGCTGATCGACTTCCGCGACGGCGCCTTCCGCCGCGAATACGCCTCGAAGAAGATCCATCTGTCGAACATGTCGCGCGTCGACCAGGTCGCCGCCGAGCTGATCCAGAAGGGCCCGCTGCTCGCCGGCCCTGAACTGGAGCAGCAGATCCGCGACCGTGCCGCGCGCTTCGTGCGCTTCGACAGCTTCCACGAGATCCTCCCCAACCCGAAGAACCGCATCGTACCCAGCGCCACCGAGCGGGTGGCCGGCATTCCCAAGCCGGAGTTCACCTACGCGATGGACGACTACGTGCGCAAGAGCGCCGTGCACACCCGCGAGGTCTATGCCCACGCGGCGAAACTGCTGGGCGGCACCGAGGTGGTCTTCGAGGACACCTTCGCCAACAACAACCACATCGGCGGCACCGCCCTGATGGGCAACGACCCGAAAACCTCGGTGGTGGACAAGGACTGCCGCACCCACGATCACGCCAACCTCTACATCGCCGGCGGCGCGGTGATGCCCACGGTGGGCTCGGTGAACACCACCCTGACCATCGCCGCCCTCGCCCTGCGCCTGGCCGACCGCCTGAAACAGGTCTGAGGCCCTGCCCTTTCAAGGTCTTTTGCTTTTCGAGGCCTCGAGTGTACGGGCCGTAGAGAGATGAGCGCAGGCCGTGGCGCCATCGACCCACTCCCGGGTCTTCTTCACCTTGGGGCCACGCTTGCTGGTGGCCACCTGGCCGGGCTTGATGTGCCGTGCCAACTCCAGCAGGCGCTGCGCCAGTGTGCTGGCCGAACCGTCGGCCCACGTGGGCCAGTGCTCCACCGGCAGTGCGACGAGCATCCCCTCGTAACGGCTTCTGACCTGGACCGCCAACTGGTAGGGAGACGCCTCCCAGTCCTCGGGAAGCTGTTCGCGATGGATCTGTTCGACCAAAGACCTTGAAAGGGCTGGGTTTAGCAGCCCCCGGGGAGGCGTCGGTCAACCGTCCAGCAGCTTGTGCGCCCGGCTCCAGGCGGCCAGATTGTTGCGCGCCTCCTGTACGAACGGGCTGCGGCGCACCGCGCCAAGAAACAGATCGCCCAGCAGACGACCCGGCAGGCGCAGGGGGCGCTTGAACTGGATCAGCAACACCGCACGGGTCTGGTTCGTGTCGTTCCAGACCTCATGCGGATAGGTGTCGTCGAAGACCGTGCACTGGCCTGCTTCCCAGTAGAGAGTCTCGTCACCGACCTGAATCCGACAGTCCTCCTTGGCTTCCGGCACGACCAGCGCCAGATGGCAGGTAATGATTCGCTTGGTCACCCCGGTATGCCGCGGAATGTGGGCGCCCGGACCCAGTATCGAAAAGAAGGCGCTGTTGAGGCCGGGCACCACCGACAGCGCCTGAGCCGTTTGCGGGCACAGACGACAGCCCTCCTCGATCCGGTAGCCGTAGCCCCAGAGGAAGAACGAGTGCCAATTGTGGTCCTTGGCGATGCGCCGGTGATCCGGGGAAATGTCGCGCAGGGCGGGGATCGGCGTGTTCCGCAGCATCAACTGGTCGAACTCGGCGCGAATCGCCGGCCAATGGGCCTCCAGCTCCGCCGTCCACGGGAACTGCTGCTTGTCGAAGGCCTCCGGGTCCCCCACCAGGGAGTTCCTGGCCAGGAAGCGATTGAACCACGGCCGCAGTTTCTTGCCGGCTCTGTACAAGAGGCTGCGCTTGACCTTGTTCGTCTTTACCCCCGCTAAAGCCACATCGTTCACTCCAGAATCCTCCATTCCTGCCAGAGACATTTGGGCAACGGCATTACTCCTCTGGCAACGCCCGGCCCCCCATCACAGGTGGGCATCCTCTCATGATGTGATTTATTTGTGAATATTGTAGTTTTTTTGTGAAAATCCTTGTTAGGCTTTGGCTCGCCGGGTATTGCCGAACATATCGAACAAGCATATGGGGCCCAGCTCGATCTCATCCGTACGCAGGCACTTTCGGCACAATGACGAGCATTTTGCACATTTCCGATACCCATTTCGGCACCGAACGGCCAGCGATCGTGGAGGCCATGGAAGCGCACGTGCGCGAACGGGGCGCCGACCTGCTGGTGCTGTCGGGGGACATCACTCAGCGCGCACGGCACCACCAGTTCGCCGCCGCGCAGGCCTTCGTTCGGCGCCTGAAGAGTTACGGCATCCCGGAAACCCTGGTGATTCCCGGCAACCACGACCTGCCGCCGCCGCGCAACCCGCTGTTGCGCTTCCTGTGTCCCTACGGCAACTACCGCCGGTACTTCGGCCAGGAGCTGGAGCCGGTCTTCGAGAACGACGAGCTACTGCTCATCGGCCTGAATACCACCCACCCCATGCGCCGCAAGAAAGGCCGGGTGACAGCCGGCCAGGTGCGTGCGGTCTGCGCGCGACTGCGCCACTGCGATCCGGCCAAATTACGCATCGTGGTGGCCCATCAGCCCTTCGGCCCGATGGTGCCCTCGCACTTGCGCAAAATACAGCTCGGCGCTCAGGCGGCGCTGATGCGCTGGGCCGAAGCGGGCCTGGACATCGTGATGGGCGGGCACATCCACCGGCCCTACGTCCTGCCGCTGAGCGACCACTATCCCGAGCTGGCACGGGAGATCTGGACGGTGCAGGCGGGCACTGCGCTCTCCTGCCGGGTGCGCGGCGGCCTGCCGAACTCGTTCAATCGGCTGTACCTGGGCAGTGCGCAGGACAAACAGGCGCGGGTCGAGCGCTGGGAGTACCACGCCCCGAGCGGCCGGTTCGTGCTCGGAGCGCATTTCGCTCTGCACTGGCCCGTCCGCTGATCTCGGCCCTCGCCCGAGCATTCCACAGCCGCCTTCAGGCGGCCCCGCTACTTGCCCCGTTGAAGGACTAACAGAATAAGGCTATGTCTGAGTTAGCTGTTGCAGCAGGCTAAGCTGATCATGACGTCTCCGCATGCGGGAGGTGGATCATGAAAGCGAGTCAGTTCACGCGATGGATCGCTCAGCTCTCCAGCCTCAGCCCAGAACAGCGTGA
>NZ_FOFJ01000012.1 GCF_900110885.1 Azotobacter beijerinckii | reverse complement strand
AGCAACTGGAGCCGGCTCATCCGCTATACCGAGGCGGGCTACCTGCCGATCGACAACAACCGTGCCGAACGGGCTATTCGCCCGTTCGTCATCGGGCGCAAGGCCTGGCTGTTCAGCGACACGCCCAAAGGCGCGACGGCCAGCGCGCAGCTCTACAGCCTGGTGGAAACCGCCAGGGCCAACGGGCAGGAGCCCTACGCCTGGCTGCGCCACATCCTCGAGCGGTTGCCGGCAGCGCAAAGCGTCGAAGACTACGAGGCGCTGCTGCCGTGGAACTGCACTCCGACGGCGCCACTGTAAAAGACCGGCTCGGCCGTTAACAGACGGGGTTCATGGATCACTTACGACGATGCGGATCGCCTCCAGCAGGTTCACCGCACCCAGGCCGGTAATCTCCGCCGTGGTCAGCGGCTGCTCGAAGGACACCCCCACGAAGCTCTGCGCGGCCAGGTTGTACACCTCGGTGGCCTCGGTGCTCTGCAGCAGACGAATGCTGGCGGACAGATCGGTCAGGTCGTACTCGACCAGATGCAGGTTGGGATGACGCTCGATCCCCAACTCCTCGATGCGCCAGAAATTCACCGAGCTGGTGCGGCGGTAGGCACCGTAAACGGTATAGCCCTTCTCAAGCAGCAGTTGTGCCAAGTAGGCGCCGTCCTGGCCAGTGATACCCGTTACGATGGCCTTGTTCATTGCTCAACATCCCCAAAAATTCCAGATAAAAATGCAGCCATAGCCTGCATGACCCAAGTTGCTTAGTATCGTTCATGATCGCTATAAAACCAACAGAGCTGGTAGTTTGCCGAATCGTAAAACAGAAAATCCTGGCGACCGCAAAAGCTGAGTGCAACATCTGGCTATCTCGGTAAGGTGCGACAGAAGTAATGACGAAGCAGCATGAAGCGCCTACTTCAATCCAGTAACCGTACTGCACTCAGCCTCTGCAATCGCCCCTATCCCTGTAAAAAGCCAAAAAAACAAACACTACAAGCAATACATATCACGCAATCAAACCTCAAGGAGCCTCTTAGCCGAGCCGGAGAATTACCTTGTTTATTTATGGATAGCCCCTAAGACCCCGAATTTTCAGTGGAATGACCAGCCTCAAGAGAACGATCGGGTAATCCGTCGCTTTTTGCTCCATGCACCTTAATATAACTAATACCAATGCCCAGCTTCCGAGAATCACCACCAGCCCCCAGCGACTGCGGGCTAGTTGGCACAGGCGGGACGATCTGAATCGCCTTACTTCGATTGATATTCTCATACGAAAGATAGACAACAGATTGTTTTTCGGAAAAAATCACCTCTTTCCCTAAGCCTCCAACAACAAAGAGAACTGGCTTACCGATATTGGGTCCGTATGCCTGAGCGCGGACCTCCAATTCGAAGGACTCAGGAAGGCTTTCTACAAACTCAAACTGAACTTGATCAGACAGACTGGCATCTGACCAGCGCCCCCAACTTTCTTTATGGGATATTCCCTCAACACGACTCAGAAAATCCGGCATTCCATCTTTACTAAGATCAAAACCATCTTCCAGTTTTGCCGGGTAGACTCCTACTAGGTCATGCATAAACTCAGCAAAGGAAGGTAAAAGCTTTTTATTTCCATACCCACTCAAGTGATCGCCATCCATAAATAGCGGAAACCCACCCTCCCAAGCCTGACATTGCATGCTAGAACAAAGAATCGGAAACGGATCCCATACTTTAACCCCTGGAACCTGACGAGCAATATTGGCATAGCTGTCCAGCACTGGTTTACGAAGTGCCTCGAGTTGTTCACGAGGCATATTGAAACCATGGCTACATATCGGGTTCCCGCGATTGAACCAGTCAGCACAACGAAATGGGGGAGCCTTGAACAGTGGCTTAGGTGCTTCAAGAACAACCTGCACACCCTTTTCTGCAAACTCGCTCAAAATCTTCACAGCATCGATTTCGGCTCGCTTGCGCTCAGCAACAGCGTGCGGACCAAACATCATGGTGTTGACTATTTCATCACCAAAATAAGCCCACTGATCAGAGAAGCGTGGCAAGCGTAGCGATGCCAAGAATAGTACATCGCCTGACTTAATTTGCTTCCGTATATCGTACAAGGCTGCCTCAGCATAGCGCTGGCAATCTGGGTTATCCAAGTCACGAATAGGCTGTAGACTGAGAAATGGACAACCTCCATTATTATAGGCATTAATTTTTATCGAATTATGAATAGCATACTGTTTAAACATTCCCTCATAAGCCAACGCATGAGAGTCACCAATAACATAGATGCTTGCTGGGTTGAGCGGCCGGGTCTCATGGCAGTCCTGGGGCGCGAATGTCAACAACATACCTCCCCCTACGTTGGTCGCTTGCGGATAAACCGTGCATCCCGGATAGCCTGGACTTGTTGCCTCCCCGTGTGGGTACCAAATTGCTTGATCATGGCTAACGGTGCTGAGAGACAGCTTTTCCATACTGGATGAGATTTGCACGGAAAGCCACCAAGAGCCACCAATAATTAGTAGGCCGCTGGCGATCACTGCAACCTGAGGTACTTTCTGAATAACACTTGAGTGGCGAATAGGCCTCTCGACGAAACGGTACGAGGCAATTGCCAGAAGGAATGCTAATGAAGCTGCGAGGATTTTCAGTAATAGCGTATCCAGCCCACAGGTCCACCTGAAAAAAACGAACACCGGCCAGTGCCAGAGGTAGAGAGAATAAGAGATTCGACCAACAAGCACTAGCGGCCTGCTGCCAATTATACCATGTATACGCTCAAGCTCTGGATGGCTATGCAAGCTGAAAATAATTCCGAGGGTACCAAGCACAGCCATAAGCGCACCCGGCATCGGAAAATCTTCCTGAGTGGAAAAAAAGAAGGATGCGAGTAGAACCAAAAGCGATACAAAACCCACCAACTCACGCGCACGCACACGCTCCAATCCAGCCGAACCAAATGCTTTCACCGCAGGTCTTAGGCTAATCAACTGATAAAGCAATACGCCAGCCGCCAACTCCCAGAATCGACCGGGGCTCAAGAAGTAAGCTTGAATAGGGCTAGCTTGACTCTGCCAAGCAGAGAACACTACAGAGGCTAATAGGCCAATGCCAAACAAGCCAACAGACAGCAAGCGGCCCCTCCGCCCACCCAACCAAGCGAGAAACAAGAGCGGAAAAATCAGATAAAATTGTTCCTCCACAGCCAAAGACCAAGTATGAGTATAAGGATTAAATTCTGCCGTTGGAGCAAAATAGTTACGCCCGGTCTGCGCCAATAGCAAATTACTTAAACCGAAGAACGCATACAACCCTGTTTCTTGATTCACACCACTAAGCCAAGAAGCAGGAACAAACAAAGCAGAGACATACCCTGTAACCAGTAAGCAAACAATTAGTACAGGAAAAATTCGCTTGATACGCCGAGCATAAAAATAACCAAGAAATGCTAAAAACCCATACCCCCTGAAGCTTGCAATAGAGGCGCTCACAATAAATCCAGACAAAACAAAGAAGACATCAACGCCAACAAAACCTCCTGACACCCAAGCACTATCAAGGTGAAAGAAGAACACTGCGAGCACAGCAAGTGCGCGCAAGCCATCTATATAAGGATAGTACACAGGGTTAAATACAGACCGAGAGTGCTTTTGGATCATTAATATCCTCGCAATATGCTGGCATCGATACTGAATAAGTATCCCCTGGCTAAACCAGGTGCTTTATTCTGTTAGTCCCCAAAGGGGCAAGTAGTTGAGCCGCCTGAAGGCGGCTGTCACTGCAGGCAAAACTTTAGCTGGCCGTAGTGCTTGTCTTCCTTTTCCTGGTTTCGGATGTATGCACGTCCCCCCAGCTATCGAAATCGAAGTTTTTCCCTAATCACACGCTTCTCTCGACAGGGGCTCGAGTGTTAAGCAATACACGCTTGAGCCGTTCCGCGCTTTCCTTCCAAGTCAGCCAGGGCATGCTGTCGGACGTCGGGTGTCGCCCCTCTTCATACAGCCTCAGCCAGTCGTCGATGGCTGCCGCTAGGTCTTCCGCTGCCAGCCCTTTAAAGTAATGAGCATGCTCGCCGGCCACCTCGCGAAATACCGGAATGTCGCGAGCGATGATGGGTAGCTTGTGCTGGGCCGCTTCGATCAGGGGGAGACCGAAGCCCTCTCCATAAGAGGCGGCGATAAGGCAGGAACTTGTAGAGTAGACTTTCTCCAGATACTCATCACTGACTCCTTCGAGCCAAAAAAGTCGCTTATTTAACTCGGGATGACTTTTTAGATAGTCGACTGTTTCAGGAATATCGCGACGTGCTTCATCTAGCAAGGGTTTCCAGCCCTCTCGGCCAACAATGACTAGGTTGATATCTTCCCCGTTACGCCAAAGCTCCCCGAAAGCCTGAATGGCTTGCAAATATCCCTTGCGGGGTTCAATAGTACCCACCATCAGAAAACTCGGGCGGGAGCTTAGCTGTTGTAGCGTCCATTCGGCGTCGTCAGGGAGTCCTGAGCTAGGTGCAGAGCAGGCAAAATCCGCACCATGATGCGACCAGAAAATCCCAAAAGATCTCTGGTTAGCAGCACGACTAATACCCTCCTCTACCAGCCATGCGGAGAGATCGTCGGCAACAGCCCTCGAAACACAGATGACACCATCAAAATGCGCAACGGCTTGAAGCCATTGCATATAGCTTTGGTCAGCCCCCGGAGGGAACACATTTGACATTCTGACTGGAAGAATATCATGGACCATGAAATAAATCGAAACACCCTGAGCGCGGTACTCTGCAAACAGACCCGCATGATTTGCCTGTACTAGAATATCTCCAGACAAGTCCAACCCGAGCAACACATCGCCACTCTCCGGCTCAACGATTTCGTCGTCCAGACCACCTTGCGAACAGCCCAACAAATCAAGTATATAATGCCGAGCATAACGATATTTCCACCCACTCCCCGTATCGCTGAGATAAACAGGCTCAATACGGAAGCCTTCTGGCGGAGCATCCAAGAGCACCAGTAACAACGCGCGTGCCACGCGCTCGATACCAGTTTTCAAATCGGTACGACAAGTTGCCGAGATGTCCAGCAGCAACCTCTTTGCTGGCCGCATCAAGGGAAGCGTGGTGGAAATAGCCTTAGCAAACTGCCGAATTTCAACATCACTTGGCTTAAAATCCGTCACCGCAGCGATGCGGTGAACCAACGCAGGAACGGCCGTCAAGGCTTGTTGATTGAATCGCTCGATTGCTTCGGCATAACGCTTAGCACACACAACAGGGGCATGCTGGGTCAGTATAATATTACTTGCGCGCTTTGCCATATCAGCACAGCGATCCGGGTCACGCCAGAGCGTTTCAATAGCCTCGACAAGAGCCATATCCTCAAACTCATCCGGGAGCATCCAAACTGCCTCATTGTTGAGATCAGCCATAGAACCATTGGCATTAACAATGATCGGTAGTGCATGATTCATACAGTCTAATACGGCACCGGAAGTTTCACCGCGAGAATTGGTGCGCAATTGAACAGCCAAATCCGTCACAGCCAGATAACTCTTAAAAAGCTCCGAGGACACAAATCCAGTAATCTTGACACGATCCGCAACTCTGCTCTTGCAAATTATCTGCAGCAGCCTTTCCCCGTAATTGCCTCCATGGTTCTCACCCACAAATATCAACCTGCAACGCTTATCCATTGCCAAAGCACTACCTAGCCAAGCCTCAAGCAAACGATGGTTGAGCTTGGTCGAATCCAAGAACCCAAAACTGCAAATTACGAAATCCTCTTGACCTATACCCAGCTCTTGACGAATCCGGGCCTTGTCACTCTCGCCAGCAGGTGATCTTAAGTGAGGAATGACTTCCCAATCGGCAGTAAAACTATCCTCATACCATAGACGAGAAAGCTTTTTCGAAAATTCAGAGTGGACAATAAGCCCCTGAGCATACTGAAGCACATGAAGGTTAACCGGATACCTAAGCTTGGCCGACTCAGTATCACGATAGCGCTCGCGCACCGCACCATAGCCATGAGCATCATAAAGCGCCTTGGTCCATACATGCTCCATTCCAGCATGCAGCTCCTGCCAAGCCATCAATCCGCTCAGGTAGAAATCATGGAGTACAACTACCCCGGGTATTTCCTGCATCAACGACAACATGTGCTGATGAAAGGGGGAATTACCAATCTGATAGAGCACACGATCAACTTCACCAAAGTTAGCATACAACCAATTCACGTCCCGTACTTTGCCATATTGGTTAACCCAAGGGTCATCGACTTGATCTTGGGCCACAACCAATTCTAAATCGTAATACTCTGCCAATGCGGGCAATAGCTCGGAACTGTAATCAGCGATACCGGTACGCGCAGGCGGCAAAGGAGAGACAAAGGCTAGCCTTGGCTTCCTGCCTGGAGGCAGAGAGCTAACAGGCTGCCTTTGCTGTACTTTTGCCAGAGACTCAAAAGCTGTAATCGCTCTCCGGGCCGATACATCCCACGAAAACCGTTTTGCTTGCTGTAAGCCATGTGCTCGCAATACCGCCCGCAAAGCTTCATCCTCTAGAGCCTGGGTCATTTTGGCTGTAATAGAGGAGACATCGAGTGGGTCGAACAAAGCTAAATCTAGGTCTATCACTTCGGGCAGGCTGGAGGTATTGGCACCGATGACCGGAGCTCCACAGGCCATTGCCTCCAATGCCGGTAGACCGAAGCCCTCATGCCAAGATGGGAAGACGAATAACTCGCACAGGTTATATAGCTGAACTAACTCTTCCTCTGTGACATACCCTGTAAAACACAGCTCATCCGGCCGTAAACCGGCTGACTTTGCCTGGTTTAGCAGACTCAAGTGCTCCCCTTGAGAGACCTTACCGGCCAGCAACAACTGGTACTTATTCCGGACATTAGCAGGCAGGGCCGCAAACGCTTGGATAAGACGCGGTAGGTTTTTACGTTCGTCGGCGCCCCCTGTATAAAGAATAAAAGGACGAGCAAGACCAAACTTATTAAAAATTTGCCTAGCAACTCCTTCATCGACATGAATAGACTGAAAGTGAGAATCAATAGCTGTTGAAATATTTACAAGATTAGACTCAGAAACACCTAGATACTCAAAGCCCTCTTGTCGCGAATATTCAGAAATCGCCAAATAAATCGCAGCTTTCTTTATATATTCAATCTTGCGCAGATAGTACTGCCCATAGCTCGGATTCGGCTTCAGATAGTGGTCCGGATTCAGCAGCGGAATGAGATCATAAAGAGAAACGCTGACAGGTGTAACCGTATCAAAACAGCCTATACTTGTTACAGCATCATCGCCATAGCCTTCAAACAAGCTACTGATGTGAATCACGTCCGGCTTCAGACTTACGAGAAAAGCCTCACGAATGAACTGTGCCACTTCGCGTCGAGAAATGTTATCCGGCTCCATCTCCCGAACCGGTCCAGGCGCATACCAGACTCGAATGTTTTCTTGTGGCAGAACTCCCTCGAAGGCAGCGCGTATTGTTTCTATAGTTTCAGGGAAAAGTCCACTCAGTGCCAAGATGATTTCATGCTCCCCCCTGTTCCGGGCAATCGCTTGAGCCAACGACAAGGAGTAACGACCTATACCCCGAAAGCGACTTTCAGTTTGCGCACCCTGTAAATCAATAACAATACGCATCAGTGCGCACCCTTTTCCCGTATAGCTTCTTTTAATTTCATGTAGATCTGGCGAGCCCTAGGGCTCATTGTCGAAAGATCTTCAGTCTGCTTGCCTTTTAGTACTTCTCTAGTTGAGGGTTGCGGGTTCAAAAAAGACGGCATTGGTCCCAATAGGCCGCGATTCAGAGCGAACAGCCTGAGGTGCTGGAAAAGGGTCGGATGTCGTCGCAACCGATCGACCAAGCAACGCTTCAACTCCGGCCGCCCCATGACCCAACGCATGGCCCAAGCAAGAACGGGGCGCAGCACACGTCTCGTAGCCTGCCAGGGCAATCTTCCCAACCGCCGCAGGCCGATCATTAGCAGGCGCAACGGTTTGGTGACGCGCCAGGAGGTACTGCTGAGGACGTCTTTCGCCTGTGCCTCGTAGGTGTTGGCCTGCAGGTGCCAGTGGTGGGCGCTACGCTGTACCTCTTCGAGCTGCTGTCGAGCTTGATGCAACTGTGCCTCGAACTGCTGTCGATCTTGCCGCAGTTGTGCATTGAGCTGCTGCCGCTCTTGCTGCAACTGTGCCTCGAACTGCTGCCGCTCTTGCTGCAGTTGTGCATTGAGCTGTCGAGCCTGCTCCCACAGGGCATTCGACTCGCTGGCTGCCTGCTGCGCCTGTTGACGGAGCGTTTCATTGAGGGTTTCCACGGCCGCCTGCTTCACTTCGGCCTGGATGGTCCGGGCAATGCTTCCCCTAAAGGCTGCCTCGACTTCCCGGCTACGCGCACCGGCCTCCTCGAGTTGCCTCCGAAAGCACTCCAGTTCTTCCTTCAGGCCATCGTCATACCGCCTGGCCAGCGTATCGAGAGCCAGGCCGTATTCCTTCTCGAACGCTTGGTCGAAAAGTGCCGTCTGCCCGGCCGGGGCGCCTTTCTGCGCCACTATCCCGTAGTCCGGACTGGCACTGGCCAGTACGTTCATCAGGGCGACCCGCTCGGCTTTCGCCAGCTCCGGAGGCTCCTGCAGGCGCAGCAGCTTGAACCTCGCAAAGCCGGTATATTCGGTAAGAAAGCTCAGTAGCAGGTGAGGAATGGGGCGCTCGTGGGTAGGGTCCAAATAGAAATTATTGGTGCCGACCACGAGGTTTTCCGCATTGGGCGATTCCAGGATCAGCAGGCCTGCCGGCTTCAACACCCTCAGCGCCTCGGCCACCAGTTGCTGGAGACGTTCGAAGGGCATGTGTTCGGCGATATGAAAGCCGGAAATCAGTGCCAGGCTCTCATCTGCGAGGAGCTTGAGAGTTTCCAGGGCCTCGCCCTGTTCCGCCGGCAGACTCAGGGCGTCGCAGCCCTCCAGCATGCCCTGATCGAGGTCGACGCCCCGCGCCTCGAAGCCGTTTTCCCGCAGGATCTCCAGCCATTCCCCGCGGCCGCAGCCAAGATCCAGTGCCGGGCAACTGGCATAAAGCATTTTCAGCGGAGCGATAAAGGGCAGGTAGACTGTTTGACGCTCTTTGATCAGCGCTCGCGAACCACGCAGGCGCTCCTCGAAGGCGCGATAGAACTGCTCCATCATGGGCGACACTCCAGGGTGGCACTGGCCACGTTGAACAGCCGTGCCGGAGTGGGCCGACGGTGGGCAGAAACCTTGCAGACAGGCGGGTTAACACGATCCTTGATCATAAGAAACTCTTTACCAATTTTTATCTGAGCCTTGTCATCGCACGAGAGCGCTATGGCGATGGTTCAAAAGTCGAGCAGCTCATGCTTGAGCTGCTTCGCACTTTCCTTCCAGGTCAGCCAGGGCATGCTGTCGGAAGTGGGATGCTGCCCTTCCTCGTGCAGTTGCAACCAGTCGGCAATCGCCCTCGCCAAGTCTTCCGTAGTCGGCCCCGTGAAATAATAGGCATGATCGCCGGCCACTTCTCGGAATACAGGAATGTCGCGGGCGATGATGGGCAGTTTGTGCTGGGCCGCCTCGATCAGTGGCAGGCCGAAACCCTCTCCTTCGGAGGCGGCGATCAGGCAGGTCGAAGCGGCATAGAGCTTTTCCAGGTATTCGTCGCTGATACCGTCGAACCAGAAAAGTCGCTTGCCGAGTTCCGGGTGGGCGTGCAATTTTTCGTGAAAGACGGACATCATCCAGCCTTTCTTGCCCACAATGACCAAGGTCAGCTCGACGCCGGCCGCCCAGAGCACTTCGAAGGCCGATAGGACCTGTCCATATCCCTTGCGCGGCTCGATGGTTCCCACCATCAGGAAGCATGGCCGGCGACTCATCGAATGCACTTGATCTTCCCAGTTGTCCGGCAGCCCATGAGTGGGAGAGGAGTTGATTATATCTGCCCCCAGATGAAAGCAAGAAATCCGGAACTCTTTTCCTCTCATGACGCAGGGAAGCATCTCGAACCAGCGTCGATAATCGGCCGCAACAGCCTGCGATATACACAGAACACCGCTGCTTTCCGACGTGACACCAAGCCAGTCAAGATAGCCGGCTATATCCGCCTCTGCGAAATACTCCGGCAACCTGACCGGCAGTAAATCGTAAACGACGAAATAAACCGCCGCCCCCTTCTTTTGTACTCTGGAATACAGCCCCTGTTGCGATGCAGGTACTACATAGCCACCGGCCAGATCCAGGCACAGCAGAATATCTCCTGCGGAAAAGTCTATTTCATAGGAAACCTTGCCAGGCTCGGCAAGCAACTCGCCATTGCGCAAGGAGATATTGGCTTTTTTGTAGCGCCATATTGTGTCCTCGCACGCCAAATAGACCGGCACAATCTCAAAGGGGTCTTCCGGGCTCTCTAGCAGTGCACTCAGAATCGCCCTGACGACACGCTGGATTCCGGTTCTTAAATCATGCTTGTAGACAACGGATATATCGACAAAAATCCTTGCCTGCTTGGTCTCGGCCTGAAAAATAGCGAAAAATATACGTTTCGCACACTCGCTCCAAGTCAACCACGCTATATTCCTGGATTGTGGATGAGCCTCTTGGCGATATAGCTCCAGCCAGGCAGCAATATTGTGCTCCAGCGCTGCCGGGTCTGCCCCGCGAGGAAAATAATGGGCATTCTCGCCGGCAACTTCCCTGAACACCGGAATGTCTCGCGCAATGACGGGAAGGCTATGTTGCGCGGCCTCGATCAGCGGCAGCCCAAACCCTTCGCCTTCGGAGGCGGCGAGCAAGCAGGTAGAGGCCGCATAGACTTTTTCCAGATATTCGTCGCTGATGCCTTCAAGCCAGAAGAGCCGCTTTCCCCGCTCGGAGTGTGAGCGCAGGCGCTCAAGGATATAGGGAATCGTTCTGCGCATGTCATCGGGAAGCCCGATCCAGCCTTCCTTCCCAACGATCACCAGGTTGATGTCCACACCGGCGCTCCAGAGCCGCGTGAAAGCCTCCAGGGCAAGCAGGTAGCCTTTTCGTGGCTCGATAGTACCGACCATAAGAAAGGTCGGCCGCGACCGGCACTCGCCCAGAACGGCTTGCTCGTCCGCGGGAAGCCCCCGGCTTGGAGCGGAGCTATCGATATCGGCCCCCAGGTGGGAAACCAGAACATGAAACGGCTGCCCGTCTCTTTCTAGATGCTGCTGTACAAGCCATGCACGCAAGTCGTCGGCAACCGATTGGGTTATGCACACGGCTCCATCCATTCTGGCAATAGCGGATAACCAGTGGGCATGACCTGTACTTGCTCCCGGAGGAAACGTATGTGGAAGCGATAGCGGGAGAAGGTCGTACACCATGAAGTAGACCCGCACACCATCAGCGCGCAAACTATCGAAGAACCCCTCCTCTGCGGCACGAACAAGCAGATCTCCCGATATGTCCAAGCCCAGAACTATATCGCCACGAGCAGGCCGAACCATATCGTCCCGAATAGCATCCGAAGCCATACCCAGCATTCCGGCTGTATGACGCCCTGCATGGAAATAGCTCCAAGTGCCATCCACTTTATCCAGATAAACAGGCTCGACCCGATATCCGGTAGGTGAATTCTCTATAAAGGCAATCGTCACTGCTCGAGCAACACGCTCGATACCGGTTTTCAGATCGTTACGACACGTGGCCGACAGATCCAGATAAAGAACCTTGAGCGGGCTTTCGCTTGATGTTGTAGTACCCAATTTCTCTTTCAACTCCCGGAATTACTCTCGCGCGCCCTCGCCATGCCGCTTGAGCAGCACTATCAAGTGCCAAGCCACATCCACTTCGATGCCTGACCGAAAAGCGCCATCCGCCAGAACGAGGCGCTTTTCTTTCTCGGCAATAGGCGATGGCAGTGCACTCTGGCTATCGGCGACACTCCACAGTCGGCGGGATCCACGCTAGGCCAACGAACGCTTCCTTCGAGACATTGACCACATTGAACACCAATGCCAGGTCACACCATTCATAGTTGCAGGATATGTGACTGTCGGCAGTGTGCAGGGCCACTGCGACGGAATAGGAGCCGACACCGAGATTGGCCGGAAAACCGAAACGGTATTCCAGCGCCTCTCCGGCGCGCAAGGTTTCGAGCTTGCAGCCCAGATGGTGGGTGTTGGTACCGAAAACCGGCTGGCCAAGCCGATCCTTGATCATGTATCCGATGACCAACTCGGGGATATCGCTGCTGATACGGACGACGATACGCAAGGAGACAGGCTCTCCCACCGATACGAACTCGATTGGAAGCCCTTCGGCGTTGTACAAGCCAACCGACTCGATGCTGGCTTCTCCCGTGCCGGAACGGGTCTGTACGCTGCCGTCATCCAGTTGCCGCACCTCGACTTTGGCATTCTCTTTTTCGGCGATGATGGCGTTGTAGAAATCCATCACCTCCTCGGGATTTCCGTCCTTGATGACGGTGCCGCGCTCCAGAAGGATCGCGCGATTGCAGAGCGTTTGAATCGCTCCCCGGTCGTGGGAGACGATCAGCAGCGTCGTCCCCTGTTTCTGGAACTCGCGGATGCGATCGAAGCTCTTGTGCTGGAAGTAGGCATCGCCGACCGACAGGGCTTCGTCGACGATAAGGATCTCCGGACGGAAGGCGGTCGCCACCGAGAACGCCACACGCATCTGCATGCCGCTGGAATAGGTGCGCACGGGTTCGTCGAAGTATTCGCCGATTTCAGCGAAGGCTTCGATTTCCGCCATGGCCTGCTCGATCTGTTCGGCGTTGAAGCCCATCAGGCCGGCGGAGTGATAGACGTTCTGCCGACCGGTGAGCTCCGGGTTGAAGCCCATGCCCAATTCGAGAATCGCGGCGATGCGCCCGTTCACCTGCACGCGGCCTTCGGTGGGTTGCAGGGTGCCAGTGATCATTTTCAGCAAGGTGGATTTACCGGCGCCATTCTGGCCGACGATGCCGATAGCCTCCCCTGCCTGGATGGAGAAGCTGATGTGTTTTAGAACCCAATGCTCTTCCCGGGGCTTGGCCGGCAGATAGAACCAGTTCGCGATGCGCTGCCATTCCGAACCATAGATGCGGTAGGCCTTGCCCAGGTTGTCGACGTTCAGCAGAGTCATAAAGCGTCCACCATTTCCGGCGCGGCACGGCGAAACATGAAGAGGCCGAGCAACGTCAGGCCGATCGCCACGAGCACGGTAACGCCTGCCTGTTGCAGATCCGGCACTTTGCCGTAAACCAGAATGTCATGATAGGCGTTAACGATTGGATACATCGGATTAACGTCCATGATGCTCCTGAGTTCTTCGGGGATGATGCCGACCGGGTAAACGACGGGCGTGAACCAGAACCATATCTGCAACACGATTGGCACAACCTGGCCTATATCGCGAACAAAGACGTTGAGCACGCCCAGGATCAGGCCGAGGCCGGCCGCCAGCGCCACCACGGCCAGGGTAAGCGGGATCAGCCAGAACATCTCCAGACTCGGTGCCTGTCCCAGCAGGGCAAAAACCGCCAGCACCGCGATGAACAGCAACAGGTTGTTAAGCAGGCTGGAGCCGATCACGATCACCGGCAGGGTGATGCGCGGAAAGCGCATCTTCTTCATCAGGTTGCCCTGGTCGATGAACAGGGTCAGACAGCGGCCGACGATCTCGGCAAAAAGGCTCCAGGCCAGCGTACCGGCCATTAGGTAGAGAGCATAGGCATACCGGTTTTCGATACCCGGCAGCTTGGCCGCCAACACATTGGAGAGGATCAGGGCATAGATCGCCACCTGGGTCAGCGGGTGGATGATCATCCACAAACCGCCGAGACGACTGCGGGCAAAGCGGGCAACGAACTCGTTGCGTATGGATGAAACGACGAAGCCCCTGTAATCCCAGAGGCTTCTCAACATGGCGAACATTTTCACTCCTGGATTGAATGCTACGGCTCAAGCCAGGGCAATCGCATGAAGCCGAAAAGCGGTTGCCTGCGGGCGCTCCGTCGCAGTAATTGAAACTCCATGACAAAGCCCCCAGCACACGGCCATGGAAAGTCGGCCGACAGCCTCATGGGGGACATTGCCTGCGAGCCGAGGCTCCTGGCGACACGGCTCCCAGGACAAAGCTTGAGTCATAAGCAGGAGGGAATTTGCTCCTCATCTGGAACTTGCAACTCATTCTGTCGTGCTTTGCTTGAGGGCTCTTGCATCGCCATTATGGGCCAGCCATACGTTGACGCTTTCAATCGTCTGCTCGGACAACCTGCCGGACCAGCGGTTCAAGACCAGAAGATTAGTGATGAAATCATATTGGGCCTTGAGCAGATCGCGCCGCGCCTTGTACTCGTTCTGCACGCTGGCCAGTACATCGACCGCATTCACGACACCGAACTGGAAACCCCGCTCGGCCGCAACCGTGGATTTTTCTGCAGACTCCAGCGCATTGCGCGAGGCACGAATCCTTTCCACGCTAGAGTTGGCGGTGAGGTAGGCACTAGTGGTTTCCTTGACCACCTCGCGCCGCGTCGACTCGAGCTCCTGCTCGGCCGCGCTCATGTCGCTATGCAATGCCCTGACGCGCGCAGACGTAGCTCCTCCGCTATAGATAGGCACCTGCACTCCGACACTGGCGCTGTAGTTGTCATAGCGCGGCGACTGATTACTATCGTAACCACTATCACTGCGCACGGCTGACAGGCTAAGGCTAAGAGAGGGGTAATGCCCCCCCTTGCCACCACGAAGGGCCGCATTAGCGGCGGCAAGCGCATTTTCTCGACTTTTGAGCGCCGGGTTGGCAGCAGTGGCGCGCTCAATCCAGACGTCCAGGCTTTCGGCCGGCGCCTGCATCTGGACATCTTCACGTATACGACTGAGATTTTCCTTCACCGGCCGTCCGACGAGTTCGGCAAGTTCCTGACGGCTGACCTCCATCTGGTTGCGCGCCTCGAGCTCTGAAGCAGCCAGCGCATCGACGCGCGACTGCAGATCAAGAACATCGGTGACCATCGCCATCTGCTTTTCGTACAACGCTTTAATGCGATCCAGATTCCTTTGGGTCGCCCGGCGCTCCGCCATCACCAGTTCGAGCTCGTCTTCCGCGGCCAAAGCAACGAAATAACGCTGTGCCAAGTCTACGGTCGCCTCGGCATGCACGTCTTCGGCCTCGGCTTCGCCTTGCCGGGCGAGACTCTTGGACTTCTGATAATTTTCCCAAGCGACCTTGTTGTAGATATGCTGGGTCAGGCTAGCGGAGTAACGCTCTGTGTCGTAGGAGGTACGGTCAAGAGCAGTGTCCCGCGTACTGCGACCAAACGCGGTATTCGCGGAGACCTGCGGCAACAGGCCGCCCAATGCTTCACGCTGGCGATCCTTGCCGGCCTGAGCGCGCGCATAGGCGCCCAGAACCCGAGGATCCTCGAGACTCGCCTCGCGGTATAACTGCATAAGGTCGACGCTGTACTCCGAGATACTGACCCCCTGCCGCCGTGCGGCCAAAGGGACCTGAGCGGGCTCGCTCCGAAGGGTTTCGGCCTGTACCGATACGGCCAGCACGGCCAGCAACAGGCAAGTTGAACAACGGCGCACAAGTCACTCCTCGATCAGCGATCTGGCGAAGGCATTGGTGGCCGGTTGCATCAGGTACTGCAGCATGGTGCGCTCGCCGGTGTTGATGAAGACGTCAGCAGGCATGCCTGGCTGCAGCTTGAGATTGAGGCCGCCCAGGCGCTTGACCCCCTCCTCGGTCAAACCGACACGAGCCAGGTAGTAGGGCGTCCCATCCTTCACATCCTCCAAACGGTCCGCGGAAACCTGGATAACCCGCCCCTCGATGACCGGAGTGGTATTGCTGTTGAAGCTGCTGAAGCGAATATCGGCAGACTTGCCGGCCTCGACCCGATCAATATCGACCGGCGAAACCTTAGCTTCGACGACCAAGTCGGAAACGGATGGCACGATATCCAGCAGGGGAGTCGCCGGGCTGATCACACCACCAATGGTATGTACTGTCATGCCAAGAATCATGCCGTCTTCGGGCGAACGAATCACGATGCGACTCAGACGATCCTCCAAGGCAGATTTTTTTTCCTGCAGATCAAAGACCTTGGTCTGTACCTCGGCCAACTGGCTGACAACCTCGGCATTGAAGTCCTTGTTGAGCTGGAGTATCTGCAATTCGGTTTCGTTGATCTGCAACTGGGTCTTGATGATCTCCGAGCCATGGTCTGCAATCTCGGCATGCGTCTTGTCGAGATTACGCTCCTGCTCCAACAGGCGCGTCTTGTCGACGAACCCCTCGGCAAGCAGCTCCCTCAGCTCGCGAATTTCCGTCGAAAAGGATCTTTCCAAGCTATTCTTGGTGGAAATCACCTTCTTCAGGCCATTGATCTGCTCACGCAACTGGCGGATACGCTCTTCCAGCACCGAGATCTCGCCCAGATGGGAGTTGCGACGGGCCTTGAATACCAAGGTTTCTCCCTCGCGGGCCTCGCGGGCACGAGGGGTGTCCTGTTCGATCATCGCGGAGAAATCGACGACCGGAAGACCATCGCGCTCGGCACGCAGACGGGCGTCAGTTGCCTGCGCAGCGATCAGCTGGCTGCGGGTCACTTCGTTATCGGCACGAATCTGGGTTTCATCGAGCACAATCAAGGGATCTCCGGCCTTGACCAGGTCACCATCCCGCACCAGCAACTCCTTGACGATCCCCCCCTCAAGGTGCTGGATCGTTTTACGATAAGTCTTCACGGTTACGACACCAGAAGCTAGAGCCGCACTATCCAGTGGTGCAAAGGCAGCCCAGGTGCCGAAGACACCAAACGTGATGAAAATAATCAGGAAACCAAGGGAGCTTACCCGCTTGCCGGAAGTGGATGGATCGGAAAGGCTGGAGTCCAGCCGCTTGGCAGTCGCATCGGTCATTTCTGTCTTTCCCCCTCAGACCTTGTTTGCCAAGGCTGCATCAACTGCAGCCTTGGCGGGCTGCGACTGAGTGGCCTGTTTAGCCTGATCGGCCTGTTGCTGGGCTGCGAGTTCGGCCAAAACCTTGTCACGCGGACCATAAAGAGCAATGCCGCCATTGCGCATCATCAACAAGCAATCCAGCTGAGCCAAAATACTGGTGCGGTGGGTGATGATGAAGACGGTTGCACCGGTCACCTTGATTTGCCGAATGGCAGTCCCCAAAGCGCGCTCCCCCACATCGTCCAGGTTGGAGTTCGGCTCGTCGAGGATAATCAGCCGCGGACCGCCATAGAGCGCACGGGCCAGGCCGATACGCTGGCGCTGACCGCCGGAGAGGCTGAGCCCCCCGCTGCCGATCACGGTGTCATAGCCCTCGGGCAGCTGCAGGATCATCTCGTGCACGCCTGCCATTTTGGCCGCCTCGATCACCTTGCCAGGATCGACCTCACCAAAGCGGGCAATATTTTCATTGATGGTGCCTTCGAAAAGCTCGATGTCCTGAGGCAGATAGCCGATATGAGGCCCAAGCTCCTCCTTGTCCCAGTTATTGACGTCGGCCCCATCCAGCCGCACCACGCCATGCTGCGGCCGCCAGACGCCGAGCAACGCCCTGGCGAGAGTGGACTTGCCGGAGGCGCTAGGGCCAATGATGCCGACGACGGAGCCGGCCTGCACGGTAAAATTGATGTTCTTGATGATCGGTGTTTTGGAACCCGGTGCACTGACGATCAGGTTTTCCACCTGAACATGACCTTTCGGTACGGGTAACGACATGCGCTCCGGCTCGGCCAGTTGCTTTTCCAGGACGTCGTTGAGACGCTGGTACTGGGAGCGTGAGTTGACGAAACCTTTCCAGCCTCCGATCATCTGATCGATCGGCGACAGTGCGCGACCAAGCAGAATGGAGCCAGCCATCATCACCCCAGGATTGACTTCCTGTTTGATAACCAAGTAGGCGCCTAGCCCAAGGATCAGCGATTGCACCAGCGCGCGGAAGGTCTTGGAGAACGACGAGATCAAGCCCGCCCTGTCGCTGGCCGCCGACTGAAGTTGCAGCACCTTCCGGTGGCGCTGTCGCCAGCGCTCCATGAGGGTCCCGAGCATCCCCATGGACTCGATGACTTCGGCATTACGCAGGTTCTTGGTGGTATGCAGGTTGGAAGCCAGATTTTGCTTGTTGGCTTCAGCCAAAGCCTTACCTGTGAGCTTCTCGTTCACCGCGGCCAGGCACATCAGCACGATGGCGCTGCCGATGGCAACCACGCCGTACCAAGGATGAAGCAGGAACATGACACCGATATAGACCGGCAACCAAGGTACATCGAAAAATGCGAAGAGCCCGTTGCCGGTAAGAAACTGGCGCAGACCCGTAAGATCATTCATCGACTGCGCCGAAGCGTCTGCCCCACCACTTTCCAGTGCCCGCTTGAAGCTGGCCCGGTAGACCTCACGACTGAGCAGCGCATCGAGTTTGGTACTGATGCGAACCATGAGACGTGATCGCGTCCACTCCAAGGCCCCCATGGTCAGCATGAGAACGCTCATGATCAGGGTGAGCATCAAAAGTGTGGTTACACTACCACTGGTCACCGCCCGACCATATACTTGGAGCATATAGAAGGTTGGCGCCAGCATCAGCGCATTGACAAAAAAACTGAAGAAACCGACCGTAATGAAACCACCCTTACAAGCCTCAAGAGCAGCTTGCAAGCCATTTCCATTTGTATTGCGCATAAAACTCCGCACCAATATCGGGCAGCCCAAAGGCCGCCACGTTATCACATACCACCCACGCAATAAAGACAGCACATCCCCCACTCGAGCAAGCGGCCAGTCAAAAGCTTGACTTTCACCATCGGCCTTTCCGCCTGACACTACAGATAAAGCCCTCACCCCAAATCTACAATCCAACTGTGATACTCGTTCGTCACAAAAGTTTCAAATTCCTCTCGAAAACGAGACTCACTAAAGCGCAACGCATTCTCGACACAATTATCCGGCGTTATCCGGAACGATTTATCTTCGAATTCCCGAACAGCCATGTCGAGCGCTTCGACACTCTGTGCATAAAAGAAGCAGCCAGAGGGATTCTCGGACTCCAAACCTCGAATAGTCTCCAACGCCCCGCCCTTGCCATAGGCAATGACTGGCGTACCTGCCGCCTGCGCCTCAAGCGGCGCAATACCGAAATCCTCTTCCGCCGCAAAAATGAATGCCTTGGCCTTGGCCAAATACTCTTTCAGAACCGGGAATTCACAATATCCGAGAAATTCGACGTTCGGCCCAGCCAAGGCACGGATTCTAGGGAGTTCAGGCCCATCACCGATGACAACCAATCTCTTATCAGAAAGCTTACGAGAGAAAGCTTCTACAATAAGATCTACTCTCTTGTAAGGCACGAGACGTGACGAAGTAATATAAAAATCTCCTTTATCACCTCTAGCCGCCATGAAAGCATCGACATTCACGGGAGGATAAATCGTGACCGAATCCCTTCGATATACTTTACGGATACGACGACCTATGAACTTCGATACAGAGACGAAGGAGTCGACGCCATTGGCGGTTCGCAAATCCCATAAACGTATCTTGTGCAATATCCATTTAGCCAGCCAACCCTTGACCCCCTTGTCCAGGCCGGACTCTCGCAAATACTGATGCTGCAGATCCCAGGCATAGCGAACAGGCGAGTGGCACATGCAAATATGCAGCTGATCCGGCCCTGTAATGACCCCCTTTGCCACTGCATGCGAACTTGAGATAATCAAATCATAGGCAGACAAATCGAACTGCTCGACCGCTAACGGCATGAATGGGAAATAATGCCTATATTTTTTTCTAGCCCAAGGCATTTTCTGAACAAACGAGGTCACCACCGACTTATCAAGAATGAATCCCCGCTCACCATCGGGAATAAAATCTACCAGACTGAAAAGATCCGCATCGGGATAAACTTTAAGCATTTGCTCCAAGACACGCTCCGCACCTGCGTAGCACACCAGCCAGTCATGTACGATGGCAACCTTCACTCTAACCTCTACTCCCAATCGAGTATCGTGAAATACAAATAACAATAGATTTCAAGTCAACACCTCAAAGCAGGAAGCGCATGACTACTATCAACCACCCGCACGACCGTAAATATCGTCGAAACGAACGATATCATCCTCACCAACGTAGTCACCGCTTTGTACTTCAATCAGGACCAGATCAATGACGCCGGGATTTTCCAGACGATGCTTGTGGCCTGCAGGGATGAAAGTGGACTCATTGGTATTGAGCATAAACTCGCGACCTTCATTGACTACATTAGCCATGCCGCTGACAACGATCCAGTGCTCGCTGCGATGATGATGCATTTGCAGGGAAAGCGAAGCCTTGGGCTTGACCACGATGCGCTTGATCTTGAAGCGCTCGCCCTGCTCCAGGATGGTATAGGCTCCCCAAGGACGAGACACGGTGCGGTGTACAAGATGGGCATCGTGGCCGCTTTTCTTGAGCTGACCAACAATATGTTTGACATCTTGGGCGCTGTCCTTATGAGCAACCAGAATCGCATCCGGGGTGTCAACCACGATCAGGTCATTCACACCCACCAGAGCAGCAAGGCGGCCACCACTCTGAACATAGTTGTTGCGGGCCCCATGGAGCATTACCTCCCCCTCGCAGCGGTTACCCTCTTCATCCGCCGGAGTGAGTTCACTCACTGCCCCCCAAGAACCGATATCGCTCCATCCTATATTGCAGGGCACAGTCGCCACTTTTGCAGAGCGCTCCATCAAAGCATAGTCGATGGAAATATCTGGCACTCCCGCAAAGCAATCGGCGTCGAGCAACAGACAGCGATGTTTATCGGCCTCGCTCAAGCGTGACCGATCCATCGTAGCGCGTACTGCCTCCAGGACATCTGGAACATGAAGCTGCAGCTCCTCCAATAAAGTTCCGATGCGAAAGCAGAACATCCCGGAGTTCCAGTAATAGTTACCAGCAGCGACATAGCCCTGGGCCGTAGCAAGGCTGGGCTTTTCGACAAAGCGACGAACCTTGAGCCCGCCAGACAGGAGGCTATCCCCTTCTGCCTCGATGTAGCCAAAGCCGGTTTCTGGATATTCCGGCCGTATTCCGAAAGTGACCAGCCAGCCCTCTGCCGCAAGCATCTGGGCCTTCTTGACTGCCTCGGCGAAAGCCGGTTGCTCGGCAATCAGATGGTCCGCCGCAAGCACCAGCATCTGGGCATCCGAACCGTATATGCTGTCGAGTTGCACGGCAGCGGTAGCCACTGCTGCCGCCGTATTGCGGCCAAAAGGTTCAAGAATGAAGCTTAGATTGGCCTGCGCACATCCCGCCTGACGGTATTCGTCTTCAGTCTTGAAAAAAAGCTCTCGATTAGTGACAGTGAGGATTTCAGCAACGTTGTCTAGGGATGCTGCCCGAATGAAGGTTTTCCGAATTAGACTCTGACCATCCGGCAAGGGCATGAATGGTTTTGGGTGAGTTTCACGGGATACCGGCCAGAGGCGACTGCCTACACCACCAGACATTATTACGGGGATCAATTTCATCGAGATCGAAATCCTATGGCTTCCGGGAAGCAAACGAGTAAATATTTTCCGGTAAAGCTAGGGCTAGCGCCCTATCTGATTAGTTCGGTAATCTATCTTTCGCCGCGCTCAGCTTCTCCTTGTTCAACTGGGTGGGGGTCGCCTCGACGAAATTATTAACCCGGCAATCAAATACCCAATCTAAGTGGCATAACGCACCGACGCATGCTGGAAATAGGCAACTACCCGCTCCGGGGTTTTGGCCAGCCAGCTCATGAATGCCTCGGCCCTCTCCAGCAATTCCGTCTTGTTTCGCGCCCGGTCACTGGTGCGCAAGCGTGTCTTGAGGTCGCGGTTCAAATACTCGTCCGGATTACACTCAGGCGAATAGGGTGGCAGGTAGAACGCTTCGATTTCTTCCTTGTGCCCTTCAAGCCATTCCCTGACCTGACGCGCATGATGGACACGCAGGTTGTCCAGGATCAGAAAGATCTTCCTGTCACTATCCGCCACCAGCCTCGACATGAAACCGATCATCCGCTCGGTATTCATGGCCCCCTCCAGGAACTCGAACCGTACCAGTCCCTGGTTGCTGATCGCCGAAACCATGCTCAGGCCATGACGGCGGGTCGGCGCCACCAGCACCGGTGTGACTCCTGCCGGCGCATAGCCTCGGATCCAATGCCCATCTTCAGCTACGGCCGTTTCATCACCCCAGTAGATCGTCGCGTTTTCGGCCTTGGCGCGTGCCACAACGGCCGGATAGGTCTCTTCGAGCCAGTGCTCGACCGCCTCCGGGTTCTGCTCCAGCGCCTGCCGGGTCGACCGCTGTGGGGTATACCCCCAGCGCTGAAGGTACTGACCCACCGTCCGGATCGGCATCTCGACGCCATACAAGTGCTTGATCAACTGCATGACGGCCCGGCGGTTCCACAGGGCAAAGTCGAGTTGCAACTGGTTCGGGGTCTGGCCCACCAGAATCGAGCGCAACTGCCACTCCTGTGCGAGCGTCAAGGTCCGTCCGCTTGCCTGGCGCCGACCTCGTGTCCTGGATTTCAGACCTTCGCTGCCTTGCTCGCTGTAGCGTTTGGACCAGGCTAGTACGGTACTCAGATGTACGCCCAATACGTCGGCAACCTCTTGCCAAGTCAGTTCGCGCTGCTCACGCAGATTCATGGCCAGGCGTCGCATCTGGTCCTGAGTTTCTCGAGAGAGCTTTCGGGCATCGATCTTTTTCATGTCCCTTTATATCGTGAATTTGATTGCCGCGTTAATAATTGCCAGCCCTTTCAGCGTCATTATGCTGACGAGGACGCCATGGTACAGCGCCCGCCACCCAGTTAAGCGAACCACCCTCCACCGCGCTCAGCCATGAGTTACGGTCGGCGTGAAACACAACTCCAGCCGCTCCTTGAGGTCCCTGAGTCAAAGGCATACCACTGACATCAACTGCGACTACGACCGCCCTCCCTACGCATGGCTTCACGCCTTCATAGCACCATCGCCTTGGATAAACGCGACACGCTACCGCCCCAGGATTTACCGTTGACCTCCTGAAAACGCTGCAGCTGGAATTGCGATGTAGTCCTACCCAAGCACAGCCCTGCCATGCCTAGCCAAGAGGGAGAGGATTATCAGTATTTGCGTATGTTTGCCAAGGGCATACTGAGCCGATGTTTGCGGTGAAGCAGGCTCATCAGCAGGACAACCCGCTCTTCGCCATCCATAGCTAGAAAGATGGCATCCAGCTCCGCGAAACTTCCTGAAGTGATGCACACCCTGTCTCCGGGTTGCAAGGCAGGTTGCGGCGCCAGCTGAACACGCCGCTGCAGCTCGGCGATCAGCTCGTCGGCGATCGGCATCGGCATGCCGCCAAAGCCGACCAGGCGACTGACGCCACGAGTCGAACGCAGTGGCGCCCAGTTGGCATCGGCTGCCAGCTGGATGAACAGATAGCCTGGGAACAACGACTCGCTCTGGACCTGCAGAGCGCCACGCACCAGACGCTCTCGCCGACACAGCGGACGAAAGTATTCGTATCCCTGGCGGCCCAGATTTTCTTCAGCCCGTTCGTCTTGGCGAGGTTTGCACTGCACGAGATACCACGCCTTGCCTTCGCGCATGCTGGATGCGCCATTCGCAGTGCAGATGTTCATATTATTCCGTGTCACCTTGCTCCTGATCCGACCTTGGCCATTGCAGGGAGCTTTTCCAATTGACTCAAGGCCCTGGGTAAACTCCCACGGACTTCGCTCACACACCCAGCAATTCATCCCCCTCGACCTAGCCATAGGCAAGGTGTATCTCGTCCGACCATTCGCGCATTAGGGGTGATTAAGCCCACCACTACGCCTCGATCAGCAGGGACGATAGCCCTCTCCGATCCCGAAGCGCTGACCGTCCAGCTCCCCCGCAGCCTATATCTGGATAGCATGCCTGAACGTGCCCATGACCTGTAACCGACGAAGATCACGTTGTACCGGCGATTCCCTAGGCATGGCCCTTCAGACAGTTGACGATATATTCGCTGACACGCATGCCGCTGCTAGCAATGGAAGGCGTGCCGTGCTTACCAGATGCTAGACCATGCATAGGTGATCGGCATGGACCTGCACTGAAGCCGCTCGAAACCCCACGGCCGACGGCTGGACTTTACCTGCCCAACGGCCTCGGGTTCCTAAAAAGACCGCAACTCGCGATAGGCCCGAGTGATACGACTGAACGCCACAAGGGGCGTCGGCGGCACCATACTGGAGGATATCGGGGTATATAGCTGGATTTTTCAAACTGCCGGACGCTTCGCTCCGAGTACACCTACAGCGGAGCAAGCATGCTCGTGCCCTCGACCCCAGCCCCAGCCACTTCAAACAAGGAAGTCCAACCAAGCATTGGCCCTACTCTCAAGCCGGCAGGGAAATGCCACCAGAGGCAGTATTGCTTAAAGGGCCCAATGATATTCGTGAACGACCATACCAGACACTGAAGAACATCTCAGCTTCAGCATCCTGTATAGAGGCAACCCGTACGCGAACAGCTAAGGAGCTGGCTCCGCCGACTGCCCCGCAAGTCGGGCCAGCTCTTTCTGGCACGCCACCAACTGACGCTGGCGGGAGACCAGTTGCATTCTCAGGCGGCCGTAGAACAACATTCCCAGCAGCGGCGATACCAGTAGACCCACCAGCAGGGCGGCGGAAACGAAAACGGCCATCGGCAGCTGCGGCGTAGTCCAGCCGAAGAGCACCAAGGTTGCGACCTGACGGTTCTCCAGTACGAACACCAGCGTGGCGGCAGCTACCAACAGCAGGATCAATCCCAGCAAAATTCGTTTGAGGTGGCGCATTGAGCAGTTTCTCTCGTGGTGTGACTACACTTTTCGTTCGCTGTGCCCAGACAGACCGTTACGAAAGGAGCAACGGAAAGTCCGCCTCACGGACAAGCCGACTCGGAGGGCGATTATTAGTGTACCGTCCCGGCGTTCGGCCAGAACATAGTCATTTTATTCATTGACGCGATCACGCAGTTCCTTACCGGGCTTAAAGTGCGGCACGAACTTACCATCGAGGCGAACGGTTTGTCCGGTTTTCGGATTGCGCCCGACACGTGGAGCCCGGTAGTGCAGCGAGAAACTGCCGAAACCGCGAATTTCGATTCGATCCCCGGTGGCTAGAGCCTGCGACATTTGCTCCAGCATCGTTTTGATGGCCAGCTCCACATCCTTTGCGGAAAGCTGGCCCTGCTGAGTGACGATGCGCTCGATCAACTCCGACTTGGTCATGGTTTTCCCTTCGTTTTCAAGCGGCTAGATCAAAATTGGATGTTTGGGTTTTAGCACGCTGAACAGAGTTTGAACAGCCCAAGACACAGCGAAGCCACGACGAGCACGCAGAAAGAGGAGAACGCTTCACCGCTCAGCTCAAGTCACAGTACAGGAATACGGGATAGCTGTTGAAAACGAAAAAGGGCGACCGAAGTCGCCCTTTTCACTCAACGAGTCGCCGAACTCAGTTCTGGTTGCCCATCTGAGCGCGGATCAGGTCGCCAATGGTGGTCGGACCAGGCGCCTCGGTTTCCTGCTTGCGCAGTTCCTTGATGGCGTCCTTCTCGTCGTCCACATCCTTGGCCTTGATCGACAGGCTGATAACGCGGCTCTTGCGGTCGATGCTGATGATCTTGGCTTCGACTTCGTCGCCTTCCTTCAGCACATTACGGGCGTCTTCGACGCGGTCGCGGCTGACTTCGGAGGCCTTCAGCACAGCTTCGATATCGTTGCCCAGGTCGATGATCGCACCCTTGGCATCGACTTCCTTCACAGTACCGCGCACGATGCTGCCTTTCTCGTTGAGGGAGGCGTAGTTGGAGAACGGATCGTCCGCCAGCTGCTTGACCCCCAGGGAGATGCGCTCGCGCTCCGGATCGACGGAGAGGATGACTGTTTCCAGCTCGTCGCCCTTCTTGAAGCGACGCACAGCCTCTTCGCCCTGCTCGTTCCAGGAAATGTCGGACAGGTGAACCAGGCCGTCGATGCCGCCTTCCAGACCAATGAAGATACCGAAGTCGGTGATCGACTTGATGGTGCCGGAGATGCGATCACCCTTGTTGTAGTGGCTGGAGAAGTCTTCCCAGGGATTGGACTTGCACTGCTTGATACCCAGGGAAATACGGCGACGCTCTTCGTCGATGTCCAGAACCATGACTTCCACTTCGTCGCCGACCTGAACGACCTTCGACGGGTGGATGTTCTTGTTGGTCCAGTCCATTTCGGAGACGTGCACCAGGCCTTCCACACCCTCTTCCAACTCGGCGAAGCAGCCGTAGTCAGTGAGGTTGGTGACACGGGCCTGAACACGAGTGCCTTCCGGATAACGGGCCTTGATGGCGACCCACGGATCCTCGCCCAGCTGCTTCAGGCCCAGGGAGACGCGGTTGCGCTCGCGGTCGAACTTCAGCACCTTGACGTCGATCTCGTCGCCGACGTTGACGATCTCGGATGGATGCTTGATGCGCTTCCAAGCCATGTCGGTGATGTGCAGCAGGCCGTCCACACCGCCCAGATCGACGAACGCGCCGTAGTCGGTGAGGTTCTTGACGATACCCTTGACCTGCTGGCCTTCCTGCAGGGACTCCAGCAGGGCTTCGCGCTCGGCGCTGTTCTCGGCCTCCAGCACGCTGCGACGAGAAACGACAACGTTGTTGCGCTTCTGGTCGAGCTTGATGACCTTGAACTCGAGCTCTTTGCCTTCCAGGTGGGTGGTGTCGCGCACCGGGCGGACATCGACCAGGGAGCCCGGCAGGAATGCGCGGATACCGTTGATGTCGACAGTGAAGCCGCCCTTGACCTTGCCGTTGATGATGCCTTTGACAACTTCTTCTGCCGCGAAAGCCGCTTCCAGAACGATCCAGCACTCGGCACGCTTGGCTTTTTCGCGGGACAGCTTGGTTTCACCGAAGCCGTCTTCCACCGCGTCCAGCGCTACGTGGACCTCGTCACCCACCTTGATGGTCAGCTCGCCCTGTTCGTTGTAGAACTGCTCGACCGGGATGACGCCCTCGGACTTCAGACCGGCATGCACGGTGACCCAGTCACCGTCGATGTCGACCACGATGCCGGTGATGATAGCACCGGGCTGCATGTCGAGGGATTTCAGGCTTTCTTCAAAAAGTTCTGCAAAGCTTTCGCTCATGTTGATTCCTGTCGATTGGGGCGGTGAACCGCCCATCTCCACATTCCAGACAATGTGGGTTCGTTTTTCTAGAAAGAAGGTCCGCAGTACGAGGCCTGGTTTCCTGCGGATATCCTGTTCATCCGGCGAGATCGCGGGCGGCGATTTCACTCATGATGTGCTCTACCACCTGTTCGATGGAGAGCTCCGTGGAGTCCAGCTGAATGGCGTCCGGCGCAGCCTTGAGCGGAGCTACTGCCCGCTGACTGTCGCGCTCGTCACGCTTGCTGATCTCACCTAGTAGACTAGACAGATTAGCATCGACACCACTGTCCTTCAACTGCTGGTAGCGGCGGCGTGCCCGCTCCTCAGGCCTGGCCGTGAGGAAGACCTTCAGCGGCGCATCCGGGAAGACCACGGTCCCCATGTCGCGACCGTCGGCCACCAGACCCGGGGGCTCGAGGAAGGCGTGCTGGCGCAGCAACAGGGACTCGCGCACGGCCGGTAGCGAGGCGACCTGGGAGGCCCCGGCGCCGACCTGCTCGTTGCGGATGGCGTCGGTGACGTCCTCACCCTCGAGGATGATCTGCTGCGACCGCTGCTCGGTGGAGGTGACGAACTGCACGTCCAGATGGGCAGCCAGCACCTTGAGCGCCTCCTCGTTGGTCAGGTCCACGCCATGATTGCGTGCGGCGAAGGCGAGCAGACGGTAGAGCGCCCCCGAGTCGAGCAGGTTCCAACCGAGCTTCCTGGCCAACAGGCCGGCCACCGTCCCCTTACCGGAGCCGCTGGGACCGTCGATGGTGATCACGACCGGGCGGACCGTCATGACTCGCCCTCCTCGCCCACCCGAATGCCGACGTGCCTGGCCAACGCGACGAAGTTGGGGAAGGAGGTGGCCACGTTGGCGCAGTCGTGGATACGGATCGGCGCGCTGGCGCGCAGCGAGGCGATGCTGAAGGACATGGCGATGCGATGGTCGCCATGACTGTAGACCTCGCCCCCTCCGATCGGGCCGCCCTCGATGGCGATGCCGTCCGGGGTCGGCTCGGCCTTGACGCCGAGCGCCCGCAGGCCGTCGGCCATCACCTGGATGCGGTCGGACTCCTTGACCCGCAGCTCCTCGGCGCCGCGCAGCACGGTGCGCCCCTCGGCGCAGGCCGCCGCGACGAACAGCACGGGAAACTCGTCGATCGCCAGCGGCACCAGGTCCAGGGGAATCTCGATACCCTTCAGGCGGGCCGAGCGCACACGAATGTCGGCGACCGGCTCGCCGCCCACCTCGCGCAGGTTCTCCAGGCCGATGTCGGCCCCCATCAGCCTGAGGATCTCGATCGCTCCGGTGCGGGTCGGGTTGATGCCGACATGCTCCAGCAGCAGTTCGGAGTTTTCGGCGATGCTCGCCGCCACCAGGAAGAAGGTCGCCGAGGAAATGTCCGCCGGTACCTCGATCTGGGTCGCCTTCAGCTTGTGGCCGGACTCGACGGTGACCTTGCTGCCCTCGACCTTCACCGGATAACCGAAACCCTGCAGCATGCGCTCGGTATGGTCGCGGGTCGGTGCCGGCTCGCTGACCGACGTTTCGCTGCCGGCATAGAGACCGGCGAGCAGCAAGCAGGATTTCACCTGGGCGCTAGCCATCGGCATCTGGTAATGCATGCCAGTGAGCTTACGGCCGCCCCTGATGGTCAGCGGAGGACGACCTTCCGGTCCGGTCTCGATCTCCGCACCCATTTCGCGCAGGGGCTTGGCCACGCGATTCATCGGCCGCTTGGAGAGCGAGGCGTCGCCGGTCAGCACGGTGTCGAACGGCTGGGCGGCGAGCAGGCCGGACAGCAGGCGCATGGAAGTGCCCGAGTTGCCCAGATAGAGCGGTCCGGGCGGCGCCTTCAGGCCGTGCAGACCCACGCCGTGGACGGTCACCCGGCCATGGTGCGGCCCTTCGATGACCACCCCCATGTCGCGAAACGCCTGGATGGTGGCGAGAGCATCTTCGCCCTCGAGAAAACCTTCCACCTCGGTCGTGCCCTCGGCCAGCGAGCCGAGCATGATCGAGCGATGGGAAACGGATTTGTCGCCGGGAACACGGATGTGTCCGCGGGCATGACCGCCCGGCAGGGCCAGGTAGATCAGGTCGTTATCGTGCATGGCATCCACATAGGCCCGGCGGGCCAGTATCTTGCTGAAATGCTCACGGGCAACGCGGGCGCGGGTGAACACGCCCAGCAGTTGATGCCCGTCCCCTGCATCGACCGCGGCGCGCAGGGCGTCGAGGTCGCTGCGAAAGACATCGAGGGTGCGCAGCACCGCCTCGCGGTTGGCGAGGAAGATGTCGTGCCACATCACCGGATCGCTGCCGGCGATCCGCGTGAAATCGCGGAAACCGCCGGCGGCATAGCGAAAGATCTCCAGGTTCTCGCTGCGCTTGGCCAGCGAGTCCACCAGGCCGAAGGCCAGCAGGTGCGGCAGGTGGCTGGTGGCGGCGAGCACTTCGTCGTGGCGCTCGACGGCCATGTGCTCGACAGCCGCGCCAAGCTCCCGCCACATCCCGTCGACCAGCGCCAGCGCCTCGGGATCGCTCTCCTGCACCGGTGTCAGGATGACCTTGTGATGACGGAACAGTTCGCCATCGGCCGCCTCCACCCCACTGCGCTCGGAGCCGGCGATCGGGTGGCCCGGCACGAAGCGCAGCGGCCGACCAGCGAAGACCCGCCGCGCCGCCCGCAGCACATGACCCTTGGCGCTGCCGACATCGGTGACGACCGCGTTGCCCAGCTCAAACCCGGCGAGCACGCCGAGCAGCTTCTCCATGGCCAGAATGGGCACGGCCAGTTGGATCACCTGCGCGCCCCGACAGGCGGCCGCTAGGTCTTCCTCGCAGCGGTCGACGACGCCCTGCTCGACGGCCAGCAGGCGGGTTTGCGGGTCGAGATCCACCCCGACCACCTCGCGGCACAAGCCGCGCTCGCGGACGCCCTTGGCGAAGGAGCCGCCGATCAGTCCCAGACCCACCACGACCAGGCGGCCAATCCTGGGCTCCTCCCGTTGCACTGCGGTGACAGGCGCGAATGCATGCTCAGACACAGGCGAGAACCTTCTTCAGCGCCGCCAGGAAACGGGCGTTCTCTTCCGGCAGCCCGATGGACACCCGCAGAAAGGTCGGCATCCCGTAGCCGGCCACCGGGCGCACGATCACGCCCTCGCGCAGCAGCGCCGCGTTGATCGGCGCGGCATCGCGGCCGAAGTCGACGGCGACGAAGTTGCCCCTGCTGGGAATCCACGACAGGCCCAGCTCGCCCAGCCCCGCCTCCAGCTGGGCCATGCCCACATCGTTGATGCGCCGGCCTTCGGCCAGATACTCGGCATCCTCCAGCGCGGCGCAGGCGGCGGCCAGGGCCAGGCTGTTGACGTTGAACGGCTGGCGCACGCGGTTCAGCACGGCCGCCACCTCCGGCGTGGACAGCGCATAGCCGACACGCAGGGCGGCCAGGCCGTAGGCCTTGGAGAAGGTGCGCGAAACCAGCAGGTTCGGGTAGCGGGCCAGGTAGTCGAGTCCGTCGGGCAGTTCGTCGCCCGAGGCGTATTCGATGTAGGCCTCGTCGAGAACCACCAGCACGCGCTCCGGCACCCGGGCGAGGAAGCGCTCCAGCGCATCCGGGCCGAACCAGGTGCCGGTCGGATTGTTCGGGTTGGCGAGGAACACCACGCGGGTGTCGGCGTCGATGGCGGCGAGCATCGCCTCCAGGTCGTGGCCGTAGTCCTTCGCCGGCACCGTCCGCCCCTCGGCGCCCACCGCCTGGGTGGCGATCGGGTAGACGGCGAAGGCGTGCTCGCTGAACACCGCGTTCAGTCCCGGCGCCAGCCAGGCACGGGCAACCAGGTCGAGGATGTCGTTGGAGCCGTTGCCCAGGGTGATCTGCGCGGGCGTCACGCCGCAGCGCTCGGCCAGCCTGGCCTTGAGCTCGAAGCCACTGCCGTCGGGATAGCGGGTCAGCTCCGCCAGCTCGCCACGGACCGCCTCCAGTACCCTGGGGCTCGGCCCGAGCGGGTTCTCGTTGCTGGCCAGCTTGACGATGCCGGCCGGGTCGAGGTTCAGCTCGCGCGCCAGCTCGTCCACCAGCTTGCCCGGCACATAGGGAGACAGCTTCTGCACGCCCGGCACGGCCAGGGCGAGGAAATCACAGGTCATGAATAAGCCTCAAGCGTGAAGCCGCAAGCTGCAGGGCAAGCCGGGCAGCGATGTGCTGGCGGCGTACGGCTGGTCGCTTGCGGCTGCAGCAGTCACAGTACTGCCTTGGGATAGGAGCCGAGCACCTTGAGCGCCACGGCCTCCTGGCTGAGCCGCTCCAGCACGCTCTTGACCAGCGGATCGTGGCGGTGACCCACGAAATCGATGAAGAACACGTAGGTCCACTTGCCGCTGCGCGAGGGGCGGGTCTCGATGCGGGTCAGGTCGATGCCGCTCTCGTGGAAGGGCACCAGAAGCTCGTGCAGCGCACCGGGCTTGTTGCTCATCGACACGATGATCGAGGTCTTGTCGTCGCCGGTCGGCGGCACTTCTTGGTTGCCGATGATGAGAAAGCGCGTGGAGTTGTCCGGGCGATCCTCGATCTTCTCGGCCAGCTTGGTCAAGCCGTAGAGCTGGGCAGCCATGTCACCGGCAATGGCCGCGCTGTTCCATTCGCTCCGGACCCGCCGGGCCGCGTCGGCATTGCTCGACACCGCCACGCGCTCGACGCTCGGGTAGTGCGCGTCCAGCCACTTGCGGCACTGGGCCAGGGACTGGGCGTGAGAGTAGATGCGGGTGATGCCGTCGGTCTTGGTGTTCTCGCCCACCAGCAGGTGATGGTGAATGCGCAGCTCCACCTCGCCGCAGATCACCAGATCGTGTTCGAGGAAGCTGTCCAGGGTGTGGTTGACCGCTCCCTCGGTGGAGTTCTCCACCGGCACCACGCCGAAATTGACCGCCCCGGCGACCACCTCGCGGAACACCTCGTCGATCGCCGCCATCGGCGTGCTGATCACCGCTTGGCCGAAGTGCTTGAGCGCAGCGGCCTGGGTGAAAGTACCTTCCGGGCCGAGGTAGGCGACCTTGAGTGGATGCTCCAGGGCCAGGCAGGACGACATGATCTCGCGGAACAGCCGAGCGACTTCCTCGTTGCCCAGCGGCCCCTGGTTGATCTCCATGATATGCCTGAGCACCCAGGCCTCGCGCTCGGGCCGGTAGAACACCGGCGTCTCGCCGGGCTTGAGCGCCGCCAGCTTCACCCGCGCCACCTCCTCGGCGCAGCGCGCACGCTCGCTGATCAGCTCGAGAATCTTCTCGTCGAGGCTGTCGATGCGCACGCGCAGGGCCTTGAGCCGATCCTGATCGCTCATCAGCCGTGCTCCTTCTCGAATTCGGCCATGTAGGCCACCAGAGCCTCGACCGCGTCCAGGCCGAGCGCGTTGTAGATCGAGGCGCGCATGCCGCCGACCGAACGGTGCCCCTTGAGGTTGAGCAGGCCACGCGCCTCGGCGCCGGCGAGGAAGGGCTTGTCCAGCTTCTCGTCGGCCAGACGGAACGGCACATTCATCCAGGAGCGGGCGTTGGCGGAGATCGGGTTGGCGTAGAAATCGCTGGCATCGATGGCGCGGTAGAGCAGTTCCTTCTTGGCGTGGTTGCGCTGCGCCATGGCCTCGACGCCACCCTGCTCCTTCAGCCACTCGAAGACCAGGCCCGACAGGTACCAGGAGAAGGTCGCCGGGGTGTTGTACATCGAGCCGTTGTCGGCGGCGACCTTGTAGTCGAGCATGGTCGGGCAGGCGCTGCGGGCGCGGCCGAGCAGGTCTTCGCGGACGATGACGACGACCAGCCCCGACGGGCCGATGTTCTTCTGCGCGCCGGCGTAGATCAGGCCGAACCGCGACACGTCGATCGGACGGGACAGGATGTCCGAGGACATGTCCACCACCAGCGGCACGTCGCCGAGCTCCGGCACCCAGTCGAACTGCAGGCCGCCGATGGTCTCGTTGCTGGCGTAGTGCAGGTAGGCGGCATTCTTCGACAGCTGCCACTCGTTCTGCCCGGGGATGGCGAAGTAGTCGTAGGCCTTGGCGCTGGCGGCGAGGTTGACGTTGCCGAAGCGGCGGGCTTCCTCGATGGCCTTGCGCGACCAGATGCCGGTGTCGACGTAGTCGGCGACGCCGCCCTCGGGCAGCAGGTTCAGCGGAATCTCGGCAAACTGCTGGCTGGCGCCGCCCTGCAGGAAGAGCACCTTGTAGTTCGAGGGAATCGCCAGCAGATCGCGCAGGTCCTGCTCGGCCTTCTCGGCGATGGCCACGTACTCGTCGCTGCGATGGCTCATCTCCATCACCGACAGGCCCCTGCCGTGCCAGTCGAGGAGTTCCGCCTGGGCGCGGAGCAGGACAGCTTCGGGAAGCGCGGCCGGGCCGGCGCAGAAGTTATAGGCGCGTTTGCTCACGTCGTTTTCTCTCAAGCACTACAGGTTTGTTGATCGTTCCCACGCTCTGTACGAAAGCGCAGCTCTCGAGGGCTCCCGCCCCGACTCAATCCTCGCCGTCGTTCGCCGGCGTCTCGGCTTCCACCGCCGGCCCGTCGAGCGGCGCATCGCCCTCTTCCGGCCCGTCCTCGCCGGAAGGCTCCTGAACACGCTCCAGGCCCACCAGCTGCTCGCCATTGGCCAGCTTGATCAGAGTCACTCCCTGGGTGTTGCGCGACAGCGAGGACACCTCGTCGACCCGCGTGCGCACCAGGGTACCCTGGTCGGAAATCAGCATGATTTCCTCGCCGTCCTGCACCTGGATGGCGCCGACCAGCTTGCCGTTGCGCTCGTTGCTGACCATGGCGATCACGCCCTGGCCGCCACGGCCCCGGCGCGGATAGTCGTCGAGCGGCGTGCGCTTGCCGTAGCCGCGCTCGGAGGCGGTGAGAATCTGCGCACCCGGCTCGGGGATCAGCATGGAAATCAGGTGCTGACCTTCCGGCAGGCGCATGCCGCGCACGCCGCGGGCGGTACGGCCCATGGTGCGCACATCACGCTCCTTGAAGCGGATGACCTTGCCGCCGTCGGAGAACAGCATCACCTCGCGGGCACCGTCGGTCACCGCGGCGGCGATCAGGGTGTCGCCCTCTTCCAGCTTCAGAGCGATCAGCCCGGCGCTGCGCGGCTTGCTGAACTGCACCAGCGGGGTCTTCTTCACGGTGCCGAAGGCGGTGGCCATGAAAATGTAGGCGCCGCTCGGCTCGTCCTGCTCGGCGCCGTCGGCGCCCTCGGCATCCACGTCCTCGACCACTTCGCCTTCGATCACCTGATCATCGGCTTCGTCCAGCTCCTCGTCGGCACCGGCGCTCTGCTGCAGCGCCTCGAGGTCGACCTGCAGCATCGCGGTGATGCACTCGCCCTCGTCCAGGGGCAGCAGATTGACCAACGGCCGGCCGCGCGCGGTACGCGAGGCCTCGGGAATCTCGAAGGTGCGCAACCAGTAGACCTTGCCCTTGCTGGAGAACAGCAGCAGGGTGGCATGGCTGTTGGCGACCAGCAGGTGCTCGATGTAGTCCTCGTCCTTCACCCCGGTGGCCGACTTGCCCCTACCGCCGCGGCGCTGCGCCTGATAGGCAGCCAGCGGCTGGCTCTTCGCATAGCCGCCGTGGGAAATGGTCACCACCCGCTCTTCCTCGGTGATCAGGTCGGCAATGGTCAGGTCGACCTGGGAGGCGACGATCTCGGTGCGGCGCACGTCGCCGAACTCGCTCCGGACCTTCCCCAGCTCCTCGCGGATGACTTCCATCAGGCGCTCGGGACTGGTCAGGATGCGGATCAGCTCGCCGATCTGAGCGAGGATCTCCTGGTACTCGGCGAGCAGCTTCTCGTGCTCCAGGCCGGTAAGGCGGTGCAGGCGCAGCTCGAGGATGGCCTGGGCCTGCTCCGGCGACAGGTAGTACTTGCCGTCGCGCAGGCCGTACTGCGGATCGAGGTCCTCCGGACGGCAGGCGTCGGCGCCGGCACGCTCGACCATCGCCTCCACCGCGCTGGATTCCCAGCCGGTGGCGACCAGGCGCTCCTTGGCCTCGGCCGGGGTCGGCGAACGCTTGATCAGCTCGATCACCGGGTCGATGTTGGACAGGGCGACCGCCTGCCCCTCGAGGATATGGCCACGCTCGCGGGCCTTGCGCAGCTCGTAGACGGTGCGCCGGGTCACCACCTCGCGGCGGTGGCGGACGAATACCTCGAGCATGTCCTTGAGGTTCAGGGTCCGCGGCTGGCCGTCGACCAGCGCCACCACGTTGATGCCGAACACGCTCTGCAGCTGGGTCTGGGCGTAGAGGTTGTTGAGGATCACCTCCGGCACCTCGCCGCGGCGCAGCTCGATGACCACGCGCATGCCGTCCTTGTCGGACTCGTCGCGCAGCTCGGTGATGCCTTCGATCTTCTTCTCTTTCACCAGCTCGGCGATCTTCTCGATCAGCCGCGCCTTGTTCAGCTGGTAGGGCAGCTCGGTGACCACGATCTGCTGGCGACCGCCGACCTTGTCGATGTCCTCGATCTCGGCGCGGGCGCGGATGTAGATACGCCCTCGGCCGGTGCGATAGGCCTCGATGATCCCGGCGCGGCCGTTGATGATCCCCGCGGTGGGAAAGTCCGGACCGGGGATGTACTGCATCAGCTCGTCGATGGTCAGTTCGGGGTTATCGATCAGCGCCAGGCAGCCGTCGATCACCTCGGAGAGGTTGTGCGGCGGGATGTTGGTGGCCATGCCCACGGCGATGCCGCTGGAGCCGTTGACCAGCAGGTTGGGGATCTTGGTCGGCATGACCGCCGGGATCTGCTCGGTGCCGTCGTAGTTGGGCACCCAGTCGACGGTCTCCTTGTCCAGGTCGGCGAGCAGTTCGTGGGCCAGCTTGGCCATGCGCACTTCGGTGTAGCGCATGGCCGCGGCATTGTCGCCGTCCACCGAACCGAAGTTGCCCTGGCCGTCGACCAGCAGGTAGCGCAGGGAGAACGGCTGGGCCATGCGCACGATGGTGTCGTACACCGCGGTGTCGCCGTGTGGGTGATACTTACCGATGACGTCGCCGACCACCCGGGCGGATTTCTTGTACGGCTTGTTCCAGTCGTTGCCCAGCTCGCTCATCGCGAACAGCACGCGTCGGTGCACCGGCTTGAGGCCGTCGCGCGCATCCGGCAGGGCGCGCCCGACGATCACGCTCATCGCATAGTCGAGGTACGACTGCTTCAGCTCGTCTTCGATATTGACCGGGAGGATTTCTTTGGCCAGTTCGCCCATGGAAGCCGGGTTCCTTTTACGTCAGCAATGTCCTGCATTTAAGCGTGGGATGGTAACACAGGGGAGCTGCCACGAGCTGCACGCCATGCGCGGCACGCGGAAGCAGGGGCGCGCGCCAGAGCGCCGCCCCCGCCGTGCTTCAATGCAACCGCTTGCGACTCATCAGCTCGGCCATCTTGGCCGCGTTCGGTCGCTCGACCACGCCGCGCTCGGTGACGATGGCATCGATCAGATCGGCCGGCGTGACGTCGAACACCGGGTTGACCGCCTCCACCGAGGCCGCCACGCGCTTGCCGCCGATCTCCAGCAATTCGCGCCCGTCGCGCTCCTCGATGGGGATCTCCTCGCCGCTCTGCAGCGACATGTCGATGGTCGAACTGGGGGCCACCACCATGAAACGCACGCCGTGGTGCATGGCCACCACCGCCAGCTGGTAAGTGCCGATCTTGTTGGCCACGTCACCGTCGGCGGTGATCCGGTCGGCGCCGACGATCACCCAGCTGACGCCCTTGGTCTTCATCAGGTGGGCGGCCGCACCATCCACGTTCAGGCTCACCGGCACGCCCTCCTCGACCAATTCCCAGGCGGTCAGGCGCGCACCCTGCAGCCAGGGGCGGGTCTCGTCGGCATAGACCCGCTCGACCAGCCCCTCCAGCCAGGCAGCACGGATCACCCCGAGGGCGGTGCCGAAACCGCCGGTGGCCAACGCCCCCGCATTGCAGTGGGTCAGCAGCGCCTGGGGGTTGCCGCTGTGCTTGCGGATCAGCTCGACGCCGAGCTGGGCCATGGTCAGGTTGGCCTCGCGATCGCTTTCGTGGATGCCCACCGCCTCGGCCTCCAGCGCCGCCAACACGCCCTCGCCCTCCTTCAGCCGCGCCAGGCGCTCGCGCATGCGATCCAGCGCCCAGAACAGGTTGACCGCGGTCGGCCGCGACCCGGCCAGCGCCCGGAAATCCTCCTCCAGCGCCGCACGCCAGTCGCCGCCGGCCGCCAGCCGCTGGCGGGCGCCCAGCACCACGCCGTAGGCGGCGCTGATACCGATCGCCGGCGCGCCGCGCACCACCATGTCGCGGATCGCCCCGGCCACCTCGACCGCGGAATCGTAGGCGCGCCAGGTTTCCTCCAGCGGCAGCAGGCGCTGGTCGAGCAGATGCAAAGTGCCATCCCGCCATTCGATGGCCTTGATTTTCTCCGCAGCCAGCAGTCGCTCGCGCATGGAATACCTCGCAGTCCAGAAAACGAAAAAGGGGCGGATTATAACGAGCGGGCAAAAACGGCGCTCGGCTATACTACTGCGCCCTTTTCCAGCAACCGACAAGGACCCTGACATGTCTGACGCCACCGCTCCGCTCGATCTGCTGCTCCTGCCGACCTGGCTGGTGCCGGTCGAGCCCGCCGGCGTCGTGTTGCACGATCACGCACTGGGCATCCGCGACGGCCGCATCGCCCTGCTTGCCCCCCGCGAGACCGCGCTGCGCCACGCCGCCCGGGAAATCCGCGAACTGCCCGGCATGCTCCTCGCCCCCAGTTTGGTGAACGCCCACGGCCACGCGGCGATGACCCTGTTCCGCGGCCTGGCCGATGACCTGCCGCTGATGACCTGGCTGGAAAAACACATCTGGCCGGCCGAGGCCCGCTGGGTGAACGAGGAATTCGTCCGCGACGGCACCGAACTGGCCATCGCCGAGCAGCTCAAGGGCGGCATCGGCTGCTTCTCCGATATGTACTTCCACCCGCACATCGCCAGCGACCCCATCCATCAGAGCGGCATCCGCGCCCAGCTGTGCATCCCGGTGCTGGACTTTCCCACCCCCGGCGCCCGCGACGCCGACGAGGCGCTGCGCAAGGGGGTCGAGCTGTTCGACGACCTCCGCCATCACCCGCGGATCCGCGTCGCCTTCGGCCCCCACGCCCCCTACTCGGTGAGCGACGAGACGCTGGAGAGCGTCCGCGTGCTCGCCGAGGAACTGGACGCGATGATTCAGATGCATGTGCACGAGACCTCCCACGAGGTCGCCCGGGCCCTCGAGCGCGACGGTGTGCGGCCGCTGGCCCGCCTGGCCCGCCGCGGCCTGCTCGGCCCGCGTTTCCAGGCGGTGCACGTGACCCAGATCGACGACGACGACCTGGCCCTGCTGGTGGAGAGCAACAGCAGCGTGATCCACTGCCCGGAGTCCAACCTCAAACTGGCCAGCGGCTTCTGCCCGGTCGAGCGCCTCTGGCAGGCCGGCGTGAACGTGGCGATCGGCACCGACGGCGCGGCGAGCAACAACGACCTCGATCTGCTCGGCGAGACCCGCACCGCCGCCCTGCTGGCCAAGGCGGTCGCCGGCTCGGCCACCGCCCTGGACGCCCACCGCGCGCTGCGCATGGCCACCCTGAACGGCGCCCGCGCGCTCGGCCTCGATGCCGAAACCGGCTCCCTGGAGCCTGGCAAAGCTGCCGATCTGGTCGCCTTCGACCTCTCCGGACTGGCCCAGCAGCCGATCTACGACCCGGTCTCGCAGCTGATCTATGCCAGCGGCCGGGACTGCGTACGGCACCTCTGGGTCGGCGGCAAGCAGCTGCTCGACGACGGCCGCCTGACCCGCCTGGACGAGGAGCGCGTGAAAGACAAGGCCCGCGAATGGGGCCGGCGCATCGGCACCGCGGATGCCCTCCGCTGAGTCCTCCCTGCGACAAATCGACACAAGACATGCAACCCATGCACCCGGCAAAGCTGGCACCATGGACGCCGAGCACTGTTACCGCCCGATAACCACGGAACAACTGATGAGCAACGTCGACCACGCCGAAATCGCCAAATTCGAAGCCCTGGCTCACCGCTGGTGGGATCGCGAGAGCGAGTTCAAGCCGCTGCACGAGATCAATCCGCTGCGGGTCAACTGGATCGAGGAGCACGTCCGGCTGGCCGGCAAAAAGGTGCTCGACGTCGGCTGCGGCGGCGGCATCCTCAGCGAGGCCATGGCCCTGCGCGGGGCGAGCGTGACCGCCATCGACATGGGCGAGGCACCGCTTGCCGTAGCCCGCCTGCACCAGCTAGAGTCCGGCGTCGAGGTGGACTACCGGCAGTGCACCGTCGAGGCGCTGGCGGCGGAGATGCCCGGCCAGTTCGACGTGGTCACCTGCCTGGAAATGCTCGAGCACGTCCCCGACCCGGCCTCGGTAATCCACGCCTGCCACACCCTGGTCAAACCCGGCGGCCAGGTGTTCTTCTCGACCATCAACCGCAACCCCAAGGCCTACCTGCTGGCGATCGTCGGCGCCGAGTATCTGCTCAAGCTGCTGCCGCGCGGCACCCACGACTTCAAAAAATTCATCCGCCCCTCCGAACTGGGTGCCTGGTGCCGCGCCAGCGGCCTGGCGGTCGAGGACATCGTCGGCCTGACCTACAACCCACTGACCCGCCACTACAAGCTGGGCACGGATGTCGACGTCAACTATATGATCCAGACCCTGCGCGAGGAATGAGTTCTCCATGACGCTACGAGCGGTTCTCTTCGACATGGACGGCACCCTGCTCGACACGGCGCCGGACTTCATCGCCATCATCCAGGCCATGCGCGCCGACCGCGGCCTGCCGCCGGCCGACGAGCGTGCCATCCGCCACGTCGTCTCCGGTGGCGCCCGGGCGATGGTCATGACGGCCTTCGCCCTGGAGCCGTCGGCCGCCGACTTCGAGCCGCTGCGCCTGGAGTTCCTCGAACGCTACCAGGAGCACTGCGCGGTGTTCACCCGCCCCTACCCGGGCATGGAGGAGCTGCTCGCCGACATCGAGCGGGCCCGGCTGCTGTGGGGCGTGGTGACCAACAAGCCGCTGCGCTTCGCCGAGCCGATCATGCAACGCCTGGGACTGGCCGAACGCTCGGCCCTGCTGATCTGTCCGGACCACGTGAAGAACAGCAAGCCCGATCCGGAACCCATGATCCTCGCCTGCAGCCGGCTCGGACTGGACCCGGCCAGCGTCCTGTTCGTCGGCGACGACCTGCGCGACATCGAGTCCGGCCGCGCCGCCGGCACCCGCACCGCCGCGGTGCGCTACGGCTACATCCATCCGGACGACAACCCCGGCCACTGGGGCGCCGACGTGGTGGTGGACCACCCGCTTGACCTGCGCGCGGTCCTCGATCGCGCGCTCTGTTCGTGCTGAGCCGCCCGTTCGCGGGACGACGCCTGCCGGCCTCCGTGGCGGATTGCTCCGCCCTGCGCCCCGGCCGCCCTGCGAAGCGTGCAACGCTCCCTAGGAGACTCCCATGTTCCAATACACCGCCCGTCCCGACCTGCTGAAGGACCGCATCATCCTGGTCACCGGCGCCGGGCGCGGCATCGGCGCGGCCGCCGCCAAGACCTTCGCCGCCCACGGCGCCACCGTGCTGCTGCTGGGCAAGACCGAAGAGCACCTCAACCGGGTCTACGACGAGATCGAGTCTGCCGGCCATCCGCAGCCGGTGGTGATTCCCCTCAACCTGGAAACCACCCTGCCGCACCAGTACGACGAGCTGGCAGCGACCATCGAACGCGAATTCGGCCACCTCGACGGCCTGCTCCACAACGCCTCCATCCTCGGTCCGCGCACGCCGCTGGAACAGCTCTCCGGCGACCACTTCATGCGCGTCATGCAGGTCAACGTGAATGCCATGTTCATGCTCACCAGCACCCTGCTGCCACTGCTCAAGCTCTCCGAAGATGCCTCGGTGGTGTTCACCTCGAGCAGCGTCGGCCGCAAGGGCCGTGCCTACTGGGGCGGCTACGCGGTGTCGAAGTTCGCCACCGAGGGTTTGATGCAGGTGCTCGCCGACGAGGTCGAGGGCACCTGCGCGGTGCGCGCCAACAGCGTCAACCCCGGCGGCACCCGCACCGACATGCGTGCCCAGGCCTACCCCGGGGAGAACCCGCTGAGCCGGCCGGGACCGGAAGAGATCATGCCGGTCTACCTGTACCTGATGGGTCCGGACAGCAAGGGCGTGAACGGTCAGGCGTTCGACGCCCAGCAGGCGTCGAACATGCCCTGACCCCTCCGGGAAAGGCCGGCCGGAGGCGCCCCGTCAGGGACGCTTGCGGCCGAACCCCGGACGCTGGCCCTCGCTGGCCGGCGGATTGCGGCGCTTGGCCGGGGCCGGCCGGGGCTTGCGGGCCGGCCGCTCGGCCAGCTCGACGGGCGGACGCTCGCCGGCCGGCTTGCCCGGACGCTTGCGCGCGGACTCGCTGGACGGATGCTCCCCGGTCGGCTTGCCCGGGCGCTGGCGCGCCGGCTCGGTGGACGGGCGCTCCCCCGCCGGCCGGCCCGGACGCTTGCGCGCGGACTCGCTGGAGGGGCGCTCCCCCGCCGGCCGACCCGGACGCTTGCGGGCGGACTCGGCAGGACGCTCGGCGACCGGCGTGCCACGGGCGTGGTCGCGCGGGGCGTTCTCCTCCCGTGGCCGGCGCGGTACATGGCGCTCCTGTGCCTGCGCGCCCTCATGGGCTGGGCGCAGCACCCGCTCGCGGGGCCCGCTGCGATCGACCGGCTTGGCCGACTTGCGCTGCAGGCGCTCGATCTTCTCGCGGAACTTCGGCTTCATTTCCGGCAGCACCACCGGCTCCAGGCCCACCTCGCTACCGAGGACGTCCACCTCCGGCTGGATCATCTCGCGCCAGCGGCCCATGGACAGGTCGGCGGTCATGAACACCGGACCGAAACGCACCCGCTTCAGCCGGCTCACCACCACCCCCTGGGACTCCCACAGGCGGCGCACCTCGCGGTTGCGACCCTCCATCACCACGCAGTGGAACCAGCGGTTGAGGCCTTCGCCGCCAGGGGCCTCCTTGATATCGGTGAAACGTGCCGGACCGTCCTCCAGCATCACCCCGCGCTTGAGGGCCTCGAGCATCTCCTCGGTGACCTCGCCACGCACGCGCACTGCGTACTCGCGGTCCATTTCATAGGACGGATGCATCAGCCGGTTGGCCAGCTCGCCGTCGGTGGTGAACAGCAGCAGCCCGGTGGTGTTGATGTCGAGCCGGCCGATATTGATCCAGCGGCCCTCCTTCAGGCGCGGCAGACGGTCGAACACGGTCGGCCGGCCTTCCGGATCGCTGCGGGTGCAGATCTCGCCCTCGGGCTTGTTGTAGATCAGCACCCGGCGCACCGTTTCGGCGGCCTCCTCGCGCCTGAGCAGGCGCCCGTCGAGGGCGATGGCATCGTTGCGGCCAACCCGCTGGCCGAGGCTGGCGACCACCCCGTTGACCATCACCCGGCCCTCGGCGATCCGCGTCTCGACGTCGCGCCGAGAGCCGAGGCCCATGCGCGCCAGCACCTTCTGCAGCTTTTCGCCCTGGGCGGCAGGCAGGGAATTCTCTTCACGTTCGCTCATCTGGGCACCTCCCGGTGTGTCGGTTCCGCTTGAATGGGGCGCGCATCATACGCGCATCGCCGGTGCGAAGCATCCGCCCCGGCGGCTCACTTCAACAGGGCCAGGGCCTCGGCGGCCAGGCGTTCGATGGTCGCCCAGTCGCCGCGCTCCATGGCCGGCTCGTCGAGCATCCAGGAACCGCCCACGCACATCACGTTGGGCTGTGCCAGGTACTCCCGGAGATTGTCCGGACGGATGCCCCCGGTGGGGCAGAAGCGGATGCCGGGAAAGGGAGCGCCGAACGCCCGCAGCGCCGCCACGCCGCCGCAGACCTCCGCCGGAAACAGCTTGAAGCGCCGGTAGCCGAGGCTGTGGCCGAGCATCAGGTCGGAGGCGCTGCTCGCCCCGGGCAACAGCGGCAGCGGGCTTTCCAGTCCGGCCTCAAGGATTTCGGCGGTGCAGCCGGGGGTGACCACGAACTGCGCCCCGGCGGCTTCGGCTTCGGCCAGCATCTGTGCATCGAGCACGGTGCCGACGCCGACGCACAGCTGCGGCCGCTCCCGGCGCAGAGTACGAATGGCGGTCAGCCCGTGCGCCGAGCGCAGGGTGATCTCCAGCGTGCGCAGGCCGCCGGCGGCCAGGGCATCGGCCAGCGGCAGGATGTGCGCCTCCCGGCGCACGGTGATCACCGGCAGAATCCGCGCCTGAGCGCAGAGGCTGTCGATGCGGGCAATCTTCTCGTCCATGGGGATCAGCATGCGACACTCCTCGGCGCTCAGGGGCACCAGTAGATCTCGAGGGGGGAATGCAGGAGGGCGCGGATCGGCATCTGCCGGGCGTCCTCGCCGCCCAGCGCGGCGCGCAGGGTGTCCAGCTTGGCCTCGCCCTGGATCTGCAGGAGCGGCAGGCGCGCCGAAGCCAGCAGCGGCAGGGTCAGCGTCAGCCGCTGATGGGGCACACTCGGCGCCAGCATCGCCAGGCAACGGCGCGGGCACTCGGGCTCCAGCGCCGCGGCCAGGCTCGGACTGCCGGGAAACAGCGAGGCGGTGTGGCCGTCCTCGCCCATGCCCAGCACCAGCACGTCGATCGGCTGGGGCAGTTCGGCCAGCGCCGCGTCGGCCAGCTGCGCCGCCGCCTCGAGGGACTCGGCCGGCTGGTAGAGACCGAGGAAGCGCGCCGGCGCCGCCCGGCCGCACAACAGATGACGCTGCACCAGGCCGGCATTGCTGTCGGGATGGCCGAGCGGTACCCAGCGCTCGTCGGCCAGGGCGACCGTCACCCGCGCCCAGTCCAGTGCCTGCTCCGCCAGCCGTTCGAAGAAGGCGACCGGACTGCGTCCGCCGGAAACCACGAGGCTCGCCCGGCCATGGGCGTCGATGGCCGCGCGCAAGACCTCCGCCACCTGCTGCGCCATGGCGGCGGCGAGCCGCTCGGCATCGGCCAGGCCATGGGCGACTACGCCCGGCGGCAGTTCAACTGTATAGATAGCCATATGCAAGCTCCCGCTTCGACCCTCTGGATGAGCGCTCGATGTTTCGAATGTGTTTTTCACCAGTTTAGAAAAGAAGGCCCGGTTATCACCCCTGAATTTTCCAGCCGGTGTTGTAATAAAACTACAAGGACCTGTAAAAACCCAGTATCGCCTTCAAAAAAGGACAAGGGAATGCCATGAGAAACTTTCTCGAACAGATCCAGGGTCGCCTTGACGAGCTGAACAAGGCCGAGCGCAAGGTCGCCGAGGTCATTCTGCAGGACCCGCAGCAGGTCATGGGCCTGAGCATCGCCGCCCTGGCCCAGGCGGCCGGCGTCAGCGAGCCGACCGTCAACCGCTTCTGCCGCTCCCTCGAGGCCAACGGCTACCCGGCCCTGAAGATCCAGCTGGCGCAAAGCCTGGCCAGTGGCGCCGCCTACGTCAGCCAGGCGGTCGCGGCGAACGACGGTCCCGCCGCCTACACGCGCAAGATCTTCGGCAGCACCATCGCCGCCCTGGACAACACCTGCCAGGAACTCGATCCGCAGAGCATCGACCGGGCCGTCGACCTGCTGATCCAGGCCCGGCAGATCCACTTCTTCGGCCTCGGCGCCTCCGCCTCGGTGGCCCTGGACGCGCAGTACAAGTTCTTCCGCTTCAACCTCGCCGTGACCGCCCAGAGCGACGTGCTGATGCAACGCATGCTCGCCTCGGTGGCGCACACCGGCGAGCTGTTCGTGATCGTCTCCTACACCGGACGCACCCGCGAGCTGATCGAAGTGGCGCGCCTCGCCCGCGGCAACGGCGCCTCGGTGCTCGGCCTGACCGCCGCCGGCTCGCCGCTGGCCAAGGCCTGCACCCACAGCCTGGACATCCCGCTGCAGGAAAACACCGACATCTACATGCCGATGTCCTCGCGGATCATCCAGCTCACCGTGCTCGACGTGCTGGCCGCCGGCGTGACCCTGCGCCGCGGCGCGGACTTCCAGCCGCACCTGCGCAAGATCAAGGAAAGCCTGGCGCAGACCCGCTATCCGAGCGACGACGAAGTGACCGAGGAGTGAGCGGCCGGGGCGCGGCGCCTCAGCCGGACGAGCGCTCCAGCCACGCTTGCAGCGCCAGCCCGGCGCCCAGCAGACCGGGCTGCTCGGCCGTCGCCAGCCACACCGGGATGTCCGCCAGATAGTCGCTCATCACCCCCTTGTCGACGAAGCAGCGGGCGAAGCCGCTGCCCTGCAGGAAGGCGGCGAAATGCGGCAGGATGCCGCCGGCCAGATAGACTCCGCCGCGCGCCCCCAAAGTCAGCGCGTGGTTGCCGGCGACCCGTCCCAGCCAGCCGCAGAACTGCTCGAGCACCGCCGCCGCGCCGGCATCTCCGGACAGCGCCGCGGCGCTCACCGCGGCGGCCGAGTCGAGCCGCGGCGTCTGTCCGTCGAGGAGGCAGCTGGCGCGGTACAGCCGCAGCAGGCCGCTGCCGCTGAGCACGCTTTCCGCGCTCACATGGCCGAGTTCGCGCTGCAGCAGCTGCCACAGGGCCACCTCGCGGGCGGTGACGAGCGGCAGGTCGACATGCCCGCCCTCGCCCGGCAGAACCCGCCAGTGCCCCGCGCCGTCCGGCAGCAGGGCGCTGACGCCGAGCCCGGTACCCGGCCCCAGCACCAACCGGGGACTGCCCGCCTCGGCCCGGCCGGGCCGGACGGTCAGCCGCTCGTGATCGGCCAGGCGGGTCATGCCGAGGGCCATCGCGGCGAAATCGTTGATCACCAGCAACTGGCGCAGGCCCAGTGCATGGGTAAGCGCCAGGCGGCCGAACTGCCAGTGGTTGTTGGTGAGGCGGAACAGGTCGCCCTGCACCGGTCCGGCGCAGGCCAGACAGGCCGTGTCCAGCGCCGCCAGCGGCAGGCCAAGCCCGGCGAGGTAGCTACGGATCGCCTCCTCCGGGCCGGGATAATCGCCCGTGGCGAGTACCCGTAGCGCGTCCGGCCGGCCCTCCCGCCAGAGGGCGAAGCGCACGTGGGTACCGCCGATATCGCCGATCAGGGCCAGCTTCATTCGAGTGCCCCGAGACGCTCGGAGAACATGCCGACGCCCTCCTCCGCCGAGCGGCAGGTCGCCCCGACCCGCTTGCGAATCGGCAAGCGCGCACCACCGGCGGCATGGAAGGACCCCGCGTCGGCGCGGTCGAACAGATCCCGCCCGGCCGGGCGAATGACTTCGAGCACTCGGGGATGCATCGCGGACTCCCAGTGGATTGGTCGATCTCCATTTAGGCCCAGCGGCAGCAAATGGACAAGCGCCCGCCGGCCCTACCGCCAGCCCGTCAGGATTCGTCCGCGGCCCGCTCCCTGCCGGCATCGCCCGGGGCCTCCTCCTCCGGCTCGGGCAGGTCGTCGAAGTCGGTCTTGAGCCCCTGCTCCATCGAATCCAGCTCCGCCAGCAGGCTGCGGAAGCTGACCTGCTCCGCCGGCTCGACGAGGGCCTGCGGACCCGCTGACGGCAGTTCCTCCTCGTCCAAGGTACCTGGGGCGGGCTCCAGACTGCGCAGGACCGCCAGGGGCGGCAGCTCGTCGAGGCTCGTCAGGTTGAAATCGTCGAGGAAGGCACGGGTGGTGGCGAACAGCGCCGGCCGGCCGGGCACCTCGCGGTAGCCGACCACCCGAATCCAGTCGCGCTCCTGTAGAGTCTTGACGATGTTGCTGCTCACCGCCACGCCGCGGACCTCCTCGATCTCGCCGCGGCTGATCGGCTGGCGGTAGGCGATCAGCGCCAGGGTTTCCAGCAGGGCCCGCGAATAGCGCTGCGGGCGCTCCTCCCAGAGGCGCCCGACCCAGGGCGCGAAGCGCTCGCGCACCTGCAGACGATAGCCGGAGGCCACTTCCTTGAGCTCGAAGGCACGGCCCTGACAGGAGCGCGCGAGAATCGCCAGGGCATCGCGCAGGCGGGCCGGCGGCGGCCGCTCGGCCTCGTCGAACAGCTCGCCGAGGCGCTCCAGCGACAGCGGCCGGCCGGCGGCGAGCAGATAGGCCTCGAGCAGCACGGCCAGTTGGGCCGGATCGTTAAGGTTCATTCCGTCTCTCCCGAAAGCTCGTCCCCGCGCAGGCGCACATGGATGGGTGCGAAGGGTTCGGTCTGCACCAGCTCGACCAGGGACTCCTTGATCAGTTCGAGTACCGCCATGAAGGTCACCACCACCCCCAGGCGTCCCTCCTCGCCCCGGAACAGCTGCACGAAGGGCACGAAGCCGCCGTCGCGCAGACGCTCCAGCACCTCGCTCATCCGCTCGCGGGTGGACAGTGCCTCGCGGGTGATCTGGTGGCTCTCGAACAGGTCGGCGCGGCGCAGTACCTCGGCCATCGCCAGCAGCAGCTCGTCCAGAGCGACCGTCGGCAGCAGCCGGCGCACCCGCGCCTGGGGCGCCTCCAACTGCGCCGGGTACAGTTCGCGACCGACCCGTGGCAGGTCGTCGAGTTCCTCGGCAGCGCTCCGGAAGCGCTCGTACTCCTGCAGGCGGCGGATCAGCTCGGCACGCGGGTCCTCTTCTTCCGCCTCGGCCTCGGTCGAGCGCGGCAGCAGCATGCGCGACTTGATCTCGGCGAGCATGGCGGCCATCACCAGGTATTCGGCGGCCAGCTCCAGGCGCGCGACCTTCATCAGTTCGACGTAGCCCATGTACTGGCGGGTGATCTCGGCCACCGGAATGTCGAGGATGTCGATGTTCTGCCGGCGGATCAGGTAGAGCAGCAGGTCGAGCGGCCCCTCGAATGCCTCGAGGAACACCTCCAGGGCGTCCGGCGGAATGTACAGGTCCTGCGGCAGCTCGGTCAGCGCCTGCCCGTAGACCAGCGCGAAAGGTGATTCCTGCGCTTCGTCGGGGGGGCTGGCGGGGCTTTCCTCGGGCGGCGGCTCGTCGGCCGGCGAAGCGCCGGCCTGCGCTGGGCGACGCAAGACTCAGGCTTCGCCGGCGAAGGGCGTCGGGTCGCCGCAGCCGACGCGCAGCACCTCGGGCTCGCCGTCGAGCAGGCTGACCACGGTGGAGGCCTCCAGGGTGCCGGCACCGCCGTCGACGACCAGATCGACCTGATGTTCGAGGCGCCGGCGCATCTCCTCGGGATCGCTCATCGGCAGCGTCTCGCCGGGCAGGATCAGGCTGGCGCTCATCAGCGGCTCGCCCAACTCCGCCAGCAGGGCCTGGGCGATGGGGTTGGCGGGAATGCGCAGGCCGACGGTGCGCCGCTTGGGGTGCAGCATGATCCGCGGCACCTCGCGGCTGGCATTGAGGATGAAGGTGTAGGGGCCCGGGGTCCAGGTCTTGAGCAGGCGGAAGGCGCCGGTGTCGACCCGGGCGAACAGGCTCAACTGGGAAAGGTCGCTGCACACCAGGGTGAAGTTGTGCTTGTCGTCCAGCTGACGCAGGTGGCGGATGCGCTCCAGGCCGGCCTTGTTGCCGAGCTGGCAACCGAGCGCGTAGGAGGCGTCGGTGGGATAGACGATCACCCCGCCGCCACGGACGATCTCCGCGGCCTGGCGGATCAGGCGCAGCTGGGGGTTTTCCGGATGGATCTGGAAGTACTGGCTCACATGGATTCCCTGTTCAGAGGACGGCGCAGTGACGGACATGGGCGAAACGCGTCCAGAGAGGCGACAGGTCGTCCGGCAGCGGGCGGTACAGGCCCAGCTCGGACCAGTCGTCGGGGGCGTGGAAGTCGCTACCGGCGCTGGCCAGCAGACCGAACTCGCGAACCAGGATGGCCAGGCCGCCGACCTGTTCGGCCGCCTGCAGGCCGTTGCTGACCTCCAGCGCATGGCCACCGGCACGGATGAAGTCGCCGACCAGGCGCCGCCGCTTGCTGCGGGTGAAGTCATAGTGCCAAGGATGCGCGAGACTGATCCAGGCACCGGCCGCACGCAAGGTGGCGACCGACTGCTCGAGAGTCGGCCAGTGCTGCTTGATGTCGCCCAGCTTGCCTGCGCCCAGCCACTTGCGAAAGGCTTCCGCACGGTCCCGGACGTGCCCGGCACGGACCAGGAACTCGGCGAAGTGCGGACGCGCCGGCGCGTTGCCGCTGCCGCCCAGCTCGCGCTGCACCGCCCGGGCGCCCTCCAGGGCGCCGTCCATACCCTTGGCGGCCAGCCGCCGGGAGATCTCCGCGGCCCGCTGCCAGCGCCCCTCGTGCAGCCCGGCGAGGGCCAGGCGCAGAGCCGGCGCATCGCCGGCGAAGGCGTAGCCGAGCACATGCACGGTCGCTCCGCCCCACAGGGCGGACAGCTCGATACCGTTGATCAGTTCGATGTCCAGCCCGGCGGCGGCGGCCTGCGCCTCGGGGAGCCCGTCCAGGGTGTCGTGGTCGGTCAACGCCAGCAGCCGGACACCGCGTCCGTGGGCACGGCAAACCACCTCGGCGGGGCTCAACGCGCCGTCGGAAGCGGTACTGTGGCAGTGCAGGTCGACCTTCATGGCGCTGGCTTTCGCGGTTGTCGAGGTTTGTTATTATGCCGTCACATCCCGCGTCTGGCTGCCACAGTGAAACAATTCATCGATTTCATCCCGCTGATTCTCTTTTTCATCGTCTACAAGCTGGAGCCCCGCGCCATCGAACTGGCCGGCCAGAGCGTCACCTTCGGCGGCATCTTCAGCGCCACCGCCGTCCTGATCCTCGCCTCGCTGCTGGTCTACGGCATCCTGTTCCTGATCCAGCGCCGGCTGGAAAAGGGCCAGTGGATCACCCTGCTCGCCTGCCTGGTGTTCGGCGGCATGACCCTGGCCTTCCACAGCGAGACGTTCCTCAAGTGGAAGGCACCGGTGGTCAACTGGCTGTTCGCCCTGGGCTTCGCCGCCAGCCAGTTCATTGGCGATCGCCCGCTGATCCAGCGCATCATGGGCCATGCGGTCAGCCTGCCGCCGCCCTTGTGGACGCGCCTGAACCTCGCCTGGGTGGCATTCTTCGCATTCAGCGGCTGCGCCAACCTGTTCGTCGCCTTCACCTTCCACGAATTCTGGGTCGACTTCAAAGTGTTCGGCAGCCTGGGCATGACCGTCCTGTTCCTGGTCGGCCAAGGCCTGTTCCTCGCCCGCCACATGCGCGACGCCGCCGAGACCCAGCCCTCCTCCGCCAAACCCAAGGACTGACATGCTCTACGCCATCATCGCCACCGACGTGGAAAACTCCCTGGACAAGCGCCTGGGCGCTCGTCCCGCCCACCTCGCCCGCCTGCAGCAACTGAAGGAAGAAGGCCGCCTGGTGCTGGCCGGCCCGCACCCGGCGGTGGACAGCCCGGCCCCCGGCCCGGCCGGCTTCAGCGGCAGCCTGGTGGTCGCCGAGTTCGACTCCCTGGCCGCCGCCCGCAGCTGGGCCGAGGCCGACCCCTACTGCGCCGCCGGCGTGTATGCCGACGTCAAGGTCAAGCCCTTCAACAAGGTCCTGCCCTGACCCTCTGCCCGGGAGGCCATGGCGCCGCCATGAGCGAACTGCTGCTGATCGACGACGACCGCGAGCTGTGCGAGCTGCTCGCCAGCTGGCTGGCTCAGGAAGGCTTCCAGATGCGCGCCTGCCACGACGGCCGCGACGCCCGCCTCGCCCTCATCGAAAAGACCCCCGATGCCGTGGTGCTGGATGTGATGCTGCCCGACGGCTCCGGTCTCGAGCTACTCAAGCAGCTGCGCGGCGACTATCCGGACCTGCCGGTGCTGATGCTCTCCGCCCGCGGCGAGCCGCTGGACCGCATCCTCGGTCTGGAGCTCGGCGCCGACGACTACCTGGCCAAACCCTGCGATCCGCGCGAGCTGACCGCCCGCCTGCGCGCCGTGCTGCGCCGCACCCAGCCGCCGGCCGCCTCGACCCAGCTGGGGTTGGGCGACCTGTGCTTCAGCAGTGCGCGCGGGGTGGTCGACATCGGCGGCCACGAGATCGCCCTCACCGCCTCCGAGAGCCGTCTGCTCGAGGCCCTGCTGCGCCAGCCGGGCGAGCCGGTGGATAAGCAGACCCTCGCGCAACTGGCCCTCGGCCGCAAATTGACCCTCTACGACCGCAGTCTGGACATGCACGTCAGCAACCTGCGCAGGAAGCTCGGTCCGCACCCGGACGGCAGTCCGCGCATCCTCGCCCTGCGCAGCCGCGGCTACTATTACAGCGCCTGAGGGCACCTTTACCCAGCCTTTACCCTCGCCTGACCGTGCCTGACCGTGCAATTCCCTAGACTGGCTTCGTCCGGCACACAGCCGATTACGCAAACAAGAGGAAACACACCATGCGCAAGACTCTTTCCATGCTGCTGCTCGCCACCGCCCTGCCCCTCGCCGCGATCGCCGCCGAACCCGACGAGCCGGGTCCGGTCTGCGACATGGGCTCCGGTCACCACCAGCACGGCCGGGAGGGCATGGCCGGGATGCCCGGGATGATGATGGCGCCCATGGACGGACTCAAGCTGAACGCCGAACAGCGCCAGGCGGTTAACAAGGCCCGCCTGGACGCCGCTCAGGAGAAGCGCGAGATCACCCGGCGCTACATGGACAAGCTCTCCGAGGCCGACAAGGAGGCCATGCAGAAAGAACTGCAGGCCAGCCGCGACAAGGCCGACAAGACCTTCCGCGAGCAACTGACCCCCGAGCAGCTCAAGCAATTCGAGGCGCGCAAGGCCGAAGGCGAAAAACGCCGCGCCGAGTGGGAAGAGTTCCGCAAGTGGAAGGCCGAGAAGGACGCCAAGAAGAACTGAGTCGTCCCCCCACCGAACCGCCCACCGGGCGGTTCGGCTTTTCCCCCCGCCGCACCGAGTCCCCCATGCGCTCACTCTTCTGGCGAGTCCTCGCGGCCTTCTGGCTGGCCCTGGTGCTGGTCGCCGGCCTGTCCCTGCTGCTGGGCCGGGCGCTGAACAACGATGCCTGGATCATCGCCCGCCACCCCGGCATGCAGGACCTCGCCGCCCGCTGGACGGAGCGCTACGAGGCCCAGGGGGCGCTGGCCGCGCAGCCCCTGCTGGACGAGAACCGCGACCAGTACCGCGTCTTCGTCCAGGTGCTGGACGAAACCGGCCGCCACCTGTCCAGCCGGGAGCCCCCCCACCCCCATCATCGCCCGCCGCCGCCACCGCCCGAGTTCGGCAACCGCCCGCCCCTGCCGCGCTTTCCCTGGCGCCAGCTGAGCCAGGAATACACCAGCCCGAGCAGCGGGCAGACCTACCTCTTCATCTACCGGATCCCCCACGAGGAGCTGCGCGCCTGGCGCAACGACAGCCTGCTCTGGCCGCTCAGCGCCATGGTCATCGCCCTGGTGGTGCTGACCCTGTTCAGCCTGCTGCTGACCGTCTCGATCACCCGCCCGCTGAACCGCCTGCGCCGCGCCGTGCACGATCTCGGACAGACCAGCTACCAACAGAGCAGCCTGGCGCGCCTGGCCACCCGGCGCGACGAACTGGGCGTGCTGGCCCGCGACTTCAACCGCATGGGCGCACGCCTGCAGAGCCTGATCGGCAGCCAGCGCCAGCTGCTGCGCGACGTCTCCCACGAACTGCGCTCGCCGCTGGCGCGGCTGCGCATCGCCCTGGCCCTGGCCGAACGTGCCGGCGCGGAAGAGCGCGCCCGCCTGTGGCCGCGCCTGACCCTGGAATGCGATCGCCTGGAGGCGCTGATCGGCGAGATCCTCGCCCTGGCGCGCCTCGATGCCGATCCCGGCGCAGCCCGCCCGATCGACCTCGGCGAGCTGGTCGCGCACCTGCGTAACGACTGCGCCCTCAGCGCACCGGGACGGGAAATCCGCAGCGAGCTGACCCCCGGACTCGCGCTGTCGGGCTGGCCGGACATGCTCGAGCGGGCGCTGGACAACCTGCTGCGCAATGCCCTGCGTTTCAGCCCGGCGGACCGGCCGGTGGAAATCCGCACCGAACGCCGCGGCGAGCGCCTGCTGCTCAGCGTGCGCGACCACGGCCCCGGGGTGGCAGAAGAACATCTGGCCCGCCTGGGCGAGCCCTTCTACCGGGCGCCCGGACAGAACGCGGCCGGTCACGGACTGGGCCTGGCCATCGCCCGGCGCGCCGCGGAACGCCACAACGGCCGACTGCTCCTCGCCAACCATCCGGACGGCGGCTTCCTCGCCACCCTCGACCTGCCGCTGACAACGTCCCGCTGAGCCGCCGGCTCAGCTCTCGGCGCCCGACCAGGCGCTGACGAACTCGGCCGGCGCGGGCCGCTGCGGCACCCGCAATTCGCCCTCCGGCGTCCCCAGATAGAGAAAGCCTACGATCCGCTCGTTGCCGGCCAGCCCCAGCCCGGCCGCGACCCGCGGATCGTAGGCCGGATCGCCGGTCCGCCACATCGCCCCGAGCCCCTGGGCATGGGCGGCCAGCAACAGGGCATGGGCGGCGCAACCGGCGCTGAGCAGTTGCTCCACGTCCGGTACCCGGGGATGCTCCTTCAGACTGGCGATCACCACCACCAGCAGGGGCGCGCGCAGGGGCGCGCTGCGCGCCTTCTGCAGGACCTCCTCGCGGGCCTCCGGCTGCCCGGCGGCGATGGCACTGGCGAACAGCTCGCCGAGGCGCTCCCGGTCCGCGCCCTCCACGGTCAGGAAACGCCAGGGCCGCAACTGGGCATGATCCGGCGCCCGCAGCGCGGCGGCGAACAGCCGCTCGCGCTGTTCGGCATTCGGCGCCGGATCGCGCAGACGGGCGACGGAAACGCGGTTGAGCAAGGCATCGAGAGCGTCCATGGGCACCTCCTTGGCAGTGGTATGGGGCCGATTCTACGCCGAGCCGTCGGGCTTTGCCCCCGCGCTCAGGCCACTCGTTCCGGAGCCAGATCCGGCTGCAGCGGCGGCAGGCCATAGGCGGCGCGAAGAAACGACAAGAGGAGCCCCGCGGACGCCCTTCGCCCGGCCTGCCCCTGACAAGCGCCGCCATGCGCTTGTGAAGCCCCCCGCGAGGCTGCGGCGCCGCCCGGCGGTTTACAGTACAAGCGGCGCGGGTAGAATGGCCGGCCTCGAACTCCCAGCCCAGGCACCACCCATGGCTCTGCCGACCCTGCGCATCATCGGCTTCATTCTCGGCATCTTCCTGATCACCCTGGCCATCGGCATGGTCCTGCCGATCCTGACCCTGCTGATCTACGAACACAGCCACGAGATCGAGTCCTTCACCTGGGCGAGCATGATCACCCTCAGCGCCGGGGTCGCCCTGATCCTCCCCGGCCGCCCGGAGCAGGTGCACCTGCGCCCGCGCGACATGTACCTGCTGACGACCACCAGCTGGCTGGTGGTCTGCGTCTTCGCCGCCCTGCCGCTGAACCTGCTGCAGAACATCAGCTACACCGACGCCTTTTTCGAGGCCATGTCCGGCATCACCACCACCGGTTCGACGGTACTGTCCGGGCTGGACAGCGCCTCGCCGGGCCTGCTGATGTGGCGCTCCATGCTGCACTGGCTGGGCGGCATCGGCTTCATCGGCATGGCGGTGGCGATCCTGCCGCTGCTGCGCGTCGGCGGCATGCGGCTGTTCCAGACCGAATCCTCGGACTGGTCGGAAAAGGTGATGCCACGCTCGCACATGGTCGCCAAGTACATCGTCGCCATCTACGTCGGCTTCACCCTGCTCGGCATCCTGACCTTCCGCCTGGCGGGAATGGGCTGGTTCGATGCCATCAACCATGCGATGTCGACCATCTCCACCGGCGGCTTCTCCACCTCGGATGCCTCGATGGCCAAGTTCGGCCCGGCCGCGCACTGGGTCGCCGTGGTCTTCATGCTGCTCGGCGGCCTGCCCTTCACCCTCTACGTGTCCACCCTGCGCGGCAACCGCCGGGCTCTGCTGCGAGACCACCAGGTGCACGGCTTCCTGCTGATGCTGAGCATCACCTGCCTGCTGTTCGCCCTCTGGCTCTGGCTGCACTCCGATCACGCATTCCTCGACGCCCTGCGCATCGTCACGCTGAACGTGGTGTCGGTGGTCACCACCACCGGCCTCGTCCTGGGCGACTACAGCCAGTGGGGCGGTTTCGCGGTGATGGTGTTCTTCTACCTGACCTTCGTCGGCGGCTGCTCGGGCTCCACCAGCGGCGGACTGAAGATCTTCCGCTTCCAGGTCGCCTACGTGCTGCTCAAGGCCAGCATGCGCCAGCTGATCCATCCCCGTGCGGTGCTCAAGCAGCAGTACAACGGCCACAACCTGGACGAGGAGATCGTCCGCTCGATCCTCACCTTCTCGTTCTTCTTCACCGTGACCATCGGCGCGATCGCCCTCGGCCTCAGCCTGCTCGGCCTCGACATGATCACCGCACTGAGCGGTGCCGCCACCGCGGTGTGCAACGTCGGCGTCGGGCTCGGTCCGATCATCGGCCCGGCCGGCAACTTCGCCAGCCTGCCGGACACCGCCAAGTGGCTGCTGTCGCTCGGCATGCTGCTCGGCCGCCTGGAGATCATCACCGTGCTGGTGCTGCTGAGTCCGAGCTTCTGGAAGCACTGAGCGGGCGTTGCGCCCGCTCGTGCGCCCTCACTGCCTCGCCAGCCGCCGGTTGTCCGCAACCACCGCGTCGGTGCTGCGCCAGGGGTTGATGTCCAACCCGCCGCGGCGCACGTAGCGCGCGTAGACGGTCAGCCGCTCCGGCTCGAGCAGATGCAGCAGGTCGAGAAAGATGCGCTCGACGCACTGCTCGTGGAAGTCCGCATGCTGGCGGAAGCTCACCAGATAGGCGAGCAGGCTGGCAGGGTCCAGCGCCGGGCCGCGGTAGTCCACCACCACGCTGCCCCAGTCCGGCTGGCCGGTCACCGGACAGTTGGACTTGAGCAGATGGCTGTGCAGCACCTGTTCCAGCCGGCGGTTCGGATCGCAGCGCAGCAGCGCGGGAGATGGCTGCCCGTAGCGGACGATGGCCACCTCCAGCTCGTCGATGCACTGCCCCGGCAGCGCCGCGATGCCTTCTTCCTGCACCTCGGCCAGGCTGCGCAGACGCACCGCCACCGGCGCGCCGGCCGCGGCGGAAAGGTCCGCGGCAAGGGTCTGGCGCAGCGTCTCGCAGTCGGCGAACACCGTCTGGTTGAGGGAGTTGAGGTAGAGCTTGAAGGACTTCGATTCGACGATGTTCGGCGAATCGGCGGGAATCACGAACTCGCCGATGGCCACCACCGGCTTGCCCGAGGGCAGCAGCCAGGACAACTCGTAGCAGTTCCACACATCCACCCCGCGGTACGGCAGGCTCGCCGCCGTCAGTCCCAGCTCGGCCCACTTCGGCGCGCGCGGGATGGGGAACAGCAGGGACGGCGTGTAGGTGTCGAGGTATTCGCTGGACTTGCCCAGCGGGGAGTGTTCGGCGGCGGGAGGCATGATGCGGAAACCTGAGGGTGGGATCGAGCGCGGCAAGTGTACCGACTTCCCGGCAGGCTTTCAGCCGGAACGAGGGGGCCGGCCGACGGCACGTCGGGCGGCTGCCGGACGGGCGCGGAGCCGGTATAAAGGACATCCCGCCATTACGGACACAGCGATGAAACTGCTGATCGTCGAAGACGAACCCAAGACCGGCCACTCCCTGCAGCAGGGCCTCGGCGAGGCCGGCTTCGCCGTCGAGCTGGCCGCCGACGGCACGACCGGCGAACGCCTGGCGCTGGAGGGCGACCACGACCTGTTGATCCTCGACGTGATGCTGCCCGGCCGCGACGGCTGGCAGATCCTGCACAGCCTGCGCCAGGCGGGTCGGGACATGCCGGTGCTGTTTCTCACCGCCCGCGATGCGGTGGAAGACCGGGTGCACGGCCTGGAGCTGGGCGCCGACGACTATCTGGTCAAGCCCTTCGCCTTCGCCGAACTGCTGGCGCGGGTGCGCACCCTGCTGCGCCGTGGCCAGACCACCGCCGCGGAGACCTTCCTGCAGGCCGCCGACCTGGAGCTCGACCTGCTGCGCCGGCGGGTCCGCCGCGGCGGCCGGCGCATCGACCTGACGCCCCAGGAGTTCGCCCTGCTCGAGTTGCTGCTGCGCCGCCGGGGCGAGGTGCTGCCCAAGTCGCTGATCGCCGCCGAGGTCTGGGACATGCACTTCGACAGCGGGACCAACGTCGTCGAGGTGGCCATCCGCCGCCTGCGCACGAAAATCGACGACGACTTCGCCCCGCCGCTGATCCATACCGTGCGCGGCCTGGGCTACGTCCTCGAAGTGCGCGCCGCGCCATGAGGCCGCTGTCCCTCGGCGCCCGCCTGAGCCTGCTGTTCGCCGCCTGCAGCGCGGCCGTCTCGCTGCTCGCCGGTGCCCTCTTCAACCAGGCCAGCGAGGCGCATTTCGCCGAACTCGATTACCAGCAGTTGCAGGGCGAACTGACGGTGCTGCGCAACCTGCTCGACGGCGTCGCCGACGGGGCGGATCTGCCAGGCCGCCTGCCCGCGGTGCAGGAAGAGTTGGCCCTGCACCCGGAACTGGCCCTGCGCATCGCCGGCAGCGACGGCCTCGTCTGGTTCGACAGCCGCCCCGAGCGCCGCGACCCGGCGGCCTACCGCAGCCTGGAGGCGTCCCTGGAGCCGCGGCGCGCCAACGGGGCGCGGCTGACCCTGCATCTCAACATCGCCCACCACCGGCATTTTCTCGACGACATGCAGCGGCTGATCTGGCTCGGCGTCGGGCTGTCCGCCCTGGCCACCGCCCTGCTCGGCGCCTGGGGGGTGCGCCGCAGCCTGCGCCCGCTGCGACAGATGGGCGAGGTGGCGGCGGGGATCTCCGCCAGTTCGCTGACCACTCGCCTGGAGGAGGCGCGCCAGCCCGCCGAGCTGGCCGAGTTGGCGCAGGCCTTCAACGCCATGCTGGCGCGGCTGGAGGACGCCTTCGCCCGGCTCTCGGCCTTCTCCGGGGATATCGCCCACGAGCTGCGCACGCCGCTGTCCAACCTGCTGACCCAGACCCAGGTGATCCTCGCCCGGCCGCGCGCCCTGGAGGACTACCGCGAAACCCTGCACTCCAACCTGGAGGAGCTGCAGCGGTTGGCGCAGATGGTCGCCGATATGCTGCTGCTGGCCAAGGCGGACCACGGCCTGCTGCTGCCGAGCCGCGAGCCCCTGGAACTCGGCGTGGAGCTCGATGCCCTGCTCGACTACTTCGCGCCGCTCGCCGAGGACGCCGAGGTGCGCCTGGAGCGCCGCGGCGAGGCGCGGCTGGCGGCCGATCGCGGCATGCTGCGGCGGGCGCTGTCCAACCTGCTGGACAACGCCCTGCGCTTCACCCCCGCGGGGGGCACGATCCGCCTGGAGGTAACGAGCACTGCAGACTGCCTGCGCCTCGAGGTCGGCAACAGCGGCCCGGCCATACCGGCAGAACAACTGCCGAAACTGTTCGACCGCTTCTACCGGGCCGATCCGGCAAGGCGCGAGGGCCGCGGCGAACACGCCGGCCTGGGCCTCGCCCTGATCCGCTCGATCGTCCGCGCCCACGGCGGGGAGATCCGCTGCGAGTCGGTCGAGGGCTGGACGCGCTTCATCCTCGAGTTTCCCGCGTAATGCCTGAAGGGGCCGTGCGGTGGGTTACGAGCGGCGCTCCAACCCACCCTACTGGCGCATGCCGCGCCCGCTCACCAGTAGGCGCAGGCAGTAGGCGTACAGCAGTGCGGTGGCCACCAGCATGAAGGCGATGGCGGTGCCGATGCCGATGTCGGAGACGCCGAGGATGCCGTAACGGAAGGCATTGACCATGTGCAGGATCGGATTGCCCAGCGACACCGCCTGCCAGAACGGCGGCAGCAGGTCGATCGAGTAGAACACCCCGCCGAGGTAGGTCAGGGGCGTCAGGACGAAGGTCGGGATGATCGAGATGTCGTCGAAGTTGCGCGCGAACACCGCGTTGACGAAGCCGCCGAGGGAGAAGATCGTGGAGGTCAGCAGCACCACCAGCACGATCAGCCCCAGATGGTGCACCTGCAGGTTGGCGAAGAACAGCGACAGCAGGGTAACGATCGTTCCCACCGCCAGGCCGCGCAGTACCCCGCCCAGGACGTAGCCGACGAGGATGGTGTGCGGCGAGAGCGGTGCCACCATCAGCTCCTCCACCGAACGGTGGAACTTGCTGCCGAAGAAGCTCGACACCACGTTGCCGTAGGCGTTGGTGATCACCGCCATCATGATCAGCCCGGGCACGATGTAGTCCATGTAGGGAAAGCCGCCCATCTCGCCGATGCGCCCGCCGATCAGGTTCCCGAAGATCACGAAGTACAGCACCATGGTGATCGCCGGCGGCAGCAGGGTCTGCGGCCAGATGCGCAGGAAGCGGTGCACCTCGCGGGCGACGATGGTCTGCAGAGCGACCAGGTTGGCACGCAGTTCCAGACTCATGGCGCCACCCCGTCGAGATTCCTTTCCACCAGGGACACGAACAGCTCCTCCAGGCGATTGGTCTTGTTGCGCAGGCTGAGCACCTCGATGCCCTGCTGCTCCAGTTGGGAGAACAGCGCGGTCATGCCGCGGCTCTTCTCCACCTGCACCTCCAGGGTATGGTCGTCCACCAGCCGCGACGGATAGCCCGCCAGCTGCGGCTCGACCAGCTGCGGCTCCTTGAGGTCGATCAGGAAGGTTTCCACATGCAGCGTCTTGAGCAGCTCGCGCATGCTGGTGTGCTCGACGATCCGCCCGTGGTCGATGATCCCGATGTGGCGGCAGAGCTGCTCGGCCTCCTCCAGGTAGTGGGTGGTGAGAATGATGGTGATGCCCTGGCGGTTGAGTTCGCTGAGAAAGCTCCACATCGAGCGGCGCAGCTCGATGTCCACCCCGGCGGTGGGCTCGTCGAGAATCAGCAGGCGCGGCTGGTGGACCAGCGCCCGGGCGATCATCAGACGGCGCTTCATGCCGCCGGAGAGCATCCGCGACGGCACGTCGCGCTTCTCCCACAGCCCCAGCTGGGTCAGGTACTGCTCGGCGCGGGCCTTGGCGATGCGCGCCGGAATGCCGTAATAGCCGGCCTGGGTGACGACGATGTCGAGGGTCTTCTCGAACTGGTTGAAGTTGAACTCCTGCGGCACCACGCCGAGGCAGCGCTTGAGTCCGGCCGGGTCGCGGTCGAGGTCGTGGCCGAACACCTGCACGCTGCCGCCGGTCTTGTTCACCAGGGTCGAGAGAATGCCGATAGTGGTGGATTTGCCGGCCCCGTTGGGGCCGAGCAGGGCGAAGAAATCGCCTTCGGCTACCTCCAGGTCGATGCCCTTGAGGGCCTGGAAGCCGTTGGCGTAGGTCTTGGTCAGCTGCCGGATGGACAGGGCGGAACTCATGGGAATAGGCGCACGGATCTGATCGGGGGAAAGCGGCATATGGGGGCATGGCGCCCCGATTGCAACCGCTGCTCCCGCAAGGCTCGTGCCGACCCGCCGCAATTTCGCCCGTCCGTACTCGGCTATCCTCAGGTGAGTCGCGCTTTCCGGCAGGCCCGTGTGCCGGCCTGCACCGCCACTCAGGAAGGATGCCCATGTTGCTCGCCTGGCTTCTGCTGCTGGCCGTCGGTCTGGTCGTGCTGGCCCACCTGCGCACGCCGGCGCTGCCCGCCCTGGCGCTGCTCGCCCTGTACCTGATCGCCATGGGCCTGTCCGGCGACGCGCCCGGCTGGCTGCTGGTCCTGCTCTGGTTGCCCTGGCTGACGGTCGCCCTGCCGCTGCTCCTGCCGCACCTGCGCCGGCGCCATCTCAGCGCCCCAGCGCTGGCCTGGCTGGGCAAGACCCTGCCGCCGCTCTCCGGCACCGAGCGCAACGCCATCGAGGCCGGCAGCGTATGGTGGGACGGCGAGCTGTTCGGCGGCAGGCCGGACTGGGACAAACTGCTGAGCTACCCGAAACCCAGCCTCGCGGCGGAAGAGCAGGCCTTTCTCGAGGGCCCCGTCGAGGAGCTCTGCGCCATGGTCAGCGACTGGGAGATCGGCCAGCGCCTCGACCTGCCGCCCGAGGCCTGGGCGTTCATCAAGGCGCAGGGCTTCTTCGCCCTGATCATTCCCAAGGAGTACGGCGGCAAGGGTTTCTCCGCCCACGCCCATTCGCAGATCGTGACGAAGCTGGCCACCCGCAGCGGCGATCTGGCCTCGACGGTGATGGTGCCCAACTCCCTCGGCCCGGCGGAACTGCTGCTGCGCTACGGCAGCGAGGCGCAGCGCCAGCACTACCTGCCGCGCCTGGCCGAGGGCCGGGAGATCCCCTGCTTCGCCCTGACCGGCCCCTATGCCGGCTCCGATGCCGGCGCCATGCCCGACAGCGGCGTGATCTGCCGCGGCCCGTGGCAGGGCGAGGAGGTGCTCGGCCTGCGCCTGAACTGGGAGAAGCGCTACATCACCCTCGGCCCGGTGGCCACCCTGCTCGGCCTGGCCTTCAAGACCTACGACCCCGAGCACCTGCTCGGCGACCGGGAGGAACTGGGCATCAGCCTGGCGCTGATCCCTACCGATACGCCCGGTGTCGAGATCGGCCGCCGCCACCTGCCGCTCGACGCCGCCTTCATGAACGGGCCGAACGCCGGCCGGGACGTGTTCGTGCCGCTGGACAACCTCATCGGAGGCCGGGAAATGATCGGCAAGGGCTGGCCGATGCTCATGGAGTGCCTGTCGGTGGGCCGCTCGATCTCCCTGCCGGCGGTCGGCGCCAGTGTGGCCAAGGGCTGCAGCTACGTCAGCGGGCGCTATGCGCGGGTCCGCGAGCAATTCGGCATGCCGCTGGCCAGCTTCGAGGGTATCCAGGAGGCCCTGGCGCGGATCGGCGGCAACGCCTGGCTGATGGACAGCGCGCGCCTGCTCACCGCCCAGGCGGTGGACCTCGGCGAGCGGCCCGCGGTGCTCTCGGCCATCCTCAAGTACCAGTTGACCGAGCGCGCCCGCGAATGTATCGCCCATGCCATGGACATCCACGGCGGCAAGGCCATCGCCATGGGCCCGAACAACTACCTGGCGCGCCTCTGGCAGAGCACGCCGATCTTCATCACCGTGGAAGGCGCCAACATCCTCACCCGCAACCTGATGATCTTCGGCCAGGGGGCGGTCCGCTGCCATCCCTACCTGCTGCGGGAAATGACCCTCGCCGGCCGTGCGGAGCAGCCCGGAGCACTGGAGGAGTTCGATACCGTGCTGCTCGAACACCTCGGCCACGCCGTCGGCAATGCCGCCAGCACCCTGCTGCTCGGCCTCGGTGGCGGCCGGCTCGACCGGACCCCGGGCGATGCGGCGAGTCGCCGCTATTTCCGCGCCCTGAACCGCCTGGCCGCGGCCTTCGCCCTGCTCGCCGACCTCTGCCTGCTGCGGCTCGGCGGCGACCTGAAGCGCCGCGAGCGTCTCTCGGCGCGCCTGGCCGACGCGCTGAGCCACCTCTATCTGGGCTCGGCCGCGCTCAAGCGCTACCACGACCAGGGCTGCCCCCGGGAACAGCATGCGCTGCTCGCCTGGGCCCTGGAGGAGTCCCTGGCCCGGGCCGAGGAAGCCCTGGCCGGTCTTCTCGCCAACTTCCCCGGCCGCCCGCTCGGTCTGCTGCTACACGCCCTGGTATTTCCCCTCGGCCGCCGCCACCGGGGCCCCTCCGACCGGCTGGATGCGCAGATCGCCGAGATCCTCGGCCGTCCCGAGGACGACCCAGCCCTGGCGTCCCTGCTCGACGGCTGTTACCGCCCGCAATCCCCCGACCAGCCGCTCGGCGCCCTCCGCCAGGCCTTCAAGCGGCTCACCGCCAGCCAGGCCAGCGCCCGGAAACTGCGCACGGCGCTCCGCGGCGGCCAGTTGCACCCGGCGCCCGGTACCGACCCGATCGCTGCGGCGCTGGCCGCCGGGGTGCTGGACAGCGCCGAGGCCGCCGCCCTGCAGGCCGCGGAAGAGGCCCGGCGACGGGTCATCGACGTCGACGACTTCGCCCCGGAAGCGCTGCGCCTGCACGAAGGCCAGGTCCGCTGAGCGGGCGAAGCGCTCAGCCGCCGCCTGTTATACTCTGCGCGCCCTTCACGACAGGTATCCCATGGCCATTTCCTACCTCGACCACCATCTCGCCCTGCTCGCTCACCTGCGCGGCATCCTCGTCGCCCTCGGCGAGGCCGAACAAGTCGCGGACGAAAGCCACGCGCTGTTCATGGAGCGCTTCGACGAGCTGCTGGCAGCCCTGGCGGACCGCCCGGAGAACAGCCACCTGGGCCAGGAGCTGATCTGCCAGGTGTTCCAGCGCTATCCGCAGATCGCCCACCTGGTGCCGCGCGACCTGCTCTGGTTCTTCGGCGGGGATTGCCTGCACTTCATGCCGGACGAGGAAATCGCCCTCTACCAGGAACTCGACGAGCGCCGCTTCGAAGCCGAAGCCAACGACGCGCCCTTCGACTGGAACCGGGAAAAGCAGCTGCTCGCCCTGCCGGAAGGTAGCAGCCGGCACTGAACGCAAAAGGCCCGCCATTCGGCGGGCCCAGAAGCTCTTTCGGAAACGGAAAAACAAAAACGCCGCTCGATGAGCGGCGTTTTCGTGAATCTGGAGCGGGAAACGAGACTCGAACTCGCGACCCCGACCTTGGCAAGGTCGTGCTCTACCAACTGAGCTATTCCCGCATTGCTTGTCCCGTGGGACGTTTTACCCGGATCGCTTTTGCGATTCCACTGTGCCGCCCCGTCCGGGGCGTTGCACCGAAGATGACGATTCGCCAACCGACGCCTTCGAGAAACTGGAGCGGGAAACGAGACTCGAACTCGCGACCCCGACCTTGGCAAGGTCGTGCTCTACCAACTGAGCTATTCCCGCATTGGCGTCCCCTAGGGGACTCGAACCCCTGTTACCGCCGTGAAAGGGCGGTGTCCTAGGCCACTAGACGAAGGGGACGCGGCCCGGAACTTACAACAGCTTTTTCTTCCGGCTTCCGACGCTCGACTTTCGCTTAGACGCCAGAAGTGGGGCGCATTCTAGGGAGCCTTTTCGAGGCCGTCAACACCCGAATAAAGATTTTTTAAATCAACGACTTCCCGAAACCGCACGGTTAGCCGAGGAGCTGCAGGCCGACCCAGTGGCGGGCGAACTGATAGGCGCAGCGGCCATTGCGGTTACCGCGCCCCTGAGCCCAGCGGATCGCCGCTCTCTCCAGCGCTTCGTCCCACGCCCAGACCAGACTGCACTGCCCAGCCACCACCTCGATCCAATGACGCACCACGGCCAGGTAGTGATCCTGGGTGAAGGGATAGAAGGACAGCCACAGGCCGAAACGGTCGGACAGGGCGATCTTGTCCTCCACCGCCTCGTTCGGATGCACCTCGCCGTCGACCAGTTGCCAGTTGTCGTTGTCGCTCTGCCTCTCCGGTACCAGATGGCGGCGATTCGAGGTGGCATAGAGCAGCACGTTGTCCGGGGCGCGCTCCAGGGAGCCGTCCAGCACGCTCTTCAGTACCCGATAATCGCCCTCGCCGGCCTCGAAGGACAGGTCGTCGCAGAACAGCACGAAGCGCTGCGGCAGAGCGGCCAGCCGCTCGACCACCCGCGGTAGGTCGGCCAGATGGTCGCGCTCGATCTCGATCAGGCGCAGGCCGGCCGCGGCATGTTCGGCCAGTAGCGCGCGAACCAGGGAGGACTTGCCGGTGCCGCGGGCGCCCCACAGCAGGGCATGGTTGGCCGGCAGGCCGGCGACGAACTGGCGGGTGTTACGCGACAGCTGCTCGCGCTGGCTGTCCACGCCGATCAGGTCGGCCAGCTGAATATCCAGGCTCACCTGCAGCGGCAGCAGCGCCCCGCCGCGCCCCTCGCGATGCCAGCGCGCCGCCAGGGTGCGCGTCCAGTCCAGCGGGGGTTGTGCCGTCGGCAACAGGGGCTCGAGACGCTCCAGCAAGACCTGCGCCTGGTCAAGAAACTCGTTGAATCGGACGTTCACAATCCTTCCTCAAAACGATGCTCAGAATGCACAAAGGGTTCTGCCAGCCCGGGACCCGGTTGGGTTATCCTACGCGGCTACATTTGGGTTCCAGCCACCGCATGAACATAGCGCCAACCAACCGCCTCTCCTACAAACAGGCCTCTCTGGCGGTACTGGCGGCGTTCCTGCTCGGCACCCTGCTCAGCCTGGCGAAGATCGGCGTCGATTATGCCAGCCAAAGCGCGTCCATCGAACGCGAAATCAACAGCCTGCAGCAAATCAGCCTCAACCCGGCGGCGCGCATCGCCTACAACATCGACGCCGAACTGGCCCAGGAGCTGCTTCTCGGCCTGCTGCGCTCGCCGGCGGTGATCGGCGCGGAAATCATCGGCAGCGACCACCGCCCCCTGGCCTCGGTCAGCCGCCCGGCGATGAGCAGCGAATACCGGGTCTTCAGCGACATGCTCTTCAAGCCCCGGCGTTACTTCGAGGCGCCGCTGAGCATCGCCCACGCGCCCGACGAGCCCCTCGGCTTCCTGCGCCTGGAAATCGACACCTACGCCTTCGGCAGCGCCTTCCTCGAACGCTCCGGACTCACCCTGCTGACCGGCTTCGCCAGCAGCCTGCTGCTCGCCATGGTCCTGCTGGTGGTGTTCAACCGGATGCTGACCCGCCCGCTGGTCGGGATCATCCACCAGTTGAGCGAGCACAATCCCAACGAGAGCCGGCAGTTGCTCTGCCCGACGGGCCACGAGAACGATGAAATCGGTATCCTGGCCCAGACCATCAACCAGCTGCTACGCAAGACCGGCCAGGAAATCGACCAGCGCCGCGAAGCCGAGAACCGCCTGACCGAATATCTCGGCGAGTTGGAAAACATGGTCTCGTCGCGCACCGCCGAACTGGAAGCGGCCAACGCCCGGCTGACGCAGAGCAACCGCGACCTGGAAACGGCGCGGAGCATGGCCCTGGAGATGGCCCAGGCGCGCTCGGCCTTTCTCGCCAACATGAGCCACGAAATCCGCACGCCGCTGAACGGCCTGCTCGGCATGCTCTCCCTGTCCCTCGACGGCCCGCTCAGCAGCGAGCAGCGCCAGCAGCTTTCCGTCGCCCATGCCTCGGGCAAGGTGCTGGTCCGACTGCTCAACGACGTGCTCGACCTGTCCAAGTTCGAGTCCGGCCAGATGGAGCTGGAGCAGATCCCCTTCGATCTCGGCGCGCTGATCGAGGATGCCACCACCCTGCTCTCGCAGAGCGCGGCGCCCGGCGTCGAGCTGACCTGCCTGATCGACCCCGAACTGCCGGCCCAGGTGATCGGCGACCCGACACGGGTCAGACAGATCGCCAGCAACCTGATCTCCAACGCGCTCAAGTTCACCCGTTTCGGCCGAGTCGACGTTCGCCTCCAGGCTCGCGACGGTTGCATGCGGCTGGCCGTTCGCGACACCGGCATCGGCATCTCCCGGGAGGCCCAGGCGCGCATCTTCCAGCCCTTCGCCCAGGCCACCGCCGACATCACCCGCCAGTACGGCGGAACCGGCCTCGGCCTGGCCCTGACCCGCAAGCTCTGCGAGGCCATGCAGGGCCGGCTCGCCTTCAGCTCCAAGGAAGGGCTGGGCAGCACCTTCACCGTCGAGCTGCCCCTGCCCAGCCACACGCCGGCCACGCCCCGCGCCGCGCTGCAGGGCCGCGTCGTCGCCCTCACCCCCGGCAGCAGCGGCCTGGCGGATCTGCTCGAAATGCAGCTGCCGCACTGGGGACTGGAGTACCGGCGAGCGGATATCGGCTGCGGGCTGGCCGGCATCGAGGCCGACCTGCTGATCACCGACTGCCCGCAATGCCTACTGGGCCTGCGCCCGGCCATCGGTTTCCCGTTCCTGGTGGTCACCGCCTACGGCAGCTTCCTGCCACGGGAGGAAACCCTGGCCCTGGCGCCCCTCCAGCAACTGGCCCGGCCGCTTTCCCGGTCGGCCCTGTACCTAGCCGTAACGCGCGCCCTGCAGGCCGTCGAGGAGCCCCCGCCCAGCGAGGTGCCGGACTCGCGGGCAGCCCCCCGGCAGCAGCAAGTCCTGCTCGTCGAGGACAACCCGGTCAACCAGATGGTCGCCAAGGGCATGCTGGTCAAGCTGGGCTACGAGGTCGCCATCGCGCCCCATGGCGCCGAGGCGCTCTCCTACCTGGAACACGGTCCGGTGGATCTGATCCTGATGGACTGCAACATGCCGGTCATGGACGGCTACGAGACCAGCCGGCGGATTCGCCAGGACGGCCGCTGGCCGGAGCTGCCGATCATCGCCCTGACCGCCAACGTCCTGCCGGAAGAACGCGAACGCTGCCGCAGCGCCGGGATGAGCGACTACCTGGCCAAGCCCCTGCGCCGAGAGGACCTGGCCAACATGCTGCACACCTGGCTGCCGAGCGGGACGAGCGCTACATGAGTGGAGCCGGCGACGGGCTCGACGACCCTGCGGCAGACGAGGAAAGGGCACTGCGCGAAGCCAGTCTGGTGCTGGCCGTCGGCCAGTCCCTATTCAAGCAGGGCTTCGATTTCGCTGCAGAGCTTACCCGGGTCGGTCGTGGGAGCGAAACGCCTGACCACCCGTCCCTCCTGGCCGACCAGGAACTTGGTGAAGTTCCACTTCACGCGCTGGCTGCCCAGCAGGCCTGGCGCGCGTTGCTTCAGCTCCGCGAACAGGGGGTGCGCCCGGGGCCCATTGACCTCGACTTTCTGAAACAGCGGAAAACCGACGCCATAGTTAGATTGGCAGAACTCGGCGATTTCGAGTTCATCGCCTGGCTCCTGCTGACCGAACTGATTGCAGGGGAAGCCCAGCACCACCAGCCCCCGTTCCCGATAGCGCTGCCAGAGCATCTGCAGGCCCTCGTACTGGGGCGTGAAACCGCAGCGGCTGGCCGTGTTCACCACCAGCCAGGCGCGCCCGGGAAAATCGGCCAGCGTCTTGCGCTGACCGTCGAGGGTGGTGCAGGGAATCTCGAACAGCGAATCGCCCATGGCGATGTCCTCCAGGAAGGGACGGGGCAGTCCCGGGCAGTGCTCCGGTCGTCGGCAGAATGACCTTGCCTGCCCCTCACCAGCTCTGGTCGAGCTCGGCGGGCTCGTCGACCTCGCCGCGCGGCACCAGGCGCAGCGAGGCGGAATTGATGCAGTAGCGCAGCCCGGTCGGCGGCGGGCCGTCGGGGAACACGTGGCCCAAATGGGCATCGCAGCGGGCGCAGAGCACCTCGATGCGGTGCATGCCGTGGCTGTAGTCGTCGCGGTTGGACAGGGCGCTGGCGGCGACCGGCTGGAAGTAGCTGGGCCAACCGCAGCCGGCGTCGTACTTGGCGTCGGAATCAAACAGCGGCGCATCGCAGCAGGCGCAGTGGTAGACCCCGGGCACGCTGGTGGCGTAGTACTTGCCGCTGAAAGCCCGCTCCGTGCCGCCCAGACGGCAGATGCGGAAGCGCTCCTCGGACAGGAGTTCCCGCCAGGCATCCAGGGATTTTTCGAGCTTGTCCATGCGTGTACCTCCTTCGATTGGAAAAAAGCCCGACCGGTACCTTTCCACCGAATCGGGCCGCGACGTATGATTCGCCTCCAGTTTGTCATCCGCGTCATCCATAGCCAAGGCCGCAAGACCCGAATCGGTCCGGCGGCGAGATGGCCGCGTTCGCTGACCCGGCGTCCGCGCCCGAGCCCGGCCCCGGCCGGCACCGCCGCTCTCCTCCCCTGCCCGACTCCGGCCCCTGCGCGCTTCTTCTTCGGGATCACACACATGCAGGTTAGTAAATCGAACAAGCTCGCCAACGTCTGCTACGACATTCGCGGGCCGGTGCTCAAGCACGCCAAGCGCCTGGAGGAGGAAGGCCATCGCATCCTCAAGCTGAACATCGGCAACCCGGCGCCGTTCGGTTTCGAGGCCCCCGAGGAAATCCTCCAGGACGTGATCCGCAACCTGCCCACCGCCCAGGGCTACAGCGACTCCAAGGGGCTGTTCAGCGCCCGCAAGGCGGTGATGCAGCACTACCAGCAGAAAAAGGTGGAAGGCGTCGGCATCGAGGACATCTACCTCGGCAACGGCGTCTCCGAGCTGATCGTGATGGTCCTGCAGGCCCTGCTCAACAACGGCGACGAGGTGCTGATCCCGGCGCCCGACTACCCGCTGTGGACCGCGGCCACCAGCCTGGCCGGCGGCAAGGCGGTGCACTACCTGTGCGACGAGCAGTCGAACTGGTACCCCGACATCGCCGACATGAAGGCCAAGATCACCCGCAACACCAAGGCGCTGCTGCTGATCAACCCGAACAACCCCACCGGCGCGGTCTATCCGAAGGAAGTGCTGGAGGAGATCGTCGAGGTCGCCCGCCAGAACAACCTGGTGATCTTCTCCGACGAGATCTACGACAAGATCCTCTACGACGATGCCCAGCACATCTCCACCGCCTCGCTGGCGCCGGACGTGCTCTGCCTGACCTTCAACGGCCTGTCCAAGGCCTACCGGGTGGCCGGCTTCCGCTCCGGCTGGGTGGCCATCTCCGGACCCAAGCACAAGGCGCAGAGCTACATCGAGGGCCTCGACATCCTCGCCAACATGCGCCTGTGCGCCAACGTGCCGGCCCAGCACGCGATCCAGACCGCCCTCGGCGGCTACCAGAGCATCAACGACCTGATCCTGCCCGGCGGGCGTCTGCTCGAGCAGCGCAACCGCGCCTGGGAGCTGCTCAACGACATCCCCGGCGTCAGCTGCGTCAAGCCGATGGGCGCGCTCTACGCCTTCCCGAAGATCGACCCCAAGGTCTGCCCGATCCACAACGACGAGAAGTTCGTCCTCGACCTGCTGCTTCAGGAAAAACTGCTGATCGTCCAGGGCACCGCCTTCAACTGGCCGTGGCCGGACCACTTCCGCGTGGTCACCCTGCCGCGGGTCGACGACCTCGAACAGGCCATCGGGCGTATCGGCAACTTCCTCAAGAGCTACCGCCAATAACCGCGATGGACCTGCAGATCGACGATTTCCACAAGGACGCCGCCGCCGGCCTGCTGCGGCTGCATCGGGCCTTCCCGCGCAAGATCGCGCTGTACGTGGAAGACCTGATCGGCCGCGAGGAGCCGGACGAGTTCGGCCTGCCGAGCACGCGCCACCAGAGCTGCCTGAGCGCCCTGCTCTGGCTGGCCGAGGAAGGCTACCTGCGCTTCGATTCGACCATCCGCTACGAGGCCCTGGACCAGGCCGTGCTCAGCGAAAAGGGCTTCCTGCGCCTGTCCCGCACGGTCGCCGACGCAACGCCGGCGGACCCTGCGCTGCCGGCCGGCGTGCGGCGGGTCCGGGCCACTCTGGCCTGGCAACTGCGCGAGGCCCTGGCGGAGGGCGACGGCGAACGCCTGGTGCGCCTCGGCCGCCTGATCTTCGACAACTCGTCGACCGCCCGGCCAGAGACATAGTCTGAAATAGTCTCCCGGTTGAAGAGCCCGGGGGCGCGACCTTATATAGCCCGGCATGAAACCTATGCCTCTTTGAGGAGAACCTGATTCCATGATGCGCATCCTGCTGTTCCTGGCCACCAACCTGGCGGTGCTGATCATCGCCAGCATCACCCTGAAACTGCTCGGGGTCGACCGCGCCACCGGCCAGAGCTACGGTAACCTGCTGATCTACTGCGCCGTGTTCGGCTTCGCCGGCTCGCTGGTGTCGCTGTTCATCTCCAAGTGGATGGCGAAGATGAGCACCGGCACGGAAATCATCAGCCAGCCGCGTACCCGCCACGAGCAGTGGCTGCTGCAGACCGTCGAGCAACTGGCCCACGAGGCCGGCATCAAGACGCCCGAGGTCGGCATCTTCCCCGCCTACGAGGCCAACGCCTTCGCCACCGGCTGGAACCGCAACGACGCGCTGGTCGCGGTCAGCCAGGGCCTGCTGGAACGCTTCTCGCCGGACGAGGTGCGTGCCGTGCTGGCCCACGAGATCGGCCACGTGGCCAACGGCGACATGGTCACCCTGGCGCTGGTGCAGGGTGTGGTGAACACCTTCGTGATGTTCTTCGCGCGGATCATCGGCACCTTCGTCGACAAGGTGATACTGAAGAACGAGGAAGGCGAAGGCATCGGCTACTTCGTCGCGACCATCGCCGCCGAGCTGGTGCTCGGCATCCTCGCCAGCATGATCGTCATGTGGTTCTCCCGCCGCCGCGAGTTCCGCGCCGACGAGGCCGGCGCCCAGCTGGCCGGCACCCGCTCGATGATCGGCGCCCTGCAGCGCCTGCAAGCCGAGCAGGACGTTCCGGTGCACATGCCGGACAGCCTGACCGCCTTCGGCATCAACGGCGCGAAGAAGGCCAGCCTCGCCGCGCTGTTCATGAGCCACCCGCCGCTGGAGGAGCGCATCGAGGCGCTCTACCGGCGCGGCTGACGACGCGCCGCCGGGGCGGCGGCCTGCTAAGATGGCGAACAGGAAAAGGGGCGACCTCGGGTCGCCCCTTTCGTTTGTGCCGGAAACGGGAGACCCCATGCGCCGATTGATTCTCGCCTGCTGCACCCTGCTCAGCCTCGGCGGCTGCCAGGGCGCCTACTACTCGATGATGGAAAAGGCCGGCGTCCACAAGCGCGACATCCTCGCCGAGCGGGTCGGGGCGGCACGCGACAGCCAGCTGGAAGCCAAGGAGCAGTTCAAGGACGCCCTCGAACGCTACCGCAGCGTGGTGCAAGTTCAGGACGGCGACCTTGAAGAGCGCTACACCGCCCTCGATCGCGAATATCGGGCCAGCGAGGCCAGCGCCAAAGCCGTGCGCCAGCGCATCGCCGCCGTCGAGGACGTGGCCGAGGCGTTGTTCGAGGAATGGGAAGGCGAACTCGACCAGTACAGCAACCCCACCCTGCGCCGGGCCAGCGCCAAGGAACTGGAGCGCACCCGCAAGCAGTACACGACCCTGCTGGCGCGCATGCAGGCCGCGGAGAAACGCATCGAGCCGGTACTCGGCATGCTGCGCGACCAGGTGCTGTTCCTCAAGCACAACCTCAACGCTCGCGCCATCGGCGCGCTGCAGGGCGAATACCGCAGCCTGCAGGGCAACGTCGACCAGTTGCTGCGTGACATGCAGCGCTCGATCGACGAGGCCGACAGCTTCGTCCGTCGCCTGCAGGCACCGCTCGACTAATCGCGCGCCAGACGGTAGACCCGCTCCTCCAGCCGCTCCAGCCCACGCTGGAGGAACTTCCAGTTCTCCTTGAGCACGTCGGGCGCCTCCAGCAGCTGCAGCCGCCAGTCATGCGCCAAGAGGCGCTGCACCTCGTGGTCGGGAACGGCGAAGGGCGGGCCGTCCATCTGCGCCTGGTCGTAGTCGAGGGTGACCAGCAGCCCCCGGCAAGCCGACGGCAAGATCGCCGACAGATGGGCCACATAACGCTCGCGCATCGCCGGCGGCAGGGCGATCAGCGCGGCCCGGTCGTAGAATCCCCGGCAGTCGGCGACGTCGGCGGCGGTCAGGGCGAAGAAGTCGCCGCAGCGGATCTCCACGAGACCGGCCCGGTAGACCGTGAAGGCGCCTTCGCGGTCGACCTGCGGCTCCAGCCGCTGCTCGGCGAAGAAATCCTGCACCGCCCGCTCCGCCAGCTCGATGCCCAGCACCGCAAAGCCCTGCCCGGCCAGCCAGGCCAGGTCGAGACTCTTGCCGCACAGCGGCACCAGCACCCGGCTGCCCGGCGCCAGTTCCAGCCCGGGCCAGTGGCGGCTCAGGTAGGGATTGACCTCCGGCTGATGGAAGCCGATCTCGTTGCGCGCCCAGCGCGCCTGCCAGAAATCCTCGTGCACGTGTTTCTCCTGCAAGTCGACGATGCGCAGGAGACTCTACACGCGAAACGCCCGGCCGCGCTGCAGAAACGAAAAAGCCCTGCCATGGGCAGGGCTTTTTCAGTTCAGCGAGGACTTAGTCCTCGCGATAGCGGCGCAGCTTCAGCTGCTTGCCGGCGACGCGGGTGTCGCGCAGCTTGCCGAGCAGGCGCTCGAGGCCGTCCTCCGGCAGCTCGATCAGGCTGAAGCTGTCGCGGACCTGGATACGGCCGATCGAGTCGCGGGCCAGGCCGCCCTCGTTGAGGATGGCACCCAGCAGGTTCTTCGCGGCGATCCCGTCGCGCGCGCCCAGGGCGGCACGGCAGCGGACCCGGCCTTCCGGCAGGGGCATCGGCGCACGCCGCTCGCGGTGTACGCTGCTGCGCTCGCCGCCACGCTCGGGGGCGCGCTCGCTGCGCTCGCGCCGCTCGCGCGGCGCGGCCATGCCCGGCACCAGCGGCTGCTCGCGCTCGACCTCGGCCAGGGTCAGCCCCTGGCCGTTGGTGGCCTTGCGCAGCAGGGCCGACGCCAGGGCGCGCGGGCTGCAGTCGAGTTCGGCGGTCAGACGGTCGAGCAGCTCGCCGTGGCTGGCTTCGGCTTCGGCCAGCAGCGGTTGCAGGCTGGCGGTCAGTTTGCGGATGCGCGCATCCAGCACCTGCTGGGCGTTGGGCAGGTGCACTTCGGCGACCTTCTGCCCGGTGACCCGCTCGATCACCTGCAGCATGCGCCGCTCGCGCGGCGTCACCAGCAGCAGGGCCCGGCCGTCGCGACCGGCACGGCCGGTGCGGCCGATGCGGTGCACGTAGGACTCCGGGTCGTAGGGCATGTCGACGTTGAACACGTGGGTGATCCGCGGCACGTCGATGCCGCGGGCCGCCACGTCGGTGGCGACGACGATGTCCAGACGACCGTCCTTGAGCGACTCGATGACCCGCTCGCGCTGGTTCTGGGCGATGTCGCCGTTCAGCGCGGCGGCCTTGTAGCCCTTGGCTTCCAGGGCGCTGGCCAGATCCAGGGTGGCTTGCTTGGTACGCACGAAGGCGATCAGCGCATCGAACTCCTCGACCTCCAGCAGACGCAGGACGGCAGAGGTCTTCTGGTCGGCATGCACCATCAGGTGGGCCTGGTCGATGCGCGCCACGGTCTGGGTCTTGGCGGCGATCTTGACGTGCTGCGGCTCGCGCAGGTGCTTCTCGGCGATCTCGCGGATCGAGTGCGGCAGGGTGGCGGAGAACAGCACCGTCTGGCGACTTTCCGGCAGGGCCGCGAAGATCACTTCGAGGTCGTCCATGAAGCCGAGCTTGAGCATCTCGTCGGCCTCGTCGAGGACCAGATGCTTGACGGTGGAGAGCAGTTGCTCGTCGCGACGCAGGTGGTCGCACAGGCGGCCGGGGGTGGCCACCACGATCTGCGCGCCCTGGCGCAGCGCCTTCAGCTGCGGGCCCATCGGCGCGCCGCCGTAGACCGCCACCACGCCGACGCCGGACAGTTGGCTGGAATAGGTTTCGAAGGCGGTGGCCACCTGCAGGGCCAGCTCGCGGGTCGGCGCGAGGATCAGCAGCTGCGGCTCGCGACGCGCCGGGTCGATGCGCGAGAGCATCGGCAGGGCGAAGGCCGCGGTCTTGCCGGTGCCGGTCTGGGCCTGGCCAATCATGTCGTGACCGGCGAGGATCACCGGGATCGCCTGGGCCTGGATGGGGGATGGTTCCTCATAGCCCACTGCGGTGATGGCGGCGAGTACGGCGGGATGAATACCGAGTGCGGCGAAGCCGCCGGTCTCCTGGGTCATTGGATCTGCCTCAATGTGCATCCGCAAACCCAAGGCCGAAGGCTGCGCGCATGCCATGCAAAGACCCGAAGGTCACCCTGGCAGCCCGGTCGGCAAGAATTTGCGAGAACGCGTGATGGATGGGATGGATCGTCAAGGATAGTCCGCAGGGCGGACCCGCAGCCGAAGGCGGAGCTTCGGGGAAGTTGCTACCTGAACGCGGCCGCTCGGGCCGGTGGCTACTATACAGGAAAAACCTGACCGATGTGCGTTCTTTGCCGGACGGGTCACACCACCATCGGTCGGAGCGGGAGCTGCCTCAGGCGGGGCTCCCGGGCGCTCCCTCCAGCCGCGCGCCCCGCCTGAGCAGCTCCGCCAGACGCTGCCCCGCCCGTCCCAGCGGCTTGTCCAGCCGCTGCACCAGCACCGGCGTGAAACGGTAGCGCGAGCCGCCCCGGTAGCGCACCTCCACCAGCTCGCCGCGCGCCAGTTGGTCGGCCACCAAGTACAACGGCATCCAGCCGAAGCCCAGCCCCATGTGCAGCGCCTGCTGCTTGGCGGAAAAACCCGAGAGGTAGTACACCCGGTCGCCGCCGAACATGTGGCGGTCGTCGCCGCGGTCGCTGGAGTCCTGCACCGTCAGTTCCACATGCTCCTGCAGCAGGGCCAGATCCACCTCGCCGGCGGCGGCCAGCGGGTGCCCGGGCGAGGTGCACAGCACGCACTCGATCTCCGGCAGCGGCTCGGCATGCAGCAGGCGGTCGGGCTCGTAGTCCTTGACGATCATCAGGTCGGCGCGCTCCTTCTCGAAGCGGTACTGCACGCCGAACATGAACTCGATCTTCACCTGCACGCGGGTCGGCACATGCTCGTCGGCGAGGGCCTTGAGCGCCAGGAACACCGCATCGAGCGGCAGGATGCCGTCGGCCACCAGCAGCAGGCGCGGCTCCCAGCCGTCGATGAACTGGCGGGCCAGGGCCTCGAAGCGGTCGGCATGCCCGAGCAGGCGGCGGCCCTCGGCGAGCAGCGCCTCGCCGGCCGGGGTGAGGCGCACCCGGTAGCCCTCGCGGTCGAGCAGCGGCAGGCCGAGCTGCTCCTCCAGCTTGCGCACCTGGTAGCTGACCGCCGACTGGACCTTGTGCAGGTGCTGGGCGGCGCGGCCGAAGCCGCCGTGGCGCACGACCGCGTCGAGCGCGACCAGGGATTCGAGATCGATGGACACAGGGCAGTTCTCCCGAACGACATGATCTAAATATTAGATTTACACAGACAGATATTTCCGCTTTTTTTGATGTAGATCAATTCCTAAAGTCGCCATCGTGCACTGCCCCATCACCCCGGCAGTCCTCCACCTTCCAAGGAGATGCGACATGAACGACAAGAATCCCATCGGCCTGCGCGGCATCGAGTTCACCGAATTCACCGGCGAGGCGCTCGAACAGCTCGACGCCCTGTTCTGGGCCTTCGGCTTCTCGAAGAAGCACCGCCACCCGACGCTCGACATCACCTGCTACAACCAGAACGGCATCAATTTCCTGCTCAACGGCGAGCACGAAGGCTTCTCCGGCCGCTTCGCGAAAGCCCACGGCCCGTCGATCAGCTCCATGGGCTGGCGCGTCGACGACGCCGCGTTCGCCAGGCAGGAAGCCGTGCGCCGCGGCGCACGTCCGGCCGAGCCGAAGGACTGCGACCTGCCCTACCCGGCCATCTACGGCATCGGCGACAGCCTGATCTATTTCATCGAGCGCTTCGGCGCCAAAGGCTCGATCTACGACACCGATTTCGTCCCGCTCGACCAGCCGAAGCTCCAGGCGGACAAGGGCTTTCTGGAAATCGACCACCTGACCAACAACGTGCCGCAGGGCCAGATGGAAAAGTGGGGCGCCTTCTACAAGGAAATCTTCGGCTTCACCGAAGTGCGCTACTTCGACATCAAGGGCGTGAAGACCGGCCTGACCAGCTACGCGCTGCGCTCGCCGGACGGCAGCTTCTGCATCCCGATCAACCAGCCGAAGGACGACAAGGACCAGATCTCCGAGTACCTGACCGAGTACAACGGTCCGGGCGTGCAGCACCTGGCCTTCAGCACCAACGACATCCTCGCCTCGCTGGACGCCATGAAGGGCGGCCTGATCGAAATGCTCGACATCGACGCGAACTACTACGACGACGTGTTCCAGCGCCTGCCCAACGTGCGCGAGGACAAGGACCGCATCCGCGGCCACCAGGTGCTGGTCGACGGCGACCAGGACGGCTACCTGCTGCAGATCTTCACCAAGAACATCATCGGCCCGATCTTCGTCGAGATCATCCAGCGCGAGAACAACCTGAGCTTCGGCGAAGGCAACTTCGGCGCCCTGTTCCGCTCGATCGAGAAAGACCAGGAACGCCGCGGCGTAATCTGACCCGTAGACCAGGAGAGAGTCCATGAGCCTGTTGCAAGGTATCCATCACGCGGCCTATCGCTGCCGCGACGCAAAGCAGACCATCGAGTTCTATCGCGAAGCGCTCGGCATGGATCTGATGCTGGCGATTTCCGAGGACCGGGTGCCCTCGACCAAGGAGCCCGATCCCTACATGCACATCTTCCTCGACGCAGGCGCCGGCAACGTGCTGGCCTTCTTCGAAATTCCCAACTCGCCGCCGATGGGCCGCGACGAGAACACCCCGGCCTGGGTCCAGCACATCGCCTTCCGGGTGGCCGACATGGACACCCTGCTGACCACCAGGGAGCGGCTGAAGTCGCTGGGCATCGAGGTGCTCGGGCCGACCAACCACGAGCTGTTCCAGTCGATCTACTTCGTCGACCCGAACGGCCACCGCATCGAGCTGGCGGCCGATACCGTGGAACCCGGCGTGCTGGAGAAACTGCACGAGCTGGCCGGCCCGATGGTCGAGGAATGGAGCCGCACCCGCAGCACCGTTCGCCATGCGGCCTTCCTGCACGAGAAGGAATTCTCCGCCGACCATTGACCGGCAGGAGCCGCACCGCGACCGCCTGACCTGCAGCCTGCCGGTGGCCGAAAGCCGCCGGTCCCCGGACCCGAGACGATCCCTCGTCCGGGCGGGCGGCAGGCATTTGGCGACCGGGGCCGCTCCCGCCACGCTAAGGTTCAAGTACCACGGCATGCCTTTCGACAGCCCCGCGGACAGCTGCGGCGCTCGCCGGCCGGGTCCACAGGAAAAACAGGAAGACCCCATGAACAACGCTCCGCTGCTCGATGCCACCCACGACCCGGCGCTGCACAGCTGGGTCGCCTCGGCCAATGACGCCGCGACCGATTTCCCGATCCAGAACCTGCCCTACGGCCGCTTCCGCCGCGCCGGCAGCGACGAGCCCTGGCGGATCGGCGTGGCCATCGGCGACCGGATTCTCGACCTCGCCCGCGCGGCCGCAGCCGGCGGCTGGAGCGGCGAGGTGCAGGCCGCGCTCGCCCCCCTCGCCGCAGGCGACCTCAACGCCTTCATGGCCCGGGGGCCCGACGTCCGCCGCCGGGTGCGCGCCGCGCTGTCGGCGGCGCTGAGCGCCGGCAGCCCGCGCCAGGCCGATCTCGCCGGCGCCCTGCTGCCCCAGGCCCAGGCGGAATACGACCTGCCCTGCCGCATCAACGACTACACCGACTTCTACACCGGCATCCACCACGCCACCACGGTCGGCACGCTGTTCCGCCCGGACAACCCGCTGCTGCCCAACTACAAGTGGATTCCCATCGGCTACCACGGCCGCAGCTCGTCGATCGGCGTGTCCGGCCAGAGCTTCCACCGCCCGCGCGGCCAGGTGAAGGCGCCCGACGCCGAGCGCCCCGAATTCGTGCCCTGCCGCCGCCTCGACTACGAGCTGGAGCTGGGCGTGCTGGTCGGCCGCGCCAACGCCCTCGGCGAGCCGGTGCCGATGGATGCGGCCGAGGACCACCTGTTCGGCGCCGTGCTGCTCAACGACTGGTCGGCGCGCGACATCCAGGCCTGGGAATACCAGCCGCTCGGCCCGTTCCTGGCCAAGAACTTCGCCAGCACCATTTCCCCCTGGGTGGTGACCCTGGACGCCCTGGCACCCTTCCGCGCGCCCTTCGTGCGTCCGGCCGGCGATCCGCAGCCGCTGCCCTACCTCGACAGCGCCTTCAACCGCGACTCCGGCGCCCTCGACCTGCGCTTCGAGGTGCTGCTGCAGACCGCCGCCATGCGCGAACGCGGCGAGGCGCCGCACAAGCTCATGGAGAGCAACTTCCGCGACGCCTACTGGACCATGGCGCAGATGCTCGCCCACCACACCGTGGGTGGCTGCAACCTGCAGCCCGGCGATCTGCTCGGCAGCGGCACGCAATCGGGACCTGCGCCCGGCGAGGGCGGCTCGCTGCTGGAACTGACCCTCGGCGGCAAGCAGCCGATCGCCCTGCCGGGCGGCGAGACCCGCACCTTCCTGACGGACGGCGACACGGTGATCCTGCGCGGCCACTGCGAGCGCGAAGGCGCCCGCCGCATCGGCTTCGGCGACTGCGCCGGCACCGTGCTGCCGGCCCGCGAGGTGCGCGCATGATCCGCCTCTACAGCGCCGCACGCTCCTCGGCCTCGTTCCGCGTGCGCATCGCGCTCAACCTCAAGGGGCTGGACTACGAATACGCGGCGGTCGATCTGCGCGGCGGCGAGCAGCTCGGCGAGGCCTTCCGCGCCGTCAACCCGGCCGCCCTGGTGCCGGTGCTGGAGATCGACGGGCAGCGCCTGGTGCAGTCGCTGGCCATCCTCGAGTACCTCGAGGAAACCCGCCCCGAGCCGCCCCTGCTGCCGCGCGAGCCGGCGGCGCGGGCGCGGGTGCGGGCCGCCGCCCTGGCCGTCGCCTGCGACATCCACCCGCTCAACAACCTGCGCGTGCTCGGCTACCTCGGCCGCGAGCTGCAAGCCGGCGAGGCGGCCCGCAACGCCTGGTACCGCCACTGGGTGGTCGACGGCCTGGCCCAGCTCGAAGCGCAGGTGCGCGCCGGCGGCGCCCACGGCCGCTTCATCGAGGGCGACCGACCGGGCCTGGCCGACCTCTGCCTGGTGCCGCAGATCTTCAACGCCCGGCGCTTCGACGCCCGGCTCGACCATGTGCCGCTGCTGATGGGCATCTTCGACGAATGCATGGCCCTGCCCGCCTTCGCCGACGCCCAGTGGGAGCGGCAGCCGGACTTCGTCGGATGAGCGCTCCCGGCCCCTGAACGCCACACCGTGATAACAAGAGCGAGGAAGATCGCCATGCACACGCCAGAACCCTCGACCCCGGCCTGCCAGTCGGGCTTCGGCAACACCTTCAGCAGCGAGGCCCTGCCGGGCGCCCTGCCCGTCGGGCAGAACTCGCCGCAGCGGCTCCCCTACGGCCTGTATGCCGAGCAACTCTCCGGCACCGCCTTCACCGTGCCGCGCAGCGAGGCGCGGCGGACCTGGCTGTACCGCATCCGCCCCTCGGCCGGCCACCCGCCCTTCCAGCGCCTGGAGCGCCAGCTCGCGGGCCTCGAACCGGGGCCGATCACCCCCAACCGGCTGCGCTGGAGTCCCTTCGCGGTGCCGGCCGAGCGCACCGACTTCCTCGACGGACTGATCCGCCTGGCGGCCACCGCCCCGGCGGAGCAGGCCAGCGGGGTGAGCGTCTTCCTCTACCGCGCCAATGCCTCGATGGAGTCGGTGTTCTTCGACTGCGACGGCGAACTCTTGATCGTCCCCGAGTCCGGGCGCCTGGGCATCGACACCGAGCTGGGTCGGCTGGAGATCGGCCCGCTGCAGATCGCCGTGGTGCCGCGCGGGATGCGCTTTCGCGTCGAGCTGCTCGACGCCACGGCGCGCGGCTACCTGTGCGAGAACCACGGCTGCCCGCTGCGCCTGCCCGAGCTGGGGCCGATCGGCAGCAACGGCCTGGCCAACCCCCGCGACTTCCTCGCCCCGCTCGCCCGCTACGAGGATCGCACCGGGCCGGTGCGGCTGGTGCAGAAATTCCTCGGCGAACTGTGGGCCTGCGAGCTGGGCCACTCGCCGCTGGACGTGGTCGCCTGGCACGGCAACCACGTCCCCTACCGCTACGACCTGCGCCGCTTCAACACCCTCGGCACGGTCAGCTTCGATCATCCGGACCCGTCGATCTTCACCGTGCTGACCTCGCCCGGCAGCGTGCCCGGCCAGGCCAACGTCGACTTCGTGATCTTCCCGCCGCGCTGGATGGTCGCCGAGCACACCTTCCGCCCGCCGTGGTTCCACCGCAACCTGATGAACGAATTCATGGGGCTGATCCAGGGCGTCTACGACGCCAAGGCCGGGGGCTTCCTACCCGGCGGCGCCTCGCTGCACAACCGCATGAGCGCCCACGGCCCAGACGCGGCGACCACCCGCCAGGCCATCGCCGCCGACCTGCAGCCGCAGAAGATCGAGAACACCCTGGCCTTCATGTTCGAAACCGGCCAGGTGCTGCGCCCAAGCCGCTTCGCCCTCGACAGCCCGCAGCTCCAGAGCGACTACGACGGCTGCTGGTCGGGCCTGCCCAGGACCTTCGATCCACAGCGCCGATAGGCCCGACGCGGGCGGCGAGCGCCACCGCGCCCGGCTGCCCGTTCTCCGAACGACCTGTACCCCGAGACCGAAACGATGAACAAGACCTACCCCAATGCCCACACGGCCCTCGACGGGCTGGTGAAGGACGGCATGACCCTCGCCGTCGGCGGCTTCGGCCTGTGCGGCATCCCCGAGGCGCTGATCGCCGCCCTGCGCGACTCCGGCAAGAAGGACCTCACCGCGATCAGCAATACCGCCGGGGTCGACGACTTCGGCCTCGGCCTGCTGCTCGCCACCCGGCAGATCCGCAAGATGATTTCCTCCTACGTCGGCGGGAACAAGGAATTCGAGCGCCAGTACCTGGCCGGCGAACTGGAGGTGGAGTTCACCCCCCAGGGCACCCTGGCCGAGAAGCTGCGCGCCGGCGGCGCCGGCATCCCGGCTTTCTACACCAGGACCGGCTACGGCACCCTGGTCGCCGAGGGCAAGGAAACCCGCCAGTTCGACGGCCAGTGGTACGTAATGGAGAAGTCCCTGACCGCCGACGTGGCGCTGGTCAAGGCCTGGAAGGCCGACCAGGCCGGCAACCTGCTGTTTCGCAAGAGCGCGCGCAACTTCAATCCGCTGGCGGCGATGGCCGGGCGGGTCTGCGTGGCCGAGGTCGAGGAGATCGTCCCGACCGGCGCGCTCGACCCCGACCAGATCCACCTGCCGGGGATCTACGTGCACCGCCTGGTGCTCAACCCCACCCCGGAAAAACGCATCGAACAACGTACCCTGCGGAGCGCCTGACCATGGCCTGGACTCGTGAACAAATGGCGCAACGCGCCGCCCGGGAGCTGCAGGACGGCTTCTACGTCAACCTCGGCATCGGCCTACCGACCCTGGTTGCCAACTACATCCCCGAGGGCATGGAGGTCTGGCTGCAGAGCGAGAACGGCCTGCTCGGCATCGGCCCCTTCCCCACCGAGGAAGAGGTCGACCCGGACCTGATCAACGCCGGCAAGCAGACCATCACCACCCTGCCCGGCAGCAGCTTCTTCGACAGCGCGACGAGCTTCGCGATGATCCGCGGCGGCCACGTCAACCTGTCGATTCTCGGCGCCATGCAGGTCTCCGAGCATGGCGACCTGGCCAACTGGATGATCCCCGGCAAGATGGTCAAGGGCATGGGCGGGGCCATGGACCTGGTCGCCGGGGTCAAGCGCGTGGTGGTGCTGATGGAGCACTGCGCCAAGGGCGGCGCACACAAGCTCCTCGAACGCTGCGAGCTGCCGCTGACCGGCGTCGGGGTGGTCGACCGGATCATCACCGACCTCGCGGTGCTCGACGTCAACGAGCAGGGCCTCAAGCTGGTCGAGCTGGCCGAGGGGGTGACCTTCGAGGCGCTGCAGCAAGCCACCGGCTGCCCGATCCGGCGCTGACACCGCGCCTCCGCTGGAAACCTCTTCCACCCTGCGCACCGGCACACAGCCCCGTGGGGTGGAAGACGGCGCAGCCTTGTCCACCCCTGCCCCGCACGGCGACCCGGTGGAAAAGACCTGCGGTCGTTTTCCGGCCTACGCACTGATCCCACGGTATGGGGGGCGACCGTTCCCGCCCCCTATGACCGTTTGCGCGGTGCCTGCCCGGCCCGCGCCTTTTATTCGGAGTTCGTCATGCAAGAAGTCGTCATCGTCGCCGCCACCCGCACCGCCATCGGCGCCTTCCAGGGCGCGCTGGCCAATATTCCCGCCACCGAACTGGGCGCCACGGTGATCCGCGCCCTGCTGGAGCAGACCGGCCTCGACCCGGCCCAGGTCGACGAGGTGATCCTCGGCCAGGTGCTCACCGCCGGCAGTGGGCAGAACCCGGCGCGCCAGGCCGCGCTCCGGGCCGGCCTGCCGCATGCCGTGCCGGCGCTGACCCTGAACAAGGTCTGCGGCTCCGGGCTCAAGGCCCTGCACCTGGCCGCCCAGGCGATCCGCTGCGGCGACGCCGAGGTGGCGATCGCCGGCGGCATGGAGAACATGAGCCTGGCGCCCTACGTGCTGCCCAAGGCCCGCACCGGCCTGCGCATGGGCCACGCGCAACTGGTCGACAGTATGATCGAGGACGGCCTGTGGGACGCCTTCCACGACTACCACATGGGCATCACCGCGGAGAATCTGGTGGCGCAGTACGGCCTCACCCGCGAAGCCCAGGACGCCTTCGCCGCCGCCTCCCAGCAGAAGGCCTGCGCCGCCCTCGCCGCGGGTCGCTTCCGGGACGAGATCACCCCCGTCTCGATTCCCCAGCGCAAGGGCGAGCCGCTGAGCTTCGCCCGCGACGAGCAGCCGCGCGCCGGCACCAGCGCCGAAGCGCTGGGCACGCTCAAGCCGGCGTTCAAGAAGGACGGCAGCGTCACCGCCGGCAACGCCTCGACCCTCAACGACGGCGCCGCCGCGGTGCTGCTGATGGGCGCCGGGAAGGCCAAGGCCCTCGGCCTGCCGGTGCTGGCGCGCATCGCCGCCTACGCCAATGCCGGCGTCGATCCGGCGATCATGGGCATCGGCCCGGTCTCGGCCACCCGTCGCTGCCTGGAGAAGGCCGGCTGGTCGCTGGAGCAGCTCGATCTGATCGAAGCCAACGAGGCCTTCGCCGCCCAGGCCCTGGCGGTCGGCCAGGAGCTCGGCTGGGATGCCGGCAAGGTCAACGTCAACGGCGGCGCCATCGCCCTCGGCCATCCCATCGGCGCTTCGGGCTGCCGCATCCTCGTCAGCCTGCTGCACGAGATGCTCCGCCGCGACGCGAAAAAAGGCCTGGCTACCCTGTGCATCGGCGGCGGCCAGGGCGTGGCGCTGGCCATCGAGCGCTGAACCGCCCTCCTTCGCCCGACGCCGACCGCCCCTGCGCGCCGCGCGGGGGCATCGCCCTCCAGGAGAAACCCGCCATGCCCGAAGCCCTGAAAGAACGCCACAGCCTGCTGGAAGACGTCCAGGCCATCCTCTTCGGCACCGTGATGATCGCCTTCGCCCTCAACCTGTTCGCCCACAGCCAGCTGCTGGTCGGCGGCGCCGCCGGCCTGGCGCTCATCGGCCACTACCTGAGCGGTTTTTCGGTGGGCACCTGCTTCTTCCTGATCAACCTGCCGTTCTACTACCTGGGCTACCGCCAGCTGGGACTGCCCTTCATCCTCCGCACGATCGCGGCCATCGCCTGCCTGTCGCTGCTCAGCGACCTGACGCCCCGGCTGGTCGGCTTCGAACGGCTGGACCCGCTGTACGCCGCCGTCCTGGGCGGCAGCCTGATCGGCGTCGGCTTCATCATCATCTTCCGGCACGGCTCCAGCCTGGGCGGCATCAACATCCTGGTCCTCTATCTGCAGAAGAAGCACGGCCTCGGCGCCGGCAAGGTACAGCTGGCTGTCGACGCTTCCATTCTGCTCGCCGCCTGCTTCCTCATTCCCTGGAGTGCCATGCTCTACTCCCTGCTGAGCGCTTTTCTGGCTAACTCCCTGATGATCTTCAATTTCAAATCTTCACGGTACAACGGCTTCAGTTGAGGTAATGGAAACCACGCCGATACCAGGCGGCTCCAAGATGCTTGCCTTGCCGCCGGCTGCTGCTCTGATAGAGACTTGAGCGTATGATTTCGGCTGCTTTGCTGGACTCTGCAAGGATTCGCCGTGAAGCATCAGTTTTTTCTCGCCTCCTTTGCGCTGCTAGCCTGCTCTGCGGACCGCCCCTCGCCTCTTTCGCTGAGCCTTTGCAGTTCGCGATCCTCGCCAAACGGATCGACCACCCTTTTTTCCGTCTGGTCGGCAAGGGTTGCGCCGAAGCCGCCCGGGCCCAGGGCGACAGTTGCCTGCTGCTCGGCTCGTCGGGACCGGCGCATTTTCGCCTGCAAAACCAGGCTCTGGAGCAAGCGCTCGGCCAAGACCTGGATGGCATCGCTCTGTCGGTAATTCATTCGAAGTGGCTGGCCGGGCACGCCCTGAAACGCCTGGGCAGGACACCGCTGATCACCTTCGACTCGGACCTGGGACCCGACGAGCGTCATCTGCGCCGGGGTTATGTCGGGCTCGACAATCTGGCCTTTGGCCATCAGCTCGGCCGGCTCGCCCAACACTTCCGGCCACACGGCGGCAGGCTGTGCATCCTCAGCGCCAGCCCGCAGGACCCCAACCTGCAGGAGCGCCTCAAAGGCGTCCGCCTGCAGCTACGTGGCATCGAAGGCGGTGATGCTGAGGCCGAGCGGCTGAGCGGAAAGAATGGTTGGCACGAGCTGGAGCGCTGTCCGCTGTACAGCGCCAACGATCAGCAGAGCGTGCTGTTCCAGCTCACCACCCTGTTGAACGCCAACCAGGTCGACATCGTCATTAGTCTCGGCAGCTGGCCTGTACACCACCCCAGCGAGTTCCGCCGGCAACTCGGCCCCTTGCTCGCCGAGCTCGATACAAAGGGCACACGCCCGGCCATCATCGTCACCACCCCCGAGTTCGATACGGCACGGCAGGCGCTGCTCGACGAGGGCCTGATCCAGGCCTATCTGGGCTTCGAGAGCCGTGAAATGGGCCGCCAAGCCTACTGCCTACTGGATGATGAAGCGCTTGGCGCAGGGCTTGCCCGTTCCCGAGAGGGTGCTCGTCGATAGCCATGCCCATCGCTCTCCAAAGGCATCGAACAAGGCCTCAGCTCCATGAGGCAACGGAGTACGGCCACCCTGCGCGCACTCGAGCGGACAGGCGCCAGCAGAGGCAGCGGAAGCCGTCGCCCCCTCGTCTTCCGGCAGCCGCCTCGGAACGGCTGCCATCGGACTCTGGCGCACCGTCTGGCGGTTCTCCATCGACCTGGGTACAGAGCGGAACAAAGGGCATGGCGGCAGCCGCCGCCTGGCTCAAGGCCTCGAGATCGAGCCGGCCGCTCATGCTCCACCTCCTGCACCAGCAGGCTCCTGCCAAATCCCCACGCACCGTCTCCAGCAAAGGAACATCGGCCCGGCCAAGAACAGCACCAGCAACAGGCGCAGCATCTGCATTGCGGTGACCAGCGGCACCGCCAGGCCCAGGGCCTCGGCGGTCAGGCTCATTTCCGCGATGCCGGCAGGAACCATGCCCAGCAGCAAGGTACGGGCATCCAGGCCCGAGGCCCAACTCATCAGCAGCGCAATCGGTATGCAGAGCAGGATGGTCGAAAGGGTCGCCAAAGCCGTGCGCAACATGAACGCCGAGGCGCGGGAGAAGAAAGCACGGCTGAAAAAGCAGCCCAGTGTGCAGCCCACCAGCCACTGGCCGAACTCGCCTACGCCCGCCGGCAGGCCGATGTGCAGGTCGAAGGCGACGCTGCAGACGCTGCTCACCAGCAGCGGGCCGATTTGCCAGGCGTTGGCGAAGCGCCGGTACTGCAACAGCAGCGCGGCCAGACCGCCGAGGGCGAACAGCAGGAGCAGCCATGCTGCATGGGGCTCTGGACGCGCGCCGACCGCCACCTGGCCGTCGGCGAACAGCCAGGCATACACGGCTGGAATGCCGAGCAGCACCAGGAGCATGCGCAGGCTCTGGCTGGCCGCCACCTGCTGCAGTTCGGCGCCATGCAGACGACCCAGGTTGACCATCTCGCTGGCGCCACCCGGCATGCTGGCGAAGTAGGCGGTAGCCCGGCTTTCCCCGAAGCGCCGATGCAGGGCGATGCTGACGAGACTGGTGAGCAGGGCCAGCAGGGTGCCGACGAGCACCAGGCCGAGATGGTCGAGAATCTGCTCCAGCACCGCCGCGTTGAAATACAGGCCGATGCCGATGCCGAGAATCCATTGACCGGCTTTCAGGCCGAGAGGCATGGGCTCGGTCGGACAACCCAGGCAACGTATCGCGGCAACGCCGAGCAACGCGCCGAGCAGCCAGGGCAGCGGCCAGCCCATCAGTTGGGCCAGGCAGCCGCCGAAGGCGCCGGCCAGCGGGGTGAGCATCCAGGGACGACAGCGGGCAGGCAGGTCCAAGAGGAATGGAAGGCGTCTGTCGTTCATGTCAATGCCTTAGCAGTGGGGGCGGTGCACGGCCATCTGTGCGCTGCGGGATAGGTTCTCTTTGGGTGCACACAGGGCGATAGCCGAGTAGCTGCATTGGTACTCGACCGAGCCATGAACGCACCCACTCGCCCGGCTTCTACCGGGCAGATGCTCGCCCCGTCCGCCCCTCATTTTCAGAGTCGGTCAGGCTTGCAGGCGTGGAGGAACGGTCGGAGCAGTGCGTTCCGGAAGGCGCGTAAGCAAAAGCGCCAAAAGGCTGCCGATGCCGGCACTACCGATCACCAGACTCATTGGCAGCGGGCTGCCATCGTGCAAGGCGCTGACCAAGGCGCTGCAGACCGTGCCGAGACCGAATTGCAGGGCTACCGCCAGGCCGGCAGCGGCACCGGCCTGGCCAGGAAAGCGCGCCAACAGGCTGGCCACACAATTGGCACCGAGCAGTCCGGTGACACTGATGAAGCACACCAGGCAGGCTGCGATGACAGACAGTCCGCCAATGCCATTACCCCCGAAGAGGGCCAGTCCCAGGCCGGAGAACGCAGCGATGCCGGCCCCCAGCAACAATAGGCGCTGCGGACCGAAGCGCGTGACTAGGCGGGCATTGAGCAAGGTGATGATCATGATGCCAGCGATGTTCAGACTGAACAGCCAAGCGTAGTGCTGGGGCGACACGCCGAAATACTGGATGTAGACGAAGGGCGAGGCGGTGATGAAGGCAAACATGCCGCCGAACGACAGGCCCATGCACAGGATGTAGCCGAGCGCCTGCGGTTGCAGGACGATGTGCCCATAGGCACGGAAAGCGATACCGATCGAGACGCCGCGAGCGTGGGCTGGATGGGTTTCCGGGATCTTCCACGCGACGAACAGCAGACACAGACCGGCAAGGGCCAGCAGTACGATGAAGATTACCCGCCAGCCGGCAACCAGAATCAGGTAGCCTCCGGCCAGAGGGGCGATCAGAGTGGCGATCATGGTTACCAAGTGCATCAGCGACAGCATGCGGGCGGCATCGGCCAGGGGAAACAGGTCACGCACAATGGTCCGCGCCAGTACTGAAGCGGCTGCGCCGCCAAAGGCCTGGAGGGTACGCCAGAACACCAGTTGCCCGGCTCCAGCAGCCAACACACAGCCCAGGCTGGCCAGCATATACAGGACAATGCCGCCCAGCAGCAGGCGACGCCGGCCAAAACGGTCGGACAGCGGGCCGTAGAGCAGCATGCCGATGCACAGACCAGCGAGGAACACCCCGATGGTCATCTGGATCTGTGACTCGGAAGCGCCAAGATCGGCCGCGATCAGCGGCAGGCTGGGCAGGTACATGTCAATGGACAGCGGACCGAAAGCCACCAACGCGGCGAGCAAGACGATCAGGCGTTGAGGATTGGCAATGGGGGACATGGGCACTCCAAGATAAGCAAATTACCGGGACAACTCGAAAAGCAAATCTGCTGTGCTCGCCCGGAAGCGGCCACCTGCTTGAAAATCCACTCGGCCACAGGCTCGAGCGATGCCCCTTCGCAGTCTCCGCCAAGCGCGATGCCGAAGCGGGATCGACTTCTATTGCGATACGACTCGAGGCTATCGAGGCGAGCGCCGATGGCGCCCGCCTCGGCCGAGAGGCTTTTACTGCGCGTTGATGTTGATCATGCTCTCCGGCAGCACCAGGGCGATCTGCGGGAACAGCATCACCAGCAGCATCCCCAGGGTCATCAGCAGCACGAAGGGCATCGCGCCGCGGATGATCTCGCCCATCGAGGCGCTGGGCACGACACCCTTGATGGTGAACAGGTTCATCCCCACCGGCGGGGTGATCATCGCCACCTCGAGGTTGATCACCAGCAGCACGCCGTACCAGATCGGGTTGATCCCCAGGTGGGCCATGACCGGCATGATCACCGGCGAGGTGATCAGGATGATGGCGATCGACTCGAGGAACATGCCGAGGACGAACAGCATCAGCATCATCAGCAGCAGGAAGCCGTAGGGGCCGATCTGCAGCTCGAGCACCAGCGCCACGACCTGCTGCGGGATCATCAGCTTGGTCAGGGCATAGCTGAACACCGCCGCGCCGGCGAGGATCATGAACAGCATGGCCGAGGTGCGGCTGGCCTCGATGGCGCACTGCCAGATCTCGCGCAAGCCGATGCTGCGATACGCCAGGCCGGCGATCAGCAGGGCCAGCACCGCGCCGATGGCCGCCGCCTCGGTGGCGGTGAACAGCCCGGCGTACATGCCGCCCAGTACCAGGCCGGGCAAGGCGATGGCCCAGGCCGACTGGCGCACCGCCCGGCCCATCTCGCCCCAGGAGGCACGCTCGGCACGCGGGGTGCCCCACTGCTTGAAAGCGCAGTAGGCCATGAAGATCCCCGAGAGCAGGAACCCCGGCAGCACCCCGGCCATGAACAGCCCGCTGATCGAGGTGTCGGTGGCGACCCCGTAGAGGATCATCGGCCCGGAGGGCGGAATCAGGATGCCGAGGGTGCCGCCGGCAGCCACCAGGCCATAAGCCATCTTCGGCGCGTAGCCGTAGCGGATCATCTGCGGAATGGCCACCGCGCCGATGGTCAGCGCCGTGGCGACGCTCGAGCCGGAGATCGAGGAAAAGATCATGCAGGCGACGATGGTGGCGATGCCGACCCCGCCGGGCAGGTGGCGGGTCAGGGTGTGGGCGGTGGTGTAGAGATCGTCGACGATCCGTCCGCGGATCATGATGTGCGCCATGTAGGCGAACAGCGGAATCGCCACCAGCACGTACATGCCGGTCTTGGCGAAGATCAGGTCGGAGACGGCATCCAGCCCGCCCGGCTCGCCGGCCAGCAGAAAGCCGCCGAACAGCGACAGCCCGGCGAAGATCGGCAATCCGGTGAGCAGCAGCGCCACCAGGCCGATGAGCATCAGGGTAATGGCCAGCATCAGTGTTTCTCCTGTCCGACGTGGGCGGAGCCGCCGAAGGCCAGGCGCAGCAGCGCGTCGACCGCGGCCAGGGCCAGCAGGCAGCCGCCGAAGGGAATCAGCAGTTGCAGCGCATAGAGCGGCACTTCCAGATAGCCTTGGCTGACCATCTCGATGCTTTTGGAGAACATCGCCGTCTCCCAGCCATTGGCGATCAAAAACACCGCCAGCGCCAGCACGCCGAGCATCGACCAGGCCTCGGCCAGGCGCCGGCCGCGCGGACCCAGGCGCTCGGTGAGCAGGTCGACACCGATGTGCCGGCCTTCGCGCAGGGCCGAGGCCACGCCGAACATGACGATGGCGACGACCAGGTAGCCGACCACCTCGTCCACCCACAGCGAGGGCTCGCCGAGGAAGTAGCGGACGACCACCGAATAGGCAATCACCGCCAGGGCGACCAGCACGCAGAGTGCCGACACGGCCATGGCCGCGGCGAAGATGGCGGACACGGTGCGGCTGAAGATGCGACAGACCGCCGGAAGCGCCAGGGCCTCCGGGCTGCCGTCCAGACAGAGTGACTTGCTGTTCATGATGAACCCTCCTCGGGGTCTGCAAGGGATCGACTCCTGGCGGGAACCCGGCGGGCATCGCCCGCTCCCTGGGCCGCCAGCAGGCGGGCGCGACGCCTCAGAGGTTGTGAAAAAATCGAATAGCGCCGCGAGAACCTCTCCAACCACCTTCAGAACGGCGTGCTACGTGAAATGCAGGAGAGTTTGCGGACCAAATAGTCTCACTTTTCACGTAGCGCAACGTTTTAGCGGGGGTTTTGAAGGGGGCTCAGCAGCGGCTTGAATTTTTCACAGCCTCTCAGAGCTGCCTGACCAGATCGAGCAGCTTCTGTCCGTCCGCGGTGGTCTTCAGGAACTCCCCGACGACCACCGGCTGCATGGCCTGCTCCAGGGCCTTGCGTTGCTCCGGGGTATGCACGGTGACGGTCATCCCGGTCTTCTCGAGCTTGGCCACGCCCTCCGGGTCCTGCTCGGCGCCCTGCGCGGCCAGGCTCAGCTCGGCGCTCTTCGCCGCGGCCAGCACGCCGTTGCGGACCTCCGCCGGCAGGCCCTCCCACCAGCGCGGGTTGACCACCAGGTTCTGGTAGACGGTGATCAGCGGAGTGACCACGGCATACTTCTGCACCTCGTAGTAGCGCCGCGCGTAGACCGCGCTGAGGCTGGAGACGCCAGCGTCGATCACCCCGGTCTGCAGGCCCTGGTAGACCTCCGAACCGGGCATGGTCGAAGGCGCCGCGCCCATGGCGATGAAGCCGGTGTCGACCAGCCGGCCGAGGCCGCGGATCTTCACGCCCTTGAAGTCCGCCGGCGCCACCAGCGGGGCCTTCTGCGAGGTGAAGGTGCTGTCGTTGGCGTCCAGCAGCCAGGCGATGCTCTTCACGCCCTTCTGCTGCAGCTTGTCCTCCAGCAGCGCGGCCGCCGGCGAGCCGGGGAACTTCTCCAGCTGCTCGGGCCGGGTCATCAGGTAGGGGATGCTGAAGATCTGCATTTCCGGAACGGTACCGCCCCACTGCAGGCTGAGGATCGAGGCCGCCTCGACCTGCCCGCGGGCCACCGCGACGTGGTTCTGCGCGGCCTTGTAGAGCTGCTCGCCGCCAAAGATCTGCACGTCCAGGCGACCGCCGCTGTTTTTCTCGGCCTCGACGGCGAACGCTTCCAGCGCCTTGGCGACATGGTGCGAGGCCGGCAGTTGATGGCTCAGACGCATGCTGTAGTCGGCGGCCTGGGCCAGGCTTACCGCACTGGCGGAAACGGCAAGTGCAAGGGCTGTCTTGAATAGCATTTTCATGGAGTTGTGCCTTTTTATAGTTATTGCCTTTTTATCGTTGTCAGTCGCTCAACGACGGAATTCGAATGCCCGCCGATAACGAGCCCGTTATTGACCTTGAATGAATCCGAGTCATCACCCTCATCAGAAGTTGAATACGTAATCGACCATCACCCGGTTCTCGTCGGCGCCGCTGGCGAAGTTCGAACGGTTGGTCGAGTTGCGCCAGCGCATCCCCAGGTTCTTGAGCGGTCCGCTCTGCACGACATAGGCAATCTCGTTGTAACGCTCCCACTCGTTGCCCCGGGCGCCGCGCGCGCGCAATTCGCGCGCCTCGGAACCGCTCATGTGGGTCGGGTCGACATGGTCGGCGCTGACGTAGCGAAAAGTGAACTTCAAGCCGGGAACCCCGACGTCGACGAAGTCGAAGTCGTAGCCGACGTGCCAGAGCCGCTCGTCGGCGAAGGAGAACTGGCTGACCATCTGTTCGCCGAACAGGTAGGTATCGGCGCCGCCGACGAAGGCGAAGGCCGTCTCGCCGGACACCTCCTGGTAGCCGCCGTAGACGGTATGGCCCTTCCACTGGTAGCCGAAGTTGGTGCTGATGGTGTTGTTGTCGACGTTGCCGACCCGTTCTTCGCCGGCTTCCCGGGCGATGAAGTAGCGGATGTCGCCGAACACCTTGCCGGGGCCGGCCGGCACGCTGAACTTGAGGCCGAAGAAATCGCGGCGGAAGCTGTCCTCCAGCTGGCTCCAGTGATAACTCAGCGTCAGGTTCCGATTGACCTCGTAGTCGAGGCCGGCATAGAGGAATTCGTCGCTGGTGACGGTGGCGTCATAGGCCCCGGCCTGGCCCATGATGGTCAGCCCCTCGAAGTCGGTCGAATCGCGCTGCTTGACCTTGTCCAGGCGGCCGGCGGTCACCGTCAGCCCCTGGATGTCCCTGGAAACCACTTGGGTGCCGTTGTAGATCTGCGGAAACAGCCGGCTGGAGTTCGAATGCAGCAGCGGCAGCCGCGGGCTCAGCGCCCCGTAGCGGAGTTCGCTGTTGGCGTACTTGACCTTGGCCGTCGCGGCGGACTTGCCGTAGTGGTCCCTGGAACTGCCGTTCTTGTCGCGCGGCATCAGGCCGCCGCCGCCCTCGCCGCGGGCGCCGTCGTCGAGCTTGAGGCCCACCATGCCCATCAGGTCCAGGCCGAAGCCGACCTTACCCTCCGTGTAGCCCGACTCCCAGAGCAGGGTGATCCCCTGCGCCCAGTCTTCGCGTTTGGCCTGACTGGAGGATTGCTCGCGGTAATCGCGGTTGTAATAGAAGTTCCTCAGCATCACCTTGCCCTTGGCGTCCCCGAAGAACTCGGCGTGAACTTCCGGAGCAACTCCAGCCATGCAGACACACAAACTGGCGGCGGCCGGCCATGCAACTTTTCTTGTGATTGTTTCGCTGCACTTCATGATTGAAAACTCTATACGCCGGGCAAGACGCTTCCCTTGGGAAGCCCGCCCAATAATTGTTATTCGATGCGTGAAAGGCTCCCGGAAAGTTCCGGGCTATTTACTACTTGCTTACGCTCAATGGCTTCTGGACGGGTTTTCGGCAACTCCTCCGGTTATTTTCGCCGCCACCGGCCGGTTCGGAACTCCAGGCCCGCGAACGGGCCCGGAGACACGCTTCAGTCCACTCGCTTGGGGTTGCGCACGTAACGCATGATCACGAAGCAAGCCAGCAACAACAGGGGCGCGATCGACAGCATGCCCATGTAGCTCACCCCGGTCAGGTCGTTGATGTAGCCGACCATGACCGGCGCCACCATGCCGCTCAGCTGGCCGACCGAGTTGACCGCCGCGGTACCGCTGGCGATGGCGAGGCCGCTGAAGGTCGACTGGGGAATGGTCCAGAAGACCGGGATGGCGATGAAGGTGCCGGCCGTCGCCAGCAGCAGCGCCAGGATCAGCGCCAGGGAGTTGTCGGAGAAGAAGCAGGCCAGGCCGTAGCCCACGGCGGCGGCCAGCATGCAGCCCAGCAGGTAGCTCTTGCGGTCGCCGGAGCGGTCGGACAGGTTGGTCACCACCAGCATGCCGATGCAGGCGACGGCATAAGGCAGCGCACTGACGATGCCGACCAGGGCGAGATTGGTGATGCCCGACTGCTCGATCAGGTGCGGCATCCAGAAGTTCAGGCCGTAGCTGGCGAGCTTGATGACGAAATAGATCAGCGCGAAAACCGCGACTTCCTTGGTCAGCAGCACCCTCCACAGGGAGCCGTGCGTGCCGTCGGCATTGCGCCGGTCGCTGTCCAGGTTGCCTTCCAGGATCGATTTCTCCTCGGCGGACAGCCACTTCGCCGACTGGATGTCGCGGTCCAGCTTCCACAGCACGCAGAAGCCGAGGATCACGCAGGGCAGGCCGGTCAGCAGGAACAGCCATTGCCAGCCGGCCAGCCCCATGACCCCCTGCAGGTTGCCGAGAATCAGACCCGCCAGCGGAGAACCGAGGGCACCCGCCAGGGGTACGGCGAGGAACCACAGGCCGTTGATCCGCGCCAAGTATTTGCGCGGGAACCAGCAGGCCAGGTAGAACAGGATCGCCGGGCCGAAGCCGGCCTCCATCACCCCGATCAGAAAGCGCAGGAAGTACAGGGTGTACTGGTTGTAGGCGAAGACCAGCGCGGCGGTGGCGATGCCCAGGGAGACCATGATCCGGCTGATCCAGCGGGGCGCGCCGTATTTCTTCAGGCCGATGCTGCTGGGCACCTCGAACAACACATAGCCGACGAAGAACATGCTGCCAGCCAGCCCGTAGGCCGCGTCGCCGAGACCGAGGTCGGCCTGCATCTGCGCCTTGGCGAAGCTGATGTTGATGCGATCGAAATAGGAAAACACGAAGCAGATGATGGCGAGCGGCACGATCCGCCAGGCGACGCGGCGGTAAAGCAGCAGCTCCTTGAGCTCGTCGGTGACACGCTCGACAGCGGACACACCAGTCATGGCGACCATGTGTTTCTCCAGTTGTTGTAGTTGTTGGAGTCTTCGGCACCCGCAGGTGCCCTTCTGTTTTTGATGGAGCGGGATGCCGAGGCGGGCGGCATCCAAAAGCGGCATCAGCCGATGCGGACCAGTTTCTCCTTGAAGCGCTGGGCCCGCGCCACATAGTCGCGGGCGTTCTGGTGGAACCTGGCGACGGTCGCCTCGTCGAGTTCGCGGACGGCCTTGGCCGGCGCGCCGATGATCAGCGAGTTGTCCGGGAACTCCTTGCCCTCGGTGACCACCGCGCCGGCGCCGACCAGGCAGTTCTTGCCGATCACCGCGCCGTTGAGGATCACCGCCTGGATGCCGATCAGCGCGCCCTCGCCGATGGTGCAGCCGTGCAGCATGGCCTGGTGGCCGATGGTGACGTTGGCACCGATCTCGAGCGGAAAGCCCGGATCGGTATGCAGCACCGTGCCCTCCTGCACGTTGCTGCCGGCACCGACCGCGATCGTCTCGTTGTCGCCGCGCAGCACCGCCTGGGGCCATACGCTGGAGGCCTCGCCCAGCACCACCTTGCCGATCACCGTCGCATCCTCCGCGATATAGGCGCTCGGATCGATCTGCGGACGCTGCCCGTCGTACTCATAAATTGCCATCTGTCGTTTCCTTGGCTCTCGCTTGTCGGGGGCCGGCCTAGCCGGCCCGGTCTCACTGGTCGACTTTCAGGACGCCGGCGGCGCTCAGCTGGACGATCTGCGCCTCGCTGTAGCCCAGGCCCTGCAGGACCGACAGGGTGTCCTCGCCGATCCGCGGGATCGAGCGGCGCGGCTGCAGGCGCTGGCCGTCTAGGGACAACGGCAGCAGCGGCATGTCGGTGTGCGAGCCGTCCTCCAGCTCCAGTTGGGCCAGGCCGCCGCTCTGGATCAGGTGCGCGTCGTCGAACAGCTCCTCCGGGCGGCGGATCGGCGCGAAGGGAATGCCGTTCGCCTCCAGTTGCACGGCCAAGGCCTTGGCATCCATAGTGGCGAACACTTCGGCCAGGTGCGCGAGCAGCCGCGGGCGCTGCAAGACCCGGTCGTTGTTGGTGGCCAGGCCCGGATCGGCCAGCAGCGCCTCCTGGCCGAGCAGCTTGCACAGGGTGCTCCACTGACCCTCACCGGTGGCGGCGACGAACATCTGCTCCCCGCCGGCAAACTCGAACACGTCGTAGACGCACCAGGCGCTGATGCGGTTGGGCATGGGCGCCGCCGCCTCGCCGGTGACCACGTACTGCTGCATGTGCTGGGCGGCGAGCAGCACGCAGTTCTCGTAGAGGGCGCTCTGCACTTCCTTGCCAAGACCGCTGCGGTTGCGCTCGTTGAGCGCGGCGAGCACGCCGATGGCGCCGAACATGCCGCCCATGATGTCGTTGACCGAGCTGCCGGCGCGCAGCGGACGGCCGACCGGGCCGGTCATGTAGGCCAGGCCGGCCATCATCTGCACCACCTCGTCGAGGGCCAGGCGCTTGTCGTAGGGGCCGCTGAGGAAACCCTTGTGCGAGGCGTAGATCAGCCGCGGGTTGCGCCGGCGCAGGGACTCGTAGTCCAGGCCCTGGGACTTCATGCGCCCCGGCTTGAAGTTCTCGATGAACACGTCGGCGCTGTCGGCCAGCTTGAGGACGGCTTCGCGTCCGGCCGGATCGTCGAGGTCGACGGCGATGCTCTTCTTGTTGCGGTTGAAGGTGCGGAAGAAGCCGGCCCCCGCGCCGAGCAGACGGCGGGTGCCGTCGCCGCGGATCGGCTCGACCTTGATCACCTCGGCGCCGAGGTCGCCGAGGATCATTCCGCAGGTGGGGCCCATGACCATGTGGGTGATTTCGACGACACGGATTCCATCGAGCGGCAGTTGCGACATTGCGGTGTCTCCGTTTTGAAGGCGTGCGCAGCCCGTGCGGCGGATCTGACGACGCGCCGGAAAAGCGGCTGGCTTGCAGGCAAGGGTTAGGCGTTGGCCGGGCTGCTGAAATGCTTCGGCAGCCCGGCGCGGGCGATGTAGCCGTACAGCGGCTCGTCGGGCAACGCCTGCTGCAGCAGGCTGCGCGATTCGATCAGGCGCGGCAGGTCGATGCCGGTGGCGAAGCCCATGCTCTCCAGCATGAACACCAAGTCTTCGGTGACGGCATTGCCGGAGGCTCCCGGCGCGAAAGGGCAACCGCCCAGGCCGGCGAGCGAGGAATCGAGTTCGCGGATGCCGTGCTGCACCGCCACCAGGCTGTTGGCCAGGGCCAGTCCGCGGGTGTCGTGGAAATGCGCGGCATGCAGCTTGTAGCCGGCAATCTCGCGCACGGCATCGAGGGTTTCGCCGACTTGGCCGGGGGTGGCGTAGCCGGTGGTATCGCCCAGGGAGACCAGGTCGCAGCCGGTTTCCAGGACGCGCCGGGTCAGCTCGCCGAGGTCCGCCAGCGGCACCTCGCCCTGGCGGGTGCAGCCGAAGGCCACCGACATGCCGGCCATCATCTGTACCTGGTGCCGACCCGAACGGGTGCGCAGCTCGCACATCCGGGCGAACTCCTCGACCATCTCCAGCGGCGTGCGGCGCACGTTGGCCTGGCTGTGGGCGGCGCTCACCGAGATCGGCGCGATGACCCGGTGCACGCCGGCGGCCAGGGCGTTCTCGGCCCCGCGCAGATTGGGCGCGAGGGCGGTAACGATCAGATCCGGGTAGCTCAGTGCGTGGGCGACCACTTCGCCGGCATCGGCCATCTGCGGCAGCAGCTTGGCCGGGACGAAAGAGGCCACCTCCATGTAGCGGATGCCCGCCGCGTAGGCGGCATCGATCCATCGCTTCTTGTCGTCGGTGGACATGACCCGCTGCAGACTCTGCAGACCGTCGCGCATGCCGACTTCGTTGATGGTTATTTTTTTCATGGAAGGCTCTCAAGGCACTGTTGCTTGCGGCCAAGACTAGGAGAGAGCTCCCGCCCGGAAAAGACGTCATTTGCGGGCTGATCCATCGCCGCAGACGATGGATAACTTACCCCTACGGTACTTCCCCGACAGGCGGCATGCGTGCCAGCATATGATTCAACAGGCGCCGCGCGGACAGCGACAGCGCCTCGGCATCGCGGACACAGATGACGAACTCGCCGAGTGCCCAGTCGTCGACCAAGGGAATCACGTGCAGCCCGAACAGGCCGGCATAGCGCGACACCGCCTCCTGGGGAAAGACGCCGAGACCGAGGCCGAGCTGGACCAGGCGATAGGCGGCCTCGAAGGTGGAGACGTGGCTGCGAAAGCGCAGCTCGCGACCGCCCTGCGCCGCCGTGCGCTGCATGAAGGCATTCAGCGTGGCGTAGACGGACAGGCCGACATGCTCGAAATCGAGCGTCTCGGCAAAGGCGATGCGGGTTCGTCCGGCCAGCGGATGCTTGTCGTTGACCAGCACGGCCAGGTGGTCCTGGCGATAGGGGATGAACTCCAGGTCGCCGCTGGCCATCGACTTGCGGCAGATGCCGAGATCGGCGTTGCCCTCGGCCACCCCGCGCACCACGTCCGGACTGAAGCGCTCCTCGATGTCCACCTGGATATGTTCGTTGGCGAGCAGGAATTCGGAGAGTTCCTCGGGCAGGAACTCCATGATCGAGGACACGTTGGCGAGGATGCGCACGTGTCCCCGCCCGCCTTCCGCGTACTCGCTAAGCTCGCCCTGCAGCCTTTCCATGTCGCGCATCAGCTGCCGGGCGTGGCGCAGCAGCGCCTGCCCGGCCGGCGTCGGGACCACCCCGTGCTTGCTGCGCAGCAGCAGCTGGACGCCGAAGGTCGCCTCGATGTCGGCGATGCGCTTGCTCACCGCCGAGGGCGCGATGAACTCGCGCTCGCTGGCGCGGGCGATCGCCCCCTCCTCGCAAACCGCCACGAACAGCCGCAGCGAAACCGGATCGACACTCCACATGGGCCCGGGCCCTCCGCTCGACAACCATCGGAACCGCTACTGTGCCATACGGGTGCCGCCCCTCCCGCGCCCGGGAGCGGCGCAGCGGCTCAGCTCGCCGGCCGCAAGGCCTCGATCAGCGGCCGCAGCGAATAGCCCAGCCGCGGCGCCAGGACCTCGGCGCGCGCCAGCAGGCCCGCGCGGTCGAGGGACTGGTCGAGGTCGGCGGGCACCAGCAGGATCACGTTGCCCTCAGTCACCGGGCACTCCCAGTAGTGGCGGTGGTAAAGCCCGCGCAAGAGCGCGGCACCGAGGGGCTTGCCGTCCTCCCCGGCCCACTGGTTGATGACCAGCCAGCCGCCCGGGTTGAGGCGCTTCTGGCAGTCGCCGAGAAAATTCCACGCCAGATGGCCGACGTCCGGCCCGGTATCGGTATACAGGTCGACGAAGATCAGGTCGGCGCTTTCCACGCTGGGCAGCAGCTCCAGGGCATCGCCGATGCGGATGGTCAGCCGCGGGTCGTCGGCCAGCCCCAGGTACTCCATGGCCAGGCGCGGCACGTCGGGGCGCAGCTCGACGACCTCGACGTCCTCCAGCGGCAGGTAGGCGAGGCAGGCCTGGGTCAGGTTGCCGGCCCCCAGGCCGAGGAACAGCGCGCTCTCCGGCGCGTCGTGGCAGAGCGCGCCGAGCAGCATGGCGCGGGAGTAGTCGTACTCCAGCCAGCGCGGGTCGGCGGTGAACACGCAGCTCTGCTCCACCGCCTCGCCGAACTCGAGAAAGCGGTAGTCGCCGACCTCCAGCACGCGGATCAGGCCGAATTCGTCACGCACCTCGGCGAGCAGGCGCTCCTCTTTTTCCATTGCCATCCCCCTGCGATGAGCCGGCTATGTTACCAGCCGCCATGGCCGACGATCGGTTAACATGCACGGTCATGCCAAAACCAGCCGATCCGAGCAGCCGATGAAACCGAACTGGAGTCCCGACAGCTGGAGGGCCAAGCCCATCCAGCAGCAACCCGAATACCCCGATGCCGCCCACCTCGCCCAGGTCGAGCAGAGCCTGGCCGGCTATCCGCCGCTGGTCTTCGCCGGCGAGGCGCGCGAGCTGCGCCGGCTGTTCGGCGAGGTCAGCCAGGGACGCGCCTTCCTGCTGCAGGGCGGCGATTGCGCGGAGAGCTTCGCCGAATTCTCGGCGACCAAGATCCGCGACACCTTCAAGGTGCTGCTGCAGATGGCGGTCGCGATGACCTTCGCCGCCGGCTGTCCGGTGGTCAAGGTGGGCCGCATGGCCGGCCAGTTCGCCAAGCCGCGCTCGTCCGGCAGCGAAACGGTCGACGGCGTCACCCTGCCCGCCTACCGCGGCGACATCGTCAACGGCATCGACTTCGACGCGAAAAGCCGGGTGCCGGACCCGCAGCGCCTGCTGCAGGCCTACCACCAGTCCACCGCCACCCTCAACCTGCTGCGCGCCTTCGCCCAGGGCGGCTTCGCCGACCTGCACCAGGTCCATCAGTGGAACCTCGACTTCATCGCCGACGCGGCGCTGTCGGAGAAGTACAGCCAGCTCGCCGACCGCATCGACGAAACCCTCGCCTTCATCCGCGCCTGCGGCCTGGGGAGCGCGCCGCAGCTGCACGAGACCAGCTTCTTCACCGCCCACGAGGCGCTGCTCCTGAACTACGAGCAGGCCCTCACCCGCCGCGACAGCCTGACCGGCGAGTGGTACGACTGCTCCGCGCACATGCTGTGGATCGGCGACCGCACCCGCCAGCCGGACGGCGCCCACGTCGAGTTCCTGCGCGGGGTCGGCAACCCGATCGGGGTCAAGGTCGGGCCGACCACCGACCCCGAGGGGCTGCTGCGGCTGATCGACACCCTCAACCCGGACAACGATCCGGGCCGCCTCAACCTGATCGCACGGATGGGCGCCGACCAGGTGGAGCGGCACCTGCCGGCGCTGATCCGCACGGTGCAGCGCGAAGGCCGCCAGGTGCTGTGGAGTTCCGACCCGATGCACGGCAACACCATCAAGGCCGGCAGCTACAAGACCCGCGAATTCGAAAGCATCCTGCGCGAGGTGCGGCAGTTCTTCGCCGTGCACCAGGCCGAGGGCAGCTATGCCGGCGGCATCCACATCGAGATGACCGGGCAGAACGTCACCGAATGCATCGGCGGCAGCCGCGCGGTCACCGCCGACAGCCTCTCGGACCGCTACCACACCCACTGCGACCCGCGGATGAACGCCGACCAGGCCCTGGAACTGGCCTTCCTCATCGCCGAAACCCTGAAGCAGGTGCGCCGCTAAGGTGCAGCGGGGGCGTCAATGATGCCCCTTGCGGGCGGCCCGCCGGAGCGCGGGTCCCCGCCGGCCGCGACCGGTCGTCGGTGGCAACGATCTTGCATTGCCCCTGCGGCCAGCGAAACTGGCCTAGCCTTTCAGAAAACCGAGCAGTCCGAACAACAACAATGCCGAACCATCGGCCCTGATATCTGAGGGGGTTGGAAAAATCTCGTTCCCGAGGTGATCGACATGAAACGCTCGTATCTGCTGTTGCCTTTCTTCTGCGTCGCCGCCGTCAGCCAGGCTGACGAGCCGCCCGTCCAGCAGTACCACTACGGCCTGCCCCTGGACATCGTCAAGGTCATCTCCATCGAGGCGCCTTACGACCCCTACGTCTGCGAAGTCATCGACGCCAAGATGACCTACCTGGACTCCGCCGGCGAAACCAAGGTCGTCGCCTATCGCAAGCTGTCCGCCGGCTGCCTCCTGAAGACCTGATCGGCCGCCGTCCTGCCCCCACAGGGACGCGGGGTGCAGGCCTTGAAATCCCGCCCCGCCCGCCGGCTGCCCTAGTCGAGCAGCAGAAGCAGCGTGCAGAGCACCAGAAAGCCGCAGAACGACAGACCCAATGCCCGCTCCGGCAGCGCATGGGCCATCCGCACGCCTCGGCCGATGCCGAGCAGGCCGCCGACCGCCAGGGGAATGCCCAGCGCCCAGTCGACCCGCCCGTGCAGGGCATAGGTGGCCAGGCTGACCGCCGCGCTGGGCGCGGCCAGCGCCAGCGAAAGGCCCTGGGCGACGACCTGGCTGGCACCGAGCAGGGTGGTCAGCAGCGGCGTGGCCAGCACGGCCCCGCCCACCCCGAACAACCCGCCCAGCACACCCGATCCGACGCCCAGCGGCACCAGCCAGGGCCAGGGCCGGCTCAGCTCGCCGCCGGGCGCGCTGCGCAGGAACAGGCGCAGGCCGTTCCACAGCGCCAGCACCAGGAGAAAGCCGCAAAAGGCCAGACGCATGTGCTCGGCGTCCAGCAGGTTGGCCGCCTGGGCACCGAGCCAGGCGGCGCAGAAGCCGGTGCCGGCCATGGTCAGCGCCTGGCGCAGGTCGATGCGCCGATGCTGGTGATAGCGCCAGAGCGCCAGCAGCACGTTGGGTATCACCATGACCAGCGCCGTGCCCTGGGCCAGATGCTGGTCGAGGCCGAACCACAGGCCGAGGAGCGGAATGCCGATCAGCCCGCCGCCGATGCCGAACAGCCCGCCCAGGCAGCCCAGCACGAGCCCCAGGCCGATATCGAGGAAAAACTGCAGCAGACTCATCGCACCTCCGCGAAAAGGCCCATGCTAGACAGTCATGGCTGGCCGGGAAACGCAAAGCAATGCACAATGGCTATGCATGATTCGCATAGCAGGGCCCCATGAATTCCGACGCCCTCAGCGGCCAGCTGGAACTGTTTCTCGACGTGCTGGAATGCGGCAGCTTCTCCGCTGCGGCCCGGCGCCGGCAGCTGACGCCCTCGGCGGTGGCGCGGCGCATCGATGCTCTGGAGCAGGCGCTCGGCAGCCAGCTGTTCCAGCGCAGCACCCACGAGGTGCGCGCCACCCCCGCCGGCCAGGCCTTCGCCGAACGCACCCGGCGCATCCTCGACGAGCTGCGCCTGGCGCGGGCCGAGGTGGTCTCCCTGGACAGCGCCCCGGAGGGGCTGATCCGCGTCGACGCCCCGGCGCCCTTCGGCCGTCGCCGGCTGGCCCCGGTCATCGCCGAATTCCTCGTCGCCTATCCGCGGCTGGACGTGCAGTTGCGCCTGATCGACAGCTTCGCCGATCTGCAGGGCGAGCATCTGGGCCAGGTCGACCTGGTCCTGCGCATCGGCCCGCTGACCGACAGCCGCCTGGTCGCCACGCCGCTGGCGCCGATGCGGCGCATCGCCTGCGCCAGCCCCGACTACCTGCAGCGCCGCGGCACTCCCGGCGATCCGTACGAGCTGCCGGCGCACGACGGCCTCGACTGGGACGCCCTGGCTCCGCCGCATGCCTGGCGCTTCGTCGTCGACGGCCAGGTCCGCACCCTCCGTCCCAGCCGCCGGCGGATGACCGCCAACAACGCAGAAACCCTGTTGCTCGGCGCCCTCGCCGGACTCGGCATCGCCCACCTGCCGACCTGGCTGGTCAGCGAACACCTGCTGCGCGGCGAACTGCTGCCGCTGTTCTGCGAGAACGGCCTGCCGCCGCCCGAGTCCAGCGGCGTCTATGCCCTGCGCCAGCACCCGACCGGCGCCTCGCGCATGCGCCTGCTGCTGGAGTTCCTGAAGAACCGCTTCGGCCCGGTACCGCCCTGGGACCTGGCCCTGCTCAACAGCCTGAATCGCTCCTGACTCGCCAGCCGCCACGCCGGCTGCATTTTGCCCACGAAAGGCTTGCGCGCTAAATTAGTTACTTATTATCGGGAGATCGCCATGTCCGCCGACGAAACCTGCCAGGAGCTGCTGCTCGACAACCAGCTGTGCTTCGCCCTCTACTCCACCTCGCTGCTGATGACCAAGGTCTACAAGCCGCTGCTGCAGGCGCTGGGCCTGACCTACCCGCAATACCTGGCCATGCTGGTGCTCTGGGAAGGCGACGGCATCACCGTCGGCGAGATCAGCGCGCGCCTGCTCACCGACCCCGGCTCGCTCACCCCCCTGCTCAAGCGCCTGGAAGCCGAAGGCCTGCTGAGCCGCACCCGCAGCAGCAAGGACGAACGCGTGGTGGAACTCCATCTCACCGAGCGGGGCCGGGCCCTGCACGACCAGGCCCGGAAGATCCCCGCCTGCATCGTCGCCGCCAGCGAACAAACGCCGGCCGCCCTCGCCGCCCTCAAGGAAGAGCTGGTCAGCCTGCGTAGCAGCCTGCAAAAGGCGATCTGACCGGCTTATGCCAGAGTCCAGGATGCGTTATTCCCAAATCTTCCAATAATTAACTTGCGCGCAAGATTAATTAGAACTAGCTTTCATCTCACGCACTTAGTTTGCGCACAAAATTTTACCGAACAAAACGAACGATTGGAGATACTGCCATGCAACGCATCGAAGCCCTCTACACCGCGACCGCAACCGCTACCGGCGGCCGTGACGGCCGAGCCGTCTCCTCGGATGGCGTCCTCGACGTGAAGCTGACCACGCCGCGGGAACTGGGCGGCCAGGGTGGCGAAGCCACCAACCCGGAGCAACTCTTCGCGGCCGGCTACTCGGCCTGCTTCATCGGCGCCCTGAAGTTCGTCGCCAGCCAGAGCAAGCGGCAGATTCCCGCCGACGCCTCGATCACCGGCAAGGTCGGCATCGGCCAGATTCCCGGCGGCTTCGGCCTGGAAGTGGAACTCGACATCCACCTGCCGGGCCTGGAGCGCGCCGCGGCCGAGGAGCTGGTCGCCGCCGCCCACCAGGTCTGCCCCTACTCCAACGCCACCCGCGGCAACATCGACGTGCGCCTGAACGTCATCGTCTGACCCTGCAGCGGATACCGGAAACGAAAAAGCCCGGCGCAAGGCCGGGCTTTTTCGTGACGACGGGGAGATCAGGCCTTGACGCGGGACTTGTACTCGCTGGTGCGGGTGTCGATCTCGATGAAGTCGCCGATTTCGCAGAAGGCGGAAACCTGCAGCTCGGCACCGTTGTTCAGGCGGGCGGTCTTCATCACCTTGCCCGAGGTGTCGCCGCGCACGGCCGGCTCGGTGTAGGCGATCTGGCGCACGATGGTGGTCGGCAATTCGACGGAGATCACCTTCTCGCCATAGAACACGGCTTCGCAGACGTCGGTCATGCCGTCTTCGATGAAGACCATGACGCCTTCCAGGTCGGCCTTCTCGATCTCGTACTGGTTGAACTCGCCGTCCATGAACACGTACAGCGGATCGGCGAAGTAGGAATAAGTCACTTCCTTGCGATCCAGGATGATCGGCTCGAGCTTGTCATCCGCGCGGTACACGGTTTCGGTGCCGGCGCCGGTGAGCAGATTCTTCAGCTTCATCTTGACCACGGCGGCGTTGCGGCCGGACTTGTTGAACTCGGCCTTCTGGATGACCCAGGGCGAGCCGTTGATGTTGGCGACCTGGCCAGCACGGAATTCTTGAGCGGTTTTCATGCGGTGTATCCGTTTGGATGAATAACTAAGAGCAGGCCGCGTATCATAGCCAATCTGTATAAAATTGCACCAGTGCCGCGGCCAGATCCGGCCGCGCCGCCTGCCGCGCGCACCAGCGCTCGGCGTGTTTGCCCAGCTCCGGCCAGTCGTCCTGCAGCGCCGTCCAGGCCGCGCCCATCCCCTCTCCGGCGTTCCAGGCCTGCCAGAGCGCCTGCAGGGCAGCCGCGGCGCTCGGCGACAAGCCCTCGAGATAGCGGTCGAGGAAAGCCTCCAGCTTGTCCCAGTGGGCGCCATCCGCCTGCGGATAGATCTGCCAGAGCAGCGGCCGCCCGGCCCACTGGGCGCGCAGGAAGGAGTCCTCGCCGCGTACCGCGTTGAAGTCGCAGCACCAGAGCAGACGGTCGTAGGCGTCCTGACGGACGAACGGCAGTACCCGGATGCGCAGGGCGCCGCGTTGCTCCTCCGCGCCGGTGGCCAGCGCCGGCACCTCCAGCCAGCGCTGCAGGTCGCCGAGGATGCGCCCTTCCGGGACCAGCAGCAGCGTGGGCGTGGCGTCCGCCGCCAGGGCCTCCAGCCAGCCGGCCAGACCTGCATTCTCGTAGGCGAACAGCGAGACCAGCCGCTCGCCGGGGCGCAGCGACACGCCCAGCGCCTGGAGAAACGCCGCGCGCGCCGCGGCATCGGCCTGGAAGGCGCGGCGCCGCTCGATCAGGCCGCGCTCGCGGAGCAGCCCGCCGGTGCCCTCGGCAAAGCCGGGGAAGAAGAAGAACTTCTCCAGCCCTTCGGGTTGCAGGGACGGCAGGCCGTGGCAGCCGCCGACCCAATCCTCGGCACTGAGGTATTCCAGGTTCAGCCAGAGCACCCGCGGCCGGCGCGCCGCCATCGCCGCGACATGGGCCTCGGGCAGTTGGCAGGCGAAGGCCTCGACGACCACGTCGGCCGGCTCGACCGGCTGCCAGTCCGCCGGCCAGCGGCGGATCTCCACGCCCTCCCGCCACTGCTGCGGGAGGCTGGCGTCCGCCTCCGGGCAGAGCCGCACCAGCGCCGCCGGATCGTCGATCCACAGCCTGACCCGCAGGCCATGCTCGGCCGCCAGCTGGCGGGCCAGGCGCCAAGTCACGCCGGCATCGCCATAGTTGTCGATGACGCTGCAGAAGATCTCCCAGGAAGCCTGCATGTCCGCTCCTTTCTCCGATGCACAAGGGAGAACGAATTATGCCAGTGGCAGAGGGGCGGCGGGTCCGGCGGAGGGCTGCGCCGGGGCGGCCGGCGCGAAGGGAGAGCGGCAGTGGGCGAACGGAAAGTGGCGGAACCAGGCCGTCAGGCGGCCTCGCTCCTGCCGAAGAAGCGCTTCATGGAGCGCGACAGCCAGCCGCCCGAGCTGCGGTCGCCGGCCAGGGACTGCATCTGCACCCGGACCGCGCCGACGTAGCTGGCGTCCTCCTCCTTGATGTGGCTGAACAGCCAGCGCGACAGCAGGTCCTGCAGTTCCCCGGCGACATCCTCGCCTACCGCGTAGCGCGCCCGATAGTCGTAGACCCGCTTGATGAAGAGGTCGTGGATGCGCTTGTGGGCGCGGCTGAACGGGTAGCCGGCCTCCTCCATCAGGGATTCCTCGAAGGCGAAATGCGACACCGTGTAGTCGACCAGCGCCTCGATCACCACCCCGACGGCCGCCCTGTCCTGTCCCTGGGTTTCGTCCAACTGGTTGATCATCTCGACGATACGCCGGTGCTGCATGTCGATCACCTCGATGCCGGTGTTCAGATCGTTGCGCCACGTCAGATAAGCCATTGCGGTACCCCCCAAGCTCAAGCGGCAATGGATGCCAATGGCGCGCAGACTAGAGGCAGGCAACCGTCGCGGCCTTGAGCCAGATCAATCCGCCCGGCCCCCTGGCGAACCGGGACGAAGGCCGTCAATCGCGCCCGCGCAGTTCCGCGGCACCCTGGAAAAACACCCGTGCCAGCGCCAGCTGGGCGCCCAGCAGGGGCAGCATGGCCTGCGCCGCGAACACCAGGGAGACCAGCATGAGTCCTCCGGCGATCACCAGCCAGCCCGCGCCGCGCAAGGCCTGGAAACCTCCGGGCACGGCAAGCAGGCGCACCCCGAGCCACACCAGCAGGCCGCCATAGCCGATCAGCCCTGCGGCATAGAGCCACGCCTTCCAACTGGCGAGCGGAGCGGGTTCGAAGGACAGTGCGGCGGCCTCCAGCAGAAGGCCCAGTGCGACACTCAGCCACACCGGCCCCGCCAGGCCGCGGGCGGCGAAGCGCGCCTCGGCAAAACCCTTGAGGCGCAGTAGCAGATAATTGCCGAGCAGCACCAGGCTCAGGCCGAGCCAGTCGCCATACAGGGCAACCCCGGGCATCCGGATGAGGCCGCCGAGGGACAGCAGCGCGCTCACCAGACTGCCGAGCACCGTGGCCAGGCCGAGATAGCCGAGCACCCGCAGCTGGGCGGACGACCAGCCGGGCATCGGCGGCGCGGCCGGCAGGGCTCCCCGGGGCGGTGCATAGGGGTTATCGTCGCGCCTGCCGGCAGGATCATCGCGCACGGGCCGACACCTTCGCCGACCGGGCGAGTGCCCGGCACCGGCGGTATCCACGATCCCCGAGCCCCACCGGCAGCCCACCCTTGCAAGGAGTCTCGACAGTGACCGCAGCCCTCAGGGCGGTGTTTCGCCCGCTGGCCGACTCATCGCCTTCGGCGATCGTCGCCGGTTTCATCGCCATGCTCACCGCCTATACCAGTTCCCTGGTGCTGATGTTCCAGGCCGGCCAGGCCGCCGGCCTGAGCGGCGCGCAGATCGCCTCGTGGATCTGGGCGCTGTCGATCGGCATGGCGGTCTGCACCATCGGTCTGTCGCTGCGCTATCGTGCGCCCATCGTGGTCGCCTGGTCGACTCCCGGCGCGGCCCTGCTGGTCGGCAGCCTGCCCGGCGTCGGCTACGCCGAGGCGATCGGCGCCTACCTGCTGTGTGCCGCCCTGCTCGCCGCGGTCGGTCTGAGCGGCGGCTGCGAGCGCCTGATGCGCCGCCTGCCCGCCTCGCTGGCCGCCGCCCTGCTCGCCGGCATCCTGTTCGGCATCGGCAGCGCGATCTTCCTCGCCGCCGAGCGGCGCCCCCTGCTGGTCGGCGCGATGTTCTTCGGCTACCTGCTGGCCAAGCGCCTGAGCCCGCGCTACGCGGTCCTCGCCGCGCTGCTGATCGGCGGCCTGCTCGCCGGTCTGCTCGGCCTGCTGGATTTCCGCGACTTCGCCCTCCAGCCGGCGCAGCCGCTGTGGACCGCGCCGGGCTTCTCCCTGGAGGCCATGGTGAGCATCGGCATTCCGCTGTTCGTGGTGGCCATGGCCTCGCAGAACATTCCCGGCCTCGTGGTGCTGCGCGCCGACGGTTACGACCGGGTGCCGGTCTCGCCGCTGATCGCCACGACCGGCCTCGCCTCGCTGCTGCTGGCGCCCTTCGGCGCCCACGGCCTCAACCTGGCCGCCATCAGCGCGGCGATCTGCACCGGCCGCGCCGCCCACGAGGACCCGCAGCGGCGCTACACCGCGGCGCTCTGGTGCGGACTGTTCTACGCCGTCGCCGGCACCTTCGCCGCCACCCTGGCCTCGCTGTTCGCCGCCCTGCCGGGCGAGCTGGTGCTGTCGATCGCCGCCCTGGCGCTGTTCGGCTCGATCGGCGGCGGCCTGAACAGCGCCATGGCCGAACCCCGCGAACGCGAGGCGGCGCTGGTCACCTTCATGATCACCGCCTCGGGAATGACCCTGCTGTCGATCGGCGCGGCCTTCTGGGGCCTGCTCGGCGGGGTGCTGACGCTGGCGATCCTCGAGTGGCGCCGGCCCGCCCGAGGCTCGATCAGCCCAGCTCGGCGAGCAGCGCCGCCAGTGCCTGGGCCGGATCGGCGGCCTGGCTGATCGGCCGGCCGATCACCAGGTAGTCGGAGCCGGCCGCCAGCGCCTGGCGCGGTGTGAGAATACGCCGTTGGTCGTCCTGGGCGCTGCCGGCCGGACGGATACCCGGGGTCACCAGTTTCAGCCGCGGCTGGGCGGCCTTCAGCGCCGGCGCCTCCTGGGCCGAGCAGACCAGTCCGTCCAGCCCGGCCTGCTCGGCCAGCGCGGCCAGGCGCAGGACCTGCTGCTGCGGCTCGATATCCAGGCCGATCCCGGCCAGGTCCTCGCGCTCCATGCTGGTCAGCACCGTCACCCCGATCAGCAGCGGCCGGCGGCCAGCGATGCCCTCCAGGGTCTCGCGGCAGGCGCTCATCATCCGCAGGCCGCCGGAGCAGTGCACGTTGACCATCCACACGCCCAGCTCGGCGGCGGCCTTCACCGCCATCGCCGTGGTGTTCGGGATGTCGTGGAATTTCAGGTCGAGGAACACCTCGAAGCCCTGCCCCTGCAGGGTCTCGACGATCTCCGGACCGCAGCGGGTGAACAGCTCCTTGCCGACCTTCACCCGGCACTGCGCGGGGTCCAGCCTGGCGGCGAGGGCCAGGGCGGCCTCGCGGCTGGGGAAGTCGAGGGCGACGATGATCGGGGTCGGGCAAGACATGGTGCGGGCTCCAGGCAAATCGCTAGGCGGGCATTGTAGCGGAGCACCTAAGACAAATGTTCCAGGACGAAGGCCGGCCAGCATGACGATAGGCTCGCCAGCAGGGCTGGTCCGACCGGCAGGACGACGATCGCGACCGGCCCTGCCGCCAGCGCTGCACTCAGACCGTCAGGCGCTGGCGCAGACGCCCGAGCAGCCCCAGCAGGCTGCCGACCTTTTCCCGCTCGCGGGCCTCCTTCGGCGCCTCGGCCAGGCGCGCCGGCGGGACCACCGGCTCTGCCCGCCAGCGCGCCACCTGCTCGGCGGCCGCCTGCAGGCCCTTGTCGAACAGCCCGCGACGGACCGGCTTGGGCAGGTAGCGGAAGATCTGCGCCTCGTTGATCAGCCTGAGCAGCGCCTGGGTGTCGCAGAACGGCGTGACCACCAGGCTGAGCAGGCGCGGATGGGCCTGGGCCAGGCTCTTGAGCAGCGGCGCGGTGTCCTCGCCGGCCAGCCGGAGGTCGCTGACCAGCACATCGACGGGCTCGGCGTTCAGCTGCGCCAACGCCTCGTCGAGGCTTGCCGCGCGCAACAGGCGATGGCCGCCGGCCTGGCAGAAGGCCTCGACGCACGCCTGGGTATCGGCCGCTTCGTCGAGCAGCAGCACGCTGAGCGCGGTGGCCGGGCAGGCGCTCGCCGGCAGACTGGCGACCTGGCTCTGGCGCACCGCGACTTCCGCCGCCTGGCGCAGGGTCAGAGCCATTTCCTGGGGGTCCCAGGGCTTGGTCAGGTAGCGGAAGATGCCGCCGCCGTTCAGCGCCTCGACCGCCGCGTCCAGGTCCGAATAGCCGGTGAGCAGGATGCGCAGGGTCTGCGGGGCGATTTCCTGCGCCCGGGTGAGCAGCTGCGCGCCGTTCATCTTCGGCATGCGCTGGTCGCAGACGACGATCTGCACCGGCTCGTCCTGCAGGCGTTGCAGGGCACGCTGCGGATCGCTCTCGGTGAGCACCTCGTAATGCCGGCGGAACTGCATGGCGAGGCTGCGCAGGATGCGCTCCTCGTCGTCGATGAAGAGAATGCGGATGGGCTGGGTCATGTCAGGCGCTCCGTTGCAGGGTGGCGGCTTGGCCGAGCGGCAGGCGGATCAGGAAGCGCGTGCCCCGCCCGACTTCCGAGGCGACGCGGATGCTGCCGCCGTGGTCCTGGACGATCTTGAAGCTGATCGACAGGCCGAGACCGGTGCCCTGGCCGACCGGCTTGGTGGTGTAGAAGGGATCGAAGATGCGCTTCAGGACTTCCGGCGGCATGCCGCAGCCGTTGTCCTGCACCGAAAGGCACAGCGCGTCCGGCTCGGCCCAGGTCCTGACCAGGATGCGCCCGAAGCGCTCCATCGCCTGGGCGGCGTTGTTGAGCAGATTGAGCAACACCTGATTGATCTGCGAGGGCGCGCAGGCGATGCGCGGCAGCTCGCCGAGCTGGGTCAGCACCTCGACCTTGTCCTTGATGCCGTTGCGGGCGATGACCAGGGTGCTGCGCACGCACTCGTTGAGATCGATCTCCTCGCTCATCGCGCGGTCCAGGCGGGCGAAGTCCTTCAGACCGACCACCAGCTCGCCGATCTGCTCAAGGCCATACTGGGTATCGGCGAACAGCTGCTCGAGGTCGCCGGCGAGCATCTCCGGGGCGGCCCGCTCGCGGGCCAGGGCAGCGTTCTCCAGGGCATTGGCGAGGGCCTGCTCGTCGGCATCGGCGGCGTTCAGGCAGTCGCCCAGCGCGGCTTGGGCCTCGGCCAGCTCGAACAGCGGCCCGATCAGCTCGCGCAGCAGTTGCACGTTGTTCTTCACGTAGCCCAGCGGAGTGTTCAGCTCGTGGGCGACGCCGGCGACCATCTGCCCGAGCGAGGCCATCTTCTCCGCCTGCACCAGTTGGGTCTGGGACTCGCGGAGTTCGATCAGGGCCTTGCGCAACACGCGGTTGCGCTGGGCGATGCGGTCCTCCATGGCCTTCAGCAGGTCGAGCACCGTGCCCAGGCCCCGGTAGCGACCCTCCCCGTCCACCAGGACGAAGTCCTCGACGATCGGATACTGCAACTGGTCGGTGATCTGCCGGGCGGCCTCCTCCAGGCCGGTTTCCAGGCTGACGATCAGGGGCTGCGGGTTCATCACCTCGACGACCGGGCGACGCCCCCAGAGATCGCGGCCGAAACGCTGCATGAAGATGTCCTGCAGCTTGGAACGGCTGACCAGCCCGAGCGGCCGGCCGTCGTCATCGACCACCGGCAGGGACAGGAAATCCTTGTGTTCGGCGGTAAGCAGGCGGTCCGCCACATCGCTTATGCTCATGGCAGCGGGCAGCGCCGCGACGGGCTTGAGCAGACGGGCAAGGGCACTGGAGGACATCGGCACGCTCCGGTTTGCGGGAGGCGCCATTCAAGCAGTACCAAGTTGCCACTATGTGACAGCAATCACGTCCGTTCCGCGCCGCCCGTCCCGCCCTCACGCCAACCTGACGCCCCCGGACTCCCAGGGGCTCCCTCGAGAGAACACGACATGCCCTGGTACTTCTGGCTACTCCTGATAGTGGTGTTTGGCTCGGTGCTCGGCAGCCTGCTGGCGCTGCGCGACGCGGCGAAGAAGCTGCCCCTGACCAAGGAGCAGCTCGAGCGCATCCGCCAGCGCAACGCCGAGCTGGATGCCAAGGAGCGGAAAGAGAAGGGCTAGCGCCCGCCGGGGCGACGCGTGGAAATCAGCGCTCCGCGCCCAGCGTGCCCTCTTCGTCGGAGAAGACGATTTCCACCCGGCGGTTGCGCGCGCGGCCCTGGTTGGAGGCGTTCTCGGCGACCGGGTAGGCCTCGCCGTAGCCGGCGACCTGGATGCGTTTGCCGTCGACCCCCAGGTCCACGAGCATGTCGCGGACCGACTGGGCGCGACCGCGGGACAGCTCGAGGTTCAGCGCGGCATCGCCCTGGCTGTCGGTGTAGCCCTCGATGCGTACCACCCGGCGCTGGTTGAGGCGCAGGAACTTCGCCACCTGCAGCACGGTGCGCGTCGCCGACGCCCGCAGCTCCGCCCGTCCGGTGTCGAACAGCACGTCGCCCAGGGTCATCACCAGGCCGCGCTCGGTTTCGGTGGTGGCCTGGCCGAGCAACTGTTCCTCGAGCCACTCGCCCTGCTGCTCCGCCGTGATCAGGCGGGCCTCGCTCAGCGCCAGCTGCAGGCGCTCGCGCTCCTTTTCCAGCTGGGCGACGCGCTCGGCGGCCTGGCGCTGCGCGCCATGTTCGCGGGCGATCTGGCTGTAGCGCCGGCTCAGGTAGGCGTAGTGGAGAACATCCTCCTCGCTACCCAGGTAGCTGGAGAAACGCTCGGCCCGCTCCAGGGACTCTTCGGCCCGCTCCAGGTCCTTGGCGGCGCTGAGCCGTACCGCCGGCTCGGTGCGGATGGCCAGGAGTTCGGCCTGGGCCTCGTCCAGGACTCGCCGGGCCTCCGGCGAAGTAGTGACGCAACCGCCCAGCAGCGCCAGGGCCAGCAGGGCGAACGGAAAAGCATGCCGTCCGCTCATCAGAGTGCCTCCAGTTGCTGACGCAGTGCGCCGACCTGCTGCTCGAGTGCGGCCACCTGCTTGTTGCTCTTCTGGATCAGCAGTTGCGCCTCGGCCAGTTGCGCATCCAGCTCGGCCTGCTCGGCCAGCAGGCGCGCCTCCTTGTGACGGCCGGCGGCCAAGGCGGCCCTGGCCTGTTCGTACTTGCCCTGCGCCAAGGCCAGCTCGGCCTGCTCCTCGCCGGCGCCGACGGCGCGGGCTTGCACCAGCGCCACCTCGCTCAGGCGCAGTTGCTCGTGCGGCGCGGGATCGCTGGCACAGCCGGCCAGGAGGACGAAAAGCAGGGCAATGGAAAAACGTGCGCTATTCACGAATGAACTCCTACTGAGCAGCGGGTGAAGACGGCAAGCCCTGCGCCTTCCAGCGCTCGGCATTGCGTTGCAGCAGGCCTTCCGCCAGTCCGGCGGCGCGCAGCTCGGCCAGCTTGGCCGCCAGCCGCGCACGCAGCTCCGGCTCGTTGCAGGCGGAGTCGCGTCCCATGGCCAGGTACAGGCCCTCGCTGAGCAGCGGCGACAGCGGCTGGATCTCCGCCAGCATGCCCAGCGTCTCGGCGGCCGCCCGGACGGCATGGGGCTCCTCGATCAGGTAGGCGACCTCGCCGCGCTGCAGCTTGTGCAGGGCCTCGGCCAGGGTCGGCACCTCCTCGAGCGGCAGGGAGGTGCTGGACAGCGGGTCGAATTCGCGGGCGAAGCGGCCATCGGCCAGGATCGCGCCCGGGTGGCCGTACAGGTCGCTCCAGCCGCCGTAGGAAAAAACCCGGTCCCTGTGCATCCAGACCACCGCGGACTGCACGAAGAGCGCCGGCTCGATGAAGTCCATCGACTCCAGGCGGGCACCGCCGGGGAAACTGCCGAGCAGCAGGTCGACGCGCCCGCTCGCCACCTCTTCCTCGGCGCCCGGCCGGGAACCGGCGCGGACCAGGTCGATCCGGATGCCCAGCGCCTTGGCCAGCAATTCGAGCAGGTCGGCGCTGGCACCGATCAGTTGGTCGGGATGCTGCGGATCGCGCCAGAGATAGGGGGGCTGCTCGGGATCGCCGGTGGCGACCAGCCGCTCGCAGGTGCCGGCCGCGACCGCCAGGGGCGACAGCAAGCCGGCCAGCGCCAGCAGCGCGGGAAGGAGGCGATTCTGCATGGGATTTCCGCGGGAGGCGTGGATGGGGCTGGCGGGGTCCAGTTGCAAGAAGCCCGCTCGGTGAGCGGGCTTCGGGTCCGGCCGGAGAATGGCTCAGAGCTGTTTTTCCAGCTCCGGAACCGCCTCGAACAGATCCGCCACCAGCCCGTAGTCGGCCACCTGGAAGATCGGCGCCTCGGCGTCCTTGTTGATCGCCACGATCACCTTCGAGTCCTTCATCCCCGCCAGGTGCTGGATCGCCCCGGAAATCCCCACCGCGATGTACAGGTCCGGCGCGACGATCTTGCCGGTCTGGCCGACCTGCAGGTCGTTGGGCGCGAAGCCCGCATCCACCGCGGCGCGCGAGGCCCCCACCGCCGCCCCCAGCTTGTCCGCCAGGGCATACAGCAGCTGGAAGTTCTCCCCGCTCTGCATCCCGCGCCCGCCGGAGATCACCACCTTCGCCGAGGTCAGCTCCGGACGGTCGGACTTGGCCAGTTCCTCGCCGACGAAGCGCGAGGTGCCCGCCTCGCCCGCGCCGGCCACCGCCTCGATGGACGCGCTGCCGCCCTCGCCCGCCGCCGCGTCGAAGGCGGTGGCGCGCACGCTGATCACCTTGATCGGCGCCGAGGACTGCACGGTGGCGATGGCGTTGCCGGCGTAGATCGGCCGCTTGAAGGTGTCGGCGCTTTCCACCGCGACGATCTCGGAGAGCTGCTCGACGTCGAGCAGCGCCGCCACGCGCGGCAGGTAGTTCTTGCCGTTGGTCGAGGCCGGCGCCAGTACGTGGCCGTAGCCCTTGGCCAGGTTGGCGATCAGCGGCGCGACGTTCTCGGCCAGCCGATGGGCATAGGCCGCGTCGTCGGCGACCAGCACCTTGGCCACCCCGGCGATCTTCGCGGCGCTCTCGGCGACGGCACTGCAGCCGCTGCCGGCCACCAGCACATGGATCTCCCCGCCGATGGCCCGGGCCGCGGCGACGGTGTTCAGGGTCGCGGCCGCCAGGACCGCGTTGTCGTGTTCGGCTATTACCAGGATTGCCATCTCAGATCACCTTCGCCTCGTTCTTCAGCTTCTCCACCAGCTCGGCCACCGAGCCCACCTTGATCCCCGCCTGGCGCTCGGTCGGGGCCTCGACCTTGAGCACCTTCAGGGTCGAGGCGACCGATACGCCCAGATCCGCCGGTTTGACGGTCTCCAGCGGCTTCTTCTTGGCCTTCATGATGTTCGGCAACGAGGCGTAGCGCGGCTCGTTGAGGCGCAGGTCGGTGGTGACGATGGCCGGCAGGGCCAGCTCCAGGGTCTGCAGGCCGCCGTCGATCTCGCGGACGACCTTGAGTTTGTCGCCGGCGACTTCCACCTTGGAGGCGAAGGTGCCCTGGGCGTAGCCGGTCAGCGCGGCGAGCATCTGCCCGGTCTGGTTGTTGTCGCTGTCGATGGCCTGCTTGCCGGTGATCACCAGC
>NZ_FOFJ01000172.1 GCF_900110885.1 Azotobacter beijerinckii | reverse complement strand
ACCACGTCGACCCCGGCGAGGATCAGGCCTTCGAGGACTTCGGGGGTTTCGGTGGCTGGGCCGAGGGTGGCGACGATCTTGGTTCTTCGCAGCATTTTGTAGAGTCCTCCAGGGGAACTTTCTATCTATGCAAAAGCGGGCACGCGGAAAAAACTTCGGCCGAGCCGGTCAGCCCAGCAGTTGCAGGGCCTCGGCGCTGGCCTGCTGGATGCGCTGCCAGTCGCCTTCGCGCATCCAGGTGCTGTCCAGCATCCAGCTGCCGCCCACGCACATCACGTTGGGCTGCGCCATGTAGTTCTTGACGTTGCTCGGATTGACGCCGCCGGTGGGGCAGAAACGGACGTTGCCGAACGGCCCGCCGAGTGCTTTCAGCGCCGGGATGCCGCCGGAAATCTCGGCGGGGAACAGCTTGAAGCGGCGGTAGCCAAGGGCGTAGCCGAGCATGATTTCCGAGGCGCTGCTGATGCCCGGCAGCAACGGCACCGGGCAGCTCACTCCGGCCTTCAGCAGCTCGGGCGTGCAGCCGGGGGTGATGACGAACTGCGCTCCCGCCGCCACGGCGGCGTCCAGCATCTCCTCGTCGAGCACGGTGCCGGCGCCGACGCAGAGTTCCGGGCGCGCTTCGCGCAGCACGCGGATGGCGGTCAGGCCGTGCTCGGAGCGCAGGGTGACCTCCAGGGTGCGCAGGCCGCCGGCGGCCAGGGCATCGGCCAGCGGCAGGATGTCCGCCTCGCGCTCGATGGTGATGACGGGAAGGATGCGAGCCTCTGCGCACAGCCGATCGATCAGGGCAACCTTGTCGGCCATGCTCGGCACGGCTGGGGAGGTTGCCGGCTTATTGTTCTGGATGCTGCTCATATCGGTTGTTCCTTCGGGCTCACAGGCACGGGTAGAGGTCGTGGAAATGCGGAAAACAGGTGCGGACCGGCTTCTGGATAGCGCTGTCCCTGGCGGGCCGGACAGCCCGCGGATTCGTTCGGGTCGGGCCGCCGGAGGGCCTCAGAAATCGCCATACCAGCTCTTCCCGTCGCGGGTGATCAGGGCAATCGACGCCAGCGGCCCCCAGCTGCCTGCCGCATAGGGCTTGGGCGCCTCGCCCTGCAGGCGCCAGCCGGCGATCAGCCGGTCGCACCATAGCCAGGCGTGCTCGATCTCGTCCTTGCGCACGAAGAGGTTCTGGTTGCCCTTCATCACCTCCAGCAGCAGCCGCTCGTAGGCGTCGGGGATCCT
>NZ_FOFJ01000016.1:5804-96440 GCF_900110885.1 Azotobacter beijerinckii | reverse complement strand
CAGGTCCTGGTTCCCGAGCTGACGCCCGGCGATATCGTGGTGATGGACAACCTACCGGCCCACAAGGTCGCGGGGGTACGCCAGGCCATTGAAGGCGCAGGAGCCACACTGCGCTACCTGCCTCCCTATAGCCCCGACCTGAACCCGATCGAGATGGCCTTCTCCAAGCTCAAGGCGCTGCTGCGAAAGGCGGCGGCGCGGACCGTGCCGGAGTTGTGGCAGAGCATTGGCGAGGCAATCGGGCAGTTCTCGGCGCAGGACTGCAGGCACTACTTCGAGGCAGCCGGATATGAATCGGGATAAGGTAAAAATGCTCTAGTTGATTAACTCAAGTTCGGATGACCGGGGTTTCGAGACAAGGCGCCGCGACGAGTCATAGCCGAGCTATGGCGAGGAGCGGCAACACAGTATCGAGGCCTCGGGCTGGGCAGGCGACGTTGGTTGTCGCCAAACTGACCGATGTCCCCTACCACCCAGTAGAACAGCCCCGCTCAGCCTGCAGCAGGCGGTCGATCCGCTTGATCAGGCCGAGCCGGGCATGGAACGCCCCTGCAGCCGGGCAGCCACCGCGGCCTCGAGACGGCGTGCAAGAATTAGACGGCCTGCATGGGTAGCTGGGTTCGCTCAGGCATCCGCTGATGCCGGTCGCCGATCAATTTTGCTGCTTCTTCCCGTGACGGGAAGAAGCAGCTCTTAGTTGTTCGAACAGCCTTTGCCCATGACGCTGTATTCGAGGACGTGCCGGTGTCCCTGATGGTCTTCGTAGACCATATGGACGGGGACGGCCTCGCAGACGTTGGCCGGCTCTTCGACGCTGATGACTTTGGCAATGTCCAGTTTGGTGCCGTAACTGTAGGTTTCGGCCTTGGGCTGTCGTTCGGCCGCCTGGATCATTTCGCTGGCCGATACGGCACAGGCGATGGCAGCGATAACGACCGGCATGAAGCGTTTCATGTTGAATGTCCTGAGTGTATAAACCGGCCTGCTGGCCAAGGTCGAATAACGGACGGAGCCCTTGCTTGCGCGACGGGAAAAGACACGCCCCGTCTCAGTGGATTTGGCAACCCGTGCCCATCACCCGGTATTCGAGAACGTGCCGCTGACCCTGATGGTCTTCGTAGACCATATGGACGGGAACGGCCTCGCAAACCCTGGCCGGAGTTTCGACACTGATAACTTTGGCAATATCCAGTTTGGTGCCGTAACTGTAGGTTTCGACCTTGGGCTGTTGTTCGGCCGCCTGGATCATTTCGCTGTTCAGTACGGCACAAGCGACAGCGGCGATAATGACCGGCATGAAGCGTTTCATGTTGAATGTCCTAACTGTGCAAACTTTACAAGTCTTCAGTCGGAACAACCGAGATGAGGCTGAAGGCACGGCGAAACATGTCGGGTCGTTTGCTTGAACCCTGCGGGTCGAACGTTTCGCGGCTTTTTTCTAAAGCTGGATACAGGTTATTGAAATAACTGCCCAGGATAAATCGACTGTTTGCGCAATGTCTGTGTACCGTAAGGAAACAATTTCTCAGGGCGAGCCGGATGCCTGGTCCGCCCCGCCGACGATCCGCCCGTCCACCAGCTCGACGGTGCGCGGGCAGCCGGCCGCCAGGCGCGGGTCGTGGGTGACCACCAGCACCGCGCAGCCGAACTGGGCGTTGAAGCGGCGGAACAGCTCGAAGACGTTCTCCGCGGTGTGGGTGTCCAGGTTGCCGGTCGGCTCGTCGGCCAGCAGCAGGGCCGGGTGGGTGACCAGTGCACGGGCGATGGCGACGCGCTGCTGCTGGCCGCCGGACAGTTCGATGGCCTTCTTGGCGGCGAAGCCCTCGAGGCCGACCTCGGCCAAGAGGCCGCGGACGCGCTCGATGTCTTCGGCGCCCGGCTTGCCGTGGCGGATCATCAGCGGCATCAGCACGTTGTCCAGCACGCTGAAGGCCGGGATCAGGTGGTGGAACTGGAAGACGAAGCCGATCGCCTCGTTGCGCAGGCGGGTGCGCGCCGCGTCGTCCAGTGCGCGGGTCGGCCGGCCCAGCAGATAAAGCTCGCCGGCGCTCGGGCTGTCGAGCTGGCCGATGAGGTTGAGCAGGGTGCTCTTGCCCGAGCCGGACGGGCCGATCAGCGCGCTCAGCTCGCCGCGCGCCAGGCGCAGGTCGATGCCGTGCAGCACCTCGGTCTCCTGCGGCGTGCCGGGGTTGTAGACCTTACCCACACCGGCCAGGCGCAGAACCTCTTCAGGCTCAGACATAGCGGATCGCCACCGCCGGGTCGTAGCGCGCGGCGCGGCGCGCCGGCACGGCGGCGGCGAGCACCCCGGTGAGGGTCGCCACCGCCATGGCGCCGGGAATCAGGGTCGGCTCGACGAGAATCTCGAACGGCCAGGCGCCAAAGTGGTTGAAGGCCTCCACCAGCAGCCAGGCCAGCCCCCCGCCGATCCCCGAGCAGAGCATCCCGAGCAGCCCGCCCTGGAGCAGGAAGACCCGCAGGATCTGTCCGCGCGAACTGCCCATGGCGCGCAGGATGCCGATCTCGCGGGTGCGCTGGACCACGCTCACCGCCAGCACGCTGGCGATGCCGAAGGCCACCGAGAGGCCGACGAAGAGGCGGATCACCTGGCTGGTCATGGCCTGCGAGCGCAGCGCATTGAGCAGCTCGCCGTTGGTGGTCATCCAGCTCTCGGCCTTCAGCCCGGTGAGCCGGGCCAGACGCACGGCGATGTCCTCGGCGGCGAAGATGTCGGCGACCGTGGTGTCGATCACCGTCACCGCGCCGGGCAGGTCGAGCAGGGTCTGCGCCTGCTTGAGGTCCAGGTAGACGTGGCGGGCGTCCAGCTCACGCACGCCGAGTTCGAAGATGCCGGTGACGTCGACGATCGCCTCGCGTCCCTCGCCGGCATCCAGGCGCAGCTTGTCGCCCAGCTCCAGGCCGAGGTCGTCGGCCAGCTCCTTGCCGATCACCGCATGCCCGGCGCCGATCTCGAAGCGCCCGGCGATCAGGTCGTCGGTCACCGGCACCACGCGCAGGTAGCGGGCCGGATCGATGCCCACCAGGGCGACCGAGGCCCGCGCCACGCCGCGCCGGCCCATGGCCGGGCCGCTGACCACCGGCGACACGGCGAGGATGTCGGGCTGCCGGTCGAGCACGTCGCGCACCTCCTGCCAGTTGCCGATCGAGCGCAGGCGCTGCGGCCGCGGGTTCTCCAGGTCGAGGGCGAGCAGCCCGGGCGGCGCGGGCAGGACGCGGTTGACCTCGTCCGGCGGCAGCATGCGGATGTGCGCCTGGGTGCCCAGGGTGCGGACGATGACGTTGCTCTGCAGCCCGGTGATCAGCGCGGTGATGAACACGATCACCACGCAGCCGACGGTGATCCCCACCAGGATCAGCAACGTCTGCAGGTAGTTGTCGAGCAGAAAGCGCAGGGCGATCTTCCACTCGAGCCACAGCGATCCGCCCAGCCCCATCGCGATCACTCCGCCCGGCCCAGGGGCAACGACCGTTCGCGCAGGCGCACGTGCTCGCCCTCGGCCGCCGCCACGGCGAGCACCCGGTCGCCGGGCGCCAGGCCCTCGAGCACTTCGCTGAGCGCGGTACCGCGCAGGCCCAGGCGCACCAGTACCCGCTCCACCCGCTCGCCGTTCAGGCGCAGCACCGCGCCGCGCGAGCCGTCGCGCCCCAGCACGGCGTCGTTGGGCAGCACCAGCGCCTGCTCGCGGCGGCCGGTCTCGATGTTCACCGAGACGGTCATGCCCTGGCGCAGGAAGTCGGCCGGCTCGAGCAGCTCCAGGTGCACGTCGAGGGTGCCGCGGCTGGTGTCCACCGCCGGTGCCAGGTAGCCGACCCGGGCGGCGAGGACCCGCTCGGGATAGGCGTCGGCGACCACCCGGGCGAGCTGCCCGGGGGCGACCGGCGCCAGGTCCTTCTCGTCCAGCGGCAGGAGGATCTCGCGGGTGCCTGCGCGGGCGATCTCCAGCAGGGTGCGCCCCGGCTGCACCAGATCGCCCGGCTCCACCGCCCGGGTCTGGACGATGCCGTCGACCTGGGCATGGATGCGCGTGCGCGACAGCGCCACCCGCGCCGCCTCCAGGCGCTGGCGCAGCACCCGCTCCTCGCTGCCGCCCGCGGCCAGCGCCGCGGCAGCCAGACGCGCCCGCTCGTGAGCCACCCGCGCGGTCATCTCGGCGCGGCGCGCCTGCTCGCGCTCCTCGGCGGCCACCACCCGGCGCTCGAGCAGGACGTCGCGGCGCTCCCGCTCGCGGCGCGCCTGCTCCAGGTTGGCCCGGGTCTCGCGCAGCAGCGCCTCGGCCTGCGGGCGGGTGGAGTGCAGCAGCTGCTCCAGCGCCGCCTCGGCCTCGCGCACCCGGGCCTGCTGCTCGTCGTCGCGCAGCTCGAGCAACAGGTCGCCGGCGCGTACCGCATCGCCCTCGCGCACGTGACGGACCGCCGCCACCCCGGTGATCTCGCTGCCGACCTGGGCGAGGGACTGGCTGCCGACCTCGCCGCTGGCCACCACCCGCTGCACCAGCGGCCGCAGCTCCAGGCGATAGCCGGGCAGCTCGGGACCGCGCCAGCTGCGCCAGAACCCGCCGCCGGCGATGGCCAGCGCCAGCAGGACGAGCCAGAGGAAACGCGAACGCAGGGGGATAGGCACCGGCTCTCCTTGAATCCGGCCAGTCGTGGCTGGACGCACTCAGCATAGCAAGCGCCACAGCGCGCTCCACCGGGCTATCGCCAAGTAGCGCAGCCCGTCCGGCGCTTCGCTCGCCCTGCTGCCCGGTATTCCAGCCGCCAGGGTCCAGAGGAACAGGAGGCCTCCATGATCGGCCGGCTCCGCTTCGCCGGCCTACCGACCTTGCGTCACCACACTGGCAAAAGGAGAGCCCAATAAATCCAAACGTTTAGGTTCTTGCTAGCCTGCCCGCATGCCAACCGCCCTGTGCTTCAACGGCCTGCGTGCCGTGATCTATCCCAACGATCATCGTCCGGCGCATGTGCATGTCATGGGGCATGGCTGCGAGGCGGTATTCAACCTGCGCGGCGGCGCGCGAGAACGGGCGCCTGGGCGGACGTCCACGCAAGCAAGAGCGTTGTTAATCATGGTGGACTGCTGTGTGGGCAGCCTCCTGAGGGTGGTCTGAAACAGACCCGACTTTTGCTCTTGCCCTGCTCGCCAAGGACAGCAATGCAGGTTCGTGTGTCAATCCAGGTTTGATTTTCCGCCCCGAAGAGCATTTGGCGAGGTATTTTCCCTTATTACGGACGCACCTCCCCTGCCACCCGCAGATTTTTTCGCGCCATCCACAGGTTCGACAGGGCGAACAGCGTCACCAACTGCGCGGTGTTCTTCGCCAGGCCGTGGAAGCGCACCTTGACGTAGCCGAACTGCCGCTTGATCACCCGGAACGGATGCTCGACCTTGGCCCGCATCGGCGCCTTGGCTTTCTCGATCCGACGTTTGACGCGATACAGGACACTGCGCTTGCCGTGCTTCTTGCGGGTGCTGCGGCGAGCCGCGATCCGCCAGACGACTTTCCGTCCGGCATGCTCCGGACGCTTCTCGACGCCGATATGCGCCTTCATCCCGAAGTAGTATCGGTTGTCCTTCTTCGTCGAGCGCATTTGCGGATCGCACTATTCATTCACGACCAACTTGGTCTCGCGCCATCAAATATTCAGACAAGCAAAAGCGCGATGAATGTATTTCGGCCATACAAGATACCGGAAGTGCGTCTGCTCAAATTGAATATTAAGCCGCATAATTCCAAGCACGAAGGAAGGTCCGAATTAGCCGTTCTGGCAACCGGTGCCCATGACCTGATAACGCAGGACGTGTCTCTCGCCATGGGAGTCCTCGTAGGTCATGACCGCCGGAGTGACGCCACACGCCATCGAATCGCTCTCGATGGAAATGATCTTTTCAACATCCAGTTCATCGCCATATTGGTAATCATGAGCTTCAACGGTTTGTTCGTCATCCGCCGCCCCCTGAGGCACGACAAGTTGGAGATCGGCAGTCAGGGGGTCGGGTTCCTCTTCGGCGGCATCAACCAAGTTGCTCATGGCTATAAAGGGGGCCACGGCCATCATCACGGTAGCTAAACGATTCATGGTCACTCTCCTGTTTCATCAGGCAAGCCGGTCCCTTCACTGAGTTTTCCCAGCGATGCCTGTTTGGAAGTCCGGAATATTTTCGAGGAGTGTTTCTGTCTCCCCGGGAATAATTCTAGGAGTTCGAGAGGCTTTCAATAAGGGCAATTCCGTTTATTCATTATTGAGTATTCGGAAAGTATTGGCGCGCATCAGCCGCTCGCGATATTCAGCGGCCGCTCTCGAACAGCCGGTCGAAAACAACAGACGGCATGAAGACCGGTTCACCGCGCACCCGATGGCCGGGAACCGCACGCCGACCTACGCCTCCTCCGTCCGGCGCACCGGCGGGAACTCGATCCGCACCCTGAGCCCGCCGCTGGCCCCGTCCAGCAGCCGGATCGCCGCCTGGTGCGCCCGGCAGATCTCGCCGACGATGGCCAGCCCGAGCCCTGCGCCGCCGCGCTGCGGATCGAGCCTTTGGAAGCGCTCGAAGACCTTCTGCCGGGCGCTTTCCGGAATGCCCGGGCCGTCGTCCTCCACCTCCAGCACGGCCGGCGCGGCGACCCGCAGGATCACGTTGCCGCCCGGCGGGGTGTGCGCCAGGGCGTTGTCCACCAGGTTGCTGAGCAGCTCGTTGAGCAGGGTCGGCTCGCCCGTCACCCAGACCTCGCCCTGTCCCTCGAAAGCCAGCGCCACGCCGCGGGCGTGGGCCAGAGGCGCCAGGGCCAGGCCCAGCTCGCGGCACAGCGATCCCAGCTCGACCGGCTCGGCGCCGCCCTCGGCGATGGCCTGGGCGCTGCTTTCGATCCGTGCCCAGGAGAGCAGCTGGTTGGCCAGGTGGGAGAGCCGGTCGCCGCTCTGCCGGGCTTCCTCCAGGGTGCGATGCCAGGCAGCCGGGTCGCGTTCGCGCAGGCCCAGTTCGAGGCGCGCCTTGAGCGCCGCCAGCGGCGTGCGCAGCTCGTGGGCGGCGTCGGCGATGAACTGCGACTGGCGCTCCAGGAGACTGCGCAGACGTCCGGTGAAGAGGTTCAGGGCACCGACCAGCGGCAGCAGTTCGCGCTGCACCGTGACCGGCGGCAGAGGCCGCAGGTCCTCCGGGCTGCGCTCCTCCACCGCCTGGCGCAGGCGCTCCAGCGGGCGCAGCGCGGCGGTGACCACGAACCAGGCCAGGGCCATCGCGCCGACCGCCAGCAGGCCCAGGCGCAGCAGGGTGTCGGCGAGCAGGCTGCGCGCCATGCGCTCGCGGGCCTCCTCGGTCTCGGCCACGCGGATTTCCGCCATGCCGCTCAGGGTGGTCTCGCTGACCGGCTGCTGCAGGCTGACCACCCGCACGTTCTGGCCTCGATAATGCGCGTCGTAGAAGCGCGCCAGGGCCGGGTAGTCGCGGGTCAGCGGGGCGCCCGCCGGTGCGCCGGGCAGGTTCTCGTAGCCCGATACCAATTGGCCGCGGATGTCCAGCACCTGGTAGTAGATGCGTCCGGCGCTGTCGAAGGCGAAGCTGTCCAGGGCCAGGTAGGGGATGTCCGCGCGCAGGCTGCCGTCGGCCTCGGAGAGTCCGTCGGCGATGCTCCGCGCCGAGGCCAGCAGGGTGCGGTCGTAGGCCCGATCGGCGGCCTGGCGGCCGTTGTAGTAGGCGCTCAGCCCGCTGATCGCCAGCAGCACCGCCAGCAGCCCGGCCATCCGCCGCAGCAGGCGGCCGCGCAGGCTGCCGTCGACGCGAATTCCCGACTCGCCGGCCGGCTCATTCACCGCGCGACTCCAGCAGGTAGCCGAGGCCGCGGAAGGTCACGATGCGCACCGCGCTCGCCTCCAGCTTGCGGCGCAGGCGGTGGACGTAGATCTCGATGGCCTCGGGATTGACCTCGTCGTCCAGGCCGAACACCTGGGAAGCCAGTTGCTCCTTGCTCATCACCCGCCCCGGCCGGGCGATCAGCGCGCTCAGCACCGCCTGCTCGCGGGCGGTCAGGTTGAGCGGTTCGCCGGCCAGCGCGAAGCGGCTGGTGGCCAGGTCGTAGACCAGCTCGCCGCAGCGCAGCTGGCGCTCGCCGCCGAGCACGCTGCGGCGCAGCAGGGCCTTGACCCGCGCCTCCAGCTCGGTCAGCTCGAAGGGCTTGGCCAGGTAGTCGTCGGCGCCGAGGTTGAGCCCCTGCACGCGGTCCTTGACCTCGGCGCGGGCGGTGAGCATCAGCACCGGTACCCGGTTGCCGCGTTCGCGCAGCCGGGCCAGCACCTCGAAACCGTCGAGCCGGGGCAGGCCGACGTCGAGCACCACCAGGGTGAAGTCCTCGCTGGACAGCGCCAGGTCGGCGGCCACCCCGTCGTGCAGCACGTCCACGGTCAGCCCTGCCGCGCGCAGCGCCTGGGCCACGCTGTCGGCCAGCGGGGCGTGATCCTCGACCAAAAGAATGCGCATGGCGGTCTCCGCAGGAGGGGGGAATGCCAACCAGTGTACAGGCACGAAGCCCGGTTGATCAGCGGGGAACTGCGGCGAAAGTCCGGTGAAAGGTTGGCGAAAGCTTCGCTCACTAGGATCTCCCGAGAGTCGCTCGCCGGGTCCCGGACGCGCCTCGCCCCGGCAGCCCCTACGCAGTGGTAGCGGCTTCCCGACAACAACAACAATGGAAACCACTGTATGCCCCGCACCCCGTTCGCCCCGCTGACGCCCCCGCGCGTCCGCCCGCCCCGGACCGCCTTTCGCCTGTCTTGCGCCCGCCGCCGGCATCCGCCCGCGACGCCCTGCCCGTCCGTCTGAATCCACGTTTCCTGCGACAACAACAACAAACCAGAGGAATGCCCCCATGCGTCCATCGCTGCGCAACACCCTGCTGGCGGCCGGCTCGGCCGTGCTGCTGTCCGCCCCGCTGAGCGCCGAGCCCAAGCGCCCCGAATGCATCGCCCCGGCCGCGCCCGGCGGCGGTTTCGACCTCACCTGCAAGCTGGCGCAGAGCGCGCTGGTCGAGGCGAAGCTCCTGGAGAAGCCGATGCGCGTCACCTACATGCCGGGCGGCGTCGGCGCGGTGGCCTACAACACCATCGTCGCCCAGCGCCCGGCCGACGCCGGCACCCTGACCGCCTTCTCCAGCGGTTCGCTCTTGAACCTCGCCCAGGGCAAGTTCGGCCGCTTCGACGAGAACGCGGTGAAGTGGCTGGCGGCGGTCGGCACCAGCTACGGCGCCATCGCGGTGCGCGCCGACTCGCCCTACAAGACCCTCGCCGACCTGGCCGCGGCGCTCAAGGCCAACCCCGAACAGGTGGTGATCGGCTCGGGCGGCACCGTCGGCAGCCAGGACTGGATGCAGACCGCGCTGTTCGCCAAGGCGGTCGGCGTCGATCCGCGCCAGCTGCGCTACGTGGCCATGGAGGGCGGTGGCGAGATCGCCACCGCGCTGCTCGGCGGGCACATCCAGGTGGGCAGCACCGACATCTCCGACTCCATGACCCACGTGCAGAGCGGCGGCATGCGCATCCTCGCGGTGCTCTCCGAGCAGCGCCTGAAGGAGCCGGCGATGGCCGCCATCCCGACCGCCCGCGAGCAGGGCTACGAGGTGGTCTGGCCGGTGATCCGCGGCTACTACCTGGGACCCAAGGTGAGCGACGCCGACTACGCCTGGTGGAAGGACTCCTTCGACCGCCTGCTCGCCTCCGAGGACTTCGCCCGCCTGCGCGACCAGCGCGAGCTGTTCCCCTTCGCCCTGACCGGCCCCGCGCTGCAGGCCCACGTGTCGAAGGAAGTCGCCCGCTACCGCGAGCTGGCCCGGGAATTCGGCCTCACCCAGTGATCGAGCGGCGAGGCCCCCGCCGGGGCCCTCGCCCGAGGACGCCATCATGCTGCTGCAACGCCTGTTCCTGGCCGCCTGGCTCGTGCCCGTGCTGGCCATGATCCACATCGGCTCCGCCTACCAGGCACCGTTCGCCTACGAGCCGGTCGGCCCGCGGGCCTTTCCCCTGCTGATGCTGGGACTGCTGGCCGCCGGCCTGGTCTACCTGCTGATCCACCCGACGCCGGTGGAGCACGACCCCGACGAGCCGCCGCCCACCGCGCAGAGCCTGCGCAAGGTGGGCCTGTGCATCGCCCTGCTGCTGGGCTTCGCCCTGGCCTTCGAACCGCTCGGCTTCATCCCCGCCAGCAGCCTCGCCGGGCTGTGCTTCGCCCGGCTGTACGGCGGCCGCTGGCTGCCCAGCCTCGGCCTCGGCGTCGCGCTGGCGGTCGGCCTCTACCTGCTGTTCGACCGCCTGCTCGACGTGCCCCTGCCGCTCGGCATCCTCGCCGGCCTGGAGATCTGACATGGACACCCTCAACTTCCTGATGCAAGGCTTCGGTGTCGCGCTGACCCCGACCAACCTGCTGATCGCCCTGATCGGCACCCTGATCGGCACCGTGGTCGGCCTGCTGCCCGGCCTCGGCCCGATCAACGGCGTGGCCCTGCTGATCCCGGTGGCCTTCGCCTTCGGCCTGCCGCCGGAGTCGGCGCTGATCCTCCTCGCCGCGGTCTACCTCGGCTGCGAATACGGCGGGCGGATCTCCTCGATCCTGCTCAACATCCCGGGCGAAGCCTCGACCCTGATGACCACCCTGGACGGCTACCCGATGGCCCGCCAGGGCCTGGCCGGGGTCGCCCTGTCGCTGTCGGCGTGGAGCTCCTTCCTCGGCGCCTTCATCGCCACCTGCGGCATGGTGCTGTTTGCCCCGATGCTGGCCAAGTGGGCGATCGCCTTCGGCCCGGCCGAGTACTTCGTGCTGATGGTGCTGGCCATTGTGGCGATGGCCGGGATGGCCGGCGACAAACCGATGAAGACCCTGGTCGCCGCGCTGCTCGGACTCTTTCTGTCCTGCGTGGGGATCGACGCCAACAGCGGCGTGTACCGCTTCACCTTCGACAGCATCCACGTCGCCGACGGCATCCAGTTCGTGGTGCTGGTGCTCGGGCTGTTCTCGGTCAGCGAGATCCTCCTGCTGCTGGAGAAGACCCACCATGGCCAGCAGGCGGTCAAGACCACCGGGCGCATGCTGTTCAACCTCAACGAGGCGCGCCGGGTGCTCCTGATCAACCTGCGCTGCGGCCTCGGCGGCTTCATCGTTGGCGTACTGCCCGGCGCCGGCGCCACCCTGGCCAGCGCCCTGGCCTACATGACCGAGAAGCGCCTGGCCGGCCCCGACGGCCAGTTCGGCAAGGGCGACATCCGCGGCCTGGCCGCCCCGGAAACCGCCATCGGCGCCTCCTGCTGCGGCGCCATGGTGCCGATGCTGACCCTCGGCGTGCCCGGCTCGGGGACCACGGCAGTGATGATCGGCGCGCTGACGCTCTACAACATCACCCCCGGCCCCCTGCTGTTCCAGAACGAGCCGGAGCTGGTCTGGGGCCTGATCGCCTCGCTGTTCGTCGCCAACCTGATGCTGCTGGTGCTCAACGTGCCGATGATCAAGGTCTTCACGCGCATCCTCGCCGTGCCGAACTGGGCGCTGGTGCCGCTGATCGCGATCATCACCTCCATCGGCGTCTATGCCGTGCACGCCACCACCTTCGACCTGCTGCTGATGGTCGCGGTGGGCATCCTCGGCTACGTCCTGCGCAAGCTCGACTTCCCGCTGTCGCCGCTGCTGCTCGGCTTCATCCTCGGCGGCCACATGGAGCAGAACCTGCGCCGCGCCCTGTCGATCTCCAACGGCGATCTGGACATCCTCTGGTCGAGCGGCATCGCCCAAGGCACCTGGGTGCTGGTGGCGCTGATGCTGGCCCTGCCGCTGCTGCGCCTCTGGCGCCGCCGCGCCGCCCGTCGCCCGGCCGAACCGGCCGCCCTGGCCTGAGCCGCCGCCTGCGGGTCGTCCCGGGACGGCCCGCAGGCCGACTGAAAGCCTGGTGAAAGCCTGCCGCACTAGGCTCGGCAACCAAGATCGCCGTCCGCACCCCGCGGCCGGCGACGACAACAACAAGGGAACTCTCCCATGCCCAGGCCGTCCTTCGCCCGCGCCACGCCCATCGCCCTGCCCGACGGCGCCCGTCCCTGTATCCTGTACCTGCCGGCGCCCGGCCATGCTCCTGCCCGGCCGAGCGCCCGCGCATGACCCGCAGCGGAGGAGACACCCATGGGCCCATCGATCCGTCGCGCCCTGCTGGCGGCCGCCGCGCTGCTGCTGTGCAGCGCCCAGGCCGCCGAACCCGTCTCCCCGCAGTGCATCGTCCCGGCGGCCAGCGGCGGCGGCTTCGACCTGGTCTGCAAGCTGGCGCGCCAGGCACTGCAGGAGGCCGGGCTGACCCGCCAGCCGCTGCGCGTCACCTATATGCCGGGCGGCGTCGGCGCGGTGGCCTACAACACCATCGCAGCCCAGCGGCCGGCCGAGCCCGGCACCCTGGTGGCCTTCTCCAGCGGCTCGCTGCTGAACATCGCCCTGGGCAAGTTCGGCCGCTTCGACGAGACCGCGGTGCGCTGGCTGGCGGTGATCGGCACCAGCTACGGCGCCCTGGCGGTGCGCGCCGATTCGCCCTACAAGACCCTCGACGACCTGCTCGCGGCGCTCAGGAAGGACCCGGACTCGGTGGTGATCGGCACCTCCGGCACCGTCGGCAGCCAGGACTGGATGCAACTCGCCCTGCTCTCCCGGCTGGCCGGCATCGACCCGCGCGAGCTGCACTACGTCGCCCTGGAGGGCGGCGGGGAAATCGCCACGGCGCTGGTCGCCGGCCACGTGCAGGTGGGCAGCACGGACATTTCCGACTCCATGCCGCACCTCAACAGCGGCGCCATCCGCCTGCTCGCGGTGTTCGCCGAACGGCGCCTGGACGAGCCGGCGATGGCCGCCATCCCGACCGCCCGCGAGCAGGGCTACGACGTGGTCTGGCCGGTGCTGCGCGGCTTCTACATGGGACCCCAGGTGAGCGACGCCGACTACGCCTGGTGGAAGGACGCCTTCGACCGCCTGCTCGCCTCCGAGGACTTCGCCCGCCTGCGCGACCGCCACGAGCTGTTCCCCTTCGCCATGACCGGCGAGGCCCTGGAGGCGCACGTCCGCCAGAAGGTCGCCCGCTACCGGGAAATGGCCCGGGACTTCGGCCTGATCCGCTAAAGCGGCGACCGCCGCCCGCCGGTCCCGGCCGATTCGCGCCGGGCGGGCCATCGACGCCCGCCCGCCACTCCCCCGCGCAGCGCAGCCGGCCCGAGCGCCGCGCGCCGTCGCCCCTGCCCGAGGACTTGCCGTGACCTTTCGACGCCCCCCATTCCCCGCCGGCCTGCCCGCCCGCTGCCGCCCGTGGATGCTCACGCCGCTGGCCGGCGCCCTCGGCGGCGGGCTCGCCCAACTGCTCGGCTGGCCGCTGCCGTGGATGATCGGCTCGCTGCTCGGCGTCGCCGCGCTGCGCTGCCTCGGCAGCCCGAGCGGCGCCGTGCCCCATGGCGTCAAGGCCGGCCAGTGGATTCTCGGCATCGGCATCGGCCTGCACTTCAACCGGGCGGTGCTGGAGCAGATCCTCGCCCACCTCGGCCTGGTGCTGCTCGGCACCCTGCTGACCCTGCTCACCAGCGTCCTCGCCATCCTCCTGCACCGGCGCTACGGGGAAGACTTCGCCACCGCCTACTTCGCCAGCATGCCCGGCGGCGCCAACGAGATGGTCAACCTGGGCAGCCGGCACGGTGCAGCCCTCCAGCAGGTAGCCGCCGCCCAGAGCCTGCGGATGATCCTGGTGCTGCTCGCCATCCCCGCCGCCTATGCCTGGCTGTTCGCCGGCGGGCAGACGGCGACCGTCGCCCCTCCCGGCCCCGACGCCGCCTGGCTGGCCCTGCTGTTCGCCGGCGGCGGCCTGGTCGCCGTGCTCTTCCAGCGCCGGCGTTTCCCCAACGCCTGGCAACTCGGCGCCCTGCTGGTCAGCAGCGTCGCCAGCATCGCCTTCGACCTGCACCTCGGCCTGCCGGAGGGTGCCGGCGAAGTCGGCCAATGGCTGGTGGGCAGCACCCTGGGCTGCCACTTCGACCGTTCGTTCTTCCGCCGCGCCCCGGCGTTCCTGCTGCGCACCCTGCTGGCGACCCTCGCGGCGGTCCTCCTCGCCGTGCCCATCGCCCTGACCATGAGCTGGGCCTCGGGCCTGGACGCCCGCGCCCTGCTGCTCGGCATGGTCCCCGGCGGCATCGCCGAGATGAGCCTCACCGCCGAGGCGCTGGGCCTGGTGGTGCCGCTGGTCACCGCGATGCAGGTGCTGCGCCTCTTGCTGGTGCTGTTCCTCGCCGCGCCGGTGTTCCGCCTGTGCAGCGAGCGGCTGGGGATCGGCAAGGCCGAAGGGCTGGCGATGCGGGAGTGAGAGAGCCGCTTCGGCGCCTCAAGGCTTCGGCCCCACCACCGGATAGACGCCCGTCAGCCGCGCGATCAGGATGGCCACGAACATCACGCCGGTCACCGCCTCCAGGATGGTCGGGAAGCGGGACTGGATCAGCACCGGGGTGATGTCGCCGAACCCGGCGGTGGTGAGGACGGTGAAGCTGTAGAAGATCAGGTCCGCCAGGTTCATGGTGCTGGGCGTTCCGTAGAGCGCGAAGGCGCCCGGGTGGAAATACTGCAGCACGCCGAAGAGGTAGGCCCAGAAGATGGCGATCATGAGGTAGACAGCAACGGCCCCATAGAGCTTGTCGGCGGTCATGTTGTCCCGGCGCAGCACGTAATACAGCAGATGGGCGATGGCATAGGCGTAGAAGGCCGCCCCGAAGCTCCAGGAGAGGGTCAGATAGCCCGGCAAGCCCGATGCCAGGGCGAGAAACTGAAAGACCAGCGTCGGCAGGCCGAGGGCGACGGCAAGCAGGAAGGACAGCCGGGAACGCCCCACCGCGGCGACGGCGGTCACCAGAATCAGCAGGTTGAGCAGACCGACCAGAGCACGGCCGAGGAGGCTGTCCACGACGAACGGCATCGTCACCAACAGCGCGAGCAGGGCCAGGAACACGAAGAAGCAGCGCTGCTCGAGCATTCTGGCCAGGAACGGGCGAGGCGTCATGGTCGGCACGGCGAGCGTTCTCCCCGAATGGCCCAACGTATCGGCGGCGTTGGACGGACCGCTCGTCTTGCGAACCGGCTCTTCGTTATCCGGGCTTTCCATAGCCATGACCGTCTCCCAGGGGCCTGATGCCCGACGTCAGAAAAGGCTTTCAGTGTATGGGCAGGCGCGCTCGGCGGGGCACGCCCCCCTTGGCGGCGGCTCCGCCAGGGCTACGCCGATACGGCGGGCAAACCGGGGCGGCAGGCTGGAAAACCGCGCTGCGTTCTCCACCGAAAAGCTACGCGCCGCGCCGCGCCCGGGCCACCCGCGAGCCGTTCTCCCGGCCGAGCACGGCGCAGATGCGCTCGCCGGCGGCGATCAGCGCCTGCAGCTCGATGCCGGTGTGGATGCCCAGGCCGTCGAGCAGATACAGCACGTCCTCGCTGGCCACATTACCGCTGGCGCCCCTCGCGTAGGGACAGCCGCCGAGGCCGGCGACCGAGCTGTCGAACACCGCGATGCCTTCCAGCAGGCTCGCGTACACATTCGCCAGCGCCTGGCCGTAGGTGTCGTGGAAGTGCCCGGCCAGCCGCTCGCGCGGGATGGTGCGGCCGACCACCTCGAACAGGGCGCGGGTCTTGCCGGCGGTGCCGGTGCCGATGGTGTCGCCGAGCGACACCTCGTAGCAGCCCATCGCGAACAGCTCGCCGGCCACGCTGGCGACCTGCTGCGGCGCCACCTCGCCCTCGTAGGGGCAGCCGAGCACGCAGGACACGTAGCCGCGCACACGCACGCCCCGCGCGCGCGCGGCGTCCAGCACCGGCACGAAGCGCGCCAGGCTCTCGGCGATCGAGCAGTTGAGGTTCTTCCGCGAGAAAGCCTCGGAGGCGGCGGCGAACACCGCCACCTCCTCGACCCCGGCCGCCATCGCCGCCTCGAAGCCTTTCATGTTGGGGGTCAGCGCGGCGTAGACCACACCGGGTTGGCGCCGGATACCGGCGAACACCTCGGCCGAGCCGGCCATCTGCGGCACCCACGCGGGCGAGACGAAGCTGCCGACCTCGACGTACTCCAGGCCGGCGACGGTGAGGTCGTCGACCAAGCGCACCTTGTCGGCCACGCCGATCGGCTGTTTCTCGTTCTGCAGGCCGTCGCGCGGGCCGACTTCGACCAGGCGGACGTGCTGGGGCAGTGTCATGGCATAACCTCTGGGTAGGGTGGAAAACGGCCGCCGGCCTTTTCCACCGGGATAAAGAAGGGTGGAAACCCGCGGCGCGGGAACAGCCATCCCGAACCCGTCATCGGGTTCGCCAGCCGGCGGATCGATCTGCGCCCTCGCCTGCCTAGCCCTGGAGGACCAGCCGCAGGGCATGCCGTCCGCCGTCCAGCGGGACGCGGACGCGCCCCTCGCCACAGTCGATGGGCGTGCCGTCGAGCAGCGCCTGCGCGATGCCCCGGCAGCCCTGCGCAGGATTGTCCACCTGGAGTTCGTAGCGGGTCGAGCCCAGGTTCAGCGTGGCGGAAAACCCCGGCCAGGTGCTCGGAATGCAGGGGTCGACGAGCAGCACGGCCCCTTCGCGGCGCAGGCCCAGAATGCCCTCGATACCGGCACGATACATCCAGCCGGCGGCGCCGGTGTACCAGGTCCAGCCGCCGCGCCCGACATGCGGGGCGACGGAATAGACGTCGGCGGCGACCACATAGGGCTCGACCTTGTAGCGCTCGACCGCCTCGGGCGTGCGCGCATGGTTGATCGGGTTGAGCAGGGCGAACAGCGCGCCGGCCTTGTCGCCCGCCCCCAGCCGGGTAAACGCGAGGATCGCCCACATCGCGGCGTGGCTGTATTGCCCGCCGTTTTCGCGCAGGCCCGGTGGATAACCCTTGATGTAGCCGGGATCGAGCGGCGTCTTGTCGAAGGGCGGGGTGAACAGCAGGGCCAGGCCGTCGTCGTCGCGGATCAGTTGCCGCTCCACCGACGCCATCGCCAGCGCCGCGCGCGCCGGATCGGCGGCCCCCGACAACACGGCCCAGGACTGGGCAATCGAGTCGATGCGGCATTCCTCGCTGTCCTTCGAGCCGAGCCAGGTACCGTCGTCGAAGGTCGCCCGGCGATACCACTGGCCGTCCCAGGCCTCGCGCTCGAGCGCCGCGCGCACCACGAGCGCATGCGCCCGCCAGCGCTCGGCGCGCTCGGCGTCGCGCGCCTCGGCCAGCGGCAGGAACAGCTCGAGGGTGCGCAGCAGCAGCCAGCCGAGCCACACGCTTTCGCCCTTGCCGCCTTCGCCGACCCGGTTCATGCCGTCGTTCCAGTCGCCGGAGCCGATCAGCGGCAGGCCGTGTTCGCCGGTGAGCGCGAGGCACTGGTCGAGGCCGCGGGCGCAGTGCTCGAACAGCGAGGCCGATTCGTCGGCGAGCAGCGGCTGGAAGAAGGCGTCGTGCTCGTCGGGGCGCAGCAGCGGTCCGTCGAGAAACGTCACCCGCTCGTCCAGAATCGCCGCGTCGGCCGAGCCGGCGATGTAGGTCGCGGTCGCGAAGGCGAGCCAGACCCGGTCGTCCGAGATTCGCGTGCGCACCCCCTGCCCGGAATGGGGCTGCCACCAATGCTGCACGTCGCCCTCGACGAACTGCCGGGAGGCGACGCGCAGCAGGTGGCTCCGCGTCGCCTCCGGCCGGGCGAAGACCAGCGCCATGCCGTCCTGCAGCTGATCGCGGAAGCCGTAGGCGCCGCTGGCCTGGTAGAAGGCCGAGCGCGCCCAGATGCGGCAGGCCAGCGTCTGATAGAGCAGCCAGCCGTTGAGCAGGATGTCCATCGCCCGGTCGGGCGTCCTGACCTGGAGCGTCCCGAGCAGCGTCTGCCAGTGGTCGGTCACCGCGGCGAGCACGGCATCCAGATCGGTTGCGCGATAGCGGACGAGCAGCGCCCTGGCCTCCTCGACCGAGGCGCATTGCCCGACGAACGCGACCACCTCGACCGTCTCGCCCACCGCGAGGTCGACGATGCACTGCAAGGCCGCGCAGGGGTCGAGGCCGGCGCCGGTGGTGCCGGACAGGGGCTGCCGGCCGACCAGCGCCGCGGGCACCGCCGCTCCGCCGTTGCGCCCGAGAAACTCGGTGCGGTCCGCCGTCCAGGCCGTCTGCCGGCCGCCGAGGTCGGCAAAGGCGACCCGCCCGGGGAACGCCATGCTCCAGGGATTGCGGGCCAGCAGCGCGCCGGTGGGCTCGTCGAGCTCGGTGGCGATGAACGGCCCCGAGGCGTCGCGCAAGGTGCCGAGCACCCACTCGAGATAGGCCGTGACCGAGAGCCGGCGGGGCGTGCCCGAGAGATTGCGCAGGGTCAGCCGGGAAATCCTCAGCGGATCGGCCAGCGGCACGTAGTGCAGCAGCTCCAGGGCGATGCCGTGCGCCTGGTGCTCGAAGCGGCTGTAGCCGTGGCCGTGGCGGGCGAGGTAGGTGCCGTCGTCGCGGATCGGCAGCGCCGTGGCGCACCACAGCGCGCCGGTCACCTCGTCGCGCACGTAGAGCGCCTCGCCGGGCGGATCGCCGACCGGGTCGTTCGACCATGGCGTGAGCTGGTTCTCGCGACTGTTTTCCGCCCAAGTGTAGCCGCTGCCCTCCGCCGACACCTGGAAGCCGAAACCGGGATTGGCGATCACGTTGATCCACGGCGCCGGCGTCGTGCCGCCTGCCTCGAGGATGGTCACATATTCCCGACCGTCCCTGGCGAAGCCGCCCAGGCCGTTGAAGAACTCCAGCTCCCCGGCCAGCGCCGCCGGCGCCGACGCGGGGCGCGCGCCCGGCAGGACCGGCCGGCGCCGCCGGACGGGCGCCGGCCGGAGCGGCGCCGGCGGCAGACGGGCGAGCTGGTCCGCGAGCGGGCCGCGGCGGGCGTGCAGGACCACCCGCGCGGTCGCCAGCAGCAAGGCACGGGCCTCGCCGCTCATGAGGTCGGCGCGCAGCACGTAGACCGAGCCCTGCGCGTGCCGTTCGCCGAAATTCGGTCGCGACTGGCTACTCCACACCGCGGTCTCGATGGCGACCTGCAGATCCTGAATGTAGGAGGAGACCCGCTCGTTGACGATCACCAGATCAACGCCGAGGCGCTTCATCCGCCAGTACTCGTGGGCGCGCAGCAGCTGGCGAACCTGGGCGATGTCCTCGAGTTCGTCGATTCGCAGGAGAACGATCGGCAAGTCGCCGGAAATCGCCAGCGGCCACAGGCTCGACTGGGGACCGGCACCGCGGAGGATCGCTTCCGCAGACACCCGAAAGCGCGCATCGGCGTACAGGATCGGGGCGCTCAGGCGCTGGAAATCCGCCGCTTCCGCCGCCGTCACGTCGAGATAGCGCAGCTGCACCTGGGCCTGGGTCCACGCCAGGGTCTTCGCCCGGTCGAACGAGCTGCGGTCGTTGTGCTTGTCGACCAGATCCAGAAGCTCGGCGCGCGACGAGGCGACCACGGTCCAGAAGGCGACCCGCGCGACCTGGCCGGGCGCCACCCGCAGCCGATGCCGGATCGAGAAGACCGGGTCGAGCACGGTGCCGACGCCGTTCGACAGCGCCCGCCCATCGGCGACGGCGGCCGCCGTGGCGACCGTGCGGCCGCGCCCGACGAAACGGGCGCGGTCGGACTCGTATTGCAGGTCGGCGACGACCTCGCCCTCCACCACGGTGAAATGCGCGGCCCAGACCTGCGGCTCATCGGCCGCCCGCGGGCGGCGGGTGGCGATGAGCGCGCCGAACTCGGCGCAATACTCGGTCTGCACGAACAGCTTGGCGAACGCCGGGTGCGCCTTGTCGGCGGCCGGCGTCGTCAGCACCACTTCGGCGTAGGAGGTGAGCTCGATCTCGCGCGGCCGGCGGCCGCCGTTGGTCAGCGAGACGCGACGCACCTCGCCGTCGTCCTCGCCGGAAAGCAGCACGTCGAGGGTGGTCGTCAAGCTGCCGTCGCGGCGGATGAATTCGGCCTGGTCCTCGCCGAACACGACTTCGAAAGCATCCGCCTCGCCGCCGACCGGCTGCGCCCCCGCCGACCAGAGCTGGCCGCTCTGCATGTCGCGCAGGAAGACGAAGGAGCCCCAGTCGTCACGGGTCGCGTCCTCCCGCCAGCGGGTCACGGCGATCTCGCGCCAGCGGCTGTAGCCGCCGCCCGCCGCGGTCAGCATCACCGCGTAGCGGCCGTTCGACAGCAGATGGGTGATCGGCGGGCCGCCGGCCTCCAGCACCAGCCGGCGCACCGGCGACGTCTCGCTATGGGCCTCGACGGCGGAGGCCTTCACCTCTTCGGCACGCGGATGGCCAACCGCGACGTCGCGTGGCATGCGCTCCTGCAGCAGCAGCTCGCAGGCCTGGATCATCGGCTCGCGATGGAAGCGCGTGCGCATCCGGCCGTCGTGCAGGGTGTTGGCGATGGCGACGATGGTCATGCCCTGGTGATGGGCCATGAAGTTGCGGACGATCGCCATGCGCGTGCCATCGGGCAGGCGCGAGCGGGTGAAATCGAGGGCTTCGTAGAAGCCGTAGCGGCCCAGCGCACCCATCTCGGCGAGGCGGCGGTAGTTGCGTTGCGCCCGCGGCGGATCGACCATCGCCGCCAGCCCGGTCGCATAGGGCGCCACCACCACGTTTTCGGCGAGGCCGCGCTTGAGGCCGAGGCCGGGAACGCCGAAGTTGGAGTACTGGTAGGTGAACTCCATGTCGCGGGCGTTGTAGGCCGACTCCGAGATGCCCCACGGAATGCCCAGCGCCTGGCCGTAGGCCTCCTGGCGCGCCACCACCAGCCGGGTGGTCTGCTCCAGCAGGCTGCCGAGCGGCGCGCGCATCACCAGCGACGGCATCAGGTATTCGAACATCGAGCCGGACCAGGAGATCAGCGCGTACCCGCCGCCGAGGGGGGTCGCCGTGCGACCGAGGTGGAACCAGTGGCGGGTCGCCACATCGCCCTTGGCGATGGCAAACAGGCTGGCCAGCCGGGCTTCCGAGGCGAGCAGGTCGTAGCAGCTGGGGTCGAGGTTGTTGTCGGCCTGGGAATAACCGATCGACAGGAGCTTGCGCGCGGGGTCGAGGAGAAACGCGAAATCCATCGCCAGCGCCATCGAGCGCGCCGTGTCGGCGAGGGTCTTCAGCCGGACCTTGAGGTCCTGCTCCGCCGTGGCGACCTGCTGCCGGTCGCGCACCTGCTCGTTCAGCGCCTGGCCCAGTGCCTCGATCCAGAACAGCAGATCCTCGGCCTCGGCGCCCGCGACCCCGAGGTCGCCGGCCGCCCTGGCCGCCTGTTCGGTCAGGCGCTGCAGCAGCGGCGACAGCGTCTCGAGCGCGGGCGTCCCGCCCAGACGGGCTTCGATCTCGTCGAGGGCGGCCAGCAGCGGCTGCCGGCGCTCGTCCGCGACGGCCGGCAGGGCGGCGGCGGCCTCGCGGGCCAGCCGGGCGTTGTCGAGCAGGCCCTGGCGGGCCTCCGGCGCCAGGGGAGCGTCCAGCCACTCCTCGCAGGCATTGGCCAGCACGATCAGGTGCCCGGCGAAATTGCCGCTGTCGACGGACGAGACGTAGGCGGGATCGAGCGTATGCAGGCCGCGGGTCTCGTACCAGTTGAAGAAGTGGCCCTTGAAGCGCGGCAGCTTCTGCAGGGTGGCGAAGGTCGCTTCCAGTCGCTCGACGGTCTGCAGGGTGCCGGCCCAGCCGAAGTCGCGGGCGGCGACGGCGGAGAGCAGGTAGAGCCCGATGTTGGTGGGCGAGGTGCGGTGCGCGACGACCGGCTTCGGGTCCTCCTGGAAATTGTCCGGCGGCAGCAGGTTGTCCAGCGGCGTCACGAAGGTTTCGAAGAAGCGCCAGGTGCGCCGCGCGGTGAGGCGCAAGTCGTGCGCATCCGCCGCAAAAACCGCGACGTGCTGCGCGACCGTCGGCGGCCGGCTGGCGACGCAGGCGAGCGCCGGCGCGCCCAGCCACAGCAGGGCAAAGGGCAGCAGCAGCGGCCAGGACGACGGCGCGCCGGCGAGCGCGACGGCCGCCAGCGACAGCCCGAGCAGGGTGCCGGCGGCCATCTCCCGATAGAAACCGCGCAGGTCCAGCGGCGGCCGTCCCGCCGACTGGGCGGCGGTCGTCCATTCGAGCAGGTGCCGACGGCTGACGAACAGCCGCACCAGCGTTCGGACGATGGCATCGCCCATGCGCCAGGCCTGATCGGGCAGGAAGGCGAGCGACAGCAGGGTCTGCATGGCCGCCCGCTGCAGATCGGCCGCCAGCTGGCCGAAGTGGTGGCGCAGGGAAATGCCGGGGCGCGGCGGCAGCATGCAAAAACAGCTCGGCAGGAAGACCGGGATCGCCAGGGCCGCCAGGACCAGCAGCACGCCGGCCAGGGCGGCCGGCAGGGGCAGCAGCCAGCACAGGCCGAGAGCCAGCAGGGTCGACGGCGCCAGCAGCGAGCGGCGCAGATTGTCGAGCATCTTCCAGCGGCCGACCGGCGGCAGCGCCTGCGCGCCGGTTCGCGGCCCGAAGACCCAGGGCAGGAGCTGCCAGTCGCCGCGCGTCCAGCGATGCTGGCGCTTGGCGGCGACATCGTAGCGCGCCGGAAAATCCTCGACGACCTCGGCGTCGGAGACGAGGGCGGCACGCGCGAAAACGCCCTCGAAGAGGTCGTGGCTGAGCAGCGCATTCTCCGGGACACGGCCGCAGAGCGCGGCCTCGAAGGCATCGACATCGTAGATGCCTTTGCCGGTATAGGAGCCTTCGCCGAAGAGATCCTGGTAGACGTCGGAGATGGCCGCCGCATAGGGGTCTATGCCGCCGGGGCCGGAGAACACGCGTTGATGGAGCGAGCCTTCGCGGCCGACGGGCAGCGCCGGTGTGACCCGCGGCTGCAGAATGGCGTAGCCGCCGACGACCCGCCGGCGGGCCTCGTCGAGGCGCGGGCGATTCAGCGGATGGGCCATCTTGCCGATCAGGCGCAGCACGGTATCCCGCGTGAGCCGGGTATCGGCGTCGAGGGTGATGACGTAACGCACGTTGGCCGGCACCTGCGGCGGGTGCCCGGCGATGGCGACGAAGCTGGTGTCGGTGGCCCCGCGCAGCAGCCGGTTGAGTTCGTGCAGCTTGCCGCGCTTGCGCTCCCAGCCCATCCACTTTTGTTCGCCGGCGTTGAAAAGGCGCCGCCGATGCAGCAGCAGAAAGCGGCTGCCGTCGGCGCCCGGCCCGTAACGACGGTTCAGTTGCTCGATCGCCTCGGCGGCCACCGCCAGCAGCGGGGCATCGCTGTCCAGCACCTCCTGGTCCGCATCGACCCCGTCGAGCAGGAGGGCGAAGCTGAGATCGCCGCTGGCGCCGGCGAGGTGGTGGACCTCGAGCCGCTCGATGTGCTCCAGCAGTTCGGCTTCGCTGGTCAGCAGCGCCGGCACGGCGACCAGCGTGCGCAGCGACGGCGGCACGCCCGCCTTCAGTTCGATTCCCGGCAAGAGGGTCGCGCCGCAACACCAGGTGATCGCGCGATTGACCAGCGCCGTCGCCACTTCGCTCGCCGGGAGCGCGCCGACCAGCGCCAGCGGCGCGAGCCAGCCCGGCGCCAGGCCGGGGATAGACAGCGCCCACAGCGCAAGGCCCAGCAACAGCAGGGTGAGCACGAGGATCGCGCCGGCATAGCCGCCGATCCCCAGGCCGATGTTGCAGCGGCGGATGCGCAGCCGCAGCGGCGGCCGAAAGCCGAGCCTGCGCTCCAGCGCGCGGCGCCCCTCGGCGATCAGGTGATAGCCGGGATCGCCGACGCGCTCCGCCTGCGCGGCATCGACCGCCTCCGCCGCCGCCCGCTGCGCGGCCTCGAGCACCTGGCCGACGATGTCGAGCTCCGAATGCGCCGAACCGCGGGCCAGCTGTTCGATCGCCTGGCGGTACAGGTTGCGGGTCGGAAAATCCATGGCGGCGAAGGCGCTGCCCGCGCGCAGCCGGTCGTCGACCAGGCTCACGCTCTCGAACAAGTCGGCCCAGTCGATATTCGAGATCAGCCGCATGCTGGTGATGACGTTGCGCACGCTGACGTTGGCCGCGCCCTGGCGCTGCTGGGCCTGCTCCACTTCCGCCTCGATCGTGGTCCCCTGGCGTTCGAGCTGCTCCTCCAGCCAGCCGAACGCCGGCATGGTCCTGGGGTCCTGGTCGCGCAGCCGCTTGGCGAGCTGTGCGGCGAAGGGGCCGGACAAGGGGCCGCCGGCGCAGGCGGCGCGCTTCGTTTCGAGTTCGGAGCGCGTGCACCCCGAGCCGACCAGCCAGTCGGCCAGCGTGTCGGCGTCGTCACGCGCGCGGTGTTCGGCGCTGATCTGGTCGGCCAGCCGGCGCAGGTTCTCGACCAGGACGATGCGCAGGGTGATCGCCACCGCCCACAACTCGCCGATGGTCAGCGGTTGCACCCGCTGATAGGCGATGATGAACCGCCGCAATACGTCGAGATCGATGTGGCTGTCGGTGTGGGCGATGAAGGCCCAGGCCAGGCCGAATACCCGCGGATAACCGACGAAGGGTCCGGCCGCCAGCTTCGGCAGCTGCCGGTAATAGCCGGGGGGCAGGTCGTCCCTGATTTCGCGGATCTGCTCCTCGACCAGGTGATAGTTGTCGAGCAGCCACTCCGCCGCCGGCACCACGCTGCGGCCACCCTCCAGCTCCGCGGCGCTCGCCCGATAGGCGGCGAGCAGCACCGCAGCATTGTCCTGCAGCCGGCGCTGCAGCGACGGCACCCCGCGCGGCCTGGTCGTGACCGCCTGCGCGGCGGCGAGACTTTCCGCGTGCTGCTCAAGCCGCTCGACCCCGAAAAGCTCGTCCCGCACCGGAGCCGGATCGTTCCAGGGCGGCATTGCCGAAAACCGGCTGCCGCGCCACTCTGCCATCGCCATGCTGCCCCCATCCGATCCATCCGCCCTGACGGCCGGTAAACCCTGAAAGGTCCCGATACGGCGATCAGGCGTCGGCTCAGCGAGGCATTGGCCATCTCATCGGACGTGATGCACTTGCATCGTTCGCCCCGGAAAGTAAAGACCGTATTCCGCCCGTCGCCCTCCCTCTTCGTCGGACCGCGCCGGATCGCCGGCGGCCGCGCGTCACCTCGGCTCCTCTTCCGCCCGGTGAGCGCGGTGCACAGCGCCATGCCGGTGTGCCGAGGCGCTCATGTTCCGTTTGTCGGTAGAGGTGTGAGGGTCGGATCAACCTCTTGCGTCGGTTGTCCAATCGTGAGCAGGCAGGGCGCGAAAGCGCTCGACCATCATGTCAGGAGGTCTCGCGATGAGCAGCTTCAGCATCGAGGGCTGGTGCAAAACCAGCAGTGAGCAAGCGCCCATTCCGGTGGAGGACATCAGCTTCTATCTGAACGGAACCGACCATCTGCATCTGGAACAGGCCGAGGAGTACTTGCAGAGGACGCATGAATCCGACGTCATGGTCGATGTCGATATGACCACGCTGAACTTGAGCATGCCGGCAGAATACAGCCCCTTGTCGGACTGCAAGCTGCGCGTCTACTTGAACGCGGATACCCAGCGGGGCCATTTCCATCTGGTCGGGCATCGGGCGAGCGATGGAAGCCTGATCTATAGCAACGCGGTTCTGATCGACCAGTTGATGTAGTCGGGTCGCCACCGGAGCCGGACTCCGGTGGCGAGGCCGAAGGGCTCACGCCTCCTCCAGCTCCACCAGCGCCGTGCCCTCGCCGACCAGCTCGCCCTCGCGGCAGTACAGCCCCTTGACCACCCCGGCCCGCGGCGCGCGGATGCTGTGCTCCATCTTCATCGCCTCCAGCACCACCAGGGCGGCGCCGGCCTCGACGTGCTGGCCGGCCTCGACCAGCACGCGGACGATGCTGCCGTTCATCGGTGCGGTCAGGCCGCCGTGGTGGGCGTGCCCGGCCTCGACCTCGGCGAGCGGGTCGACGCGGCCGACGGCGTGCAGCTCGCCGGCCCACTCCAGATAGAGGGTGTCGCCCTGGCGGATGGTGTGCAGGCGGCGGCGTACCGTAGGAGCGGATTCATCCGCGGAACCGCCATCGCGAATGAATTCGCTCCTACAGGAAAGCCATTCGCCCTGCAGCTCGGCGCCGTCGCCGGCGCGCACCTGACGCCGGGTGCCCTGGCAGGCCAGATGCAGCTCGATCTGCGCCGGCAGCCCGGCCCGCCAGCCGTCGGTCGCGCTCCACGGCGAGTGCGGATCGTCTTCGCGCCGGCGCGGCGTCTCGCTCTGCACGAAGGCGCTGGCGGCCAGTTGCCAGAAGGCTTCCGGCAGCTCCCGCGGGGCCGGCAGCAGCGCCTCCTGATGGCGTGGAATGAAACCGGTGTCCAGCTCGGCGCCGGCGAAGGCCGGATGGGCTAGCACCCGGCGCAGGAAGGCCAGGTTGGTCCTGACGCCGCCGACCGCGGTCTCGGCGAGCATGGCAAGGAGACGCTGGCGCGCTTCCTCGCGGTTCTCGCCCCAGGCGATCAGCTTGGCCAGCATCGGGTCGTAGAACGGCGACACCGCATCGCCCTCGGCCACCCCGCTGTCGACCCGGCGCCCCGGCCCGGCGCTCGGCTCGCGGTACAGCGCCAGGGTGCCGCTGGCGGGCAGAAAGTCGTGCTCGGGGTCCTCGGCGTAGAGGCGCACCTCGATGGCATGGCCGTGCAGCGGTACCTGCTCCTGGCCGATCGGCAGCGGCTCGCCGCGGGCGATGCGGATCTGCCAGGCGACCAGGTCGAGGCCGGTGATCGCCTCGGTGACCGGGTGCTCGACCTGCAGGCGGGTATTCATCTCCATGAAGAAGAACTCGCCGCGCGCATCGAGGAGGAATTCCACGGTGCCGGCGCCGACGTAGCCGATGGCCTGGGCCGCCTTCACCGCCGTCTCGCCCATGGCCCGGCGCAGCGCGGGCGACAGACCTGGCGCCGGGGCCTCCTCGACCACCTTCTGGTGGCGACGCTGGATCGAGCAGTCGCGCTCAAAGAGGTACAGGCAGTGGCCGTGCCGGTCGGCGAACACCTGGATCTCCACATGGCGCGGCCTCTCCACGTATTTTTCCACCAGCATGCGCGCATCGCCGAACGCCGCCCGGGCCTCGCGGCGGGCCGACTCCAGCGCTTCCGCCAGTTGGGCCTCCGCTTCGACCACCTTCATACCCTTGCCGCCGCCGCCGGCGGTGGCCTTAAGCAGCACCGGGTAGCCGATGGTCTCGGCGGCGGCGCGGAAGGTTTCGTAGTCCTGCGCCTCGCCGTGGTAGCCGGGCACCAGCGGCACGCCGGCCGCCTCCATCAGCGCCTTGGCCGCCGACTTGCTGCCCATCGCCTCGATGGCCGCAGCCGGCGGACCGAGGAACAGCAGCCCGGCGGCCTCGCAGGCGCGGGCGAACTCGGCGTTCTCGGACAAAAAGCCATAGCCCGGATGGACGGCCTGGGCGCCGCTCTCGCGGGCGGCGGCGACGATCCCGTCGATCCGCAGGTAGCTCTCGGCCGGCTTGGCGCCGCCGAGGCCCACCGCCAGGTCGGCCTCGCGCACATGCCGGGCGTGGCGGTCGATGGCGCTGTGCACGGCCACGGTGGTCAGGCCCATGGCCTTGGCGGTGCGCATCACCCGGCAGGCGATCTCGCCGCGGTTGGCGATCAAGAGGGTGTCGATGGAACGGCTCATGAGCGGTCCTCCTGCCAGGCGGGGCGGCGTTTCTCCAAGAAGGCGCGCAGGCCCTCCTGGCCTTCCGGGCCGACCCGCAGGCGGGCGATGGCGCTTTCGGTGTAGCGGCGCAGGGCCGGGGTGAGCGCGCCGCTGCCGACCTCGCGCAGCAGGTCCTTGGTCGCCTTCATGGCCTGCGGGCCGTTCTGCAGCAGGGTGGCGATCCACTGCTCCAGCGCGCCGTCCAGCTCGGCGGCCGGGTAGCACTCGGCGAGCAGGCCCAGCTCGCGGGCGCGGGCGCCGTCGAAGCGCTCGGCGGTCAGGGCATAGCGGCGCGCGGCGCGCTCGCCGATGGCCTGCACCACGAAGGGGCCGATCACCGCCGGGGCGAGGCCGATGCGCACCTCGGACAGGGCGAACTGCGCGTCGGTCGCGCCGATGGCCAGGTCGCAGCAGGCGACCAGCCCCAGCGCTCCGCCGAAGGCCGCGCCCTGCACCACGGCCAGGGTCGGCAGCTCGAGGTGATGGAGGTTGTACATCAGCTCGGCCAGGGCCTGGGCGTCGGCGAGGTTGGCGGCGTAGTCGAGGTCGGCGGCCTCGCGCATCCAGGCCAGATCGGCGCCGGCGCAGAAGTGCCGGCCGCGCCCGCGCAGGACGAGAAAGCGCAGCTCGCGGCGCTCCTTCAGTGCGTCGAGGACGAGGATCAGCTCCTTGATCATGGCGGCGTCGAAGGCGTTGTTCTTCTCCGGGCGGTCGAGCCAGAGGGTGGCGAAGCCGCGCGGGTCGAAGTCGAGCTGGAGGGTCTGGAAGTCGCTCATGGTCGGGGCCTCTTACATCCGGAACACGCCGAAAGCGGTCGGCTCGATGGGCGCATTGAGCGCGGCGGAAAGCGCCAGGGCCAGCACCTCGCGGGTCTGCGCCGGGTCGATCACGCCGTCGTCCCACAGCCGGGCGCTGGAGTAGAAGGCATGCGCCTGGCGCTCGTAGCGCTCGACGATGGGCTGGCGGATCGCTTCCTCCGCCTCGGCGGAGAAAGACTGCCCGGCGCGCTCGGCCTGCTCGCGCTTGACCTGCACCAGCACCCCGGCGGCCTGCTGGGCGCCCATCACGCCGATTTTGGCGTTCGGCCACATCCACAGAAAGCGCGGCTCAAAGGCGCGCCCGCACATGCCGTAGTTGCCGGCGCCGAAGCTGCCGCCGACGATCACGGTGAACTTCGGCACCTGGGCGCAGGCCACCGCGGTGACCAGCTTGGCGCCATGTTTCGCAATGCCCCCTGCCTCATATTTTTGCCCGACCATAAAGCCGGTGATGTTCTGCAAAAACAGCAGCGGGATGCCGCGCTGGCAGGCCAGCTCGATGAAGTGCGCGCCCTTCTGTGCCGCCTCCGCGAACAGGATGCCGTTGTTGCCGAGGATGGCCAGCGGATAGCCGTGCAGGTGGGCGAAGCCGCAGACCAGGGTGGTGCCGAATAGCGCCTTGAACTCGTCGAACGCGCTGTCGTCGACCAGGCGGGCGATCACCTCGCGCACGTCGAACGGCTGCCGGGCGTCGCTCGGGATCACCCCGTACAGCTCCTCGGCCGGGTAGCGCGGCGCACGCGGCACGCGGCTCTCCAGCCGGCCCTGCTTGTGCCAGTTGAGGTTGGCCACGCAGCGCCGGGCTAGGCCTAAGGCGTGCTCGTCGCTCTCGGCATAGTGGTCGGCGACCCCCGAGGTCCGGCAGTGCACGTCGGCACCGCCCAGTTCCTCGGCGCTGACCACCTCGCCGGTGGCGGCCTTCACCAGCGGCGGGCCGGCGAGGAAGATGGTCGCCTGATTGCGCACCATGATGGTCTCGTCGGACATCGCCGGCACGTAGGCGCCGCCGGCGGTGCAGGAGCCCATCACCACGGCGATCTGCGGGATGCCGGCGGCGCTCATGGTCGCCTGGTTGAAGAAGATCCGCCCGAAGTGCTCGCGGTCGGGGAACACCTCGTCCTGGCGCGGCAGGTTGGCGCCGCCGGAATCCACCAGATAGATGCAGGGCAGGCGGTTCTCGCGGGCGATGGCCTGGGCGCGCAGGTGCTTCTTCACCGTCAGCGGGTAGTAGGTGCCGCCCTTCACCGTGGCGTCGTTGGCGATGACCATGCACTCGACGCCCTCGACGCGGCCGATGCCGGCGATCAGCCCGGCGGCCGGCACCTCCTCGTCGTAGACCTCGAAGGCGGCGAGCTGGCCGATCTCGAGAAACGGCGAGCCGGGATCGAGCAGGCGGTCGATGCGCTGGCGCGGCAGCAGCTTGCCGCGCGCTGTGTGGCGCTCCTGGGCCTTGGCGCCGCCGCCCTCGCGGATGCGTCCGAGCAGGACGTGCAACTGGTCGACCTGTTCGCGCATGGCCGCGCCGTTGGCGGCGAACTCCGGCGAACGGGGGTTGAGCTGGGTGTGCAGGATGGCCATGGGCTAGCTCCCTGATGCCGTTGGCGCTGGTCTCGGTGGAAAAGGCCTGCGGCCGTTTTCCACCCTACCGGGGCGACCGTGGGGCGTAGGGTGGAAAACCCGCGCAGCGGTTTTCCACCGGATGGATCGATCAGCGCGTCTCGTCGAACAGCTCGCGGCCGATCAGCATGCGGCGGATCTCGCTGGTGCCGGCGCCGATCTCGTAGAGCTTGGCGTCGCGCCACAGCCGCCCGGTCGGGTAGTCGTTGACGTAGCCGTTGCCGCCGAGGATCTGGATCGCCTCGCCGGCCAGCCAGGTGGCCTTCTCCGCGCAGTAGAGGATCACCCCGGCGCAGTCCTTGCGCACCTGGCGCACGTGCCCCGAACCCAGCGCGTCGAGCTGCCGGCCGACCGCGTAGAGGTAGGCGCGACAGGCCTGCAGGGTGGTGTACATGTCGGCGACCTTGGCCTGGATCAGCTGGAACTCGCCGATGCTCTGACCGAACTGCTTGCGGTCGTGGATGTAGGGCACCACCACGTCCATCGCCGCCTGCATCAGGCCCAGCGGGCCGCCGGCGAGCACGGCGCGCTCGTAGTCCAGGCCGCTCATCAGCACCTTGACCCCTTCATTGACCTGGCCGAGCACGTTCTCCGCGGGGATCTCCACGTCGCAAAACACCAGCTCGCCGGTGTGCGAGCCGCGCATGCCGAGCTTGTCGAGCTTCTGCGCCACCGAGAAGCCGGGGCTGTCCGTCTCCAGGACGAAGGCGGTCATGCCGCGCGCGCCGGCCGCCGGGTCGGTCTTGGCGTAGACCACCAGCACGTCGCAGTCCGGGCCGTTGGTGATCCACATCTTGGTGCCGTTGAGCACGTAGCGGTCGCCCTTGCGGTCGGCGCGCAGCTGCATGGACACCACGTCGGAGCCGGCGTTGGGCTCGCTCATCGCCAGGGCGCCGATGTGCTCGCCGGAGATCAGCCGGGGCAGGAAGCGTTCCTTCTGCGCCGGCGTGCCGTTGCGGTGGATCTGGTTGACGCAGAGGTTGGAGTGCGCGCCGTAGGACAGGGCGATGGCGCCGGAGGCGCGGGACAGCTCCTCCATGGCGATCATGTGCGCCAGATAGCCCATGCCGGCGCCGCCGTACTCCTCGGCGACGGTCAGGCCGAGCAGGCCCAGCTCGCCGAACTTGCGCCACAGGTCCATGGGGAACTGGTCGCTGCGGTCGGCTTCGGCGGCGCGCGGGGCGATCTCCCGGGCGGCGAAGCCGGCCACCGAATCGCGCAGCATGTCGATCTCCTCGCCGAGGAAGAAATTCAGTCCGGGCAGGTTGCTCATCTCCACGCTTCCTTCTTGTCGTTATTCGGTCGGATCGGCCCGGCTTTCCCGGCGCGCGGCGCGTTACGGGTCGATCGGCGCCTGGCGAACAGCCGATGCGCTTTCCGTGCAGGATAGCCGTCCTTGAAGGGTCGGGCCTGACGGCCAATGGCGAGGCGCTCGTGCGATACTCTTCGCTGATCCGCGTCAAGCAACCGGGCGGGCGGTTCGACGAGCCTTGTCGGGACGGGGCCGAACCGCGGCTGCGGCGCCTCGATGCGGCGAATCGCCAGCGACGATGCCTTCGCCCGGATCGCCGGAGCGACCGGCCCGCGCCCTCGGCCGCGACTGGCGGCGTTGAGGCGAACCCTCCCCATCCCCCGCCGGCATGGCTTTTACCCAAGCGACGTAAAGAAAATAGTATTTTTCTACTATCCACCTGCATGGACATGCATGCTCTATGGCTTCCCTCAAGAACGTACCAACGCAAACCCAGCGGCCCCTGGCTCCCGCCCAATCGACCGACCCGGCCGGCACTGCCCCGGATGCGCCGATCCCCGTGCCGAACATCGTGCCCGTCGTGCTGGAGGCCCGGCCCGGGGCGCCCGAGGCGCCGGCGGTACGGATCTTCCTCGGCACCCAGCCGGAGCAGCACCGGGCGGAGCGGATCTTCTTCTACTCCCTGCTCAAGGTGCGCGATCCGCAGCGGCGCTACGAAGTCTTCCGGATGAGCGATCTGCCGGGATTCGACCGGCAGGGCTGGCGCACCGGCTTCACCAACTACCGCTTCGCCATTCCCTACCTCGCCGGCTGCCAGGGGCGGGCGATCTACAACGACGTCGACCAGATCTTCACCGCCGATCCCGCCGAGCTGTTCGACCTGCCGATGGGCGAGCACGCTTATCTGGCGCTGTCGCCCCAGGATACCGCGGTGATGCTGATCGATTGCGCGCAGATGGCCCGCTGCTGGACGTTCGCCAAGGCCTGCCGCAAGAGCAAGAAGTCCCTGTGCGCCGAGGCGGCCGCCGAGCCGGGCCGCTGGGGCGCGCTCGATCCCCGCTGGCATGCCCGGGACCTGGAGTACCGCCACGGCGAATCCAAGCTGCTGCATTACACCGCCCTGCACCTGCAGCCCTGGCGGCCCACGCCCGAGCAGTACTCCTACAACATCAACCCCTTCGCCGAGCACTTCCTGAACCTCGAACAGTCGGCCGATGCGGAGGGCTACGAGATCTACACCGCTGCGGCGCCCTCCCCCGACTTCGCCCGGGCCTGCGAAGACCTGGCCCAGGCGCCGGCGACGCCGCCGGCCGAGGTCTGCCGCCAGGCCCGGGAACTCGGCGCGGCGAATCTGGCGCTGGTCGGGGCCTGGAGCGAGGCCGAGGCCGGCGCGGCGGCCGTTCCGCACTGGCGGGTGGAAGCGCTGCGCGACGACGACCTTCCGCCGCAGGACGCAATTGCCGCGCGCGGTCTCGAGCGGCTGCCGCTGGAGGATCTGCCCTGGGTCGTCGACCGCCTGTTCCGGCTCGGCCGCCAGTGGGTCCTGGTGAGCGCGGCGCTGGGGCCCGAGGGGTCCCTGATCGGCAGCCCGAGCGGCTGGCGGGCGCTGCTGCGCCGGGTGGCGCAGCGTTATCCGGGTCGCTGCTGGCAGCTCGACTGCGAGGATCGCCAGGGGCGGACGCAGCGCTACCGGGCGGACTTCGCGCAGCGCACCCGTGGCGGCAGCGAACTCCCGACGGTCTGGCTGCTGCAGGGCGAACACGCCGGCGACAATGCGCAGCTGACCGCCATCGCCGAGGCCTTGGGGTGGCCCTATGAAATCAAGCAGCCAGGTACCCCTGTCGAAGCGCTGGCAGCGCCATGGCCGGATCTGGTGCTCAGTGCCGGATGGCGCACGGCGCTGCCGGCCCGCTGGATACAGCGCCAGTCGGGGGGGCGTGCGCGTCTGGTGGTGGTGGGCCGACCGCGCGCCGAGCTTTCCGGGTTCGACCTCGTGATAACCACTCCGCAATACAGGCTGCCGCTGCGGGACAACGTCGTCGATCTGCCGGCGCCGGTGATTGCCGCGCACCCGCTCGACGAGGCGACCCTGGAAACCTGGCGACAGCGGTTTTCCCATCTGCCGCGGCCCTGGGTCGCCCTGCTGGTCGGCGGCAACAGCACTCCCTATCAATTCGATGCGCCGACGGCCACCGCCCTGGGCCGGGAGGCCAGCGCCGCGGTCAAGGCCCGTGGCGGGTCGCTGCTGGTGTCGACCAGTCCGCGCACGGGCGAGGCCGCAACCGAGGCGTTGCTGGCCGCCATCGATACGCCGGTGTGGAGCTACCGCTTCGGCAGCGCCGCCGACAATCCCTACCGGGCGCTGCTGGCGCTGGCCGACGCCTTCGTCGTGACCGGGGAAAGCGTCTCGATGCTGACCGAGGCCTGCCTGAGCGGCCGGCCGGTGGCGGTGTTCCCCCTGCCGGTCCGGCGGCGCTGGAAGGCCAGGCTGAAGCATGCGTTCGAGCGAAAGATCGGCCTCATCGACCCGGTCGCCGGCAGCCGCGGCGTTCCGCGCCAGCAGAACAAGTTCGGGCGCCTCTACGACCGCCTGATCGAGACGGGCGTGCTCAAGCGCGAACGGCGCATGGAGGAGATCCACCTGGCACTGGGCGTGACGCCCTTGCCGGGGGGGCTGGATCGCGTGCCGGAAATGCCCCCCGAGTTGCTCGTCGCCTCGCGGACGCGGGTGCTCCTGGCGATCCGCGCGATCATGGAAGCCGAGAGGCCCACGAGCTGAAGACGGTTCGCCAGGATCGGCGTGCCCGGGTGCTGGCGGCCAACGGCTTGAACGGCCCGGCGAATGGGGAATGGTCTTGCTCGGGAAAACCCGGGCGGGCACCGGCATGAGCCCCGGCCGGGGAAGTGCGCTGCGTGGGACGTGTTGCCCGGAACAGGTGCCCGACGGTCGCGGGAAGACGACCGGCTTCGTCCGGGCACTGCGCCGCGAAGGGCGAGCCGCCCCGCGGCTCCTCGACGAACCCCGGGGGGAAGGCGATAGCGCCCTCCCCCCGGGGCCGGCGATAGCGTGGCGCCGGGCAACCCCGGTTCGCCCAAGGTCGCCGGGGTGCGGGGTGCGGGGTGCCGACGCGCTACCTGCCGCCGTGCGGCCCCGCTCTCAAGCCGATCGGGGAGCTATTCGAGAAGCGGACGACGCGGCGATCAGGCTGCTCGCTTGAACAGGCCTTTGAATTTCTTGGCAAGCCGCTTGAACGGCCGGTCCTCGTCGATCACCACGATAAAGACCTTGCGGTAAGATCCCGGCGGACAGTTGATCTCGCGCACGCCGTGCCACGAGTTGCCGCGCCGGCAGAACAGCAGGCTGTAGTTGCCCATCGCTTGCGATTCGGTAGCGCTGTCGAAGTCTTCGAATGCCGGCGCGCTTCTGGCGTCGAAACGCCCCTTGTCGTCGAGCACGACGGTCTGTCCGCCCCACTCGGGTCGCCAGTCGTCCCCGGTATTGAAATAGAAGATATGCGAGCCCAGTTTTTCGCGGGCATCGCAATGCGGCGAGACCGAACAACTGGCCGGCGTGTAGTGCCAGTGAAAACGCAGCCTGAAGGCACGCGTACCGAGCATGCGCGCGATGAACTGCCGATAGTCCGGGCCGCTCAGCTCCTTCATGAACGCCTGCCAGGGCGGCGAGAGCGAGAGCGTCGGCGAATACTCCAACGCCAGGCGGTCGTGGGAACGCTGGCCGTAACGGCGTCGCTTACCTACGACCTCCGTGAACTGCTCGACGACCGGCAGGCCTTCGCGCAGGGCGGCATAGCCCTCTTCGGTCAGCAGGCCGGCCGGATTGGTCCAGGGATAGGGATGCTGCGCTTGGAAAGCCTTGGCATCCATGCGCTCCAGGGCCTCGAAATCCAGATAACGCATTTGATACTCCTTTTTCGCAGAATCACGTGTTCAGGATCGCTGTTCGCCGAATTGAATCGACTCCGGGCGGGGCTTGCGCAGGGAATGCAGAATGGCCTCGGGGATGCGCCGGGCCAACGGCGAGCGCAGCAGGCGCAGGTATGCGCCAAGCCCGAGCTGGCGGCGGGCGCGCCGACACAGATCGATCCAGTGTTCGGTCATGACGCGTACCAGCGCTTCGGGAACATAGCGCCGGGTACGCCGGTTGGCGGCATCGATCCGGGCCAGCCACTGCTCGGCCCAGTCGAGATAATCCCAGTCCAGGGCGGCACCGAGCCTCTGGGGGCGCGCCAGGGCATAGTGGCGATCCAGGTCTTCTTCGCTGGGCGTTATGCCGAGTTCGAGCAGCGCGCGACGGCTGATCTCCCGTTTGCGGTCATGGCCCAGCCCATAGTTTTGCCGGGTGAAGCGGCCGCTGTGCTCGCGTCCGCAGACGAGTACGTCGGCAAGATTGGCCATGCGATACGTCCGGGCCAGACGCTGATGCAGTTCGTAGTCCTCGCAGCTCGGGAAGTCCTCGCTGTAGCGATACGCTTGCAGGATCGCGGTGCGCCCCATGATCGTGCGATTGGTCAAGGCACAATAGAACAGCAGGCTGGCATCCACGTCATCGGCGCTCAGCGGCCGGCGGCGAACCCGCTTGATGCGCTGGCCGTTGGCGTCCATGAAATCGCAGGCGCTGCCGATCTGCACCAGCTCGGGATGCCGGTCGAGTGTCTCGACCTGCCGCGCAAGGCGGGTCGGCCAAGCCTTGTCGTCGCTGTCGAGCAGGGCGATGTATTCGCCGCGCGCCAGTTCCAGGCCACGGTTGCGGGTCGCCGGAAGGCCCAGGTTGTGCGGGTTGCATTCCACGCGCAGGCGCGGGTCCCGGTAGCGCGACAACACCTCGAGGGTGGCATCGGTCGAGCCATCGTCGACAACCAGCAGCTCGAAGTCCTCGAAGGTCTGCGCCAGTATGCTGTCGACAGCCGTGCCGATGTAGTGCTGACGATTATGTACCGGGATGAATACGGTCACACGCGGTGTTGGGGACATGGGGAAACTTCCGTAACTGACGGACTGGCGCTGAAACTTCGGACAGCCCCGAAAGTGTGCACGGTAACACAATTGGCCTATGACGATCGGCCGAGGCGGCAGGGCAATCGCGCGATATCCCTCTGGCGTCGAACGAGGATTGCCGGTAGCCAATGGAACTTTTCCGAGTCTCCCACCCTACACCCCAATCCCCTCCCCCAACTTCGCCGGACTCGTCGATCCGCGCCGCGAACCCCGCGGTACGCCGTCCTGCGGGACATCGCTCCGGTCATTTATTGGGAGTTCGAACGCACCGACCTCGAACGTCTTCTTCACAATTCTTACGTGTTTTTTTCATTTTCTTTAGTTGTAACTAAGCAATTAGCCCGAACTTCCCACGACCGCCCGAACTGAAACGGCCGAACTCCTTACGGGCTATACCCTGCGCGCCGAACAGGAGCGCTTGAGGTCACTTCCGTAGCACTGAAAAAATTCAATGCTTTAATGCTTGAACACTGGGCGTTCTCATCGGAAGTCCGGGTCGGCGTCATCAAAAATTGATGATCTGTTTACCAGAAGTTCAGCCATGACGGTGTATTCAGCGGCTAACGGGTAAGGACGCTGGCCGGGTGGCGCTCGGCCTGAAGGCCCCCGAATCGACACCGCTTGACCGCTCTCCCGGCTGTGCATGTGCGATTTCGACGTGATGGATCACAAACTCGGCGAGCTGCGCTTCGGCAGCTCGCCCGCCTATCGGGAGAAAGCATGGATTTCTTCGACAAGACACCGGCCCCTCGGATTCTGCCCTTCCGCCGAGCAGACACCGGCGTCCCCGCTGCGGGGACCGGCGAGTCGACGACGGCGGTGCCGGCCATCGCGCCCGTCGTGCTGGAAGCCCGGCTCGGCGCCAAAGAGGCGCCGGCGGTACGGATCTTCCTCGGCACCCAGCCGGAGCAGCACCGGGCCGAGCGGGTCTTCTTCTACTCCCTGCTGCGGGTGCGCAACCCGGACCGGCGCTACGAGGTCTATCGCATGAGCGGCCTGCCGGGCTTCGACCGGCGCGGCTGGCGCACCGGCTTCACCAACTACCGCTTCGCCATCCCCGACCTGGCCGGACGCCACGGACGGGCGATCTACAACGACGTCGACCAAATCTACCTGGCCGACCCGGCCGAGCTGTTCGACCTGCCGATGGACGAGCACGGCTACCTGGCGCTGCTGCCCGAGGATACGGCGGTGATGCTGATCGACTGCGCGCGCATGGCCCCCTGCTGGAATTTCGCCAGTGCCTGCCACACCGCCAAGAAGACCCTGTGCACCGAGGCGGCCGCCGAGCCGGGCCGCTGGGGAGCGCTCGATCCCCGCTGGCATGCGCGCGACCAGGAGTACCGCCACGGCGAATCCAAACTGCTGCATTACACCGCCCTGCACCTGCAGCCTTGGCGGCCCACGCCCGACCGCTATTCGTACCATATCAATCCCCATGCCGAATGCTTCCACAGCCTCGAGCAGGCGGCCAACCGGGAAGGTTATGAAATCTACACGGCCGAAAACCCCAGCCCCGGCTTCTCCTCCGCCTGCCGGCAGCTAACCGGGGCCGCGGCGACGCGGCCGGACGAGATCTGCCGCCAGGTGCGGGAACGCGGCGCGGCGAGCCTGGCGCTGGTCGGGGCATGGAGCGAGGCGAACGCCAGCGGTCTATCCGTCGCACACCGGCCCATCGAAGCGCTGCGCCGCAGCGACCTTCCGCGCCAGGATACGGTCGCCGTCACGGGTCTCGAGCAACTGCCGCCGGAGGATCTTCCCTGGCTGGTGGATCGCCTGTTCCAACTCGCCCGCCAGCAGGTCTTCGTCAAGGTATCGGTGGGGCCGGAAGGGGCACCGAACGGCGACCTGGAGAGCTGGCGAACCCTGCTGCGGCGGGTGGCGCGGCGTCATCCGGATCGCGGCTGGCAGCTCGACGGCGAGGATCGCCAGGGGCTGGTCCAGCGTTATCGGGCAGACATGGCGCGGCGTATCCAGGACAGCGATACGCTGCCGACGGTCTGGCTGCTGCACAGCATCCACCCCGGCGACAACATGCAACTGATCGACCTCGCCAAGACCCTGGGCTGGCCCTATGAATTCAAGCGGCTACAGGACTGCCTGGCGAAGCCGGCAACTCCTTGGCCGGATCTGGCGATCAGCGTGGGCTGGCTCTCGTCGTGGGTGGCCCGCCGGATAAAGCGCCGTTCGGGAGGGAAAACCCGCCTGGTGGTGCTGGGGCGGCCGTTCGCGCCGCTGTCGCACTTCGATCTGGTGGTGACGACGCCCCAGTACGGGCTGCCGCTGCGGCGCAACGTGGTCGACCTGCCGGCACCCTTCCTCAACGAACGCCCGCTCGATGCGGCGGCACTGGACGCCTGCCGGCAGCGCTTCGCCCATCTGCCTCGACCCTGGATCGCGCTGCTGGTGGGCGGCAGCAGCAAGCCCTACCGGCTCGATGCGCAGACGGCCACCGCCCTGGGCCGGGAGGCCAGCGCCGCGGCCAGGAGCCGGGGCGGCTCGCTGCTGGTCTCGACCAGTCCGCGCACCTCGGATAGCGCGACCGATGCGCTGCTGGCAGCCATCGATGTCCCCGTGTGGAGCTATCGCTTCGGCAGCGCCGGCGACAACCCCTACCCGGCACTGCTGGCGCTGGCCGATGCCTTCGTCGTGACCGGCGAAAGCATCAACATGCTGACCGAGGCCTGCATGACCGGCCGGCCGGTGGCCATGTTTCCCCTGCCGGCCCGGCGACTGCCGCTGGGAGGGCTGCTGAATGCCTCCGAGCGTTTCCTGAACGCCATCGGCCGGATGGCGAGCCGCCGCGGCACGCCGCTGCAGCAGAGTCTTCTCGGGCGTCTCTGCGACAAGGCCGTCGAGGTGGGCTGGTTCAACCGCGAGCGCCTTATCGGACAGGTGCATCGGGCACTGGGCGTGAGTCCCTTGCCGGAGGGGCTGGACCGGCTGCCCGGACTCTCCCCCGAATTGCTCGCCGGCTCCCGCGCGCGGGCCGTCCAGGCGATCCGGGACCTGATGCTGGACCGAGAGGCCCAGGCCTTCCGGAGCAGCCCCGAAGGCGTCGGGCCTGTCGAGGCCGACCTCGCCAAGGCGCTCCAGGCGACCGATCGGAATCGCGGCATGCTCGCCCGCACGGACGCCGCGACCCGGCCTCGCCGCCGCTCCGCGAAGCACTGAGGCGTTGCCGCCGTCGCCCGGAGCAACCGGACGCCCCGGCCCGCCAGCCGGATCTCCGGGCGCGCAAAGGCTTCGACGGGAAACGCCCGAGCGGCGCTGCACCGGCCGCCATCCGGCAACCGTGCTGTACTGAACGTCTGCATCCACCAATACCCGGCAACTTCCCGCGTGAGGACATGCATGAACCTCCAAGCCAATGAATGGCTCGCTCGGTCCCGGTCGATCATCGGATCGCCCAGCCCGGCAGTGAACAGGCTCGACGCCGCACCGGGCATGACGCCCGTCGTCCTGGCGGCTCGGAAGGGCGCCCCGCCTATGCCGGAGGTGCGCATATTCCTCGCGACCCGACCGGAACAGCACCGGGCCGAGCGGGTTTTCTTCTACGCCCTCCAGCGCGTGCGCAACCCGGACCGGCGTTACGCGATCTACCCCATGACCGCGCTTCCGGCATCGCCCCGGAGCAGCGGGTTCGGCCAGGCCCGCTTTGCCGTTCCGGAACTGGCCGGAGCCCATGGGCGAGCGCTCTACAACGAGGTCGGCCAGATCTACCTCAGCGACCCTGCCGAACTCTTCGACCTGCCCATGGACGGACACGGCTATCTGGCCACGTCGCCCACCGACACCACCGTGATGCTGATCGACTGCGCGCGCATGGCCGCGTGCTGGAATGCCGATGCGCGGCGCCGCCTGAGCCCGGAGGCGCTGCAGAGCCTGGCGGCGTCCGAGCCCGACCGCTGGGGCCCCCTCGATCCCCGCTGGCATGCCCGCGACCTGGAATATCGGCCAGGGCAATCCCGCCTGCTGCATTACACGAGCCTGCCCCTGCAGCCCTGGCGTCCCCGGCCCGAGCGCTACTCGTACCACATCGATCCGCGCGCCGAGCTTTTCCATAGCCTGGAGCTGGCGGCCGACCGGGAGGGCTTCGAAGTCCATACCCTCGCCCAGCCCAGCCCCGGTTTTCTGCCGGCCTGCGCACGACTGGCCAAGGCACCCGCGGCGCCGGCGTCCGAGCTGTGCCGCCATCTGCCGGAGTCCGCCCGCCTGCAATGGGCGCTGGTCGGGGCGTGGAGCACGACGGATGCCGGCGGGCAGCCGGCGGCTCGCTGGTCCATGGAGGCGCTGAGGCGCGAGGATCTGCCGCAGCAGGATGTCATCGCCGCGAATGGGCTCGAGCACCTGCCGGTGGAAGATCTTCCCTGGCTGCTCGACCGTTTGTTCCAACTCGGCCGCCACTGGGTCCTGGTGAGGGCGGCGCCGGGGCCCAAGGGGTCGGCCATCGGCAGCCTGGCGGGCTGGAGGGCCTTGGTGCGGCGCATCGCACGGCGCTATCCGGATCGCAACTGGCAGCTCGACTGTCCGGATGCGCTGGGCCGGGCACGACGCTACCGGGCGGACGTCGCCCAACGGACCGCCCCCCCCAGGGTCTGGGTGCTGCAGAGCCGAACCGCCGGCGACTATGCCCAGTTGCTGGACATGGCCAACGCCCTGGGCTGGCCGTACGAAATCAAGCGCTACGGCACCCGGATCGACGCGCTGGCGCCGCCCTGGCCGGACCTGGTGCTCTGCGCAGGGCGCTGCGCGGTACCGCTGGCCCAGGGGATCAAGCACCAGGCCGAAGGGCGCACGCGCCTGGTCATGCTGGGACGGCCGCGCATACCGCTGTCCCGGTTCGACCTGGTGATCTCCACCCCGCAGCACTGCCTGCCGCTGCACGACAACGTGCTCTGCCTGTCCGCGCCCTTCATCGCCGAGCACCCGCTCGACAGCGAGGATCTGGCCCTCTGGAAACAGCGCTTCGCCCACCTGCCCAGGCCATGGATCGCGCTGCTGGTAGGCGGCAGGACTGGCTCCTATTCGCTCGATGCGCAATCGGCCAGGGATCTGAGCCTGGAAGCCTGTGCCGCGGCGCGGGCCCGGGGCGGCTCGCTGCTGGTCTCGACCAGCCCGCGCACGGGCAGTGCCGCGACCGAGGCGTTGCTGGCCGCCATCGACGTGCCGTCCTGGGGTTATCGCTTCGGCAGCGGCGAGGACAACCCTCACCGTGCCCTGCTCGCGCTGGCCGACGCCTTCATCGTGACCGGCGACAGCGTCGCCATGCTGAGCGAGGCCTGCATGACCGGCCGGCCGGTCGCCATGCATCCCCTGCCGGTGCGCCGGCATCCGATGCAGCGTCTCGTGAATGCGCTCGAGGGATGGCTGGGAGTCTTCCCGCGACGGGACCCGTCGCGGGAACAGACCCGGCTCGAGCGCTTTTACGACTGGCTCGTCTGGAGGGGCTGGATCGTCCGCGAGCCGCTCTACGGGCAGGCGCACCAGTTGCTCGGAGTGGCACCGCTGCCGGAAGGACTGGAGCGGACGCCGAAACTGTCCCCCGAGCTGTTCGCCGCCTCCCGTGCGCGAGCCCTGCAGGCAATCCGGGACCTCATGGCCGCCGAACGCCCGATCCGTTCCTGAAATGAAGACGCCGAGTCAGGACATCGCCGTATCGCCAGGCATTCCCTGGCGCCGTTGCCCGGCAGCAACCGCTCTTCGCAGCCCGCTCTTCGAACCAGAACGGCACGCCACATGAGGGACGACTTGCCCGCTGCGGAACATTATCAACCGGTGGGAGAACCATGCGATGCCAAGGATTGCCCTGTACACACCGAGTTTCGCAGGAGGCGGCACGGAGCGTGTCATGCTGTATCTGGCGGAAGGCTTCATAGCCCACGGCCATCAGGTCGATCTGGTGGTCAACGAGGCCGAGGGGGCCTTTCGGGATCAGGTGCCGGACGGCGCCCACATCGTGAAACTCGACCCGGCCCGCCCGCTGGGCGGCCGCTTGCTGATCCTGAGCGCATCGTCGTGGTCCGACTGGAAAGCGCTGGCACGGCCTGTGCTTTTTGCCGACAAGCCCGACAGGCAATTTCCCTACCTGGCCTCGCTGGCCCGCTATCTGCGCGCACAGCGGCCGGATGCGCTGATCGCCGCCAACTCCTACTGCAATCTGACGGCCCTGTGGGCAAAGCGGCTGGCGCGGGTATCGACCCGGGTCATGGTGACCGAGCATAACTCCCTGTCGTTCAAGATCCTCCAGAAAAGCGTCAAGGGCGCCGCCCGCTGGCGGGCGCTGCTGCCGCTGATCGGGCGTGTCTATTCCCGGGCCGATGCCGTCGTGGCGGTTTCCAACGGGGTGGCCGACGACCTGAGCGCCATTACCGGGTTGCCGCGTGGCCGTATCGCCACGATCTATAACCCGGTGATTACGCCCGAGCTGGCGGCCAGGGCCAAGGAGCCCGCTCCGCATCCCTGGCTGACCGCCTGCGATGGGATACCGGTGATCGTCGCCGCCGGACGGCTGGCGCCGCAGAAGAATTTTCCGCTCTTGCTGCAGGCCTTCGCCCTGTTGCGTCGACAGCGGCCGGTGCGGTTGCTGATCCTCGGCGAGGGACGGCAGCGGGCGCAGCTGGAAGCCTTGATCGGCGAGCTGGGGATTGGCGGGGATCTGGCGCTCCCCGGCTTCGTGAGCAACCCCTACGCAGCCTTTTCCCGTGCCGCCCTGTTCGTGCTGTCGTCGGACTTCGAAGGACTCGGCAATGCCCTGATCGAAGCCATGGCGTGCGGCTGTCCGGTCGTGAGCACGGATTGCCCCAGCGGCCCCGCCGAGATACTGGAAGGCGGCCGGTTTGGCGAACTGGTGCCCCCCAACGATGCCGAGGCGCTGTCCGCCGCCATGCGGCGGGCGCTCGACGCGCCCGTGGCGGCCGAGGTTCTGCGTCGGCGTGGCGCCGACTTCACCCTGGAGCGCAGTGTCGAACAGTATCTGGCGCTGCTGTTCGCCAACCGGCAGCCCCGTGAGGCTGCCGGTTGGCGCTCCAGCGGCGGAGCGCTGGGCGATCACCGCTGACCATGCGGACGTTGCATCGGCGCATGCGCCGGCACGGCCCGCGCCAGCCACGCTGCACCAGCGCAAGACCTCGCAGGGACTGTCGGTCGACGTGTCGTCATGCGGCGGTACGCCGATACCATTGGTAGATGCCCTGGTAGAGCCGCTTGAAGGCGGAGCGGCGTTTGCGAATCACGACGATGAACACCTTGCGACAATGACCGGGCGGACAGGTGATCGCGCGCACCCCGTGCCAGGAATTGCCGTTGCGGACAAACAGGAAGCTGTAGTTGCCCATCGCCGTGGAATCGATGGCGCTGTCGAAATCCTCGAACGCGGGGGCGCTGCGAAAGTCGAAGCGCCCGCCGTCATCGAGTACGACGGTCTGGCCGCCCCATTCCGGACGCCAGTCCTCTTCGGTGTTGAAATAGAAGATGTGCGAGCCGTATTTGGACAGGGCGTCGCAGTGCGGCGAGACCGAACAGCCGGCTGGCGCGTAGTGCCAGTGGCATCTCAACTCGTAATTGCGCGTGCCCAGCATGCGGGCGATGAAGTCCTGGTAGACCGGCCCCTTGATCTCCTCCATGAACGCTTGCCAGGCGGGAGACAGCTCCATGCCGGGCGTATAGGACAACGAAAGCCGGTCGTGCGGTTGCTGGCCGTAGGTTCGCTTCTTGCCGAAGCTGGCTTCGAAGCGGTCGACGGACGGCAACGATTGGCGCAGCGCCTCATAACCCTCGTCGGTCAGCACCCCATAGGGATTGACCCAGGGATAGGGACGCTGATGCTGAAAGGCTTGGGCATCGAGTTGATCGAGAGCCTTGGTATTTAGAAAACGCATGGTTTGTCCACCCATCATCCGCTTGGCCCAAAATACTTTTTCTAGAATCCTTTTGTGTCACTTGCAACCGCTCCATCGAGCCGGCCAAGGTAACGGCATGCGTAGGACTCTCCCGGTAGACGAAACGCACGCACCCGAAGGCCTTGGCAAACGGCTCGGCGTGCTCGGGCGCCGGATCGACGCGGTATTGGCAGGCGCATGTCGTCACGCCTTACCAACTCCTGCCCGCACGTTATGTAGGTAGATAGCCAACCCTCAAAGGAGAAGCAAGAACGGGGGTTAAGCCAAGGCTGCCTATTTGGCTCAGCCGGGACTTGCCCTCTCGAACCGGACACCGGTCCCCCATCAAGTGGATACTCCTGCCGGGCACCTGAACGCCCGCGGCCTCCTTCACGGTCTCGATAAGTGCCAAGCAATCATGAGGATTTTTGCCATGCAAAAATTTTTGCATGCTCTTCGCACAGTATGGTCTATCTTCAAAGTGAGCGAATTGAAGGACCGTATGTGCGCAAGTACCTATTTGCCCTCCCCTGCGGAGGGATTTTTTTGCGCAGCAAAAATCACTTCCCCCACGCTGGGGAACCCCGCCTCTCCCGCGCTGTAAGCCATCGCCTACAACAGATCGAGCGTTCTCCCAATTGGCTCGGAACAGCTGCCGGAGTAGATTGAATCCCACAAAGACGTCGACGGAACGACGCAAGCCGACCAAGGATGGCGGCCAGGGAAAGTCGCAGGATAGCGACCTCCTCAGGATGAGGAACCAGGGATGCGGTTGAACGACACGAAGCGGCGAGGCTAACCCCTCGCCGTTTTTGTTCGTGCCGAAGATTTCCGCCTGTCGTGCCGGAGAATTGCTCAGCCAAGCGCGCGGCGGGAAGGAGGTCGACCCGAAAGCGCCGAAGCCCAGGCGCAGCGGCCCGGCGGCTCCGGCGCGGAGCCGTCAGAGCAACGGAATGCTGTAGTTGACGATCAGTCGGTTCTCGTCGCGGTCGCGGGTGTCGTTGCCGCGCTGCATGGCACTTCGCCAGGTGAAGCCGACGCCCTTGAACAGGCCCGACTGCACCGCGTAGTCCACCCGCAGGTCGCGCTCCCATTCCTTGTGGTCGTTGCCGGCGGCATCGATGCCGTCGCCACTGAAGTAGGTCAGGCTAGTCTTCAGACCCGGCACACCGATACTGGCGAAGTCATAGGCGTAGCCAGCTACCCAGGTTTTCTCGCCGGAACTCGCGAACTTGCCCATCTGCGCATTGGTAATCAGGTACAGCGAGCGACCGTTGCCCTGGTTGATGTGTGGAAAGTCGCTGTTGCCGGTGACTTGCTGGTAGCCGGCGCTCAGCTCGTGGCCAGCCAGGGAGTAGGTGAGCATCGCACTCCACAGGTGGCTGTCGACCTCGCCCCTGTGGGACGAGCCGGCACCCCAGTAGCCGCTGCTGACGTAACCGTCGGCGCGCCCGGAAGAGTGGCTGTTCTCGCCATCGGAGTTGCTTTCGAAGTAGCGCAGGTCGGTTTGCAGCGAACCCACCGGCAGCGCCCAGTCGTGGACCAGGCCGAAGAAGTGCTGCGTGTAGAAATCGCGCAGGTTGCCATAGTAGTACTGCAGCAAGAGGTCGTCGGTGACCTTGTAGTCGGCACCGGCGTAATAGAACTCGTTGCTGGAACGCCCATCGTCCGGGCCGTCGGCACCGGCGATCGACAGGCTATCGCTGTTGCTGGAATTGCGCTCGGTGGAGTGCTCGATCTTGCCGGCGATCAGCGTCAGGTTCTTGATCTCCTTGGAGGTGACCTGCGCGCCCTGGAACATCTGCGGCAACAGGCGTCCGTCGCTATAACTCAATACCGGTAGCTTGGGCATCAGGGTGCCGACCTGCGCCACGGTCTTGGAGTAGCGCATCTTGGCGGTCGCCCCGAGCCGACCGAAATCGCGCCTCGCCTTGCCGTTGCTCTCCAGCGGAAAAACCGAGCCCGGGCTACGCTCGACGCCCGCCTTGCCCTCACGCCCGCCGGCATCGAGGCGGACCGCGTACTGGCCCGTCAGGTCGAGGCCGAAGCCGACCGGCCCTTCGGTGAAGCCGGACTTATAGTCGAGGGTGAAGGCCTGGCCCCACTCCTCCGCCTTGGGAGCATCCTGGTTGCGAGTGTCCTGGTTGATGTAGAAGTTGCGCATCTTGAGGGTGGCCTTGCTGTCTTCGAGAAAGGCCGCCTCGGCCGCGGGCATGGCCAGGGCCGCACCCAGCGTGGACAGGGCCACGCGGCGGGCGAGTGGAGTCTTGTACATGTTGTATCTCCTGGATGGATGACGCGCTGCGCTGGCGGTGCCCGGCCTGGCAAAGGCCATACGGGGGCGCACCGGACCGGCCGGACACAGCGTGCAAAAGGGATCGGCAGTGGGTCGAAAGGCGGCAGCCGGGACGACTACGAACCGTCGACGGGGCAACCTCGTCGCACGGACGAAACGCCGGGGGCAGCGGCAGCGGGCGGGGGAACGACGGGCGACATGCACGGCATACAGTGGCTTCCTTTGTTGTTGTAGGGAAATCGCTACCACTGCGTAGGATTTCCTGAGGGAGGCGTGCCGGATCGGCCCGGATGGCCTGCGGTGGTGTGCCTCGCGGCACATCCTAGCCACGCAAGCTTTCGGCAGGCTTTCAAGGAAGGAAGTCAGGGCGCGGCCGCGCGATGAACGACGGACGGGGAAGTCCCTCGGGCCATGCAGCAATAATCACTTACAAAATACCGCCAGCATCCCTATGGACATCGAGCGAACATTTCGATCTTGCAATTAGCTTGCTAAGCAAATACCTTTCGGCGCATTGGTGAAAACAACTTGTTAAATGACATTTTGGTGACAAGCCCCGCTCCGCAGGCCGTCACGCAGTCGATGCACAGATGACAGGTGAAAAGATGCTGATCGGCTACATGCGAGCCTCCGAGACAGACGACGCCCAGACGACCGCCCCGCAGCGCGACGCCCTGGTCGCCGCCGGAGTGCCGGAGACCCATTGCTACGAAGACCGCGCTGCGGGGCGCCAGGATGCGCGACCCGGCCTGGCCGCCTGCCTGAAAGCCCTGCGCCAAGGCGACATCCTGGTGGTATGGAAGCTCGACCGCCTCGGCCAGGACCTGCGCCACCTGATCGGCACCGTGCACGAGCTGATCGCGCGCGGCGTCGGGCTGAAGGTGCTGGCCGGCCACGGTGCGGCCATCGACACCACCCAGGCGGGGAACCTGGTGTCCGGCATCTTCGCCGCGCTGGCCGAGTTCGAGCGGGAGCCAACTGCCGAGCGAACAGCGCCCGGACCGGCCTCGGCGCGAACGCGCGGCCGCAAAGGCGGACGGCCGTTCAAGCTGACCGCCGCCAAGCTGCGCCTGGCGATGGCCGCCATGGGCGAGCCCAGAACCAAGGTGTCGGACCTCTGCAAGGAACTCGGCATTACCCGCCAGACGCTGTACCGGCATGTCTCCCCCGAGGGCGAGCTGCGGCCGGACGGCATGAGGCTGCTGGAACAAGCCCGATAAGCGGCCCGTCACGGGGGGGGCCGGCTGCTGCCCCCGCAGGTCACGATACCGGCGGGCCACGCCCGTCAACGGGGCCATCCCACCCCCTCCACCGGGCGACCCGGAGCCGCCTCTCGCGCATCGACCCGTCATCTCCAGACCCATGAAATCGTCCCGGCCCCGCCGGAAACCTCCGGGCGCATCGTGCCTGCGATCTTCACGCGAAGATTGTCAAAAAACGTGTAAAAAATTTTTTTAATTTATCATTTACATAAAATTTACACTATAAAAACTTATTTCAAATTGTTGCTAAGCGTGTCGTCATCCTGTATCTCTGCACGCCTGTGCACACCGCACCGTGCGGATCGCACCTGTCTCAGGGACGAGAAAGACTGCTCGTCGACATGGCCCGGGCCGGGCCGACACTCGGGCGCTCACCTGTCCTTTCATTGCCAGGACGTCTGTCTACATGAATGCGATTGTCATTACCGCTCTGCGAAGACCCTATACGTTCGTGGTCCTCGCCTTGCTCATCTTGCTGTTCGGTATCCGCTCGGTTTTCCACACCCCGACGGACGTATTTCCCAACATCAGGGTCCCGGTGATCTCCGTCGTCTGGACCTATTCCGGCCTGATGCCGGAAGACGTCGGCGGACGCATCGTGCGCTACTACGAACAAGCCGTGACCTCCACGGTGGAAGGTATCGAGCACATCGAAAGCACGTCCTACTACGGGAGTTCGATCACCAACATCTACTTCCACCCCGGTACCGATCTGGGCCCGGCCGAAGCGGATGTCGCCTCGATTTCCCAGACGGTCATCCCGCAGCTGCCGCCGGGCATCTCGCCGCCGATGATCATGCGCCTGGAGGCGTCGTCGGTGCCGGTGCTGACCATGCAGGTGACCTCCGACTCGCGCACCCCGGCGGATCTCTACAACCTCGCCTTCGCGCGTATCCGGCCGTTCGTGGTGACGGTGCCGGGCGCCATCGTTCCTCACCCCTATGGCGGCAAGCCGCCGTTCCTGCTGATCAACCTCAAGCAGCAACAGCTGCTGGCCCATCACCTGTCGGGCGTGGACGTCGAGAAGGCCCTGGAGAAGCAGAGCATCGTGCTGCCGGCCGGCGACCAGAAGATCGGCGCCAAGGACTGGATGGTGCAGACCAACGCGATTCCGATGGCCATCGACCACTTCGACGACCTGCCGATCAAGAAGATCGGCAACGCCTACATTCACCTGCGCGACATCGCCCACGTGTCCCTCTCCGGGCCGCCGCAGACCAACTCCGTGCTGGTCAAGGGCAAGCAGGCCGTGCTGGTGGTCATCATGAAGAGCGGCGAGGCCTCGACCCTCGACGTGGTCCAGGGGGTCAAGGACCTGATGCCGAAGCTGCAGAAGATCCTGCCGCCGGACGTCCATGTCAGTCTGATGAACGACGCCTCGACCTTCGTGAAGGACTCGATCAAGGACGTGGTGCACGAGATGGTCACCGCCGCCGCGCTGACCGGGATCGTGGTCCTGCTGTTCCTCGGCTCCTGGCGCGCCACGGTGATCATCGCCACCTCGATTCCGCTGGCCATTCTCTGCTCGATCATCGGCCTCGGCTGGGCGGGCCAGACCATCAACGTCATGACGCTCGGAGGGTTGGCGCTGGCCGTCGGCATCCTTGTCGACGACGCGACGGTGATGATCGAGAACGTCGACACCCACCTGGAGATGGGCAAGGACATCGAGACGGCGATCATCGATGCGGCCAACCAGATCGTCATTCCGACCCTCGTCGCGACCCTCTGCATCTGCATCGTCTGGTTCCCGCTGTTCACCCTCGAAGGCGTGTCCGGCTGGCTGTTCATGCCGATGGCCGAAGCCATCATCTTCGCCATGCTCGCCTCCTTCGTCCTGTCGCGGACCCTGGTACCGACCATGGCCAAGTACCTGCTCGCCGGGCATGCCCACCACGCGCCGGCCGGGCATCCGCATGCGCCGCACCATCCGCACGAGGCGGCGGTACTGGATGCCGCGGAAGAGGCGAAGTTCAACGAGGAACACCATCGGCAGCTGCAGCTGGAGAAACGGGATGCCGCACAGAACCACCCGCACACGCCGGCCCAGGGTCACGGCGGCAAGCCGCCGGGCCTCTTCGGGCGCTTCCAGAAAGGCTTCGAACGGGGCTTCTCGAACTTCCGCGAGGGCTATCGCGACCTGCTGGAAAAAGCCATCGCGCACCGCGCCGGCTTCGTCCTCAGCTTCCTGATCCTAGCCGTGGCCTCGACCGGCCTGTTCTACTTCAGCGGCCGCGATTTCTTCCCGGAAATCAAATCGGGCACCCTGCAACTGCACATGCGGGCGCCGCTCGGTACGCGGATCGAAGTGACCGGCCGGATCGTGACCCTGGTCAACCGGGAAATCGAGCGCCTGCTGCCGGGCCAGGTCGAGGAAATCGTCAACAACTGCGGTCTGCCGGTCGGCCCGCACAACCTGGCGTTCATCCCGACGCCGACCATCGGCACGCAAGACTGCGACCTGACCATCTCGCTGAAGAACGAAACCGCCCCCGTGTGGGATTTCCGCGCCATTCTGCGCGACGGCCTGGCGAAGAAATTCCCCGGCACGGTCTTCACCTTCCAGCCTGCCGACCTCACCGCCAAGATCCTCAACTTCGGCTCTCCGGCGCCGATCGACGTGCAGATTTCCGGCCTCGACGCGCAGAAGAACTACGAGTTCGCGCTCAAGCTCGAGGACAAGCTGAAGAAGATCACCGGTGCCTCCGACGTCAACATCCAGCAGACCATGCGCACCCCGACCATCCTGGTCAACGGCAACCGGACCCTGGGTCTGAGCAGCGACACCACCGAAGAGGATCTGGCCAACAACGAACTGATCACCCTGTCCGGCAGCCAGCAGGTCCACCAGAGTTACTGGCTGAACCCGGAAAACGGCCTGTCCTATCCGATCAACATCTATACCCCGCAGGAGCAGCTCACCAGCGTCAACGACCTGCTGACCACCCCGCTCGGCAACGGCGACGGCAACCCGGACGGCAAGCCGACCCAGTTCCTCGGCAGCATGAGCACGCTCACCACCAAAGGCACGCCGGGCCAGGTCTCGCACTACAACCTGATCCCGCTCTTCGACATCTATGTCTCCAACGAAGGACGCGATCTCGGCGGCGTGACGGCGGACGTCGAGCAAGCCATCGCCTCCCTGGAACACGAGTTGCCGCCAGGGTCGGCCATCGACATCCGCGGCCAGACGGAAACCATGGCCAGCTCCTACGGCCAGCTGGTCGTCGGCCTGGCGATCTCGATCGTGCTGATCTACCTGCTGATCGTGGTGAATTTCCAGTCCTGGCTGGACCCGTTCATCATCATCACCGCCCTGCCGGGCGCGCTGGCGGGGATCGCCTGGGGCCTGTTCCTCACCGGGACCAACCTGTCCATACCGGCGCTGACCGGCGCCATCATGTGCATGGGCACGGCGACGGCGAACTCGATCCTGGTGGTGTCCTTCGCCCGCGAACGGCTGGAGGTGCACGGCGATGCCATCCGGGCGGCCATCGAGGCCGGCTACGGGCGGATTCGCCCGGTCATCATGACCGCCGCGGCGATGATCATCGGCATGGTGCCCATGTCCATCAGCAACTCCCAGAACGCACCGCTCGGCCGGGCCGTGATCGGCGGTCTGACGGTCGCCACCATTTCCACCCTGCTATTCGTGCCCTGCGTCTATGCCATCGTTTACTACCGGAAAAACCGCAAGAAGGAGAACGCCTGATGCGCAAGAGTAAGAGCAAAGGCGGCGCGATCCTCGCTGTCGCGGTCGTCGCAGCCATCGGCGGGATTAGCGGCTATCAGGTCTACAGCCGGGTCCAGCATACCGAAGCGCTGCGCGAGGAAACCCTCGAAAGCGCGATTCCCAAGATTTCCGTCGTCAACCCGCAGGCCGGGCCGAGCGAGGAAAACCTCACCCTGCCGGGATCGGTCGACGCCTGGTACCAGGCGCCGATCTACGCGCAGGTCTCCGGCTACGTGAAGATGTGGCACAAGGACTTCGGCGCCCACGTGAAGACCGGCGACCTGCTGGCCGAGATCAACACCCCGGCGCTCGATGCCGAATACGCCCAGGCCAAGGCCGACCTGCGCTCGGCGGAGGCCAAGTACAACTTGGCGGTGGTCACCGCCAAGCGCTGGGTGGCGCTGCGCAACTCCCAGGCGGTGTCGGAGCAGTCGATCACCGAGCAGGAGGCCAACGCGCAATCCGAGAAGGCCCTCTACGAGGCGGCGCAGCAGAACGTCAAGCGCTTCGAGGCGCTGCAGAAGTTCAAGCAGATCGTCGCGCCGTTCGACGGCACGGTGACCTCGCGCTCGATCAACGTCGGCGACCTGGTCAACGAAGGCGGCGGCAGCCTGGGCGCCAGCGGCGACGCCACGGAGCTGTTCTCGGTGGCCGACACCCACAGCATGCGGCTGTTCGTCTCCGTCCCGGCGGTGTTCTCCTACATGCTCAAGCCGGGCCTGACCGCGGACGTCGAAGTGACGCAATACCCCAACCGCCACTACACGGCGAACTTCCTGACGGTCGCCAAGGGCTACGATCCGAACACCCGCACGGCCGTCACCGAGTTCACCCTCGACAACGGCGATGCCAGCCTGTGGCCCGGCTCCTATGCCACGGTCAAGCTGACGGCGCCGGCGGACAATCGCATCCTGACCATCCCGACCAGCGCCCTGGTCTTCGAGGAAAACGGCCTGCAGGTCGCGACCGTGACGGCCGACCAGCGCATCCATTACAAGCCGGTCACCGCCGGCAAGATTCTCGGCGAACAGGTGCAGATCACCGACGGCCTCACCGCGGGCGACCGGATCGCCGACAACCCGCCCGCCGCGCTGATGGAGGGCGAGGAGGTCGAACTCGTCCCGCCGACCCCGGGCTACAGCCATGTCGCCCCCGCTGCCGAAGCGGCCGGGAGCGAGACGCCCCACCGGCAAACGCCCGAAACCAACCTGCAATCCTCGGCCGGCGAGGTGAAGCGATGAAGCGATTCTTGCGTGCGGTCGGGCGCTCCGCCGGTCTTTCGCTGTTTCTGGCCCTGTCGGCGTGCGACCTGGCCCCGACCTATCAACCCCCGGAACTCGTCGTCCCGGCGAACTGGAACGGGAAAACGCCGTCCGGCGCCCCCGACCAGGTCGTCCAGAGCGATTGGTGGAAGCTTTACAAGGACCCGGTCCTCGACCGGATCGAGGAACAGGCGACCGCCAACAACGCCGACCTGCAAGCCGCTGGCGAGCGTTTCCAGCAGGCGCGCGACACGATGATGCAGGCCCGCTCCAAGCTCATGCCGCAGGCCATTCTCGGCTTCGGCGCCTCCGCCAGCCTGGTGTCCTGGGAACCGGACATCTGGTCGGCGATCCGCAACGAAACGAAAGCGCAAACCGCCGTCGCCCAGCAGCGCGCCGCCGAATACGCGGCGGCGCGCCTGAGCCTGCAGGCCGAGATCGCCCACGACTATTTCGCCTTGCGCGGCCTCGACGCCCAGGATGCGAACTACCGGCAGTCGATCACGCACTACGAGAAATCGCTGGAGATCGTGCAAACCCGCGTGGCCGGCCTCCTCTCGCCCAAGCTCGACGCCGTGCGGGCCCAGGAGCTGCTCTACAACACGCGGGCGGAGGAACTCGACATCCAGGCCCAGCGCCAGGTCATGGAGCACGCCATCGCGATCCTCGCCAACGTCTCGCCGAGCGAATTCCACATCGAGCCGGTCGACAGCAACATGGGCATGCAAGTCCCGGAGACGCCGGTGAGCGTCCCCTCGCAACTGCTGCAGCGCCGACCCGATATCGCCCGCGCCGAACGCATGATGGCCGAGGCCAACCGCAGCATCGGCGTGCAGCGCGCCTCCTTCTATCCGAACGTCTCCCTCGAGGCGACCGACCTCAAGCCGGAGGTGGCCATCGAACTCCCGCTCTTCACCGGCGGGGCGCGGCGGGCCGGGGTGCAGAAAGCCTGGTCGATGTACCGCGAGACCGGCGACAACTACCGCTCGACGGTCCTCAACGCCTTCCGCGAAGTCGAGGACGGCCTGAGCCGGGTGAGCCGCCTGGGCGAGGAGGTCAAGAACCAGCATGCGGCGGTCGACGCGGCGGGCCAGACCCAGAACATGACCATGGAGCTGTACAAGGGCGGCCTCAACACCAGCCTCGACCTGATCGTGGCCCAGGTGAACACCCTGACCTCCCGCAGCCGGGAAGTGCAGATCAAGACGGAGCTGCTCCAAGCCTCGGCCGAACTGATCCGTGCGCTCGGCGGCGGCTGGGAGCGGAGCGCCCTGCCGACGCCCGAGCAGATCCAGCCCTTCGGCACCCTACAATACGGCCACCTGGACAAGTCCCCGCCCGCCGGCGGCATCGACGTGAACACCGACCCCAAAGCCGGCACCGATCTGACCCTGTCCGGGCTGCACGGCACCTCCTCCCCCCATTGATCGCGGACCCGCGGCCTGCGGCGCGGCAAGCCCGGAACGGTGCACCGTTCCGGGCTTGCGAGCACAACGCCCCTCGCCGGACATGACAGGAGCAGCGGCAGCCCGGCTACCTCGCCTCTCCCACTGTCAGGCGCTCGCTGCAGAAGCGGAACACCGGCCTCGCCAAAAACAGTACCAGCAGCAGGCGCAGCACCTGCATCGCGGTGACCAGCGGCACCACCAAGCCCAGCGCCTCGGCGGTGAGACTCATCTCGGCGATGCCGCCGGGCACCATGCCGAGCACCAGCGTCCGCGCGTCCAGGCCCGAAACCCAGCTCATCAGGAGGGCGATCGGCACCGCGAGAAGGACTGCCGCGACCGTCGCCAGCAGGGTGCGCAGCATGAACGCCGGGGCGCGACGGAAGAACGAACGCTCGAAATGGCAGCCCAGGCTGCTGCCCAGCAGCCACTGGCCGACTTCGCCGGCGCCGTCCGGCAGGCCGATGTGCAGGTCGAAGGTGACGCTGAACAGGCCGCTGACCAGCAGGGCGCCGAGTTGCCAGGCGTTGGGGAAACGCCAGCGCTGGAAGACCAGCGCGACCAGACCGCCGAGGACGAACAGCAGAGCCAGCCAGCCGGCATCGGGGCAGAGGTGGGTGACGGTAGCCGCCTGCCCGCCGGCGAACAGCCAGGTGTAGATGGCAGGGATGCCCACCAGCACCAGCATCATGCGCAGGCTGTGGCTGGCGGCCACGTGCTGCAGTTCGGCGCCATGCGGCCGGCCCAGGTTGACCATCTCGCTGGCGCCGCCGGGCATGCTGGCGAAGTAGGCGGTGGCGAAGCTTTCCCCGTGACGCCGGTGCAGGACGATGCCAATGACGCAGGTGAGCACGGTCAGCAAGGTGCCGACCAGCACCAGGCCGAGGTGGGCGAGGATCTGCTCGAGCACTGCCGGGTTGAAGTGCAGGCCGATCCCGGTGGCTATGATCCACTGGCCGACCTTGATGCCATGGGGCATGGGGAGGGTCAGGCAGCCCAGGCAGCGCAGCGCCGCGACGCCGAGCAGCGCGCCGATCATCCAGGGCAGCGGCCAGCCGAGCAGTTGGGCGAGGCCGCCGCCGAGAGCACCGGCCAGCGGGCTGAGAATCCAGGGTTTGCAGCGGGCAAGCAGGCCTGCCGGGACGGGGGGAAATTTGATGGTCACATGACGGCCTTGAGCAAGAAGCGGATCGCATCCGTCACGGTGGATGCGATCCGCAGGTCGAAAGACCAGGCAGGTCTGTATTGCCGGGGCAACGTCGGTGTGTCCGCCCCAACGGCAGCAGCAACCTTACCATTGTCGGAAAAGGCCTCTGCCTCCTCCTTTCAAAGCAGGGGAATGCTGTAGTTGACGATCAGACGGTTCTCGTCCTGGTCCCGCTGCCCCACGTCGTTGCCGCGCCACATGGCGTTGCGCCAGGTGAGGCCGACGCCCTTGAACAGGCCCGACTGCACCGTGTAGTCGATCCGCATGTCGCGCTCCCACTCGCGGCGGTCGCTGCCGGCGGCGTCGATGTCGTCGCCGCTGTAGTACATCAGGCTGGCCTTCAGTCCCGGAATGCCGGCCTTGGCGAAGTCGTAGGCGTAGCCGGCCACCCAGGTGTTCTCCCCGGCGCTGGTGAACTTGCCCATCTGCGCATTGGTGATCAGGTAGGGCACGCGCCCATTGCCCTGGTTGATATGGGGAAAATCGCTGTTGCCGGTGATTTTCTGGTAGCCAAGGCTCAGCGCATGGCCATCCAGGCTGTAGGTGAACAGGGCGCTCCACAGACGGTTGTCGACCTCGCCTTGGCTGGACGAGCCGGCGCCCCAGTAGCCGCTGCTGACGTAGCCCTCGGCCCGACCGGAAGCACTGGAGTTTTCGCCGTCGGAATCGCTGTCGAAGTAGCGCAGGTCGGTCTTCAGCGAACCGACCGGCAGTGCCCAGTTGTGCACCAGGCCGAGGAAGTGCTGTTTGTAGAAATCACGCAGGTTGCCGTAGTAGTACTGCAGCAGCAGGTCCTTGTTGACCTTGTAGTCGGCGCCGCCGTAGTAGAACTCGTTGCTGAACTGAGCCTTGCTGCCGCTGTTGGCGCCGGCGATGGACAGGCTGTCGCTGTTGCTGGAGTTGCGGTCCGTGGAGTGCTCCAGCTTGCCGGCGATCAGGGTGAGGTCCTTGATCTCGTTGGAGGTGACCTGCGCGCCCTCGAAGGTCTGCGGCAACAGGCGCCCGTCGCTGTAACTCACCACCGGCAGCTTGGGCAGCAGAGTGCCGACGTGCGCCACGGTCTTGGAGAAGCGCAGCTTGGCAGTCACCCCGAGCCGGCTGAAGTCGCGCCTCGCCTTGCCGTTGCTTTCCAGCGGGAAGACCGAGCCCGGGCGGCGGTCGATCTCGCTGATCGGCTTGTCCGCATCGCCGCCGGCGTCCAGGCGGAGCGCGTACTGGCCCAGCAGATCGAGGCCGAAGCCGACCGGCCCCTCGGTGAAGCCGGACTTGTAGTCGAGGACGAAGGCCTGGCCCCACTCCTCCACCCCGCCACGGTCCTCGTTGCGGACGTCCTGGTTGATATAGAAGTTGCGCAGATTGAGCGAAGCCTTGCTGTCCTCGAAGAAACCTTGCGAGCTGGCATAGCCGGCGGGCAACAGACTCAGACAGGACAGGGTCAGGCCGCAGGTGAAACGCTTGTGCATGGGACTACCTATTATTCTTGTGCGGTAGGTACGGGTTGCCGTGCGCCCCGACTGTCGGGCGCACGGATGGATCAGGCAACGATGGGTCCGGGAGGGCGGCCTACTGGCCGGGGATGTCCCGGCTCAGATGCACCGGTTCCGCGCGTGGGCGGCGCATGCGGATGTTCAGCGCTTCCACCGCCAGCGAGAAGGCCATGGCGAAGTAGACGTAGCCCTTGGGCACGTGCACCTCGAAGCTGTCGGCGATCAGCACGGTGCCGACCACGATGAGGAACGACAGGGCGAGCAGCTTGAGGCTCGGGTGCCGGTCGATGAACTCGCTGATGGTGCCGGAGGCGGCCATCATCACCAGTACGGCGGCGATGATCGCGGCGATCATCACCGGCACGTGGGAGACCATGCCGACGGCGGTGATCACCGAGTCCAGGGAGAACACGATGTCGATGATCGCGATCTGGATGATGGTGCCGATGAACTGGCCGCTGCCCTTGGGGGCTTCGTTGGTTTCGTCGTCGCCTTCCAGGCCGTGGTAGATCTCGGTGCTGCTCTTCCACAGCAGGAACAGGCCGCCGAAGAAGAGGATCAGGTCGCGTCCGGAGATGCCCTGGCCGATCACCCAGGAGATCGACAGCAGCAGGAGAATCCGGGTGACCATCGCCAGCGCCAGGCCGAACAGGCGGGTGCGTGGCTGCATCTCTTTCGGCATGCGGCCGACGAGGATGGAGATCATGATGATGTTGTCGATGCCGAGCACGATCTCCAGCGCGGTCAGGGTGAAGAAGGCAACCCAGATCTCCGGGTTGGTCAGCCAGTCCATAAAGGGTCCTCAGATTGTCGGTTGAACGGCCGGGGGCATCCGGCCGCTTAGGGGTCAGGCGATGAAGGTCAGGGCTCCGGTGACCAGGGCCAGGGCGGTGATCACCAGCGAGGTGAGAACTGCCCACTTGAAGGTGGCCTTCTGGAACTCGCCGATGTCGCGGTCGACCATGCCCACCAGCAGCAGGGTCGAGGCCACCAGCGGGCTCATCAGATGCACCGGCTGGCCGAGCACCGAGGCGCGGGCGATCTCCAGCGAGTCGATGCCATAGGCCGCCGCGGCATTGGCGAGGATCGGCACCACGCCGAAGTAGTAGGCGTCGTTGGAGAGCACGAAGGTCAGCGGCATGCTGGTGATCGCCACCACCAGCGGGAACAGCGCCCCCCACTCCGGCGGAATCATGTCCACCAGCCCCTGGGCCAGGGCATCGACCATCTTGGTGCCGGAGAAGATGCCGGCGAACACCCCGGCGGAGAACACCAGCAGCACCACGGTCATGGCGTTGCCGGCATGGGCGAGAACCCGTTCCTTCTGCTGTTCCAGATGGGGATAGTTGATCATCAGCGCGACCACGAAACCGATCAGGAACAGCACGGCCGAGTGCATCACGCCCATCACCAGAGCCACCATCACCGCAGCCACCAGCAGCAGGTTCAACCAGGCCAGGCGGGGCCGCTTGTGGGTGCTGTCGCCGAGAATCTCCTCGATGTAGCAGTTGCTGCCGCCGGACTGCAGGACGACGCTGCCGACCCGCTTGCGTTCGCCGCGGCCAAGCATCCAGGCGGTGAACACCACCCAGGCGGCCCCGCCGATGACGGTTGGCAGCAGCGGCACGAAGAACTCGCCGGCATCCAGGCCGAGCACGGCGATGGCCCGGGTGGCCGGACCGCCCCAGGGCGACATGCCGCTCATGATGCTCATGATGCTCATGATGCTCATGATGCTCAAGGACAGCATGGCGAGGATCGCCAGAACCATCGGGTTCATGCCGATACGCTTGTACAGCGGCAGCATGGCGGCGCAGGTGATCATGTAGGTGGTGGTGCCGTCGCCATCCAGGGCGACCAGCAGCGAGAGCAGCGCGGTGCCCATGGCGATCTTCACCGGATCGCCGTTGACCACCTTGAGGATGCGGCGGATCAGCGGGTCGAACAGCCCGGCATCGATGAGGATGCCGAAGAACAGGATGGCGAACAGCAGCAGGGCGGCCGAGGGCGCCACCATCTTGAGGCCATCCAGCATCATCTTGCCGAGGCCGCCGCCGAAACCGGCGATCAGGGCGAAGACGATGGGCACCACGGTCAGTGCAACGATGGGGGACAAACGTTTGGTCATGATCAGGACGGTGAATACGACCACCATCGCGAGACCGAGCAGGGCGAGCATAAGCGGATTCTCTTGTAGTTATTGATCGAACCGTATGGGTCAAGGTTTGCCCAATGTGCAGGCAGAGGGTCCCCTACCCGCCGGGCGGCGCACCTGTCGTACGCCGCCCGGCGGTCGGGAATAGCTCAGGGAAAAGGCCGGCGCGGCCTCAGGTACGCTCGGCTTCCCGAGCGGCGGGTTGCCAGTTTTCGTCGGACGCCTTAGCGACCGGCGCCTCGCCGTTCAAAGTGCGCAGCAGGAGCGTGCGGTCGCAGGCGTTTTCCGACAGCGCAATCAGCACGGTCGCCACCGCGTTGCTGGCCAGGCTGGTGAGGGCGCGAGCCTCAGACATGAAGCGGTCGATGCCGATCAGGAGCGCCAGGCCGGCCAGCGGGATGTCGTGGATCACGGTCAGGGTCGAGGCCAAGGCGACGAAGCCGCTGCCGGTGACGCCCGCCGCCCCCTTGGACGACAGCAGCATCACCGCCAGCATGGTCAGGGTCTGGGTCATCGACAGCTCGATGTTGCAGGCCTGGGCGATGAAGACGGCGGCCAGCGACAGGTAGATGGCGGTGCCGTCCAGGTTGAAGGAGTAGCCGGTCGGCAGCACCAGCCCCACCAGGCTCTTGCGGCAGCCCAGTGCCTGCAGCTTTTCCAGCATCCGCGGCAACACCGGCTCGGTGGACGAGGTGCCCAGCACCACCAGGAACTCCTCGCGGAAGTAACGCAGCAGCTTCCACAGGCTGAAGCCATGCCAGCGGCAGAGACCACCCAGCACAACGAGGACGAAGAAGGTGCAGGCGATGTACAGGGTCAGGATCAGCTTGGCCAGCGAGCCCAGCGAGCCGATGCCGTAATGGCCGACGGTGAAGGCCAGCGCGCCGAAGGCGCCCACCGGGGCGAAGCGCATCAGGTAGGAGAAGATCTTGAAGACCATGTGCGAGGCGCTTTCGAGCACGTTCAGCACCGGCTTTCCATGTTCACCGAGCGCGGACAGCGCGAAGCCCGACAGCACCGCGATGAACAGCACCGGCAGCACCTCGCCCTTATTGAAGGCACCGACGAAAGTCTCCGGGATGATGTGCATGAAGAACTCGACGACGCCGAGCTTGGCCGCGGATTCGGCGTACTTGCCCAGCCCGGCGGTACTCAGCTGGCTCGGGTCGATGTTCATACCGGCACCGGGCTGGAACAGGTGGACTGCGACCAGGCCGATGACCAGGCTGACCACCGTCAGGCCGAGGAACAGCAACAGCGTCTTGCTCATCAGCCGGCCCAGCGACTGCTTGTCGCTCATGCCGGCGATGCCGGTGACGATGGTGCAGAACACCACCGGGGCGATCATCATCTTGACCAGCTTGATGAAGGCGTCGCCAAGGGGCTTCAGCACGACGGCCTGCTCGCCCCAGAGGTATCCGACCAGCACGCCGAGGATGACGGCACAGATAACTTGGAAGTACAGCGATTTGACCAACTTCATGATGCATCACCGATTGTTCGAGTTGTTTTGATGCGCAGGCTGCCCGCCTGCGTGGCTCAAGGCGGCTTCGTCAACTGGCGAGGCGCTGCGCGGCGGGCACATAGGCCTCGCCGGAGAACAGCCGGCGCGCGGTACGAATCACTGCGGCGCGGATGGTCCTGCCGTCGGCGCCGGTACGCGCCAGCGCGACCTCGATGGCACCGCTCGGGTGTTCCAGGCGCACCTGCTCCAGATCGCGCGGCAGACGCTCGCCGAGCATCCGGGAGATCACGCTGCCCTCGCTGACGCAGGCGGTCGCCAGCCCGATCGAGCCGGTGATGGCCAGCGACCGATGGCAGTTGCTCGGCATGAAGTAGCGGACCTGCAGGGTGCCGCCGGCCTTGGGCGGCGAAACCAGCACCGGCTTGGGAATCACCTTGTCGCTCACATCGCCCAGCCCCATGGCCAGGCCGGCGCGCAGGCGCAGGGCCTCCAGACGGCGCAGGAAATCCTGGTCGGCATCCAGTTCGGCGGGGCTCTCGTCGCCGCGCTTGCCCAGCTGGCTGGCCTCGACGATCAGCATGGGCATGGCCATGTCGATGCAGGTCACCGGGATGTCGTCGAACCAGTCGAGCACCTGCCCGGTAGGGAACAGCTTGCCGGTCTTGCTGCCCGCGGCATCGAGGAAGGTCAGCTTGATCGGCGCCGCGGTGCCGGGCACGCCGTCGATGGCGGTGTCACCTTCGTAGCGGACCTTGCCGCCGGGCGTCTGCACTTCCGAATCGACGAAGGTGTTGGTGTTCAGGTTGCGGATGCGTACCCGGGTCACCGCGCCACTGGCCGGGACGAGCCCCTGCTCGACGGCAAAGGGGCCGACGGCGCAGAGCATGTTGCCGCAGTTGGGCGCGGTATCCACGCGGCGCTGGGACACCATCACCTGGACGAACAGGTAGTCCACGTCGGCGTCGGGATGCTCAGAGGGGCTGACGATGGCGACCTTGCTGGTCTGCGGACTGCCGCCGCCGATGCCGTCGATTTCCAGCTCATGGCCGGAGCCCATGATCGCCAGCAGCAGCTCGTCGCGCTCCTGGGTCGAGCCGGGCAGGTCGCTGGCCAGAAACACCGGACCTTTGGAAGTGCCGCCACGCATCAGCACGCAAGGGATACGCTGCATAATTACTAACTCCTGTTTATCAATTCGGCTCATTGATGCTTTTTTATGAGGTTCACACGGAAACAAAAATGCTTCCAATGCAAATATCTGAGTTATTATTCCGATTCTGTTATCAAAACTGGCAGCAGCCCACAGCGGCGCCGACAGCGCAGGAGTAGCGAAAAACCATGGAATATGATCTCCAGGACATCAGATCTTTCGTTAAAATCGCCGAACTAGGCAGTTTTCACGAAGCCGCCGAAACCCTGCACCTGTCCCAGCCGGCGCTGACGCGGCGGATCAAGAAACTCGAGCAGGGGCTGGGCACCCCACTGCTCGACCGCACTACCCGGCGGGTCAGCCTGACCAGCGTGGGACGCGACTTCCTACCCAAGGCGAGGCGCGTGCTGGACGATCTCGAGGACTCGATCATGAGCATCCGCGAACTCGCCGAGCGCCAGACCGGCCAGGTCACCCTGGCCTGCATTCCCACCGCGGCGTTCTACTTCCTGCCCTCGGTCATCCGCCTGTACAACGAGCAGTACCCGAAGATCCGCATCCGCCTGCTCGACCTCAGCGCCAACGAGGGGCTCGAAGCCGTCCTGCGCGGCGAGGCCGACTTCGGCATCAACATGATGAGCGGGCAGCATCCCGACATCGAATTCCTCTCCCTGGTCAACGAGCCCTTCGTCCTGGCCTGCCGCCGCGACCACCCGTTGGCGACGCGGGAATCGGTACGCTGGGCCGAGTTGGCCGACTACCGCCTGATCGGCGTGGGCCGCCTGAGCGGCAACCGCATGCTGCTCGACCATGCCCTGGCGGGCCTGAGCTGGCGGCCCAAGTGGTTCTATGAGGTCCAGCACCTGTCGACCTCGCTCGGCATGGTCGAGGCCGGACTGGGCGTTTCCGCCGTCCCCAGCCTGGCCATGCCCGCTGCGGATCACCCGACGCTGGTCAGCGTCCCGCTGATCGAGCCGGTGGTGAACCGCAGCCTGGGCCTGGTTCGCCGCCGCGGCGCCTCGCTGTCGCCGGCGGCGGACAAGTTCGTCTCCATCCTGCTGCAGCAGTGGCCGCAATGACGCCATCGCCACATCCCCCGGCCTGCCGCCCTCACTCGCCGCCCATCCGCAACCGGCCGGGCTGGCGCTTCTCGATGGCGAACTTCAGCAAGGCGGCGCTGCGAAAGATCCCATGGGCGAACTTGCCGTACGGCATGGTCAGGAAAAACGCCATGACCGCGCCCAGGTGCAGCGCCAGCAGCAGCGCCATGGCCCCACTGTCCCGCCCGGCCAGCAGCACCAGGCCGCTGAGGCTGACCAGCAGCAGCAGCGCGATGAAGCCACGGTCCATGGGGCGCTGCGCGCGGTCGCCGTGCTCCGGATGGCGGCGCCGGTTCAGCCACAAGAGGCCGGCGGGGCCGACCAGCAGCCCGAGACCGCCGGCCGTCCCCAGCAGAACCGGCAGGCTCGTCAGGGGATAGGGCGCCTCCAGGCCCAGCACGAAGTGGTACAGCGTGGCGACGGAGGTGGCGGCGAAGCACAGCAGGAAGCCGTAGAAGGTGCAGTGATGGAAGCGCCGCCGCCAGAGGGTGAAGCGGTCGCTTTCCTCGTTGCAGCCCTCGCCGTGTCCGCCGTCGAGGTACTTCAGCTGCAGCACGGCGCGCGAGGCTTCGAGCGCCGCCGCGCCGCTCCGCGCGGGCTCTTCCGAGGGAGGCGAAACCTCCCGCCAGAAGCGCCGCACGGCCATGCCGAGGGCCAGGGTGGCGAAGGCGAAGACCAGGCCGAACATCAGCGCCAGCGCGTCGTGGGGAAAGATCGCGTAGAAGTTGCCCACCAGCGGTCCGGGAAACAGGGTGCCCTTGATGGCCAACGTCAGCGCCAGGAAGAGTCCCAGGCCGGCGGCGGTGGCCAGCGACAGCGTCAGCCCGTTGCGCCGGTAGAGCCGGCCCAACGCCGGCGGCCAGGCGTATTCGGCATAGGTGTCCAGGCGCACCCTGGCCATCGCCCGCGGGACGTTCACGGCGAACTCGTGGGGTTCGGCGTATTGGCAGGCATGCAGGCAGGCACCGCAGTTGTGGCAGAGGTTGGCCAGGTAATGGATATCCGCCTGGGCGAAGTCGAGGCGCCGGGTCATGGCCGGGAACACGGCGCAGAATCCCTCGCAGTAGCGGCAGGCATTGCAGATATGCAGCTGCCGGTCGACTTCCGCCGCGGCGACGTTGAGCACCGGGATCGGCTGGAGGGCGCCGCCGGCGCCGGAGATGGGCGGTTGTGCCCCGGGATCAAGCGATTGCATGGTCTTGTCCTGCAGTCATGGAAGCTGGGTGATGGCCGGCCGCGGCGGCGGCCTGGCTGCCGGCGATCCGGCCGAACGCCGTGCCGATGCTCATGCCGACCCCGGCGGTGTAGCCCTTGCCGAGCACGTTGCCGGCCATCATTTCCCCGGCGACGAAGAGGTTCGGGCTGGGCTTGCCGGAGAAGTGCACGGCGGCCGTCTCGTCCGTCCTGAGCCCCAGGTAGGTGAAGGTGACGCCCGGACGCAGCGGATAGCCATAGAAGGGCGGCGTGTCGATCGGCCGGGCCCAGTGGGTCTTGGCCGGCGAGAGGCCTTCGGTGCGGCAGTCGTCGAGTGCGGTATGGTCGAAGGTGCCGACCCGGCAGGCCTGGTTGTAGGCCTCGATGGTCTCCACGAACGCAGCTTCGGGCAGGCTCAACTGACGGGCCAGTTCACCAAGGGTGCTCGCGGCAGTGCCGGGAAACACCGGTGGCATGAAGCGGCCGACGGCCTTGCGGTCGATGATGGAGTAGCCGACCTGGCCGGGCTGCTGCGCCACCAGGCGCCCCCAGATTGCGTAGCGCTTGGGCCAGAAATCCTCGCCCTCGTCGTAGAAGCGGCGGCCGTCACGGTTGACCACCACGCCCAGCGACACACAGTCGATGCGGGTGCAGATCCCACCGTCGTAGAGCGGTGCACGGGCGTCGATGGCAACCATGTGGGCCTGGGTCGGGTCGCCGACAGGATCGGCACCGGCGTCGATCAGGGCGCGCAGCAGCGTGCCCGTGTTGAAGCGGGTTCCGCGGATCAGGAAGTTGTCCGCCGCCCAGTCGCCGTTCTCGTTCTGTCCCCAGGCCTCGCGCAGCCAGTCGCGGTTGGATTCGAAACCGCCGGCGGCCAGAACGCAGCTGCGCGCCTCGATGCGTTCGGCCGGCCGGCGCACGCCATCGACCTCCCGCGCGGCCAGATGCACGGCGACGAAGCGATTGCCCTGCAGTTCGATCCCCGTCACCGGGCTGTCGTAGCGAATCTGCACGCCCAGTGCCTCGGCGCTGCGGTAGTAGGCATTGATCAAGGCCTTGCCGCCACCGGTGAAGAAGGCATTGGTGCGCGCCAGCTGCAGCGTGCCCGACAGGGATGGCTGGAAACGCACGCCATGGCGGCGCATCCAGTCCCGGCAACGGGACGAGTCGCGGATGACGCGCCGGGCGAGACGCTCGTCGGTCATGCCGCCGGTGACCTTCAGCAGGTCCTGCCAGAACTCCTCTTCGGTATAGGCATCGACCAGCACGTCCTGCGGGGCCTCGTGCATGAAGCGCAGATTCCGGGTGTGCTGGGAATTGCCGCCGCGCCAGCGGCGCGGTGCGGCCTCCAGCAAGAGCACCCGGGCACCGGCCTCGCGTGCCATGAGGGCGGCGCACAGCGCGGCGTTTCCGCCGCCGACCACCAGTACATCGATCATCTCGTCTCCTCCTCGGCGGGGAGGCGAAACGAAGGGGCTCCCCACCCGTGGAAGGCACGATAGTCAGGCGGGGATGGCCCCGACAGGCCACTTTGCGCGGGGGGTGTTCAGTAAAACTGAAGACCCCGGATCACTCGCCCAGCAGGCTGGCGCCGGGCCAATGCCCGGTGCGGACCAGTTCGCGGGCGACGCCGGCAACCGTCACCCGGGTGGCCAGGGCCGCAGGCGACAGCTCGTCGTCCGACAGGCTGGCGAGCAGGTTGCGCCGGCTCACATGGGCATCAATGATCGGCACGACGCAGAGCCCGGCCTCGTCGGAATGCGCCGCCGCGGCGCCCGGCTGGATGGTCGCGGCATGCCCGGCACGCACGGCGTCCATAAGGGTGGCCAGGCCGTCGATCTCCATGATCACGTTGGGGACGACTCCGGCGCTTTCGAAGGCGGCCATCAGGCGGGTACGCAGGCCGTGCTGTGCGCTGGGCAGGACCAGCGGCAGGTCGCCGAGATCGGCCAGCCTCAGGCTCTCGCCCGGGGGGGCGGGACGCGCCGGGGAATGGATGACGAACAGTCGCTCGTCGAGCAGCGGCATCACGCTCCAGCGCTTGGCCATGTCGGTCTGGAACAGCACCGCGAGATCCAGCTGGCGGGCATTGAGCTGGCCGGCCAGGTAGCCCGAGAGCATTTCCACCAGGTGCAGCTGGATATCCGGGTAGCGCGCGCGCATGGCCTCGATCAGCGGCAGGGCCAGCACGCTGGCGGTGGTCGGCGCCAGCCCCAGGCTGACATAGCCGCTCATGCGGTCGCGGCGGGCGGCCTGCACGGCATTCTCGGCCTGGCGCAGGGTCAGTTGGGCATGGTGCAGGAAGGCGAGGCCCGCGCTGGTCGGCGTCACGCCGGTGGAGCTGCGATTCAGCAGCCGGGCGCACAGCTCGCTTTCCAGCTTGGCGATCTGCTGGCTCAGCGCCGAGGTGCCGACACCCAGCTCCAGTGCGGCCCGCCCCAGGCTTCCCAGTTCGACGACCTTGACGAAATAGCGCAACTGCCTGAGTTCCATCGGCTGTCCTGCGAGAACGTTCGCTCAGGAATGAAGGAGCGGCAACTTAGCATGGCGGCAAGGACGGCTGTCCAGATCGGCCGGCCAGTTTTCGGTGGCTGTCGCCGGGAAAGCGCCCTTCCGAAGCCACCCCGTCCTGCGTCGCCCAGCGGACGGGCTGCGAAGCCAAGAACAAGGCAGTTACCCCCCAAAAGCCCGACGCTGACTTCACCATAACGACCACTCTCCGGCGAAAGCTCGCTGAAAGCTTGGCTGCGTAGCATCTCCCTCCAAAGCCGGCCTCCGACCGGTCCGCTCGACAAGAACAATTAGTGGAGATTGCCATGCACCCCGTTCCCCGTTCGTCCGCCTCCGCCCCGCCCTCCCCCAGCCCGTCGACCTCCCTGCGCTGACCGTCCGGCCACGCAGCACGTCCCCCCACGTCCGGAGTACTCGCCATGCTGACTTTCCTCGGCTTCGCCATGGTCATCACCTTCATGGTCCTGATCATGACCCAGCGCCTTTCGGCGCTGATCGCCCTCATCGTCATCCCCGTCGTGTTCGCCCTGTTCGGCGGTTTCGCCGGCGACATCGGCCCGATGATGCTGCAGGGCATCACCAAGCTCGCCCCGACCGGGGTGATGCTGATGTTCGCCATCCTCTACTTCGCCCTGATGATCGACTCGGGGCTGTTCGACCCGCCGGTGCGCTTCATCCTGCGCATGGTCAAGGGCGACCCGCTGAAGGTCGCGGTGGGCACCGCCGCACTGGCGCTGATCGTCTCCATGGACGGCGACGGCGCCACCAGCTACATGATCTGCGTCGCCGCCATGCTGCCGTTGTACAGCCGCATCGGCATGAACCCGCGGATCATGGCCGGGCTGATCATCCTCGCCGGCGGGATCATGAACATGACCCCCTGGGGCGGCCCCACCGCCCGCGCCGCCAGCGCCCTGCACGTCGACCCGTCGCACGTCTTCGTGCCGATGATCCCGGCGATGGCGGTCGGCGTGCTCGGCCTGCTGGCCATGGCCTACTTCTACGGCAAGCGCGAACGCGCACGCCTCGGCGTGCTGCACCTGGCCGACGGCCCGGAGGATCATTCCGACGTCAGCGTCTCCCAGTATCCCGAGGCGCGCCGGCCGAAGCTTTTGTTGATCAACGCCATGCTGACCCTCGGGCTGATGGGCACGCTGATCGCCGGCGTGCTGCCGCTGCCGGTGCTGTTCATGATCGCCTTCAGCATCGCCATGATCATCAACTACCCCTGCCTCAAGGCCCAGAAGGAGCGCGTCGCCGCCCACGCCGGCAACGTGCTGGCGGTGGTCGGTCTGATCTTCGCCGCCGGCATCTTCACCGGCATCCTCTCCGGCACCGGGATGGTCGACGCCATGTCGAAAAGCCTGCTGGCGCTGATCCCCGACGCCATGGGTCCGTACCTCGCGGTGGTGACCGCGCTGGTCAGCATGCCGTTCACCTTCTTCATGTCCAACGACGCCTTCTACTACGGCGTGCTGCCGGTGCTCACCGAAGCGGCCGGGCATTACGGCATCAGTCCGGTGGAGATGGCGCGCGCCTCGATCGTCGGCCAGCCGGTACACCTGCTCAGTCCGCTGGTACCCTCCACCTACCTGCTGGTGGGCCTGGCGAAGATCGAGTTCGGCGACCTGCAACGCTTCGCCCTCAAGCTGGCCACGCTGCTCTGTCTGGCGATAATGCTCGCCGCCCTGCTGGCGGGGGTCTTCCCGCTGGCCGGCAACTGAACGGCGCGTTGACGAAATTTTCACACAGTCGCGTACAGACTCCCCCGGCCGGCGGCCAGAAACCGCCGACCGCACAACCGACGATTTAGAGGACCCTTTATGGACTGGCTGACCAACCCGGAAATCTGGGTTGCCTTCTTTACCCTGACCGCGCTGGAGATCGTGCTCGGCATCGACAACATCATCATGATCTCCATCCTCGTCGGCCGCATGCCGAAAGAGATGCAGCCCCGCACCCGCCTGTTCGGCCTGGCGCTGGCGATGGTCACCCGGATTCTCCTGCTGCTGTCGATCTCCTGGGTGATGGGCCTGACCGCCGACCTCTTCCATGTCTTCGGCCAGGGCATCTCCGGGCGCGACCTGATCCTGTTCTTCGGCGGCCTGTTCCTGCTCTGGAAGAGCAGCACCGAGATCTACCACGGCCTGGAAGGCGAGGACGAAACCGACCAGACGCCGAAGGGCAAGGGTGGGCTCTTCCTTGCCACCATCGTCCAGATCGCGATCATCGACATCGTGTTCTCCCTGGACTCGGTGATCACCGCCGTCGGCATGGTCTCCCACGTGCCGGTGATGATCGCCGCGATCATCGTCGCCGTGCTGGTGATGATGGCCGCCTCCGGCACCATCAGCGAGTTCATCGACCGGCACCCGAGCCTCAAGCTGCTCGCCCTGTCGTTCCTCATCGTGGTAGGCACCGTGCTGATCGCCGACAGCTTCGAGGTGCACGTGCCCAAGGGCTACGTCTACTTCGCCATGGCCTTCTCGCTGGCGGTGGAAGCGCTGAACATCCGCATGCGCAGCGCGCGGGCGGAGCCGGTGCACCTGCGCAAGGACATTCCCGGCCAGTAAACCGCATCCGCAGCACAGAAAACGGGGCCCGCGCGGCCCCGTTTTCGTTGGTCCGCTATTCGCCCGCAATCGCTTTGCTCCGGCCGACGGAGTAGGCAATTCCACACGTTCGACATGGGCATCCCACAGGGCTTTCAATACACTCCTTCCGCCTCGCGAAACCCCTCTGGAACTGGCGTTCCAGCCAATTGCCAGGACCCCGTCCGACGGGAAAACCTGGCGCCTCGCCGAGGCAGGGAGCCGCCGCCGGCACAGGCCGCGGCGGCACGACGACGACGAAGAAATTCAAGGACCCACGAAGCCCATGACCAGCACTCACCGGGGCCGCCTGTTCGCCCTTTCCTCCACCGTTGCACTCGGGGTCGCCGTCCAGCTCGCCCCCGTCCAGCAGGCCGCGGCGGAAGTGCCCGCCGCGCGCATCGTCCGCGAACCGCCGGCCGCTCTGCTGCGCGGTACGCCCGCCGCCGCCGGCCAGAGCGGGCCGAGCCTGATGGCCGCGACGCCGCTCAAGGCCCGTCCGCAGACATCCAGCGTCGGCACGGAAGTCTTCTACGACCTGCACATCGACAAGGTCCAAAGCACCCTCTACAACCCGGACACCGGGCAGAACGATGAGGTGAAGCTGCGCGCCTACAAGGGCGAGGCAGTCGACCCGCAGATTCCCTACATCGGGCCCAAGGTGGAACTCTGGCCGGGCGAAACCTTCCGCCTGACCCTGCACAACGACCTCGACGCAAACGATCCGAGCTGCGTCGCGAACGGGGAACACAACGGACCGCATTGCTTCAACAGCACCAACATGCACACCCACGGCCTGTGGGTGAGTCCGGCCGGCAACTCCGACAACGTGCTGCTGAAGATCGCCCCGCAGACCAACTTCCAGTACGAATACAACGTACCGGCCGACCATCCGGCGGGCACCTTCTGGTACCACCCGCACCTGCACGGCTCGACCGCGCTACAGGTTTCCTCGGGCATGGCCGGCCCGCTGATCATCCGCGGCGACCGCCTGCCGCAGGCCAAGGGCGACGGCAGCCTGGTCTCCGGCGACCTCGACACCCTGCTGACCGAGCCCAACGGCGAGGCCCTCCGCGAACGCGTCCTGGTCTTCCAGCAGATCGCCTACGCCTGCCGCGACCAGGACGGCAACATCAAGAAGGACGCTGCCGGCAAGTGGGTCTGCGACAAGGGCGACGTCGGCGGCATCGAAAGCTACAAAGGCCAGTTCGGCATCACCCCGACCGGCGGCACCGAATGGAACGCCTCCGGCCGGCGCACCGCGATCAACGGCCTGGTCGAGCCCTACGTGGTCGGCGCCAGGGCCGGCAACGTCGAGCGCTGGCGCTTCATCCACGCCGGGGTCCGCGACTCCATCCGCCTGAGCTTCCGCAAGCTCGACCCGGCCCAGGCCGCCGCCACGCCCGGCAAGGGCCAGAAGGCCCGCGAGCAGTTCATCCAGCAGGCCTGCACCGGCGCGCCGCTGGCGCAGTTCGCCGTCGCCAGCGACGGCCTGACCCGCGGTGCGGTCTCCCGGCGCGACACGACGGTGTTCCAGCCCGGCTACCGCGAGGACCTGCTGATGGTCTTCCCTGAGCCCGGCACCTACTGCATCGTCGACGAAACCCTGCGCCCCGAGCAGAGCGTCAACAACGAAAGCTACCCGCGCGAGCTGCTCGGCTACGTGACGGTGGACGGCTCGGCCGCCGGCAAGGCGCCCGAGGCGGTCCTCGCCCAGGCGCTGGAAACCGCCGCCAAGGCGCGCATGCCCCAAGGCACCGTGCGCGACAAGGTGCTCGCCGACCTGGCCGACGGCCTCAAGCTGAGCGCCTTCGCTCCCCACGCCGACATCGCCGCCAACGACGTGACCGGCCATCGCAGCCTCGGCTTCCAGATCGTCCTGCCGCCCGGCCAGCCGCCGGTGTTCGAGGTCGGCGAGATCGGCACCGGCGACGACGGCAAGCCCGTGCCGGTCAACAGCTCGCCCTACGAGCCGGGCCGCCTCGACCGCCTGCTGGAACTGGGCGCCGTCGACGAGTGGAAGCTGACCGCCTTCGCCTTCGGCCATCCCTTCCACATCCACGTCAATCCCTTCCAGATCGTTTCGGTGAAGGACCCCGACGGCAACGAGGTGAGCGGTGCGCCGGTCCCGGACGCCAACGGCATCCCCAGCCAGTACGCCAACCTGCAGGGCACCTGGCGCGACACCCTGTTCCTCCAGCAGGGCTACACCGCCACCGTGCGCTCGCGCTATCGCCGCTACATCGGCGACTTCGTGCTGCACTGCCACATCCTCGACCACGAGGACGAGGGCATGATGCAGAACGTGCGCATCGCCCTGCCCGGCACGGAAAACTCCGGCCTGCCGATGGCCCACCACTGAAAAAGACCGGGCGGCGCCAGTGGCGCCGCCCGGTTCCGAGCACAGCCGCTGCGCTTGCCGGGTTGTGCAAGCTCGCCGCTAATGCTTAAATATGGCCTCTTTGCTTCAGGGGCACCGGTCGCCCGACCGAATCAACGCTCCCGAAACACCCCCTTAACGCGCTCGTAGCTCAGCTGGATAGAGTACTGCCCTCCGAAGGCAGGGGTCGTGGGTTCGAATCCCGCCGAGCGCGCCAAATACCTGTTTATAGCTGTCTCCAACAGTCTACAAACACCCCTGAAAAGCCCGCCCTGTGCGGGTTTTCTTGTTTCTGGCTGTCTCTCCTTATCTCCCCCTAGAACTTCCCGCCGTGTATGCCAGCTTGTATGCTGGCGAAAAACTCGAACCAAAGGCATACAAGGCATGAAGCGCAGCGAGATCAAGCGCCGCCCGCTGGCGGATACCACCCTGGCCGGCCTTGAACCGGAAAGCTCGGCCTACAGGGAGCACGATGGGCAGAGCCTGTATTTCCGGGTGAAGCCGAACGGCAGCAAGTCCTGGGAGTTGCGCTACAAGAAACCGGATGGCAAGTGGTCATGGATTGGCCTGGGCAGTTACCCGGAGGTGAGCGGGGCCGCCGCCCGGCAGAAGGCATCCGAGCTTCGCGCAGACGCCGCCGATGGAAAGAATCCCCTCGCCGCCAAGCATGCCCGCAAGGCTTCCGACCTAGAGGCAGCCACCAACACCTTCGAGGCCCTGGCTCGGGAATGGATAGAAATCCGTAGCCCCGGCTGGGCACCCAGCACGGCCAGACGCAACGTCGGCGCCCTGGAGCTGCACGTCGTTCCCGTATTCGGCAAACGCCTGTATGCCGAGATCCTGCCCATCGAGTGGATGGAGTTTTTCCGGGGTATGGAGCGCCAGGGAATAATCGAGCAGATGGGCCGGGTGCGCCGATCCTGTAAGGAGATATACGACCTGGCCAGGGTTACAGGCCGGGCCGTGCATAACCCCCTTGAGGGGTTGAGCCGTTTCCTCCAGTCCAAGCCGGCAGAGAACTATGCCCACGTAACAGCCAAGGAGCTGCCCGCCCTCCTACGGGCGATCAGTGCCTACCCCCATGCACATGACCTACGGCTGGGCCTGCGCCTGCTGATGCTGACGGGGGTACGCCCCAGCGAGTTAAGGGAGGCCCGCTGGGAAGAGTTCGACCTGGCTGCCGGCCTGTGGGCAATCCCCACCGAGCGCATGAAGAAGCGCCGCCCCCATATCGTGCCCCTCTCCCGCCAGGCGCTCGAAGCCCTGGAGCAACTGCACCGGATGAGCGGGGCCTATCCGCTGTTGTTCCCTGGGCGTAACGACCGCACCAAGCCGCGCAGCAACATGGCCTTCAACATGGCCCTTCGCCGCATGGGCTACGAAGGCCGGCAGACCGGGCACGGCTTTCGCCATATCGCCTCGACCACCCTACGGGAACATGGCTTTCCGAAAGATCATGTCGAGGCACAGCTGTCCCACGCTGAAGACGGGGTGGCCGGCGTCTACAACAAGGCGATCTACTTGGAGCAGCGCCGCACCATGATGCAGTGGTATGCCGATCACCTGGACGAACTGGAGAAAGGCAACGTGGTGCAAGGGCATTTCGGCAAGGTGGTTTGAAGCGTGCAAACCACTATCCCTCGAAAATCCCGTGTTACTGGTGTTATTGGTGTTACCGAATCGCTGAAATCCAGTAACGACGGGGCCTCCAGCGAAGTAACACGAAACGCGAAACGGATGAACACCAAGGAAAAAGAACACCTCCCGTGTTACACACAGCAGTCGACTCGGCGAACACCAGCCCTGCCCTTTCCTGCTGGCCGCCGCCGTTTTGAGGCCCGGACTCGGGACACGAGCGAAGGCGCGCGCTGAGGTCTCATGGCGCTTCTGGGGTGTGGGGGGATGGATTGAGCGATGCCTTGATCGTTGGTGGAATGCCGGTCGCCCCGGTCGGAACACCCATTTCCGAAATCCGGGCACGCCTGGCTGTCCTTCCGGGTTTCGAGCGCTATGCCGGACAGGTCGATGCGACCCTGGCGCTCTTGGAGAAATGCAGGGAATGGCTGCCAGACGATACGGGGCCGGCACTCTGCCTTGGCGCCATCGCCCATACCGACTCGATTTACCAGGCAGCAGCCAGCTATTCGCCATCGCTACTTGCCGACGAAGTACGCCTCGCCTCCGGTTGCGATGGGGTAACGGACATTCAGGCAATAACCGCATTCGCCATGGCCTGTTCGCTACACGCCCTCTGCGAACTCGGTAAGTGCCTGCAAGGTGTGGTGCCGGATGAAATAGCGGCACTCGATCTGTACCGAACACACCTCGATGGGATTGTTGAATGCGTTTCCAGCGCCGGTGCATGGCTGCCACCCGACGAATGCGAGGCATGCATCGAGCTGGGCGAACTGGCCGGCGAGGCGTCCAAACAGGTGGGCCATAAGGCTTGGGGCTGCTGGGGTGAAATCGAAAGGCGCCGGCAGTCTGGTGAGGCCCAGCGTGATCAGGCCATCCGAATGAAGGCGCTCGAACTGATCCACTCCGGCACTCGCTTTCACAACCTGAACAGCAAGCTGCGCGCCTGGCAGGAGCGGGAAACCGGCAAAGCCCTGTCGAAGCCGGCCATGGGCGCCATATTGCAGCGCCTCGGGCTTTCCATTTCACCTGATCCGGTTAACCAACGGAAAAAGTAAAGCCCCCCTGCCGCCACTACTGTGCCACCCGTAGCCTCTTCCCTGTCTCAACCAGTACAGGGAAACCTCCATGCCAAAGCCCGTCCGGCACTTCGCCGACGCTTCGCCGCTCTCTCCCGCCGACCTGATGACCCCGGAGCAAGTCGCCACCGCCCTTGATCTGCGCACCAAGACCCTGGCCGCCTGGCGCAGCAATCGTCGTAGCGACCTGCCTTGGTATCGCATCGGCAACCGCATCCGCTACCGCCGCCAAGACGTGATCGCCTGGCTGGAAAGCCGCCGGCAAACCAACGGCTCGGCCGCATGAAGGGGATGGCGATGACCAAGAACGCTCCGTCTGCTGCTCTGGCCTGCCCTCTGAAGCCTTTGGCCGGCTCCCCCCAGCCGATGCGCAAGGCCGGCGCAGAACCCTACCCGTTCGATCCTGCCACCACCCTGGTTCGCATGAAAGACGTGGAAACCATCGTCGGCCTGGCCCGGCCGACCATCTACAAGCTGATGAAGCAGCCGGAGAGCGGCTTTCCGCTGCCCGTGAAGCTGAGCGACAGCACCGCCCGGGGCGCTCCGGTGGCCTGGGTACTGGGCGAGATTCAGGAATGGGTACGAGCACGGATCGCCGCTCGCGGGAGGGCCGCCGCATGACCAAGCGCCGCTATCAGGCCGGCCCCTTCCTCGACAGCTACGGCCTGGGCTTCGCCTTTCCTGGCGGGAATGGCCCGCGTGGTCGCCATCGCACCATCGCCGCCGTGAGCTGGGACGGCTCCAGCCGGGACGCCCAGTTCGTCAACGGTGCAGGCCTGGCGGTGCCCTGCGAGCCCCTGGACGGACTGCCCGCCGTGCTGGCGCGAGCCAGCCGCCGCGAGTATGGCGTCGTCGTCGGCGACGGCCTGTTCGCCAAATCGGCGGCCATGCTGAAAGCCTGGGAAGGCGCCGGCCTCCTGCGCAAGTGGGTGACGTACCACTTCGACCTGGGCGAGTTCTGCCTGTACTTCGACGACAGCGCCGCCTGGGATACCTACGAACAGCGCGAGCTGGACGAGCTTGATCGGCACTACCGGAGACAGATTGCCGGCCTCGAGGAGTACTGCAAATCGAACCCTTCCTGGTCTTCGACTCAAGCCGCCGAAATCGAACGGTTGGAGCAGGAGCGCCGGCAGGCCCTTTCCCATGATCGGCGGCGCCTGGCCGACCAGCGCCAGATGGGGATCGAGCAAGACCGCCAGTTGGCCGCCTGGCTGCGCGGCGAGCTACCGGAGCCGCCCCTACTGCGTCTGGCGGGTTCGGCCTGATGGACTTCGCCAACGCCAGCCATGGCGCCACCCACCTGGCCCACTCCGGGCGCCTGCACCCGTTCGAGACACTGCGGCAAACCGGCCTGTCCACCACCAGTCTGGCCCGCTGCAACCGCTACCGGCGCAAGCGGGAGCGGCAAGGCGCCCGGGTGGCCTTGATGGCTTGGCCGGACGGCACCTGGTGCGTGCTGGCCATGCACCCGACGCGGGCCGGCCTGGTCGTGCTGGGCGACGACAGCAAGGCCGATGCCTACGAGGACGCCCGGCAGATGATCCGGGACGGCTTCCTGCCCCTGCTGGCCCTGCGGGACCTCTCCCCCTGAAAAGCAAAACGCCCACGGCTGGAACCGTAGGCGTTTCGAGAAAACCGCAGCCCTCATCACCGAACTGCAAGGAAAGTCTATGCCCAACGGCTACCACCAGCAAGGCCGGCGACGTGCCGCGCTTGCGCTCCGCCATGGCCGGCGCTACTCTCCCGCCGTCGCTGCAAATTCAGCGACCGGGCGTGAGAACCCGTTCAACTCTAGGCGCAACAGCGCCCCTAAGACCATTGCAGGCGCTTTTTTTGCGTCCGCAGTGTCGTGTTATGGCGGCTGTGCGCGGGCAGGCTTCGGCCTGGCCGGGTTCCTAGAGTCCCGGTTTCTCACCCCGCGTACAGTCCGCCACCAGTTGCCGCGTGAGAACGGCGGTGGCGGCTCCCAAACTCTAGGAGCACCACCCATGAAGCACGACCACGCCCTCAATCCGTCCGCACTCCGGCAACGCGCCGCCGCACACCGCGCCATGGCCCTTGCCGCCCTCCGCGCCGACTCTTCCCTCTCCTCCCGCTTGGCCCGCTACAACCACCACATCACCATCGCTCGCTCCCTGGAAGCTACCGGGGGTGCGCAATGAAGCCCGCTCCCGTCTTCCGCCCCCTGCGCGCCGATTCGCAGGCCAACTCGCTCGCGGTGCTGGGCTATCGCACCGACGCCAGCTACCTGGAACTGACCAACGAGGCGGACATGCGCCAGAGCGCCGCCCAGCACCTGCTGAACGTACTGAGCTGCGTCACCGACCTGGACGAGTTCACGGCCTCCGAGCTGGCCGGCTGCTTTCTCGCCGTCCGCCTGCTCAGCTCCGATGCCCGCACGCTCTATGACGCGGCCTGCGATTGCCGGCGGCGCGAGCATCAGGCATCGAAAGGGATCGGCCAGGCCTCGGAAGTCCATGGCCTCCATACGGTCAAGCACGCGAGGGCCGGCCAATGACCGGCCAGAAACCCAAGCGCCCGAGCTTCGCCGACGTCAAAGCCGCTTCCCTACGCGCCATCGAGCAGGTGCTCGCCCACTGGCTGCCCGGCGGCAAACGGGTGGACGGCGGCAAGGAGTACACCGCACCCAATCCCACCCGTGCCGACAAGCATGCCGGATCGCTCAAGGTGAACCTGGCCAAGGGCACCTGGTCCGACTTCGCCACCGGCGACAAGGGCGGCGATCTGATCGACCTGGTGCGCTATCTAGAGCACTGCACGGACGTGGAGGCCTGCAACCGGCTGGCGGACTTCCTGGACGTGACCGCCGGCGACAGCACGGCACCGGCCAGCAAGACCAAGGCGCCCGAGTGGGAGCCGGTGCTGCCGATCCCCACCGAGGCCATGGCCAAGGTTTACAAGACCCACCGCCAGCACGGAGCACCGTCCAAGGTGTGGGTCTATCGGGATGCCGAAGGCCGGCCCCTGTTCGTGCTCTATCGCTTCGACCTGGGGCCGGATGCCGACGGCCAGCGGGAAAAGGTCTTCGCTCCGCTGACCTGGTGCAGAAACGCCGACGGCGCCCATCAATGGCGCTGGTCCGGCCTGCCCGAGCCGCGCCCGCTGCTGCGCCTGGACGAGCTGGCCCGGCGCCCGGGCGCGCCGGTAGTCGTCTGCGAAGGCGAGAAGGCCGCCGACGCCGCCGCCGAGCTGCTGCCCGGGCATGTCGCCACCTGCTGGCCGAACGGCTCGAACTCCTGGCACAAGGCGGACTTTGCCCCGCTGGCCGGGCGCGACGTGCTGCTCTGGCCGGACAACGACGCTCCCGGGCTGGCCTGCATGGAGCCGCTGGCCGAGCGGCTGCGCGAGCTGGGCGCTGCCTCCGTGCAGGTGCTGGCCCTGAGCGTGTTCAACCAGCGGCCCGGCCTCGACGGCGACCGCCCGACCTTCGCTCCCGGCGGCAAATGGGCCGAGGGCGACGACGCCGCCGACGCCCAGTCCAAGGGCTGGACGCCGGCGCACCTGGCCGAGTTGCTGCGCAGCGGGGAACTGTTCGCCCTGACGCCGGCGACCGCCCCGGAACGGCAGGACCATGACGCTCCGGCTCCGGCACCCGCCGAAGCCACCGGCAAACCCGCCAGCCGCTCGAAACGTAAGCCGGCCCGCTCCGCAGGAGAAACCGCAAACGGCACCGGCGGCCAGCCGGCCGGGTACAAGGTGACGGAGGCCGGGGTGTTCTGTTCCGGCGATGACGGCGAGGCCCGGCACATCTGCTCACGCCTGGAGATCCTGGCGCGCACCCGCGACGACAAGGGCCACAACTGGGGCCTGCTGGTGGAGTTCGACGACCCGGACGGGGCGAAAAAGCGCTTGAACATTCCGGGCAGCGCCATGGTCGGCGAGTTCGGCAAGGACGTGGTCGCCCCGCTGGTCAACATGGGCCTGCGCATGGCGCCGGCACGCAGCGCCCGCAATGCGCGCAACGACCTGCAGGGCTACCTGCAAGCCTACGACAGCCCGGCCCGCGCCCGGCTGGTCAGCCGCCTGGGCTGGCATGACAGCGCCTACCTGCTGCCCGACCGCAAGCTCGGCAGCAGCGACGAGCACCTGCACTTCTACGAGGCCGGCACGCCGCTGCCGCCCATCGAGCAGGCCGGCACCCTGGAGCAGTGGCAACGGCAGATCGGCGCACTGTGCGTGGGCAATCACCGCCTGGCTTTCGCGGTCTGCGTGGCCTTCGCCGGGCCGCTGCTGCACCTGGTCGGGCAGGAGTCCGGCGGCTTCCACTTCTACGGCATCAGCTCGACCGGCAAGAGCACCACCGGCCGCGTCGCCTGCTCCGTGTACGGGCCGCCGGCCTTCGAGCGCTCCTGGCGCTCGACCGACAACGCCCTGGAGTCCATCGCCGCCGCCCACTCGGATGGGCTGCTGGTGCTGGACGAGATCAGCCAGTGCGATCCGCGCATCGTCGGCGAAACCGTCTACATGCTCGGCAACGGCACCGGCAAGGCGCGGGCCAACGACCGGGGCCAGGCGGGCCGACAGGTGCAGGAATGGCGTCTGCTGTTCATCTCCAGCGGGGAATACACCCTGGCGCAGCACATGGCCGAGGCGAACAAGGAGCTGAAGGCCGGCATGGATATCCGCATGCTGGCCATTCCGGCCGATGCCGGCAAAGGCCACGGGCTGTTCGACACGCTGCACGGCTTCGACGGCGGGGCCGCCCTCTCCGAAGCGCTCAAGGCCCGCGTCGGCCGCTACTACGGCACGCCCCTGGTCGCCCTCCTGTCGGCGCTCTGCGAGCCGGGCCGGCTGGACGCCTACCGGGCGATCCTGCGCAGCACCCTGGAACGCTTCGTCGCCGAGGTGCTGCCCGCCTCTGCCAGCGGGCAGGCCCAGCGCGCCGCCGCCCGCTTCGCCCTGGCTGCCGCCGCCGGCGAACTGGCCACCGCACTCGGCGTGACGGACTGGCCGGAGGGCACGGCCACGGCAGCGGCCCGCGTCTGTCTCGACGCCTGGCTGGCCGAACGGGGCGGCGCCGGCAATCTGGAGAGCGACGCCATCGTCGCCCGCCTGCGCTTGGTCGTCGAACGCTACGGGGAAAGCCGCTTCACCCGCTGGGAGTCCGTCGCCGCCAAGGTCGACGACCACGCGCCGCGCACCGGCGACCGCCTGGGCTTCCGCCGGACCCTGGAGCACGGCGTGGGGGATCTGCTCTACACCTCGGTGACCTACTACTTCCTGTCCACCGCCTGGCGAGACGAGGTGTTCAAGGGGATGAACCTGCGCAACGTCAATCGCGAGCTGATCGCGCGGGGGATTCTGGAGCCCGACGACAACGGCAAAGCCGCGCAGGTCGTGGCGCTGCCGGGCATGCCGCGCACGCGGGCCTATGTGGTGTCCGCCGCCGCCCTGCTCTCCGACGAAACCGACGCCCTCGCCGCCTGAGGCCAGGTCACTACAGGAGAGCCGCCGGCGCCTTCGGGCCTGGCCAGCCCGCGAAGAACACCCCATCACCTATTCAGGAACAAAGACCATGACCGACAACATGAAGCAACTGAAACATCGCCTGGCTGAAATCGCACGCCTCAACGAGCAGCTGCCGCAGCTCAAGCAATCCGCCGATGCGGCCTTGGCGATGTTCAAGAGCAGCCGCGCCAGCCGTCCCGCTTACCCGCATGAGGTTCTGGCTCCTTACAGCCAGGCGAAGACCGAGATCGAGGAACACCGCAAGGAAGTGGCCCGGCTGCAACGCCTGGTCGAATGGGAGGAAGGCGTGAAGAACGCGCCGGCCTCGATCAAAGCGGCCCGCAAGACCATGGACACCGCGCAAGCCGAGCTGCGGCAGCTTGAGGCGAAGCGGACCGCATTGGCCGGCAAGCTGGAGAGCATGCAGGCCTCCCAGCGCCACGAGCTTGAAGCCGCACAGGCACAAGAGCACGAGGCTGCCCGTCTGTATGCCGAGGCGCTGGCGACGGACGACAAGGCCGCCGAACAGCGGGCTCGGGTTGCACTCGAAACCGCGACCAACGCGGTGGCCACCTGCACGGGAGGTCAGACCGCCGCAACGGCCGTTGCGGAAGCACTCGCTGGCGAGCTGGACAAGCTGCAGGCGGGCATCGACGAAGCCCGGCAACGCCATCACGACGCCCACCGCGAGGTGTTGCTGGCCGCTCGCTACCTGTGGGCCGCCAAGTTGGATCGGGCTGCCCGCGACCTGGCCAACATCGCCGCCCATGTGGCAGCCGTCGACAAGGCGTTGGGCTTCAATGACGCGCTGTCCGAGCTGCATCTGCCTCTGCTGGCACCGAACGGGCCGCGTTACCTGGGCTCGCGTTACCTCGCCGAAGCCCGCGCCGAAATCGGCATCGAGCAGTTGACCGCGGCGTGACGCTTACCGGGCCACTGGCGTTCGCACGGTGGCCCGGCCTACCCGGAGAGAATCCCGATGATGAACAGAGCCTTTGAACGAGCAACCGGCCAACCTTGGCTGATGCTCCCCGAATCCCTCGACGCGCTGCTGGCCATTGCCGACCGCCAGGGCAATCCCGAAGCCCTGGAGGCCCGCCTCGGTCGCCCGCTGGACAACACCCGCGCCGTCACCCTACGCGACGGCGTGGCGGTGATTCCGATCACCGGGCCGATCATGCGCTACGCCAACCTGTTCACCCGCATCAGCGGGGCGACCAGCACGCAGGAGCTGGCTACCGATCTGCGGACCGCGCTCGACGACCCGAAGGTCAAGGCCATCGTCCTCAACATCGACAGTCCCGGCGGCGAGGCCACCGGCATCAACGAGCTGGCGGATATGGTGTATGCCGCCCGCAGCCGAAAGCCGATCAAGGCCTACGTCGGCGGCACCGGAGCCAGCGCCGCCTACTGGATCGCCAGCGCCGCCGGCGAGGTGGTGGTCGACGACACCGCCCTGCTCGGGTCCATCGGCGTGGTGTTGGAAGTAGCAGTGCGTCAGGCCGAAGCCGGCCAGAAGCGCTACACCCTCGTCAGCAGCAACGCCCCGAACAAGCGGCCCGACGTCGAAACCGAACGGGGCCGTGCCGAGATCGCCAAGACCATCGACGCCCTGGCCGACGTGTTCACCGCCAAGGTGGCCCGAAACCTCGGTGTCAAACCCGAGAAGGTGGCCGCCATGGGCGATCACGGCGGCGTGCGGGTGGGGGCTGCGGCGGTCGAGGCCGGGCTTGCGCACCGCACCGGATCGCTCGAGGCCCTGATCGCCGAGCTGAGCGGCCGATCCGGCACATGGGTCGGTATCGCTCCGACCGTCGTCAGAACTACCGCTGAGTTTCGGGCGGCTATCGCGGCCGGCGTCGATCCGCGAACCATCCAGATCGGCAACCTGAACGCCATCAGGGCACAGGCCGCCGCAGCCGCCATCCTCGCCGAGCGGGAGCGTGCCAAACGTATTCGGGCCATGGCGGTGCGCGGCCTGGAAGACACGGCGACGGCGGCCATTGCGTCGGGTATCAGTGCAGAGGCTGCCGCTCTTAGCCTGCTCAAGGCGGCCAAGGAGCGCGGCATCAAGATTGGTGTTTGAGCTTTGCCGGATCACCGAGAGTTATGGGGTGGCCTTCAGCCAATGCTCTCCTTGGCTACTGTTTGCATACGTCTGGCCAGTCATGTCTATCGGTTGCGTAATAGGCAGAAGCCGGCCAGAAGCTGCCATTGATGACCGACCATCCTTGCAGACATCGTTACTTGTAAGAAAGGAAGGGCAATTTACAGTTCGCTCACTGCCCCTGGCCACGCTCCGAACCGACCGTAATCTGAGTTGACATAGGGGCGTGTAAGGGGTATTGAGCCTTGCGGCCTGATAGGCTGCCAAGTGTGGCTTCTAGGATCGACACAATGGCAAGGATAGAATTTTGTCTGACCTGAATTATAAAAAACAAGCGCAAGCCTACTATGGCAAGGCTCCTCTCATCATCCTGGGCAGCGGTGCATCAGCTGCCCATGGCATGTCTGGAATGTGGGCCCTCGCGAACCACTTGGTGGCAAATACTGACATTTCAAGCTTATCCGATGGCGAAGTCGAGGCATGGGATAGGTTCTGCAAAATTCTAAAAGACGGCGTTGACCTGGAGTCGGCGCTACATGAGGTGGCTGTTACTGACGAGCTAACCTCCAGAATTATCAAAGCAACTTGGTCGCTCATCAACGCTGAAGATATTCAAATTTTCAACAAAAGCCTTCAGAATCCAAGAATGTTTCCGCTGAGCCGACTGCTGCGCCACATGTTCAAAAGCAGCCTCACAAAATTGAACATCGTTACTACGAATTACGACAGGCTCGCCGAATATGCATGCGATCAGGAAGGGCTTCACCATTACACAGGTTTCACGCACGGGTTTATCCGGCATTCGGCCGCCCCGAATGAGATAAATTCTGCCCGCAGGGTCAACATTTGGAAGGTTCACGGCTCTCTAGATTGGTTTAAATCGCCGCACGAAGACACTGTGGCTCTTTCAAACATCCAAGGTATACCTGCCGATTATAAGCCAAAAATCGTAACACCGGGAACCCAAAAATACCACGCCACTCATTTAGAGCCATACCGCTCGATAATCCATAGCGCAGACCAAGCCATCACCGCTGCTAATTCGTATCTATGCATTGGCTACGGCTTCAATGATGAGCATATTCAGCCGAAACTTATGGCACGATGCCAGCGCCAGAATACCCCCATCACGATTATTACCTATTTGCTTTCAGGCGCAGCCAGGAAGCTTATTTTTGACGACAAGGTGCAGAATTACCTAGCAATAGAACGGGGAGCAACAGACGACCAGTCCATCGTCTACTCCTCTTTGAGCGAGGCTCCACTGACCATTGAAAAAAATATCTGGAGTCTTGAGGGTTACCTGTCACTCATTATGTAGGAAGAAGAGATGCCGATTTTTAACTTTAAGGATGAAGATGCGCTTGGGAAGGTTGCCTCCGTCGATACGACAAACGTAATCGTGGACGTGGGAAATGTCGACCAACTTAAGAGGTTGCAGGTCAACCATCTGGCTGTGCTCCAAAGCAGCAGGCCGGGACAGAATCTCATCGGCCTGATCACCCAGGTGACCCGCAAGCGCGGCATTGAGGATATTGACAACGACGGCATCAGCGACCAAGTCGCTGAACTGAATCTATGCAAAATCGCCCTGATTGGCACGATGCTGGATCGTGACGGAGAAAAAGAAAATGTCTTTCGGCGCACTCTGGAAAGCGTTCCGGAAATTGACGCTAATTGCTTCTCCCTAGAGGGCGAAAACCTTACTGATTTTATGCGTACGCTCTCTAGCATTTCAGCCGGTGGGAATACTTTGACGTTGGGCAGATACACACTGGACGAACATGCTGTTGCCTACCTCAACGGTAACAAGTTTTTCCAGCGCCACGCCTTCATCGGCGGCAGCACCGGATCAGGTAAGTCCTGGACCACAGCCAAGATCATTGAGCAAATGTCGGGGCTCTCTACGGCGAACGCCATTGTTTTTGATCTCCATGGCGAATACGCGCCATTGGTAGACCATAGCATCCAGCATTTTAAGGTGGCCGGTCCCGCCGACGTTGAGGCAAAATGTACCATTGGTGATGGTGTGCTTTACCTGCCTTACTGGCTGCTTTCGTATGAAGCACTCGTGTCAATGTTTGTTGATCGGAGTGACCAGAATGCGCCCAACCAGGCCATGATCATGGCCCGTGAGATTAACCAGGCCAAAAGAAAGTATCTGGAGGATGGCGACCATAAGGAAATTCTGAAGCACTTTACCGTTGATAGCCCGGTTCCATTTGATCTGGATGTGCTGATGAGCCGGCTGAACAAGATCAATGTGGAAATGGTTCCGGGGGCTGCGGCCGGCAAAGAAAAGCAGGGAGATTTTTTTGGTAAGCTCGCCCGGATGATTTCCCGTCTAGAGAACAAAATTTCTGATAGACGCCTGGGATTCATGTTCAGCGGCGGTGGAGATGTTCTGGACTTTTCCTGGCTTGAAAAATTCACCACTGCCGTGCTCGGCAGCTCTGGCGAGAATGGCAAGGCCGGTATCAAAATTATCAACTTTTCTGAAGTTCCATCAGACGTCCTCCCATTGATCGTTTCGCTTGTCGCGCGGGTTACGTTTTCCGTACAACAGTGGACACCTTCCGAGTTGCGCCATCCGATTGCGCTTCTATGTGACGAAGCTCATCTCTACATGCCCCAGCGAAACATGGCGGATTCCGCTGACGATATCTCACTGGATATTTTCGAGCGTATCGCGAAAGAAGGTCGCAAGTACGGCATCAGTCTCGTGGTGATCAGTCAGCGACCATCCGAAGTGAATAAGACGATGCTCAGTCAATGCAGCAACTTCGTATCCATGAGGCTGATCAACGCCGAGGACCAAGGCGTAATCAAACGGCTTCTTCCCGATAGCCTCGGTGGGTTTAGCGACATCCTGCCGACCCTCGATACAGGCGAGGCCCTAGTTGTTGGCGATGCCAGCTTGCTGCCAAGCAGAATCAGAATCGATGAGCCAAAAAACAAGCCAAATAGCGGTACGGTAAATTTTTGGGATGAATGGCAAAAAACCGTCAAAGACAAACGTCTAACGATTGCGGTGGATAACTGGCGCAAGCAAAACATCCAGTAATTGCTTCACGAACTGCAAGCCTGAGTGGTATTACGGATCGGATTTATAGCCGCTCCGTTCGAGAGCTCAAGGATGCAATATTTTTTTGCTCTCATCACGCGCCGTGATATATGCCAGGGGTGCTAAGGAATTGTGAGTTACCCCTAGTTTTGTAGACACATCCGAGCGTCTGCTTCTGACCGGTTTCTGCCGGTCGCCACCGGCAGCTATGGGTCGGTAGCTGCCCGTCGCCCTTGCGATCTTAAATCGATCAATCTCAATACGCTCGGATACCTGGCGCTTGCATGCCTGGGGGCATGAGTGCGCCCGCATGACACCCGATGACCAGGGTGCAGCCCTGACATGGGGTAGGCAGGAAGCGAATTCCTCTTTGCGAGCTGCGCGCTTGGGCTTCAGGCGCATTTCAACGTATGTCTCAACTGGGGTGATGCCTGGTTCGGCGTTGCCTTAAGCGAGTGCATGCTGAAAATCCGTGGAGGCGTTGTTTACTTATGGCACTATCACTCAAGAGAAATGAATTAGCGCAAGCTGGACCGACTCCGGAGCCTGCTGCGTGCCGACGACGCAAATATGGAGGTTCGGCAGCCACCGCCCAAGAGCGCGGCGCCCGATGGTATGGAAACCAATCCAACGCGGAAGAATCGCTTTGCAGTCAAGCGCGGTGTCATTCCTCCGTCATCGCAGGTCTTGCTCATTCACGCCGACCAGTGGGAAAAGCTCATTGAGGAGGCTTGTCGCAATCGACCTTTGGGTGGAGACGCGAAGTACGTATTCGTCAAGCAGCTGGGCGGCGCAGGCGACGGCGGGCGCGATATCGAAGCGCGTCTAGTCCTTGCTTTGTCCGAGAGGCAGTGGGATCTCTTTCAAGGCAAACATTACAACCACGCCTTGACACCGGCCGACGTTTTCAAAGAGTTGGTCAAGTTCTTCAAGCACTTGGAGGCGAAGACTTACCCTGCGCCGCGGTACTACTACCTCTGCGCGCCACGCGGCGTGGGCAACGACCTTCACAACCTTCTGAGCAAGCCCGACGAGTTCAAGAAGCGCTTTCTGGATGACTGGAAAGCGGGGAAGACCGGGCTCAAGGGACGCGCTACAGAGCTAACCCCAGCACTCGAACAGCTGATCCTGGCCTTCGATTTCAAGAGCATTGTGGAGTGCCAGACGCGAGACATCCTGGAGTGGCATGCGCTGGACCGGAAGGCGCACTTCGAGCTGTTCGGTTTTGAGGGTGAGCGCGGTGATGACCCCTTGGCACCCGACGCCCCCGCAACACACGAGCAGGTCTACGTCGAAGAATTGCTGAAGGTCTATTCCGAACTAATCGACAAGGGCTTGGCGCTGGACGAGCTGATAGCCTCGGACTGCGGCGAACACTTCCAGAGTCAACGCGCACTTTTCTACTGCGCCGAAGGTCTGAAGACATTCAGTCGGGACACCTACGGCGAGGCAGAGTTCGACGCGCTGTTGGACATGGTGCTGACCGGCATCAAGCCGAAGGTCAAGAGCCCTCGGCATAAGACCGGTCTGGACCGGCTCGAGGCCGGCACCGAGGGTGCGCAACTGTTGGTCGTCAATGACAGTGCGCTGGCTCCTAAACTGCGGCCCGGCGACCTGCCGGGCACCTGCCACCACCTGGTAAACCAGAGGAGGCTCAAGTGGGTCAAGTAAAACGGCACGCGTTGCCTGTGTTCAACTCCCCATTTGAACTCGGCATCCGCATGGTCTACCTCCTGCAGGCACTCGTGCCGCACGGGGCGGACCTTCAGAAGCTGGTGCTGCTGGACTATGCCATCGTGTACTCCGCTGATCTGAACGGGCCGAGCAGCCTACACACACCCATTCCATTCCGAGGCGCAGAACTCATGAGCAGACGCGAGCTGATTGAGCAAGGGCTCTACCTCATGAGTACGCGAGGCCTGGTGACGGCCACATTGGGAACAGATGGCATCACTTACTTCGCGGGAGAGGTCGCGAGGACGATGACGGGCGCTCTGACGTCAAAATACTTGCGTGAACTGGAGCAGCGCTGCGCGTGGGCAGCCGAGCGCTATGGTCAAGCTGACTCCACCGCGCTGACCGCCCAATTCGCTGCGAGTGGCCACCTGTGGGGAGCGGAACTCGAATTGATGGCGCGAAATGGAGGCGGCGCATGGGCATAGTTCTCACGTCGCTGTCGGCCCAGGGACCAGACCGCGAGACCGCCGAGGTCCTATTCCACTCCAGGCGACAGCTGATTCGAGGCCCCAGCGAGACCGGAAAGTCCTATATCTACGATTGTCTCTGGTACATGCTGGGAGGTAACGACCTGCCTGAATCATTTCCGCTGACGCAGGGCTACCAGGAATTCCGCCTGCGGTTTAAGGCCGCCGACGGTGAATACGAAGTACGCCGGGGGCTGTCTGGCGGAGGCGCCGCCGTCTACACGCGCGTGCTCGGCGACACCGAGGATCAAGCGTTCGAACCACTAGACCAAGACCTCGGGGAGTTGCTCGTAGCATTATGCGGTGCGAGTGGCAAACAAATTCTTCGCAATCACAGCAAGCGTGGCGCCGTAACGGGTGACGATCTTCGCCACTGGTCGTTGTGGTCGCAGTCCGACATTCCTGCCAAACAGCCCAGCGCGGGCAGCGGCCATGCCGCATCGAAGCATGAAGCTGCGTTCCACTTGTTTTTGACAGGCACCGATGATTCGGCCATCCAACTCCGGAAGTCCGCAACAGAAGCTGAACGTGCCCGCGGCGAGCTACAGTCTGCCGAGACTGCTCTGAAGCGCATCGAAGCCCTCATGCCGAAAGACCTGAGGCGCAACGAAGTGGAAGAGGCGCTGGAGCGGGTGGATACGACCCTGTCGGCGATGACGAGCCAATACGAAGCGCGTGCTTCCGCGCTAAAGGACTTGCGCAGGCAGCTTGCGGAAACGTCCGATGCATTGCACCGGGTTGAAAACGACTGGAATCACTCACAGTCCATGATTAGCCGCTTCGAGCTGCTCGACAAGAAGTACGCGAACGACCAAGCACGCCTTGGAGGTACTAACGAGGGTGTCGCGTTCTTCCAGGAACTACCGACAGTAGACTGCCCGTTGTGCGGAACCCCGGCAGAAAGCCAAGTGGACCCTAACGATCTGCGCCCTACGGCGCCCAGCCGCTACCGAGCAGCCATCGCCGCTGAAGCAGAAAAAATTCGAGCACTCCGCGTGGGCTTGCTCGCTGCCCTGCAACATGAACGAGGCCGCTATCAAGATCTCAAAGCACGCGCTTCGAAACTAGCTGCTGACCTCAACGTGCTGCAGAACCGCGAAGCGATGGTGCTCATGAATACCCGTGTCGAGTTCACTGCCAATCCAAAAACATTGGCGTTGCGACGTTCAGAGCTGTCCGAACAGCTGAGCAATTTCGACGAGATACAGCGCCTTACGGCCGAGGTTGATCGTCTAAGAAAGGCGAGCGTACGCAAACGTATCACCGTGACTCGTGAGGGCGGGACGTTTGGTCGTGAGGTGGCCAACCGCGCAAAGGAGTTGCTGAATACTTGGGGTTTCACTTCCATCCAGAACATCGCTCTCGCCGACGGACCCTGCGACCTGCGTATCGACGACCGTTCGCGCCTGAGCTACGGCGCCGGAGTGAGAGGCCTGTACCTATCCTCTCTGGTGGTTGCGCTCATGGAACACGCGCTCGAGAAAGGACACCCCCATCTCGGCGTAGTCGTCCTCGACTCACCGCTAAAGACGTACGCTCATCCGGACTCGACCGAAGAACATGAAGTGCCGCCTGCGACGGTCATTGACCGGTTCTATGGCTGGATGTCGACTTGGCGGGGGCGCGGTCAAGTCATCGTTCTCGAGAACGAACCGATCAAACCAGAAACAGCGGAAGCGCTCGAACCCATCACGTTCACGCGTATTCGAGGCAAGGGCCGATACGGCCTTTACCCACTACGCGATGGCGTCGTGCCACGCAATGATGCAAGCGACGAAGGCGATGCGAACTAGATGACATCGAGCTAATTAATGTGCTGCTGCGATCCTGCGCACCAGCTTCAATCTTCAAGCACTGTTAGATACTTGAGTATCGAAGTGGATGATGCCCTGGAGATAGCAGAGCAGACTGAAGTATGACCTTGCCAACGCGCCGGCCGTTCCTAGGTCGGCACTTTCTAGAGGCAGCTTCCGGCCGATGCCTGCCGTACCAAACAGGCTTGGCGTAACACATTTTACTCATGGCTTGGTGTTCAGTCTTTCAGCAATTCGTGTTACTTCGCTGGAGGCCGCGTCATTACTGGCTTTCAGCGTTTCGGCTACACAATAGACACCAGTTACACCCAATTTTTGCAGGGGCGGTGTTCGACTGATCGGCGGATTTACGTAACACGATTGGTGTTCTGAACACCACGTGTTCCGCCTTGCGTGTGTTGGTGTTACATCGCTGTAAGCCTTGCCATTACTGGCTTTCAGCAATTCGGTAACACCAAGAACACCAGTAACACCATATTTTCGAGGGGAAAGGTTTGAATGTCCCCAAGCCCCCGGTCGGGGCGAAGACCTGCAGCGAGGAAAGTCTATGCCCTGCTCCGGACGGATCGGCATGAGGGGGCATGGGAGTTTGCGCTGATCCTGGTCATTGCCCGTCATCACCGCGGGTCCTCCCCAAGGGGCCACCCTACACGGGTAATTCGAGCCGCGTTCACGTGGTAGTGGCTGGGTCTGAAAGTTAGTTAACAGGTTGACGGTTAACCGCCTTGGTTAACAGTTGGCCAGACCAGGTAGAAACCGGCAGGCAGGCATTGGGTCCTTCCAGAGGCCCCCACCCTATGCGGGTAATTCGAGCCCCGTTTTCTCTCTAGCTGAGGCTTGGCCAAGGACTTCCTTACTTTTTCGAGGTAGCCATGGGCTGCCAGGCCAACAGGTGTGAGCTGTCGGAAACCCTTGATGTGCTCGAGCTTCTTAACTGGCGGCAGGCTCAGATCAGCCAAGGAGGTCAACACCAGGCGCTGCAGCTTCCAGCACGACACTGCATCCATAGTCGGTCGCTTGGGTGATCACCAAGGCGAAAGCCCGTGCTGCTGGAGCAGGGGAAGAAAGACGGACATCTCCGAGCAAATCTCAGCTAGAGAGAAAACGGGGTTCGAATTACCCGCATAGGGTGGCCCCTTGGGGAGGACCCGCTGTAATGACGGGCAATGACCAGCATCAGCGCAAACGCCTATGCCCCCTCATGCCGATCCGTCCCGAGCAGGGCATAGACTTTCCTCGCTGCAGGTCTTCGCCCCGACCGGGGGCTTGGGGACATTCAAACCTTTCCCCCTCGGAAATCCGGTGTTCTTGGTGTTCTTGGTGTTCCAGAATCGCTGAAAGCCAGTAACGACGCGGCTTACAGCCATGGAACACCAACACGCGCAAGGCGGAACACGTGGTGTTCGGCACACCAGTCGTGTTCCGTAAATCCGCCGATCAGTCGAACACCGCCCCCGCCATTCCCTGCTGGCCGCCCCGCCTTGGCGGTCGGACAAGGAACACAAGCACAGGCCTGCAGCACTCTTTCGCATAGACTAGAGCTGATCAGAAAGCAGCCCAAACAAGGCTAGCAACCGGGAGCCTGTATGCCTGTCTGTATGCCGCCAAAAATCAACTCACATAAAATCCTTTACTTTCAGTAAGTTGATGAATAGGTTAGAAGCTCGCCGAGCGCGCCAAATACCTGTTTATAGCTGTCTCCAACAGTCTACAAACACCCCTGAAAAGCCCGCCCTGTGCGGGTTTTCTTGTTTCTGGCT
>NZ_FOFJ01000016.1:0-5794 GCF_900110885.1 Azotobacter beijerinckii | reverse complement strand
GCCTGTATGCCTGTCTGTATGCCGCCAAAAATCAACTCACATAAAATCCTTTACTTTCAGTAAGTTGATGAATAGGTTAGAAGCTCGCCGAGCGCCAGACACGACAAAGCCCTAGGAGAAATCCTGGGGCTTTTGTTTTTGGCTTGTGTATTTTTTGTGCAATGGGATGAACTCGAGTCAATCCCAAGGACCTTCTGAACGTACAGATTGAGGCTCCATGCCATGAGGCACAACGAGCCATCGCCGCCGTACTTTCCACTGCCGACCGCGAAATCGTAACCCTGCAAAAGCAGCTCGACAGCCTGAAGCAGGAAAAGAAGGCCCTGATGCAGCAGCTGCCACCGGCAAGCGCTGGGTGACGATCAAAGAAGCCTGAAAGGAGTCGCCATGCTGACGGCCATTCATATCAAGGGATTCAAGAGCTATCGGGATCAGCGGCTGCAGCTGTCGCCATTGACCCTGATGATCGGGGCCAACGCCTCGGGCAAGAGCAATGCGCTGGAAGCCTTCCGCTTCCTGTGCTGGCTCGGCCAGGGCCAGAAGCTGTCGGTACTCCGCCACAGGGTCGACGATTCGGAGCAGATCCTGCGCGGGCAGGTCAGGGACCTTCCCTACCTGCAGAGCCAGTCGTTCACTCTGGGTTGCGAAACCGACGATGAGGAGTGGAACAGCCTCAGCGTCGAGATCGTCCTGCGCGACGACGAGCTGCATATCGTTCAGGAAAGCATCGGCTCGTCCCGGCAGAAATTCCCGCTTTACCGCATCGAGCAGCCCTCCAGCGGCCTGAGTACCGACGTGCGCGTCGCCTATAACAACTTTGCGCGGGGTGGGCAGAAACCACAGATCACCTGCACCGACCAGATCGCCATCCTGAACCAGTTGGCCAGTTCGGCCATGTTCGACTCTGGACACAAAAAGGCGCAGAAGGTCATCCCGGAAACCACCGGCCACTTTCAGCGTCTGCTGGCCAATACCCTGTTTCTCGACCCCGTCCCCGCCCTGATGCGTGGCGACAGCCCCCCGGACAAGACGCTGCGTGGCGACTGCGCGAACCTGTCCGGCGTGCTCTACACGCTCTGGCAGGACCAGGCGGTCCGGCCGGCCATCATCGCGTTCATCAAGAGCCTGCCCGAGCAGGACGTCAAGGATGTCCGCTTCTTCGAGGATCGCCGCGGGCGCGTGTCTCTGGAGCTGGTCGAGAGCTTCGGCGAAGTCGAGCGCAACTGGTCGGTGGAACTGCTCTCCGACGGCACGCTCAGGGTGCTGGCGATTGCCGCCGCCCTGCTGTCTGCGCCGATGGAGTCGACCCTGGTGATTGAGGAAGTCGATAACGGCGTGCATCCTTCGCGCGCCCGGCAATTGCTTAACACCATGCGCGAACAAGCCGAACAGCGCGGGGTGCGCCTGCTGCTGACCACCCATAATCCAGCACTGATGGATGCGTTGCCCGACAGCGCACTGGGCGATGTGGTGTTCTGCTACCGCGACTCTGCACAGGGGGATAGCCGCCTAGTACGCCTTTCGGACCTGCAGGACTACGCCGGGCTGGTTTCCCAGGGACCACTGGGCGAGCTGGTTACCAACGGCATTGTCGATCGCTTCGTCAAATCGCCGGTCACGCCAGAGCAGAAACGGCGGAACGCACTGGCTTGGCTGCAGAAAATGCAGGGGGAGATCGAATGAGTGCGGTCTGCCTGATCGATACCAGCGTGTTTCTCAACCTGCTGAATGTGCCGGGATGTAATCAGGATGCAGCTGGCGTGGGAGCCGATTTTGTCGAATATGTCGGCAACGACTGCACCTTTATCCTGCCGATGGCGACCATTCTGGAAACCGGCAACCATATCGCCCAGAACGGCAATGGCGGACTCCGCCGGAAAACGGCGCAACGATTCTGTGCAGAGATTAGGGGCGCCTTTACCGGCGAAGCTCCCTACCGCCCCGGTGAGTTTCCCAATACCCAGGAAATCCTCGGCTGGCTGGACGAGTTTCCGAACAAGGCCGGCCACAACAAATCGCCCACCCGAACCGGTGAAGGGACCAGCTTCGGCGATCTCAGCATCATCAAGGAATACGAGAAGTGCGTAGCGCGCTTCCCGATGAGCGAGGTTTTCATCTGGTCCCTGGATGAAGACCTGGCTACCTTCCACTACGTCCCGGCCCGCCGTTGATGCAGGGCAATGAGGGACGCTACAGCACCCGCGGTACGGTGGCCAAACTCTGGGCAGCCTAGCGCGAGGAAGCGAACGAACTAAGCCTGCCGAGCGCCACGCCTTTCACTCTCTTCTTCGTCCGTCGAAGCCAGCCGAAACGAAAAGGGCGGATGCCGGTTTCATCCGACATCCGCCCCATGGCCAATCCCCGGCTGCGTCGGGGAAGCTGCGCCAGGCGCAGCCCTCGCTCAACGAGCCCTGTTCGCTACGCCCTCCATATTCGTCATATTCGTCGCCGAGCCGGACGAGGGACGCATCCAGCGTCCCAGACACAGGCCAGCCACGAACAGGATGAAGCATGCGAACACGATGGAAAGAACAAGAGAGATCAGCATGTGGTTGCCCTCCTTGGCGGGCGTGGTGACGGGATCGAATCTAGCAAGCGATCTCGCTTGTCAACATTGATCTAGCTCATGATCATGCGGCATTTCGACTCGGATCTGACCGTTGATCGCCCACCGGCAAATCTCCGGCGGTTGGAAAGCGCTCCAGACGATGTCACCCTGCTGTAACAAACAGCGCCTCCGTCGGCTGTCTGCGGGCAGCGGGACGCAGGGCGGTGCCTCCTTCAACCTCTGCCTGCGAGTATCGAAGTGTCCGACGCGATTTCCTCCGAGTCCGGCTCCAGCATCTACCGCTATCCCGGCTTCCTGCCCTTCCTGATCGGCCGCCTGGCGGCCGTCTGTGCCCTGCAGATCCAGGCCGTGGTGGTCGCCTGGCAGGTCTACGACGCGACCCGCGACCCGCTGTCGCTGGCCTGCGTCGGCCTGGCCCAGTTCATCCCCATGCTGCTGCTGTTGCTGCCGGCCGGCGATCTGATCGACCGTTACGACCGCAAGCGCATCCTCGCCATCAGTTGGGCGGTGGAGGCCCTGTGCGGCGGCCTGCTGCTCTGGCTGTCGCTGGGCGACACGCTGAACACCGCGGCGATCTACGCCGTGCTGGCGCTGTTCGGCTGCGCGCGGGCCTTCACCGGGCCGACCCTGCAGAGCCTGCTGCCGCAGGTCGTGCCGCGCGAGCGGCTGGCCGCGGCGATTGCTGCCAACAGCATGATCATGCGCGGCGCCACCATCGCCGGACCGCTGTTCGGCGGCGGACTCTACGCCCTCGGCGGCGGCCCGCTGAGCTATGCGTTCTGCATGGCCGCCTTCCTGCTCGGGCTGGGGCTGCTGCGCTGGGTGCCGGTGCGCTTCGCCGAGCCCTCGAAGACCCTCGAGGCGACCGCCTGGCAGCGCTTCACCGCCGGCATCGTCTTCATCCGCTCGCGACCGATCGTCCTCGGTACCATCTCCCTGGACCTCTTCGCGGTGCTGCTCGGCGGCGTGGTGGCTCTGCTGCCGATCTACGCCCAGGAAGTCCTGCAGGTCGGCCCGGAAGGACTCGGCGCGCTGCGCAGCGCCATGGCGATCGGCGAGGTGCTGGTCGGCCTCTACCTGAGCGTGCGGCCCTTCGACCGCCACGTCGGCCTGACCATGTTCGCCGCGGTCGCGCTGTTCGGCCTGGCCAACCTGGTGTTCGCCCTGTCCAGCCTGTTCTGGCTGTCCTTCCTGGCCCTGCTGGTGGCCGGCGGCGCGGACATGGTCAGCATGTACATCCGCTCCTCGCTGATCCAGTTCTCCACCCCGGATGCCATGCGCGGGCGGGTCAACGCGGTGAACATGCTGTTCATCGGCTCCTCCAACGAGCTGGGCGAGTTCCGTGCCGGCAGCAGCGCCGCCTGGTTCGGCACGGTGCCGGCGGCGGTGCTGGGCGCGCTGTGCACGCTGACGGTGACGGGCGGCTGGATGTGGGGCTTCAAGTCGCTGCGCCGGGTCGACCGCTTCGAGGACGCCTCGCCCGCTGCCGTCCCCGAGGCCCCGGCCATCCCGCAGCGCGAGGGCGCCGCGGCCGTATAGCCGTTCGGCGGGCCGGGGACGGCGTTGCCGTCGCGATGCCGAAAGCCCCGCCCCCTACAGGTGGGGCTTCATGATGCCGATCAGCAGGCTGATGCTGAAGAAGGACATCAGCGTGGTGAACAGCAGAGCGGCGGCACAGCGGCCCTCGACGCCGAAGCGCTGGCCGAAGATCGGGTAGACGCTCAGCATCGGCGCGCTGGCGAACAGCACGCCGGCCACCATCAGCACCGGGTCCACGTCCGGCAGCAGCGAGAAGAGCAGGAAGACCGCCAGCGGGTGCAGGAGCAGCTTGCCCACGGCGATCATCCGCAGCTCGGCGAACAGGCCATGCAGCTTCAGGCCGTAGAGCGAACCGCCGATCACGAACAGCGCCACCGGCGCCGACGCCGAGGCCAGCATGTCCACCACCTTGCCCGGAATCGCCGGCAGGCGCGCCTCCAGCAGGGAGAGCAGCAGGCCGACGAGCATGGCGATGATCAGCGGGGTCCTGGCCAGGCGCCTGGCCGTCTCGCGCAGCACCTTGCCCGTGGAGCCCTGCTGCCGGCCGGCCTCGGCGAGGGTCAGGCTGAGGGGGATGATCAACAGGTGCTCCACCAGCATGTTCAGCGCCAGGCCGATGGCCGCCGCCGGGCCGAGCAGCATGGCGACGATCGGGTAGCCGACGAAGCCGCTGTTGGAGACGGCCATGCCCAGCGCGGAGATGGCGCCGGTGTCCAGGGGCTCGCGGCGCACTCTGAGGGCGAACAGCAGGCCGAGCAGGTACACGATCAGGGAGCCCGCGCAATAGGCCAGCAGATATTGCCAGTTCATCACCTCCTGGAAGGGACTGTCCGACACGGCCTTGAGCACCAGCGCCGGCAACGCGAAGGTGATGACGAAGCTGCCCAGGCCGCGGATCTGCTCGCGGCTGATCACCTCGAAGCGGACGGCGAAGAAGCCCAGCCCGATCAGGATGAAGATGGGCAGGGTGATGGAGAGGATCTGCAGCACGACGGACTACCTTGGCCGGATGGGCCGGAAGAGAAAGCGTGGAGGGCATTCGCAGACGGTACTGCGCGGCGCGATCTGCCGTGCCGGGCGCAACGCGGTCAAGGCACGGGGGCGAAGACCCGGGAGTCCCCGAAGCGTCGAGGCGTTGGCCGATCCGGCGGGACCGACGGGCCGCCCGGCCAGGGAAGAGCCCGTCGTGCACCACTATATCCCCACGAGCACGGCGGCTAGAACAGCGACAGCGGATACTGGACGATGATCCGCTGCTCGTTGAACTGGTTGTTGCTGCCCCAGTCGCGGCGCATGGTGATATTGCGCCAGCGCAGGGTCAGGTTCTTCGCCGGGCCGCTCTGCACCACGTAGGCCAGCTCGCTCTCGCGGCCCCATTCCTTGCGGTTGTCGAGGCCGCCGGCCTGGATGTTCGAGCCGGAGATGTAGCGGGTCATGAAGGTCATCCCCGGCACGCCCAGCCCGACGAAGTTGTAGTCGTAGCGCAGTTGCCAGGAGCGCTCCCGGGCGTTGTCGTAGCTGGCGTTGTAGCTGTCGTTGGCCAGGGTGCCGCCGCTGGTGCCGTTGACCCGCAGCCACTTGCTGTCGCCGCTGACCCGCTGCAGGCCCAGGTAGACGGTATGGGCGCCGGTCTTGAGCGAGAACAGCCCGGACAGCACCTTGTTGTCCAGGTGGCCTTCCAGCGCG
>NZ_FOFJ01000147.1 GCF_900110885.1 Azotobacter beijerinckii | reverse complement strand
TACGAGGCGCTGCTGCCGTGGAACTGCACTCCGACGGCGCCACTGTAAAAGACCGGCTCGGCCGTTAACAGACGGGGTTCATGGATCACTTACTGTCGGTCAGCGGCGCCAGCTCGGCAGCGAGGGCGATGGACGTAGCGCTGCCGGCCTCAGCCACTCAATAAATGGGGCACTCCTCCCGAAGTGGCGTAATGACACACTCGCCCTTTTGAATAGCGACTTAAATGTAAATGAATATTTAAATGTAAAAACTTGTTTAATAAAAACAGCCTCCAACAGCTGCCGACCTCATATAGGCAGCGCAACTGACCGAGAAGAAATCACCGAGTCGGTTGCATTCAGTTTCATTTGCTCAATGGACTCAATCTTTCAGGTTCATTACATTGCAGCCGTGGATCACACTTCGCCTGCCTTGCCTGATTCGTCATGGAGCGCACGAAGAGCGATCCATGCCAAATCCAGTTATCCAGGAGGCATGACATGAATGACCGGCACGCCCAAACAGACGGTACTGCGAAGCAAGTCCGGGATATATCTAAAGTTCAACAGCACCGCATTTGCACTCAAACATTACTGTGTGCCTTCGCGGACCGAACGCCTTTGCCAACCGAAAGCGCTTCCCCAGGCTCGGGACGGCATGACCTGCAGCCACGGGATGGCGGCACCCCTGAACCCGATCTAGCACAGACTGCACGTTAGCCAAGCCGATCCGCACAGACGCTTCATATCAACTTCCCGAGAGCCGATGTCGAGCCAAACGCTCCACATCTTCGGCCTCCTATTTACACATGGAAACAATCAATATTATTTTCAATATGAAGACCATGAAACTGATAATTGCCATGACTGTACTTACGACAACCTCTTCAGCCATTGCCGAGGTAAAGACTTCCGAGACCAAACCCTACAAATACGGCATGCACCTGGACATCGATAAACTGATAAAGCTCGAATATCTTCGAACGGCACCCGCCCATTGTGGCACCATTCCAGCTGAGATCACTTACGAAGACTCCACAGGCGAGGTCCATATCGTTGAGTATCTATATCCCGATACGAGTGGATGCGCACATTAAAGGGCGGATGCAGAAGCTGAGTGCAACACGGTTGCTGGATTGAAACAGGCGCTTCGCGCTGCTTCGCCACTACTTCCGTCATCACTTCGATCGGGCATTTGAAGTCGAAGCGCTTGCACGGCCGGATGTTCAGCTCATAGGCAATCGCATCCAGCTGTTCCTGACTGTAAACCGACAGGTCCGTGCCCTTGGGCAAGTACTGGCGGATCAGTCCGCTGATGCTCTCGTTGCTGCCGCGCTGCCAGGGGCTGTGCGGGTCGCAGAAGTAGATCGCCACCCCAGTCTTCTGGGTGATCTCGGCATGCCGGACCATTTCCCGCCCCTGGTCGTAGGTCATGCTCTTGCGCACTGCCAGCGGCATGCGGTTCAGCGCCGCGCTGAAGCCTTCCACCGCCGAGGTCGCCGTCGCGTCGTTCATCTTCACCAGCATCAGGTAGCCGCTGGTGCGCTCGACCAGGGTGCCCACCGCCGAGGCGTTGGCCTTGCCATTGATCAGGTCGCCTTCCCAGTATCCCGGCATCAGCCGGTCCTCGATCTCCGGCGGACGCACATGGATGCTGACCATCTCGGGGATCTGGTTGCGCCGATCCACCCCGCCGGTACGCGGCTTGCGGGTCGTCTTGCCCTGACGCAGGCAGACGATCTGCTCTTTACGCAGTTCGCCGACCGGCAGGGCGTAGAGCAATGAAATGGACTCCCTCCTCCTACGGCGTCGATGCGCCAGACTGAAGTTGCTGAAAACAGCAGTCGCCAGAGGAGGGGGTCACCATGAAGCTCAAGCGAATGGGCGTCGATTTGGCAAAGCAGGTGTTCCAGATTCATGGCGTCGACAGCCACGAGCAGATGATCTGTCGCAAGCAGCTCAAGCGCTCCCAGATGCAGGACTTCTTCCGCTAGGGGCTGTTGACGATTCACATGGGGAGCCATAGAAACCCACAGGCCATGGCTACCATGCTCTCGTAATTTCGCTTCAGCTTGTCGTAGCGAAACGCCACGGCGCGGTAATGTTTCAGCCGCGCAAAGGCGTTCTCGACCAGATGCCGGTAGCGATACAGCCCCCGGTCCAGATCGGCATTGCCCTTGAGCGAGTTGCGCTTTCGGGGAATGACCGC
>NZ_FOFJ01000033.1 GCF_900110885.1 Azotobacter beijerinckii | reverse complement strand
CCTTCGACCCGGCGACCCTGAGCGGCACCCTGGCCCGCGGCTGCGTCGACACGCTGCCGGCCGGCCACGCCGCCGGCGCCCGGCTGTGGTTCCTGGACGACGAAACCGCCCTCGACCCGACCGAGTACGCGCCGAGCGTCACCGTGCAGGCCCGGCTGTTGACCCAGACCGGCGAGGGCCAGCTCGACCCCGCGCTGGCCGCGGTCGACAGCCTGCTCACCGCCCAGCGGCAGGGAAGGCCCTATCCGCCGGGGCTGTTCCGGCTCGGCGGGGCGAGCTACCCGGCCAGCGTCGCCGGCGACGTGGTGCTGAGCTGGGCGCACCGCGACCGGCTGCTGCAGGCCGACCAGTTGATCGACACCGCCCAGGGCAGCATCGGCCCGGAGAGCGGCACCACCTACAGCGCCCGCCTGCTGCGCGCCGACACCCAGGCGGTGCTGGCCAGCCAGACCGGCATCGCCGGCACGACGGCGACCCTGAGCACGACCTACGTCGGCGACGTGATCGCCGAGTTGTGGAGCGTGCGCGACGGGCTGGATAGCCACCAGCGCTGGCGGCACACCTTCGCCCACGCCATCTGATACCCCGCCCGCGCCAAGCGGGCTTTTCGTTTCTGGAGAACCCCCATGCCTCGAATCACTGCCGCCCAAGCCGGCGGCGCAAACCTGTGCGCCTTTCTCGACATGCTCGCCTGGAGCGAGGGGACGGATAACGGTCGGCAGCCGACCCGCGACCACGGCTACGACGTGCTGGTGGGCGGCGAGTTGTTCGTCGGCTACGCCGACCACCCGCGCAAGCTGGTGGCGCTGCCGCGGCTCGGCATCAAGTCCACGGCGGCCGGCCGCTACCAGTTGCTGGCCCGCTACTGGGATGCCTACCGCAAGATCCTCGACCTCAAGGATTTCGGCCCGATCAGCCAGGACCGCATCGCGCTCCAGCAGATCAGGGAGCGCCGCGCCTTGGACGACATTGGGGTAGGGCGGATCGAGGAGGCCATCCGCAAATGCCGGGCAATCTGGGCGAGCCTGCCGGGAGCCGGTTACGGCCAGCACGAGCACCGCGCCGACGACCTGCTCGCCCAGTACCTCGCCGCCGGCGGGGCGATGGCATGAGCGGCACGAGCTTGCTTGCCGCCCCGTGCAGCTTGAATCCGGGGATGGCCCGGAGCAGGGATGCCCCGGGGCTAAGCCGACCGCCTCTCTAGCTCGCTCCGTATACGGGCCATCTCCGGCTTGTGGATCGAGGCAAACTCCCACGCCACATGCCGCACCAGATTGTCCGCAGGGGCTTCGTTATCCGCGATGTCGATCAGAGTCTGCGCCAGATGCTGCCGGGCTTCGGCCGGCGTGTCCGAAGCGTATGCCAGATGCAGCGCGACTCGCACCATATCGAGTTCCGTCTCAAGCTCCGTCATGGACATAGTGTTGCCTCCTTGCAGCGCCAAGCGGGACACGACTGTGCCCGTTGTGTCCGGCCAAGGCTATTACGGCCAGATGAAAAGCCAGTGACGAGCATTTCTCGTCGAAGCGTAGACCGCCGTTCGCTCCAGGGCAGGGCAACTCAACATCGATACCCTGCCTTTTCGACGGCCGGACCCAATCGCGCGCACTGTAACGGCGGGGAGAGCACCCGCTCGTCCATGGACGCGCTGTGCTCGACAAAAAGCCCCCGCTACACCGGCAGGGGCTTTTTTTGTGCCTGCGATTCAGCGCCTCATCAGCGCTTTTCTTTCGCTCCCTCGAATCGCTGCACGCGGCGGTGGTCGTGTTCGAAGCTGTCCAGCGCCTGCCGCACGTTGCCGGCCATCAGGCGCATGGTCACGTCCAGGCGCTTGGCCAGCGAGCGCAGGGCGCGCAGTTCGTAGAGCGGGCCGTCCACCCGGTAGCCGGCTTCGCGGAGCTGTTCCAGCAGCACTTCGCCGGGCGAGTACTCGCTCAGCAGCAGGTCGCCCGTGGTCAGCGTCAGCTCGGCGCTGTTGGGGTTGTCGTGGCGGAACTGGTGGGGATTGCGGGCTTTCCAGTCCTCGATGGGGAAGTCGATCGGCAGGCGGCCGAGCACCTTCGGCGCCTCCGGCTCCAGCAGCTCGCCCTCCAGCACGATGCGCGCCACCAGACTCACCGCCTCGGTGAACTGCTCCGGGGCGATCTCCTTATAGCCGCAGCCGAACTTCGCCTTGAGCGCCGACCAGCACAGCGTCGCCGCCTTGCCGCGCACCGTTTCCGGCACCGTCTCGATGCGCGCCGCCACCAGCGTCTTGATCGCGCTCTGCTGGTCGCCGGACAGCCCGCCCGGCAACGCGTGCGCCGGCGCCGTGCCGGTCACGAACTGCTCCAGCGCCGCCTCCAGCCACAGCCGAAACGGCTCGGCCCGCGCCGGACTGGCGTGGTGCAGGGCCAGCTCCAGCCCGGCACGGTCGATCAGGCCGAGGCGCCGGTGGCCGACCTGCCGCAGCGCCTTGTGCTCGCTGCGCAGATGACGGGTGAGGCAGTGGCCATCGCGCATGTCCAGGGCGCGGGCCATATCGACGGCGACGAACCACAGCGCCGCGCCCTCGGGGACGATGCGGAACGGGCGGTCGTTGTAGGTGAGGTGGATTGGCTCGGCGGGGGTGGCGGTGGCCGTCGTGCGCGGGTTCACCGCCTCGCCCTGCTGCCAGTAGGCGGCCAGCGCCGCGAAGCATTCGCGCTGGTACTGCACCAGGCGCTCGCGGATTTCGGGTTTGACGCGGGAGGCATCCACGCCGAACAGCCAGCCGTTGAGGTAGTCGAGGGGGAGGCAGACGAGTTCGCGGTGTTGGTCGTCGCCGGGTATCTGAATGTCCATGATGGACATGCAGATCGACAGGACGGGGTGTCGCTTGATGCGCTTGAGCTGCGCCTCCCACTGGAGGCCGATGGCCTCGCAGATAGGCTTCATAGCCACAAGGTGTTCGCCAGTGGCAGAAGTGAGCACGGTCAGGGATTGGCCGTGAAAATCAACTGCGGCAAGTATGGGGCTGGTGTTCGGCATGGCTTGGATTCTCGGATGCGGAGTCGTAACCGCGCCCATCCGCCAAGATGGGTGAGCGGAACCGTGCGGGTTGGCGGACCGGTCCGAGGGCCGGCGTGCCCGAAGGCACCCACACACGGCCCGCCCATAACGGGTGTAGCCATGCTGCGGGCACAAAAAAACCGCCTTGTAGGGCGGTGTTGTGTCCGCCTCGGAGTTCCGGGCCGCCAAGCCCAGGTCGCTGGATTTACAGCGACGGGGGAACCTTAGCGGGGGAGATGGGGGGAGTCAATCGTTGCTCATGCGTGGTGGCGCATTGATATTGGCTAGGGCTGCCGTTCATGGTGTATAACTGCCCGCCACAGTCACGATGGCTCCGAAACCAGCGAGCTAGACAGGGAGAGTTAGCATGACAAGGAGTGTTATACACCACGCCCGTTCGGGTAGTTATGCACCAGTTGGTGTCTAATGGTAGTTAACCAACAATATCCACCATCGGGCGTAGGGAAACGTAAATGATGTGGAATCAATCGCCGAAAAAACCGAAAAAATCAGCTATACCCAGCACGGGGCTCCGGCGGAGCATAACGAAGTTAATGCACACGCCGGAGCCCCGTGCTGGGGGAGAGGCAAATTTTTCGATTTTCATTGCGCTTGAGCGCCTACCCCATTTACAGCCCGCTGCGCGGGACGGAGTGTATTGTCGGCTAACTAGTCGCTCAAACACACACTCGCAAAAAGCGCGCGAGCGGTGTTTAGCTCCGTTACGTTGGGCCTATCGTCATGGCTTGCCTACGCATTGAAGCAGGAGAAATGAAATGTCAGAGCTAGTTGCCGATTGCCCTCGTTGTGGTTCGAGTCGAATGACGTTCGATCTAGTTGCCCACACGCAGGTCGGCTACAGGCATAACTGGCAGTCCTGGTACGAGGCATTCTGCATTTGCCGCCACTGTAGTCGCTCGACCGTCTTTCTTCTAAGCGAAAAAGGGATAGACGAATCCAAAGCCATTCGTCAGTCCGGGCTTAACAAGCTACCAGTCGCCGCCAATAAGTTAGTCACCGTAGAGAACTACGTAAGCCTTAAGGATGCAAAAGCCATCTCTCCGCCCGAATACCTCCCTCCAGAAATTCTCTCTGTGTTCTCTGAAGGCGCCACCTGTTTGGCTGTGGGCTGCTTTAATGCGGCGGGAACGATGTTTCGGCTATGCGTTGATCTCGCTACCAAATCGCTACTTCCCGAAGCAGATGCTAACGGCCTAAGTTCGAAAATCCGCCGTAACCTTGGCCTTAGATTGCCATGGCTATTCGAGCAAGGTCTGCTGCCAAATGCATTACAAGAGCTTTCGTCATGCATCAAAGAAGACGGAAATGATGGTGCTCATGATGGAACGCTCGGCAAGGAAGATGCGGAAGATCTTCTCGACTTCACCTTTGCGCTATTGGAGCGAATGTACACGGAGCCGGAGCGCCTTCGCCTAGCTAAGGAGCGAAGGGAGTCTCGCCGTGCAACATAGGCCCAACCCATCATTCCACCGGACCTGCGCGAAAAGCCGCGCAGGCCGGTGAATTCAGACGTTAGATTTCACAAGGAGGCAACGTGCAGCACGACACGGAGCAGTACAGGAAAATATTCGAAAGAATGTCCTCCGATGAGATCGAAGAAATAAATCGACTCAACGATGAAGAGCATCAGAGGCAAGCAAAGGCATTTAAAGAAGGATATAAACAGGACATTTGCTACCTTTGCAATAAGCCTTTTAAAACCATAAGCACGAACAACCCATGCCTACACTGGCTTCTACGCCAGTGCAAATTCAAAAAGAAAGACTTCCCAAAAATATATTCAAAGTATGGTTATGGAAATATAGCCGCCTTCGTTAGGTGGTGCGCAAATCAAGAGCGCCTGCTATCGAACATAAATGACCTGAAAGATGAAAAGCCAGATCGCAAAGTCATATCTTACACAGTCAAATGGAAAAACATTGAGTGGACTTTTGACTGCTCAAAGAATGACTTCGAGGGACACACTGGCACGGCAATTGACTATCCTCACTATCACTTTCAGATGAGGATAGATGGCAAGCAATTCATAAACTTCAACGACTTTCATGTCCCGTTTGCCGAGCATGATCTGTTCGTATTAAAAACAAGCCTTGAACAAGGTGAATGGTTCAAGCAAGACTTCGGAGCTATAGGTTCTGGGATGCAGGATGCTGTTAGCATTAGCCTCGATGACATTTTGGAGCATACTACCCCCTCAGAAAATGAGGATAATGCGACATATCATTTCTCCACCATGATAGATGCAACGGACAATCCATTATCTGGCGAAGAAATCTACGACATACAAATGGAAGCTGAGCGAACAGGAAAATCTTTTGCTTTTATCGCTCAGCGGCGTTTAGAGGGACGTGCCAAAGTCCAAACCATTGTCAGTCCAGCTGATTCAATACCTGGCATAGCGGCCAGAACAGAACATAAGCGCAGGTGAAATCTAACAATTGGTATATGGACTCTCCCCACAAGTGGTGAGCAAGTAGGGTAGACAACGGCAAAGCCTTGTCTACCACTGCAAGCAGTGAGTAATTTTGATGGTTCCCACGCTCCTGCGTGGGAACTACTCCCAGTGCCGCATAATGGCATGTTGGAATTGGAATCGCTTCGACAGAGATTGTGCCGCGTCGGCAGTCGTGTAGCCGATGGCAGAAACGCCCAGGACTTGGTATGCCCCGGATGCGCTGGGGCGGCGTACTGCCGAAGGGCGGGGGCGCGCGGGAGGCTGGCAGGTAGAGGCGCCACTGGTACAGTGATATTGTACGGTGTGCGCCAATGGCGTACATTGCGCGCATGATATTCATCGAAACCCCCATATTTACCAGGCGCCTGCGCGAGTTGCTGGATGACGACAGCTACGCAACCTTCCAGAAGGCGCTGGCCGAGCGCCCCGATGTCGGCGATGTCATCGAGGGCACTGGAGGCATTCGGAAGGTGCGTGTCGCCTCGAAGGGGCATGGAAAACGGGGTGGCTCCCGGGTTATCTACTATCACTTCGTCTCGGAATCGCAGATCGCCCTGCTGCTGATCTATCCGAAGAACGAGAAGGATGACCTGACTGCCGACGAGCGCAAAGCGCTCAAACGCATCATCGAGACGTGGAGGTAACCATCATGAGTAAGTTTTTCGACGACCTCATGGAAAGCGTCGTGCAAATGGACGAAATCGTTCGCGGCGAACGCCAGCCGTCCCGCGAGTTCACCGTGGATGCCTTGCAGGTGAAGCAGATCCGCAAGGCCACCGGTCTTTCGCAGGCCAAGTTTGCCGCGATGATCGATGTGCAGGTGGGCACTCTGCGCAACTGGGAGCAAGGCCGCCGCGAGCCGACCGGCCCGGCCAAGGCTCTGCTGCGCGCCATCCACAATGACCCGGAGCACGTCATTCGAGCGCTGGCGGGTTAAGGGTCACAACCATGTCCCTGACCGAGAAAGAGCTGCTCGAACGTGACGTCAAGCGCAATATCGGCGAGGAACTGCTGGCCGCCATCGTCGACGTTAAGGCCGGGCGCCAGGGGGCCGTGCATCGTGTGGCCCTGACCGAAGCCGTCGGGCACGCAGCAAGTAGGGTAGACAACGGCGCAGCCTTGTCTACCGATGCAAACGGTGGGTAATCGCTGAGCGAGTTCGCCTCGGAACCTCCCCAGGCTGCCGACTTGGCGGCAGCGGGGGAAGGTGGCGCTGGCAGGAGCAGGTTTCCGTTAGTTGTACCCTACGTCGCGCCGGGAGGAGGAAATGGTGACGGTAAATCCTGCCAGCACGTCGATGAAAGACATGAGGGTCATGAGGAAAAACGTCGAAGTCCCCGCCGCGCTATAGCCTATGAACTCCACCAGGAGGGCCACGAACAGCAGCATGGACAGGGCATGGTCGATGATCGAGGCATTGCTGGAGCGGGTGGACTTGACTACTTCGCCGCCCAAGGCGATCAGGGCCAGCGTCAACAGCAAGTCCGACGTGGTGAAAAGCCATTGTGCGCCGGACAGCAAAGTCCCTTGGAACACCACGGTATCTAGGTTGCCAGTACCCGTCATCATGACCGCGTTGTAAGCCAGGAAAACGAACAACAGCAGGGGAATGCCTCTGATCAATTGCATGGGAATGTCTTCGCCGAGTGTAAGAAGGCGGCCACTATCCACCACCGGTCGCCGGTGTATCAAGAGAGCAAGGTCCGCTCACCGGCGATTGCCGCAAGGTGCGCTGGGGATGGAGGGCACGGCAAGAGCGGCTGCCCTATAAGGCTTTCCAACCGCTCCATCTCAGATAAAGGCTCTCGCGAATTCCTTGATCGACTTTCGATGCAGGGGCTGACGCAAAGCGTCAAGCTTCTCTCGGACTACGAAAGACTGATCTGACCGGCCTCTGGCCGGCCACCAGTAGGGGGAGCTTCTTGTGCTCGGTCGGTTACTGGGTCAGCTCGCGCAAGGCTGCGGCCGCGAGGAAGGCCGATCGTGACGCATAGCGGTGGTCGGTCTGTACGCGAGCGTCGATACGCTGCAGAAGGTGCTCTGGCAAGGTCGCATTGAAGCGAACGGCTTTGCCGAGATAGGGGGTCACGTCAAAGTCAACGACCGCCCACACGCCACCGGCGTAGTCGGGATTGGCCATATGCGCATCGACATCCTTGGGTTGAGGCAGTGGCTCGTTATCGGCGACCAGCCCCTCGAAGTGAAGTTCGAGGGCTTCCTGGATGTTATCGAGCGCTTCCGCCGCGGTCGAGCCAGCGGAGAAGCAGCCGGGGACATCGGGAACGGTCACGCCGTAGTCGCTGCCGTCATCTTTGTGCAGAACGACTGGAAATTTCATATCTCACCCTCGGTTACGGGTATCGCCGGCTTCATTTGAGGCCGGCTTGTTTCAGTATGTTGTGAAGCGTTCCCTTCGGTATTTCTGACTTCGGGTGGGGAACTGTCACCCTGCCAGGTTTGATCGGGTGTTTGAATTGGTGGTGGCTACCTTTTACGGCCACCTCGTACCAGCCATCGTCCTCGAGCATCTCGATCACGTCCTTGCTTCGCATCACCCCCCTGATTGCTCCGAATACGGCGTGCATTATACACACGATACACATCTTGCGGTCTGTGGTGAGGGTCGCCGCCCTTATCTTCGCCGCCGAGGTGGCACCGGACGCTATGCTCGGAGTTCATGACACTCCCTCATCCGATCCGCCAGCCATGCCCGCCCGGCGTCTGCGTCTGCGGGCATGAGCGACTGCTGGAAACGCCCGGCGCCGATCTGCGCATCCTGCGCCTGACCCGCCAGGAGGAAAAGCGCCTGCTCGAACGGCTGGAAAACCTCGCCAGCCTGGACGACCTCGAGCATATGCAGCGCCGGATGTTCGAGCAGTTGGGCATCCGCGTGGAAATCGCCCCTGGCTTCAACGAAGTGCGGACCATGCGCGGGATCGTCATTCGTATCGACGAGTTGCCCGGTCTGTGCCGCAAAACCCGCCAGTCGATCCCGGCAGCCATTCGCCGCGGGTTGGAGAGGAACCCGGAGGTTGCCTACAGGCTGCTCGATAACCACGACCTTCTGCGCGATGCCTGAGAAGGCCTTCGGCAAGGTAATAAAGGTGGAGAGGGACTGGGGATTTCGGTGCGCCGATCATGCAGCAGTAAGGCCTGCAGCTTGTCTAATACTGCCTTGGCCCTCCCCGAAAACGCTGGCTTGCCGGGTATGTGCCGAGCTTGCCCGAATTAGACGGTAAACTAAGATAGTTCTTTTATATCAGCAGGTTAGGTTGATTTTGCCGTTGGTGCTGCATCATGGGCGTGTGTTCGGAGAGATCGCTCATCAACCAGGCCTTGCGTACAAAAGGCGCTAGTGTACGGTATCGCCCTGCTGCGATTCAGCTCGGAGAGCACCATGGACGAAATCACCCGCCTCGCCGCCGAACTCGGCGAGAGCCTGCGCGCACAGGGCGAGCAGGCGAGCACTGCCGAGTCCTGTACCGGCGGCGGCATCGCCGAGGCGATCACCCGCATCCCCGGCAGTTCGGCCTGGTTCGAGGCCGGTTACGTCACCTATTCGAACCGTCAGAAGGCGCTTCAGCTTGGTGTGCCGGTCGAACTGTTCGAGCGGGTCGGTGCGGTCAGCCGGGAGGTCGTCGCGGCCATGGCACAGGGCGCCCGGGCGCGCAGCGGCGCCCGCTACGCTGTGGCGGTGAGCGGGGTCGCCGGCCCCGGTGGCGGTTCGCCGGAGAAGCCGGTCGGCACCGTCTGGCTAGCCTGGGCCGATGGCGAGCGCCTGTTCACGGCATGCCGGCTCTTCCCCGGCGATCGCGATGGTGTGCGTCGACGAACGGTGCAGGACGCCCTGACCGGGCTGATTCGCCTGGTTGCCGGCGAGGCCCCCGAAGGAAGTGCTCGGCATCACGGAAATGGGCCGGCGCAGGGGTAGGCGAGCAGACTTTTCCTGTGCTCTAATACTGTCTACTTATACAGCTTGAGGCGGCCGACAGGCCCTTCTGAACACGCGAGGTCTCCGATGGACGAGAACAAGAAGCGCGCCTTGGCCGCGGCTCTGGGCCAGATCGAAAAGCAGTTCGGCAAGGGTGCGGTCATGCGCATGGGCGATCACGAGCGCCAGGCGATTCCGGCCATTTCCACCGGCTCCCTGGGTCTGGACATCGCGCTTGGCATCGGCGGCCTGCCCAAGGGGCGGATCGTCGAGATCTACGGCCCCGAATCCTCCGGCAAGACCACCCTGACCCTGTCGGTGATCGCCGAGGCGCAGAAGCAGGGTGCCACCTGCGCCTTCGTCGACGCCGAGCACGCACTGGACCCGGACTACGCCGCCAAACTCGGGGTGAACGTCGACGACTTGCTGGTTTCCCAGCCCGACACCGGCGAGCAGGCCTTGGAGATCACCGACATGCTGGTGCGCTCCAACGCGGTGGACGTGATCATCGTCGACTCCGTGGCGGCGCTGGTACCCAAGGCGGAGATCGAAGGCGAGATGGGCGATGCCCACGTCGGCCTGCAGGCGCGGCTGATGTCCCAGGCGTTGCGCAAGATCACCGGCAACATCAAGAACGCCAACTGCCTGGTGATCTTCATCAACCAGATCCGCATGAAGATCGGCGTGATGTTCGGCAACCCGGAAACCACCACCGGCGGCAACGCCCTGAAGTTCTATGCCTCTGTACGTCTGGACATCCGCCGTACCGGCGCGGTGAAGGACAGCGACGAGGTGGTGGGCAGCGAGACCCGCGTCAAGGTGGTGAAGAACAAGGTGGCGCCGCCCTTCCGCCAAGCCGAGTTCCAGATCCTCTACGGCAAGGGCATCTACCGTAACGGCGAGATCATCGACCTCGGCGTGCAGCTCGGTCTGCTGGAGAAGTCCGGCGCCTGGTACAGCTACCAGGGCAACAAGATCGGCCAGGGCAAGGCCAACGCGGCCAAGTTCCTCGAGGACAATCCGGAGGTTGCCGCGGCCGTCGAGAAGAGCATCCGCGAGCAGCTGCTCGCCGCGCCTGCCAGTGCCCGGCCGGCAGCCGTGGCCGACGAGCCGGCCGACGCCGACCTCGACTACTGAGTCCGTCTATGACGAGCCCGCTCGACAGCCCCGCCGCAGTGCGGCGGGCTGCCATGGATCTGCTGGCGCACCGCGAGCACGGTCGGGTCGAGCTGACCCGCAAGCTGGAGCGGCGTGGCGCTCCGGCGCCGCTGATCGAGGCGGCCCTCGACCGCTTGGCGGACGAGGGGCTGCTCAGCGAAGGCCGCTATCTGGAGTCCTTTGTGGCCAGCCGGGCGCGGGCCGGCTACGGTCCTCTGCGCATCCGCGAGGAGCTGGCCCGGCGCGGTCTGCCGCGGCAGGCCATCGAACAGGCGTTGCTCGAGAGCGGAGTGGACTGGGCCGGGCTGCTGACCGACACCTGGCGACGCAAGTTCGCCGGCTGCCCGCCCGGCGATGCCCGCGAGCGCGCCCGCCAGGGGCGTTTTCTTAATTATCGCGGCTTTCCCCCCGAGATGATCGGCCGCCTGCTGCGCGGCAGCATCTCCGACGACTGCTGAGCTTCGGCTTTCCCGGGCTCGCCAAGCCGTGCTGCGTCGGCGCCGCATCCCCCATTTCCTGCAGGCCGGAAAGCCTTCATTCATCCGGCTACGCGACGTGGCGGCACGTGGCTGTTCTATGCCGCGCGCCGGTTGTCGATGGGGATTCGCTGCGTCTATGCCGGAAGGTGGGAGCGCCTGCGGGCGGCTTGTTCGGGCTCGATGGCGCGTTCGGGGTCAGGCCTTGACGGCCCAGTTCGGCGAAAGGTTGATGAAGTCGAGCAGCTGGCGCAGCCGGCCGTGGTCGCGGGCGTTGAAGACGAAGGCCAGACTCGTCAGGTGGCGGAGTTCGGGTTCGTCCTGTTCGCTGTCTCCGTAGGCCTGCTGCTCGAAGGTGCCGCCTAGGCAGAGGTCGGTGAACTCGCTGCGCAGGTGTTCCAGCGCCGCTTCGCTCAGGGCGTGATGCAGGCGGATGACGAAGCGGTCCTTGATCCAGCGGCTGGAGTGGTAGTTGCGGTAGAACTGGGCGATTTCCTCGGTCGCCTCCTCGGCGCTGTTGGCCAGGTGAAGCAGGTGCATGTCGCTGGGCAGGATGTAGCGGTTGCCTTCCAGCTGCTTGCGGATGAACTGCAGGGCATCCGCCCAGTAGGTGCCTCCCGGCTCGTCGAGCAGAACCACCGGAACCAGCGGGCTCTTGCCGGTCTGGATCAGGGTCAGCACTTCCAGCGCCTCGTCCAGGGTGCCGAAGCCGCCCGGGCAGAGGATCAGCGCGTCGGCCTCCTTGACGAAGAACAGCTTGCGCACGAAGAAGAAGTGGAAGGACATCAGGTTCGGCGTGCCTTCGACGGTGGCGTTGGCGTGCTGTTCGAAGGGCAGGGTGATGTTGAAGCCGAGGCTGTTCTCCAGCCCCGCGCCTTCGTGGGTGGCGGCCATGATGCCGCCGCCGGCCCCGGTGATGACCATCAGGCCGTGGCGGGCCAGGGTGCGGCCGAGTTCGCGGGCCTGGGCGTACAGCGGATGCTCGGGCGGCGTGCGCGCCGAGCCGAACACGGTGACCTTGCGCCGGCGCTTGAACTGCTCGAGGCGGCTGAAGGCCAGCTCCATTTCCCGCAGGGTCTGCAGCATGATCTTGGCGTCCCAGCGGTTGCGGTCGGCCTGGGCCATGCGGATGACGGTGTAGAGCATCTCCCGGTAGAGCGGCAGGTTGGGACTGGTCTCGGGAACGGTTTCATCGACCAGGACATCGACGAGCGCATTGATATCGACGCCGCTGGTCTGGAAGTGACGAGAGAGGAACTCGTCCGGTTCGAAAGGCATGGACTTCTCCTTTTGCACTGAACCTCGGCGATGCTGCGGATGGCATCGCTCCGATGGCAGGCCTGGTCATCATGACGGCCTGGTGTGGCGGCGGTCGGTCGATTGTTCCGGCTCGCGCAACCATCTTACTGCCGCCTTGCTTCAGATTGCTATTTGCTCGCCGCGCTCGGGAATGTTGGCCGTCCAGTTCAGGCGCTCGTGCAGGACCTGCTGCAGGACTTGCATCTTCTCCAGCTCCCCGTGAACCAGGTAGAGCTCGGGGCGGTGGTCGAAATGCCTCACCCAGTCGAGCAGCTGCGACTGCCCGGCATGGGCGGAAAAGCCGCCGAGGGTGTGCACCTGGGCACGCACGGCGATGCGCTGGTGGAGGACCTTGACGCTGTCGGCGCCGTCGACGATGCGCCGGCCCAGGGTGCCCCGGGCCTGGAAGCCGGGAAACACCAGATGGCACTCCGTGCGCCAGAGGTTGTGCTTGAAGTGGTGGACGATACGCCCGCCGGTGCACATGCCGCTGCCGGCGATGATGATGGCGCCGCTCCTGATCCGGTTGATCGCCATGGATTCCTCGGGGGTGGGCGTGCACCGCAGGATCGGCAGCCAGTCCTCGACGCGCTTGACGCCCCTGGCCTGGAGCAGGGCACGGTCGACCGGGTCGAAGTGCTCGCTGAAGCGCGTATAGATGGCGTTGGCCTTGATCGCCATCGGGCTGTCGAGGAACACCGCCTGCTGGGGCAGGCGGCCTTCCTGGTAGAAGCGCCCGAGGTAGAACAGCAGGTCCTGGGTGCGGCCGACGGCGAAGGCGGGGATCAGCACGTTGCCGCCCCCGCGGTGGGCGGTTTGCAGGATCTCGACGAGTTCGTTCAGGGTGTCCTCGCCGCAGCGGTGGTCGCGATCGCCGTAGGTGGACTCCATCAACACCACGTCGGCCCGGGAGAGGGGTGTCGGGTCGCGCATCAGCGGCGTGCAGGTGTTGCCGAGGTCGCCGGAGAACACCAGGCGGCGGGTCAGGTGGTGATCGTGCAGTTCCATCTCGACGATGGACGAGCCGAGGATGTGCCCGGCTTCGTGGAAGGTGACGATCACTCCCGGGGCCACTTCCAAGGCGCTGCCATAGGGCTGCGGGCGACACAGGGAGAGCGCCTTCTCGGCGTCGGCCGTGGTGTAGAGCGGCTCCACCGGGGGCTTGCCGAGGCGCGCGCGCCACTTGTTCTCCCATTCGGCATCGTTTTCCTGGATGTGGGCCGAGTCCAGCAGCATCAGCTCCATCAGCTCGCAGGTGGCTTCGGTGGCGAAGATCGGTCCCCGGTAGCCGGCGGCGGCAAGGCGCGGCAGCAGGCCGCTGTGATCGATGTGCGCATGGGAGATGACCACGGCATCGAGGCTGCCGGGGTCGAAGGGAAACGGCCGGGCATTGTCTTCCTCTTCCTCGCGGTGTCCCTGGTGCATGCCGCATTCGAGCAGCACGCGGCTGCCGTCGCGCGTCTCGATCAGGTAGCAGGAGCCGGTCACTTCTTGAGTTGCGCCGAGAAAGCTGAGCAAGGCCATGATTATTTCCTCGACTGCGGAAGAGGCGGGCCGGTTGCCGGCGATGGCCGCTGGCCTGCTCCGATATGGCTCAGCATAGACCCAGGCCGCGCGGCCCGGCATGCAGCTGGCCGCGCCCCCGGTGGCGCCGGGGAAGATGGCATAGACTGGAATGGATATTCACGATGGAGCCCGCGATGCATCAGATTCTGCCGCCCCTCGCCGAGCTGGACGAGCACGCCCGGGTCGAGCCTTCCTTTGCCCAGTGGCGCCAGGGCTATGGCCTCCTGCAGCATGCCGCCGAGACCCAGGCCGGGGTGTTCCGCCTGGCCCACCAGTTGGTTCAGGCCGGCCTGCAGCCCGATGTGGCCGGCGTCTACCGCCTGCTGCACGCGCTCGACCGGCTGACCGCCGCGGGGCTCTGGCTGGTGGTGCACATGACCTACGCCCGGTGCGTGCGCCTGGACGGCGCGCCGCTTGCGGCCGAAGACTTCAAGACCAGCCCGGAAGGTCACACCGGCGGTGCGTTGAACATGGTGCCGGCCTACGCCGGCTACCTTGCCCTGAACCTCCTGAGCGGCGAGAACCGCGGCTGGCTGATGGGCCAGGGGCACTGCGTGGCGGCCATCGATGCGCTCAATCTGCTGACCGGCAACCAGTTGCCCGAGCAGGCCCGCGCCTATCCCTGCGACGAGGCCGGCATGAGTCGCCTGGTGCAGGACTTCTACGGCTACCGGCAGGCCGCCGACGGCCGTCCGGCCGCGCCGCTGGGCAGTCACGTCAACGCCTACACCGCCGGCGGGATCGCCGAGGGCGGCTACCTGGGCTTTGCCGAGTTGCAGTACGCGCATCTGCCGCTGCCGGGAGAGACTCTGGTGGCCTTCCTCTCCGACGGTGCCGCCGAGGAGCAGCGCGGCAGCGACTGGATGCCGCGCTGGTGGCGCGCCGGGGACTGCGGCGTGGCGCTGCCGGTGATGATCGCCAATGGCCGGCGCATCGAGCAGCGCACCGAACTGGGCAGCCATGAGGGCCTGGAGGGTTTTCGCCTGCACCTGCGCCGCTGCGGCTTCGATCCGATCGGCTTCGACGGCCGCGATCCGGCGGCTTTCGCCTGCACCCTCTGGGAAATGCAGCAGCGCCTGGGACGGCGGGTGGAGGAGCTGGAGCGGGGCATCCTGCGCTACCCGCTACCGATTCCCTACGGCATCGCCGAGACGGTGAAGGGCTTCGGTTTCTACGGCGCCGGCAGCGATGCCGCGCACAACCTGCCGTTGCCGGGCTGCCCGCAGCACGACGCCGATTCGCGGGAGCTGTTCAACCGCCATGCGGCGGCGCTGTGGGTGGCGCCGCAGGAGCTTTCTGCCGCCTGCGCGCGGTTCGCTGCGGCGCGTCAGGGGCGTCCGCTGGCGCGCGACAATCCGCTGGCCGTGCGCTCCCCGGCGGCGCCGGCGATACCCGCGTTGCACTACCGCAAGGCGGGCGAACAGAGTTCGCCGATGGCCGCGCTGGACCATTTCTTCGTCGACCTGGTGCAGGCCAATCCGGGGCTGCGCCCGCGGGTCGGCAACCCGGACGAGCTGGCCAGCAACCGCCTGGGCGGTGTGCTCAAGGCGCTCAAGCATCGCGTCTGCCAACCCGAGACCGAGCTGGAGGCGCTCGACGGCAAGGTCGTCACCGCGCTGAACGAGGAGGCGGTGGTGTCCGCTTGCCTGGGCAATCAGGGCGGGCTCAACCTGGTGGCCAGCTACGAGGCCTTCTGCGTGAAGATGCTCGGCGCGGTGCGCCAGAGCCTGATCTTCGCCCGTCAGCAGAAGGAGGCCGGCCGCCCGGCCGGTTGGCTGGGCTGGCCGCTGGTGGCTACCTCGCACACCTGGGAGAGCGGCAAGAACCAGCAGTCGCACCAGGACACCACCTTCGCCGAGGTGCTGCTCGGCGAGATGGGCGACATGCTGCGGGTGGTCTTTCCGGCCGATCACAACAGCCTGCTGGCCCTGCTGCCGTCCCTCTACGAAACGCGCGGGCAACTGGCCTGCCTGGTGGTGCCCAAGCACGAGCGCCCGGTGCTCTTCGATCGTTTGCAGGCCGAGCAACTGGCCCGCGAGGGCGCGCTGATCGTCGAGGAGCAGGCCGGTGCCGAGCCGCTGCTGCTGATCGCCAACGGCAGCTACCAGTTGGCGGAGATGTGCCGCGCGGCCGAGCGCCTGGGGGCGGCTGGCCAGGCCTATCGGCTGGTCTACCTGCAGGAGCCGGGACGCTTTCGCGCGTCGCGCGACCGCTGGGAAGCGGCGGCGCTGGCCGATGGCGAACTGATTGCCCGGCTGTTCCCGGACAGCCACGGGCGGCGCGTGCTGCTGACCCACATGCGCCCGGAGGTCGCCCGCGGGCATCTCTGGCCGATCCTGCCGGATGCGCGCCGCGCGCTGGCGCTCGGCTACCGCAATGCCGGCGGCACCCTCGACGAGGCCGGCATGCTGTTCGCCAATCGCGCCAGTTGGGCCCATGTCCTGGAGGCCTGCGCCACGCTGCTGGAGGTGCCGGTCGGCGCGCTGCTCACCCGGGAGGAGGCCGAGGTTCTCGCCGGCCGGGGCGATCCGGCGCTGTTGCGCGCCCGCGCCTGAGCGATGCCCGGCGCGTCGCCGGCTGCGCCGCTTACAGGTTGCAGTCGGCGGCGTTGTAGCGCTCGCTGGTCACCGGACGGTTGCTCTGGTATTCGCTGAACTGGTAACGCAGCACCGCGCCCTTGGCGAGCAGTTGGCGAAAGCCCCGGTTGCTGCACACGCTGCCCAGCAGCTGGGTACGCACGGCATCGGGATGGGCACGCATCTGCCGGGCGTGCGAGGAGCGCACGCTGAGGTGGTTGATCAACTCGTTGCCGTCCACGGTGTAGCCTTGGTCGAGGATGTCCTCGTTGATCGCCCGCGGCGTGCCTACGCTGCTTTCCTTGGCCACCTTCTCCAGCATCCTGGTCAGCTCGAAATCCTTCAGGGAGGCGGCCAGGGCGGTCGTCGGCAGAAGGAGGCAGAGGGCAAGGGCAGTCGGTCGCAACATGGGAATCTCCTGAAGGTGGGTTGCCGGCGATCCGGGCCGATATTCCGGCAGTCGAGGCGTCGCATTATAGGTAGGTTGGCGGCGGCGACAATCTTGCCGTCCCGCCCGCCCGGCAGGCCGGGTTTGCCCGAACGTTCTGCGAGGCCCTAGACTGCCGCCCCCGACTCCTGCCTGTGCCGACGACTGTGCCGATCCCCCGTGACCCTTGTGCCATCCCCGTGAGCCATGCCGTGTCCCGCCTGCGCGAGGAGCGCTTGGCGCGCAGCCTGAAACCCTTTCTGGCACGCGGCTCGAGGATGCCGCGTTGCCCGGCCTGCCGGGTGCCGGTCAGCCATTGCCTGTGCGCCTGGCGCCCACGGGTCGCTGCCGAGTCCGGCATCTGCCTGCTGATGCACGACATCGAACCGCTCAAGCCGAGCAATACCGGCTGGCTGATCGCCGACGTGGTGGCCGATACCGCTGCCTTCGGCTGGTCGCGTACCGAGGTGGATGCGCGTCTGCCGGCGCTGCTCGGCGATCCGCAGTGGCAGCCCTATGTGGTGTTCCCCGGCGAGTACGCGGCGCCGCAGCGGGTGGTCGGCGAGGTGCGCCGGGAGGCGGGCCGGCGGCCGTTGTTCATCCTCCTCGACGCTACCTGGACCGAGGCGCGCAAGATGTTCCGCAAGAGTCCCTATCTCGACGACCTGCCGGTGCTCGGCCTGCAGCCGGAGCAGCTGTCGCGCTATCGTCTGCGCCGCTCGAAGCGCGACGATCACCTGTGTACCGCGGAGGTCGCCGCGCTCTGTCTGGAGCTGGCCGGCGACCGGCGCGCCGGCGAGGCGCTGGCCGCCTATCTGGATGTGTTCACCGGGCACTACCTGGCGGCCAAGCGGAGTTTTCCCGTGGACCTCGGCGATGCGGTGCACCGGCGCCTGCGGGCCTTCCTTTGACGCGGCTCATCGGCGGGCTGCCGGCCGGGCAAGCGAAGCGGCCCCGTCCTGCCGGAAAAGCGCGTAAACTGCAATTTTCCGCCTGAATGACCGGCCACGCCCGTTCTGCGGGTGTGGAGCCGCGGGCAGGTTGCTCGTCCTGCCCTGGCTCGCTGTCGTATCAGGTCTTCACGACAAGAAACGGGATCCGCCAATGCTTTCTTATGAAATCCTGATCGCCGATGACCATCCGCTGTTCCGCAGTGCCTTGCAGCAGGCGCTGACCCTCGGGCTGGGCCCCGTGGTGCGGTTGGTCGAGGCGGACAGCATCGCTGCGCTGGAGGCCCGCCTGGAGGAGAAGGCGGACTGGGACCTGGTCCTGCTCGATCTCAACATGCCCGGTGCCCACGGTTTTTCCGGGCTGGTCCTGTTGCGCGGGCAGTATCCGCAGATTCCGGTGGTGATGATCTCCGCCCAGGAGGATGCCGCGGTGGTGACGCGGGCCCGCGAGTTCGGCGCGACCGGCTTCATTCCCAAGTCCAGTTCCCTGGAGACCCTGCAGCAGGCAGTGCGCGCGGTGCTCGACGGCGACGAGTGGTGGCCGCCGCAGATCCAGGAAACGGTCAGCGTCTCCGCCGAGGCGAAGGCCGCCAGCGCCGGCCTCGCCAGCCTGACGCCGCAGCAGTTCCGGGTGCTCAGCATGGTCTGCGACGGCCTGCTGAACAAGCAGATCGCCTACGAGCTGAGCGTCTCCGAGGCGACCGTCAAGGCCCATGTGACGGCGATCTTCCGCAAGCTCGGGGTACGCACCCGCACCCAGGCGGCCCTGCTGCTGCAGCAGCTGGAGTCGCTGCCGGCCTGACCGCTCCCGGCGCGGCCGCTAGGCGATCGGCGGCAGGACGATCTCGTCGCTGCGCTGCACTCCGGCGGTCAGCGCCCGGCATTGTTCGAGGAATTCGCGCATGGCCGCGGTATGCAGCTTCTGCTTGTGCCAGAGGAAGCAGAACTGCCGCTTCAGGTCTAGCTCCGGGGTTTCCACCGGCACCAGGCTGCCGCGCCGGAAGGCATCGCGCAGGGCCAGGCGGGAGATGCAGCCGATGCCCAGGCTGGACTCGACCGCCCGCTTGATCGCCTCGGTATGTTCCAGCTCCAGGCGGATGTTCAGCGCCGGACGATGATGGCGCATGGCCTGATCGAAGGTCAGACGGGTGCCCGAGCCTTGTTCGCGAAGGATCCAGGCCTCGCCGGCGAGCTCGTCCAGGCTCGCCCGGCCGCGTTGCGCCAGGGGGTGCTGCGGGGCGCAGAACACCACCAGCTCGTCTTCCACCCAGGGCTGCAACTCCACGTCGGGATGCTGGCAGCAGCCTTCGATCAGGCCGAGATCCAGCTCGTGGTTGGCCACCTGCTGGACGATGTGCACGGTGTTCTGCACATGCAGTCGGACCCGCGACTGCGGGTGGCGCTGCATGAAGGCGCCGATCAGCAGGGTCGCCAGATAGTTGCCCACGGTCAGCGTGGCGCCGACGGCCAGCGAGCCGAAGCCTTCCTTGCCGTCGAGCAGATCCTCGATTTCCCGTGCCTGGTTGAGCAGCGCCATGGCCTGGGGCAGCAGTTGCCGACCCAGGGCATTGAGCCGGAGGCGCTTGCCGACGCGATCGAAGAGCTGGCAGTCGGACTGGCGTTCCAGCTCGGTCAGCGAGGTGCTGGCCGCGGACTGGGAAAGGGCGAGGAATTCGGCGGCGCGGGTGACGCTTTCCAGGCGGGCCACGGCGGCGAAGACTTCGAGCTGGCGAAGGGTGAATCGCATATCTATATAACCGATTATCTATATCTTGATAATTTGCTTAACAGATAGTTTGGCGCCTTCTAGAATTGGCGGCAATCGTGCCGCAAGGCAGCGCCATCCCCTCGAAGGAGCCCCGAATGAGCAACCTGAACGTAGAGCGTGTCCTCAGTGTCCACCACTGGAACGATACCCTGTTCAGTTTCAAGACCACCCGCAACCCCGGCCTGCGTTTCGAGAATGGTCAGTTCGTGATGATCGGTCTGGAGGTCGATGGGCGCCCCCTTATGCGGGCTTACAGCATTGCCAGCCCGAACTACGAGGAACACCTCGAGTTCTTCAGCATCAAGGTGCAGAACGGTCCGCTCACCTCGCGGCTGCAGCACCTGAAGGAAGGCGACCAGTTGATGGTCAGCCGCAAGCCCACCGGCACCCTGGTGACCGGCGACCTGCTGCCCGGCAAGCACCTCTACATGCTCAGCACCGGTACCGGCCTCGCGCCCTTCGTGAGCCTGATCCAGGACCCGGAGGTCTACGAGCGCTTCGAGAAGGTCGTGCTGATCCACGGCGTGCGCCAGGTCAGCGAGCTGGCCTACCAGGAGTTCATCACCGAGCACCTGGCGCAGAACGAGTACTTCGGCGATGCGGTGAGGGAGAAGCTGATCTACTACCCCACGGTCACCCGCGAGCCCTACCGCAACCAGGGGCGTCTCACCGACCTGATGCGCAACGGCAAGCTGTTCGAGGATATCGGCCTGCCGCCGCTCAATCCCCAGGACGACCGCGCGATGATCTGCGGCAGCCCGAGCATGCTCGACGAGAGCTGCGACGTGCTGAACAGCTTCGGCCTGAAGATATCCCCGCGCATGGGCGAGCCGGGCGACTACCTGATCGAGCGCGCCTTCGTCGAGAAGTAGGGCGCTCTCCCGTACTCTGCGAAGCCCGGCCCGTCCGGGCTTCGTCGTTTTCGGGCGCTCTCAGGCCTTCAGCACTTCCAGTACGCGGATCCGCTCCGGCTGCGGGTAGTGCCAGCGTACCTCCACGTCCCAGAAGTGCACCCCGTAGCGGCGCGAGGGCTCGGGCACCTGGTAGGCCGGCCGTGGGTCCTGGGCCAGGCACTGCTCGATCAGCTCGATCAGCGGCTCGCCCAGGCGGTCGGCATGCGCCTGCGCCTGCTGCAGCGCCGACTCGCTCCACTCCAGCGCAATCAGCGGCGGCGGCGCCTCGGCGATGGCGTTGCGGGCCTGCGGGAGGCAGTCGGCGTAGGGCACGTAGGGTTTGATATCGAACACCGGCGTGCCGTCCAGCAGGTCGATGCCGGACAGCCACAGGCGGCCGGGTTCGGCCTTCTCCAGGCGGACCACCGACTGGCCGATGCCGTTCGGCCGGTGGGTCGAGCGGGTGGCGAACACGCCGAGGGAGCGGTTGCCGCCCAGGCGGGGAGGGCGGACCTTGAGGCGCGGTTTGTCCTCCAGCGCCTGGTGGAAGAGAAACAGCAGCCAGACATGACTGACCTGATCGAGACCCTCGATGGCCTGCGCCTGGTCGAAGGGTGGCAGCAGCTCCAGTACGCCACGGGCGGCCGGCGCCAGTTGCGGCTGGCGCGGAATGGCGAATTTCTCCTTGAAACAGGAGCGCAGGTAGCCGATCGGCGAAACGGAATGGGACATGGCGACGGGCGGGCGAAGACGGGGCGCCATGGTAGCGCTTTCGCGACGGCGGCGGGACTTCGCACCCCGAAAAGCAACAGGCCCATGCGCGGGGCATGGGCCTGTTGCGAGATGCCCGCCGAGCTGGCGGGCCTGGAGCGCAGGTTTAGCTCAGCTTCACCAGGGAGTCGGCGATCTTCTGCTTCCATAGCGCCGGGCCGGTGATGTGCACCGACTCGCCCTGGCTATCGACGGCCACGGTGACCGGCATGTCCTTGACCTCGAACTCGTAGATCGCTTCCATGCCCAGTTCCGGGAAGGCCAGGGTCTTGGAGGCCTTGATCGCCTGGGCGACCAGGTAGGCGGCGCCGCCGACGGCCATCAGGTACACGGCCTTGTTGTCCTTGATGGCGCTGATGGCAACCGGGCCGCGCTCGGACTTGCCGATCATGCCCAAGAGGCCGGTGCTTTCGAGGATCTGGCGGGTGAACTTGTCCATGCGGGTCGCGGTGGTCGGACCGGCCGGGCCGACGACCTCGTCGCGCACCGGATCGACCGGGCCGACGTAGTAGATGAAGCGGCCTTTCAGGTCTACCGGCAGCTTCTCGCCGGCGTTCAGCATGTCGACCATGCGCTTGTGCGCGGCGTCGCGGCCGGTCAGCATCTTGCCGTTGAGCAGCAGGGTCTCGCCCGGCTTCCAGCTCTGCACTTCTTCCGGGGTGACGGTGTCGAGGTTGACGCGACGGGCGCTCGGGCCGGCTTCCCAGACGATTTCCGGGTAGGCGTCCAGGCTCGGGGCTTCCAGGCTGGCCGGGCCGGAGCCGTCGAGCACGAAGTGGGCGTGACGGGTAGCGGCGCAGTTGGGGATCATGCACACCGGCAGGGAGGCGGCGTGGGTCGGGTAGTCCTTGATCTTAACATCGAGGACGGTGGTCAGGCCGCCGAGGCCCTGGGCGCCGATGCCCAGCTGGTTGACCTTCTCGAACAGCTCCAGGCGCAGCTCTTCCACGCGGTTCTGCGGGCCACGGGCCTTCAGCTCATGGATGTCGATCTCTTCCATGAGGGATTCCTTGGCCAGCAGGGCGGCCTTCTCGGCGGTACCGCCGATGCCGATGCCGAGCATGCCCGGCGGGCACCAGCCGGCGCCCATTTCCGGCACGGTCTTCAGCACCCAGTCGACGATCGAGTCGGACGGGTTGAGCATGCCCATCTTCGACTTGTTCTCGGAGCCGCCGCCCTTGGCGGCGACGTCCACTTCCACCTTGTCGCCTGGGACGATGGAGTAGTGGATGACCGCCGGGGTGTTGTCCTTGGTGTTCTTGCGGGCACCGGCCGGATCGGCCAGGATCGAGGCGCGCAGGACGTTTTCCGGCAGGTTGTAGGCGCGGCGCACGCCCTCGTTGATCATGTCGTCTACACTCAGGGTGGCGCCATCCCAGCGGACGTCCATGCCGACCTTGACGAACACGGTGACGATGCCGGTGTCCTGGCAGATCGGGCGATGACCGGTGGCGCACATGCGGGAGTTGATCAGGATCTGGGCAATGGAGTCGCGTGCAGCCGGCGACTCTTCGCGCAGATAGGCCTCGTGCATGGCCTGGATGAAGTCGACGGGGTGGTAGTAGGAGATGAACTGAAGGGCGTCGGCGACGCTTTGAATCAGGTCGTCTTGCTTGATCACGGTCATGCTGCGCTCCTTTATTGGGCAGGAACTTCGATGCGCCGAACCCGTGTCCGGTGCGAAAAATCGCCGCAGTATAACGCGCCCGACAGGGCCGGGAACAACCGCTTGGGCCAAAGGCGTATGACGGCTAGGCAGCTGTTTGGCCAGCCGATAGAGTTTCCCATTGGTGTTGCCGCGGGATGGACCCCATGAACACGTCGACTACGCGGCTGGAGCCGCAAGCCCTGCAGCGCCTGTTGCTGAACCGCTTCGCCATGGCGTTGGGAACCTACGCGATGGCCGTGCTGCTGCTGATGCTGGCAATTGCGACCGGTCATGGCCGGGTTCCGCTCGCCGTGCCCTTGCTCGGCGGCGTTCTGCTCGTTCTCAGCCAACTGGTCTTTTTCCTGCTGCTGCGCAGCGAGCGCAATCTGCGCCTGCGCGATCCCGGGATGATCGAGGCGCAGGTGCTGGTGGCCCTGTTCTGGCAGACTGGCCTGCTCGGCTGCCTGAACGGTGAGGCCCGCGGTACCTTGCTCGCGTTCTATGCGCCGATCCTGCTGTTCGGTCTTTTCCAGCTGCCGGCTCGCGCTTTTGCCCGCTGTGCGGCCTTCGGCTTCGTCGGCTTCGTCGGTCTCGAGCTGTGGGATGCCTATCGACTGCAGGCGGTCGCCCCCGAGCTGCCTCTCCTGCAGCTGGCGACGCTGTTCGCGCTGCTCTTCTGGCTCTGCCTGTTCGGCCGCTACATCAATGCGATGCGCCAGCGCATGCACCAGCGGCGCCATGCTCTGGTGGCGCACCAGAACACCCTGCGCGGGATGATGCGCCAGCTGGAGGATCAGGCTTCCACCGACGAGTTGACCGGGCTCTGCAACCGCCGGCATTTCCTGCGCCTGGCCGAGCGCGAGCTGACCCGCCTGCCGGCGCAAGGCCAGTACGGCTTGGCGCTGATCGATCTCGATCATTTCAAGCGGATCAACGACCGCTATGGGCATGCCGCTGGGGACCGGGTCCTGCAGACTTTCGCGACACTGGCGCAGGCTTGCCTGCGCGAGGGCGACGTGCTGGCCCGCTATGGCGGCGAGGAGTTCGTGCTGTTGCTGCCCGGCGTCAACCTGGACCAGATCTCGATTTGCTGCGAGCGGTTGCGCGAGGCTTTTTCCACCGCCGAGCCCCTGGGTCTGTCGCTGGGTGGCCTCAGCCTGTCGATCGGCATGACCCGCCTGCAGCGCGGCGACAACCTGGACCTTGCCCTGCAGCGTGCCGACCAAGCCCTCTACCGGGCCAAGCACAACGGCCGGAACCGCTGCGAGGCGAGCTGGGAGCCTACCGACGCCCGTACCGGCCGCCGCTCGGCGTCCTCGTGAAATGAAATGGCCGCTCGCGGGAGCGGCCATTCGGCTCAGAGCAGCGGCTCGCCCACGTGCAGGATCTTCATGCCGTTGGTGCCGCCGATGGTGTTGTAGCTGTCGCCCTTGGTGAGCAGCACCCAGTCGCCCGGCTTGACCACACCGCGCTTGATCAGTTCGTCCACCGCCGCCTGGCTGAGTTTCTCCGGCGCCACTGCCGCGGGGTCGAAGGGCACCGTGTAGACGCCGCGGAACAGCGCCACCCGCGCCTGGGTTTCGCGGTGCGGCGAGAAGGCGAAGATCGGCACCGAAGAGCGGATGCGCGACATGATCAGTGGGGTGTAGCCGCTTTCGGTGAGGCTGATGATCGCCTTCACGCCGGGGAAGTGGTTGGCGGTGTACATGGCCGCCAGGGCGATGCTCTCGTCGCAGCGCTCGAAGGTGTGACCGAGGCGATGGCTGGAGCGGGTGCTGGTCGGGTGGCGTTCCGCGCCCAGGCAGACGCGCGCCATGGCCTGCACCGCTTCCACCGGGTATTCGCCGGCGGCGCTTTCCGCCGAGAGCATCACTGCGTCGGTGTTGTCGAGCACCGCGTTGGCCACGTCCGAGACTTCCGCGCGGGTCGGCATCGGGCTGTGGATCATCGACTCCATCATCTGCGTCGCGGTGATCACCGCCTTGTTGTAGCGCCGCGCGTGGAGAATGATCTTCTTCTGGATACCGACCAGCTCGGCGTCGCCGATTTCCACGCCGAGGTCGCCGCGCGCCACCATCACCGCATCGCTGGCGCGGATCAGGCCGTCGAGGGCCGCGTCGTCGGCGACCGCCTCGGCACGTTCGATCTTGGCCACCAGCCAGGCCTTGCTGCCGGCCTCGTCGCGCAGGCGCCGGGCCAGCTCCATGTCGGCGGCATCGCGGGGGAAGGACACCGCCAGATAGTCCAGGTCCAGTTCCGCGGCCAGCTTGATGTCGATCTTGTCCTTGGCGGTCAGGGCCGGTGCGGTGAGACCGCCGCCGCGGCGGTTGATGCCCTTGTGGTCGGACAGCGGGCCGCCGATCAGTACCGTGCAGTGCAGCTCGTCGGCGGTCTTCTCGCGGACCACCATGACCACCCGGCCGTCGTCGAGCAGCAGTTCGTCGCCGACGTTGCAGTCCTTCACCAGGTCCGGGTAGTCGATGCCGACCACCTCCTGGGTGCCCGCGTCGCGCGGGTGGGTGACGGAGAAGCGGAAGCTGTCGCCTTCCTTCAGTTCGATGCGCTTGCCGGCGAACTTGGCGATGCGGATCTTCGGTCCCTGCAGGTCGCCGAGCAGAGCGACGAAACGACCGTGCTTGGCGGCCAGCTCGCGGACCAGATGGGCGCGGGCGCGGTGTTCGTCCGCGGTGCCGTGGGAGAAGTTCAGGCGGGCGACATCGAGCCCGGCGAGGATCAGTTGCTCGAGCCGTTCGGGCGAGCTGCTGGCTGGGCCGAGGGTGGCGACGATTTTGGTGCGGCGAAACGTCATGCGGAACTCCTTATGGGACGCTGCGGCCGAGGCTACTACGCCGGGACGCTGTAGTCATTGTCCGGCCGCGCTACCTGAGCACCAGGAGGTCGCACTCCACCGCCTCCAGCACCCGTTCGGCGCTATTGCCGATCAGCGCGTTGTCCAGGTGGCCGCGGGCGACGACGCCCATCAGCAGCAGGTCGATCTGTCGGTCGCGCACGAAGCGGGGGATCAGCTCCTCCGGATAGCCCTGCTCCAGGTGACGGTGGCTGGCGGGAACCGCGTAGGGCGCGAGCAGTTGCTCGAAGGCCTGGCGGTGCTGCCGGCTGCCGCGCTCGACGTAGGCGTCGTAGGTGGCGACCAGCTCGGCATCGAAGACCAGGCTGCGCGGCAACGGCGCGTAGCAGTGCAGGTAATGGGCATCCAGCTGCAGGCGCCCGGCCAGCTCGCGAGCGGCGGCGATCAGGCGGTGGTCGAGATGGGCCGACTTGTCGGCGCTGTGCAGCGGATCGAGGGCGGCACACAGGCGCTGGCCCTGCCACGGGCCGTGATGGACCAGCCAGAGCGGCGCCGGGCAGTGGCGCAGGAGCTGCCAGCAGGTATTGGTCAGCAGCAGGCGCTTGAGCAGGCTGTGGCTGTGGGCGGCCTTGAATACTAGATCCGGCTTCAGCTCTTCGACCCGGGCGAGGATCGTTCGGTGCAGCGGTTTTCCCCAGCGCGCCTCGATCTGTACCGACAGGCCTTCGGCACGCAGCGGCACGGCCAGTTCCTCGAGCCGCGCGAGGCGGTGGGCGAGTAGCGCGGTACGCGCCTGTTCGGTCTGCTGCTCGTCGAACAGCAGGCTGTTGTCCAGGGCCGGCTCGAATTCGCAGACCAGCAGTTCCAGGGCTGCACCGGTATTGCGGGCCAGCCAGGCGGCCCGTTCCAGGGCCGGCTGAGCCTCCTGGGTGGGGTCGATCACGACGAGCAACTGGTGCAGGTTCATCATTATCTCCTTGGGGCTTGCCGTGCGCTTGGAGGGCGCCGGCCTGGGGGTTCGCTGCGCATCAGACTAACTCACGCGGGATATTTCGTGAGGGGCGGGGAGCATAAATGGCAACCGACAGGTCCAATAATGGAACGCTGGTCCCTGACCGGCACTATGGCCATACTCACGACTTTGACCAGCGACTAGCCAGCGACCATGCCTATCCAACGTCGTATCGAACGCCACCAGCTGCCCTACTACCTCAAGGTGTTCAACCGGGTCACCGACAAGCCGATGGGCTACATCGGCAATATTTCCCGGGAAGGTCTGATGTTGATCAGTCCATGGCCGATGCTGGTGCTCGCCGAGTTCGACATGCGCCTGAAGATCCCGGGGCGCGACGGTCAGCCGTACCACATCGACTTTTCCGCCACCTGCCGCTGGACCCGCGAGGACGTGACGCCCGGCAGCTTCGACTCGGGCTTTGCGCTGATCGACCCGCCCGCCGAGTACCTCGAACTGGTCGAGGTCCTGCGCCACTACTTCACGTTCCATCCCAACGCCTCGCCGGCCTGAGCCGGCCGGCGCCTACAGCACCCCGGCCCGCTTCCAGGCCAGATAGCGCCCGACCAGTTCGGGGCCCAGCTCGGCGGGGCGCACGTCGAGCAGCGGGATGCCCGCCGCCGCCAGGCGTTCGTGCAGGCCGGCACGGGCGTTGAGATAGTCGACCGTGCCGCAATAGGCCAGGGCGTCCGCCTGGTTCTCCACCGGCGTGCGGCACAGCCGGTCGAGTACTTCCTCGCGCAGGCTGGCGACCAGCACCCGGTGGCGGCGGGCCAGGCGGCGGACCGCCGCCGGCAGCTCGTCGTCGTCCTCGTCGCGCAGGTTGCTGAGGATCACCACCAGGGCGCGGCGGCGCTGGCGGCGCAGCAGCAGATTCGTCGCCGCAGCGAAGTCCGCCGGACGGCGGGTGGTCTGCAGATCATGGACGGCGTTGAGCAGGGCGTTCAACTGGGCATTGCCCTTGGCCGGGGCCAGGTAGCGGTCCTGCTCGCCGGCGAGGGTCGCCAGCCCCACCGCGTCGCCCTGGCGCAACGCCACGTAGGCGAGCAGCAGGCAGGCGTCGAGGGCGTGGTCGAAGTGGGCGAGTTCGCCGTCCCGGCTGCGCATGTGCCGGCCGCAGTCGAGCAGGAAGAGGATCTGCTGGTCGCGCTCGTCGCGGTATTCGCGAACGATGGGCGTGTGTTTGCGTGCCGTCGCCTTCCAGTCGATCTGCCGCAGGGTATCGCCGTCGCGGAACTCGCGCAGTTGATGGAAGGTCTGGCCGAGGCCGCGGCGCGGCAGCTGGCGCACGCCGAGGCGGCCGAGCCAGGTGTCCACGGCCATCAGCTGGGCCCTGTAGAGGCGGGCGAAGTCCGGGTAGACGCGGGTCTCGCCGGGCAGCTCGACGAGCCGTCGTCCCTGCCACAGCCCAAGTAGGCTGGGCAGGGCGACCTCGCAGCGTTGGAAGCGGAAGTGCCCGCGTTCGAGGGGGCGGAGCCGGTAGCCGCACTCGGTCTCGATACCGGGCCGCAGTTCAAGGCGTAGCGGCAGAGGCTCGCCGAGCATGCCGGCAGGCAGGTGGTCGAAGAGTTCCACGGACAGCGCCAGGCGGTAGTCGTGCGCGAGGCTCAGGCGCACCTCGCTCCAGCGGCCCTGGGGCAGATGGCCCGGCAGAAGGCGCTTCAGGCGGGGCGAGGAGCGCCAGTGCAGCCCAGCGGCATCGAGGCCGGCGAGCAGCAGCAGGGCGCCCAGCAGCCCCCACCAGAGTGCCTCGAAGCCCGGCGATCCCTCGCCGTTCAGGGCCGAGCGGGCGCCGAGCGGCAGGGCGGCGAGGAACAGAATGCCGAGCAGGGCGAGGAGCCGGCGCGAGGGCGTCATGGCCGCGGCGCCGCGACCTGATCGAGCAACTGCAGGAGCACCTGGTCCGCCGACAGGCCCTCGATGTCCAGCTCCGGCGCCAGGCAGACGCGGTGGCGCAGCACGGCCAGGGCGCACGCCTTGATGTCGTCGGGCAGCACGAAGTCGCCGCCGCGCAGCAGGGCACGGGCCCGGCCGCAGCGTACCAGGTCGATCGAGGCGCGCGGTCCGGCGCCGAGGGTCAGGTCGGACCAGTCGCGGGTGCGGCGTACCAGACGCACGGCGTAGTCGAGCACCTGCTCGTCGAGCGGCAGCGTGCTGGCCAACTGCTGCAGCGCCAGCACGTCGGCGGCTTGCAGCAGGGGGCGCAGGGCAGTGACCTCGAGCATGTCGGCACGGGTCGAGCGGGCGACCTGGCGGACCAGGGCCAACTCGTCGGCGGCCTCCGGGTAGTCCATGCGCAGCTTGAGCATGAAGCGGTCCAGTTCGGCCTCCGGCAGCGGGTAGGTGCCTTCCTGTTCGATCGGGTTCTGCGTGGCCAGTACCAGGAACGGCTGCGGCACCGGCAGGGTACGGCCCTCCAGGGTCACCTGGCGCTCCTGCATGACTTCCAGCAGGGCCGCCTGGGTCTTGGCCGGAGCGCGGTTGATCTCGTCGGCGAGCAGCAGGTGGGTGAACACCGGCCCCTTGCACAGCTTGAACTGCTCGCTGGCGAGGTCGTACACCGCATGTCCGGTGACGTCGCTGGGCATCAGGTCGGGGGTGAACTGGATACGTCCGAAGTCGCCGCCGAAGCAGCGGGCCAGGGCCCGTACCAGCAGGGTCTTGCCGAGTCCCGGAACGCCTTCGACGAGCACATGGCCGTTGGCGATCAGTGCGGTCAGCAGGTCGTCGATGGCCGCCTGCTGGCCGATCACCGCCTTGCCGATCTCCTCGCGCAGGGCCTGGAGCAACCGGCCCACCTGCTGGCGGGAGAGCGTCGGGAGAGCGCTTGTGTCGTTCATAGGGTGTTCCTGAGTCGTTGCAGGTCGGCGACCTGGCGGGTGAAGTCGGCGGCGGACAGCGCCTGGTCCGGCGGCCGCATGAGCTGGCCGATGTGCTCGGCCGGCAGCCGCCCGAAGCGGGCCAGCAATTGCCACTGCGCCTCCTCGGGCAGTTCGGCGAAGCGCAGCTCGCGGTGGCCGGCGCGGCGCCGGATATCCTGTTGCAGGCCTTGCAGCAGGCTGGCCTGGCCGCCGCGGCGGAGCAGGAAGTCGGCATCGGCACGCAGGTGCTCCTCGAGTTGCCGGCGCGCCGGGCGGGCGGCCGGCAGTGGCGGGCCCCGGCGCAGGCCGGCACGCCACAGGAGGCCGCCGGCCAGCAAGGCCAGCGCCAGTAGGGCCGCGGGGAAATGACGCAGCAGCAGGGTCGCGAGGCCCTCGCCGGCGACCCGGTGGACCAGGGTGACCTGGCTGTCCCGGCTCAGGTACCAGAGCAGCCAGGCGTGATCGTGGTTGCCGATGTTCGGGTTCTCCCAGATCCAGGCGTCGCTCACCACCGTGACGGTGCCCCGTCCGTGATGCACTTGCAGCAGATGGGTGGCCTCGCCGCTGTTGGCCCAAGCGTAAGTACGGTGGCGGCTGTCGTAGAGGTGGAAGGCGGTGTCGAAGGCCAGATAGGCCGGGGTCTTCTCGTTCTGCAGGTAGAAGCGGGCCAGCTCCGCCCGGCGCCGGTCGTCGTCCCGCGGCTCGCCGATGGCCAGCTCTGCGCTGAGGTACTGCTGGATGCCCAGTCCGTCGAGCAGCAGGTCGCCGCTGCGGCCGGCCTTCTCGTCCCACAACCGTTCGGCGACGAACACCAGACGCCCACCGGCAGCGGTCCACGCGAGCACCCGTTCGGCCTGGCGCGGGGTCATGCGCTCGCGCTCGCCGAGCAAGAGCAGGGTCTGCGCACCGTCGGGGCGAGCCGGGAGGGCTTCCAGTCCGCCGCCGCGGCGCACGTCGAGGCCCTGGCGGCGCAGGAAGAGTTCGGCGGCCAGGTAGGGGTTGGCGCGGGCCTGCGGCGTCGGACCGCGCTCGACGATTTCCCGGTAGGGCTGCAGCCGGCCGAGCAGCCAGGCGCCGAACAGCACGAGGGCCAGCCCGATGCCGATGGCGACGAGGCGCTGCCGCCCGCTCATGGCGTTCTTCCGACGCCGAACTGGCGCCGCCAGGCGGCGAGCAGCGGCTCCTTCAGCTCGGCCGGCGGCGGCTGCCGACCGTAGGCGAGATTCTGCCAGTGCAGGGTCAGGGTCTCGGCGAGGCGTTGCAGCTCGATCTGCTCCAGCCGGCGGACCCGATGCAGCACCTCGCCTTCGGTATCGGCCTCGCTCAGCGGTAGGCGGTAATCCTCGCGCAGGCGCTCGAGCAGACCGTGGTAGAGCAGGGCGAGCGCCTGGTCGGGGGCGTCGGCCCACAGTCGTTCGGCCTCCGCGGCGATGTCTGCGGGCAGCGCAGGCGGCTCGGATCGGGGAACGGAATGCGCGGCCGGTAGCGGCGGGGGGCGCCGGACGGAGGGCGCGACACGTCCGGCGAAGGCCGTCAGCCAGTCGCGATAGCGCCAGGCCAGCAGCGCCGCACCGGCGCCGACCGTCGCCCAGAGGAGGATTTCCAGCGCCCCGGCCAGCCGGCGGGCGAGGCCGACGGCGTCGAACGGCCGGGCGCCGATGCTCGGCTGCGCGGGTTCGCCGAACCGCCAGCGGAGGGTTTCTTCGCGTCGGTGGAAGGGCGCTTGCCCGAGCAGGGCCTGGATGTCCGCGCGGGCCGCCTGGCGGTCCAGCGCCGGGGGCGGCTGCGGGGCCGATGGCTGGGCCAGGGCCGCGTCGGGAAGCGCCAGCACCAGGCCGGCGGCGAGCAGCAGGATGCCGGCCGCGCCGCTCAGGCGCCGGCGCAGGCGGTGGAAGGCCACTTCGAGGTCCCAGGCTTCGAGGTGCATGCGGCGATTCAGGTAGAGACCGAAGCCGCAGGCGACGTATAGCGGTTCCCAGACCATCAGCACCAGCGCATAAAGCCCGTTGGTCAGGTGCTCCAGCCACAGCCACTCCTCCGGCGTACCGTCCAGCAGGCGCTGCCAGTCGAGGTCGGCGCTCGCCGGCGCCGGCAGCAGCAGATAAAGGAAGGCCAGCAGGCCGAGCCAGAGCGCCAGCTCCAGATGCAGGCCGACCAGGGTCAGCCAGCCGGCACCGCGCTTGCCGCTGCCTGCCGCGAGGGTGGCGCGGCGCTGCTGCAGTTCCTGGCCGGCGACGCCCTCGAGCAGCAGCACCGGCAGATCGAAGCTGCGCGCCGGGTTGAAGCGCCGCCGGGTCAGGCTGGCCAGCCATTCCGCGCGGAGCAGGCCGGGCAGGGCGCGCAGGCTCTCGCCCAGGCGCGGCGTCGCGCCGAACAGGGCGCGGGAGAGGATGAACAGTGGCAGGCGCTCGCCGAGCGGCTTCAGCCACCAGAAGATCAGCAGAACCCAGCCGGGGCTCTCCCAGAGCAGCAGGCTGAGCAGGGCCAGCAGCGGCAGGGCGGGCAGCGCCCAGGCGAGCATCAGCAGGCCGGCGTGGCGCCGCGCCAGCAGCACGCCGAGGTCCATGGCTTCCCAGGGGCTGCGCGGGCGGAGGACCGCGACGCTGTCAGTCGGGCGCATGGGCTGGGCGTCCGGCCAGCAGGAAGTAGGCCGCCACCAGCCCCCAGAGCAGGACGCCGACCGCGTACTTGAGCGGCGTCCCGGTGAAGGTCATGGATGACCAGTAGGCCTCGACGAAGGCGGCGATCAGCAGGAGCAGCAGCGCCCCGGCGACCAGCCGCACGCTGCGCGCCGCAGCCTGGCGCAGTGCCTCGCCGCGCGGCAGGCGGCCGGGGGCGAACAGGGCCCAGCCGAGCTTGAGACCGGCTGCGCCGGCAAAAGTAATGGCCGTCAGCTCGAAGGCCCCGTGGCCGATCACGAACGGCCAGAAGGTGTCGGTGTAGCCGATGCCGGTCAGGTGGCCGGCCGCCGCACCGATCGACAGGCCGTTGACGAGCAGGAAGAACAGGCTGCCGAGGCCGAGCAGCAGGCCGCCGGCGAAGGTCTGGAAGGCGATGCCGAGGTTGTTCATGACGTAGTAGCCGAACATCATCCAGTCGGCGGCGGAGCTGCGTTCGCCGAAGCGGCCGAGGCGGCTGGCGTCGGGGTCGTACATGGCTTCCAGCTGCACCACCTGGTCGGGGGCGAGCAGGCTGTAGACCAGCTCCGGAAAGTGGTAGACGAGCAGGCCCATGGCCAGCAGGCTGCCGTAGAACAGCAGGCTGGCGGCCAGCACCAGGCGCCACTCCTCGCGAACCAGGTGCGGGAAGCCGCCGAGCAGGAAACCGATGCCTTGGGCGCCCAGGTGACTGCGGTGGCGGTAGAACTGGTGGTGGCCGCGCAGCGCCAGCTGCTGCAGCTGTTCGACCAGCCGGCTGCCGTAGCCGCGTTCCTCGGCCAGCGCCAGCTGCCGGCAGAGACGCCGGTAGGCGGCAGGGAACTGGCGGCTGTCCGGTCCGGGTTTGCCGCGCTCGAGGGCGTCGAGCTGGCGGGCGAAGTCCTGCCAGTCGGCCTGGTGGCGCCGTTCGAACGGAGTCTGCTTCATGTCGGCCCCAGAAGTTCGCGGGCGATGCCGAGGAGCCGGGCCTCGGCCTGCTCCTCCGGCACCTGCAGCGGTCCGGCGAGGATGCCCGCCAGTTCGCGGCGGCGCCCGGCGGACAGGGTGCTCTGGCGCTCGGCGAAGGCGAGCAGGGCACGCCGCTCGTCGGCCTGCAGGGCGAAGGGGGCCGGCTGCGCGGCGACCTCGGGCAGGGCCGGGTGCGACGACGGGCGCTCCCGGTAGACCACCAGGGTGCCGGCGGCCAGGTCGCCGAGGCGCTTGAAGGTCGGGTGGGCAAGGCAACTGAGGATGCCCAGGCTGTAGCCGAACGGCAGCAGATCGACGACGCGCAGCAGGTTGCGGGTCAGCGAGGCGGCCCAGCCGACCGGGGTGCCGTCGTCGTGCAGCACCTGCAGACCGAGCACCTGCTTGCCGGGCGAGCGGCCCTGGTTGAGCACCTCGAAGAGCACCATGTACCACCAGGTGACGAGGAAGACGAGCAGGCTGGTCAGGCCCATGCCCAGCTCGCCGAACTGGCCGAGGGCGAGGAAGGTCAGCAGCAGGAGCAGGCCGCGGATCGCCAGGTCGACGGCGAAGGCGAGGGCCCGCGGCACCAGGCCGGCCGGATGCAGCGCGAGGTCGATGCCTTCGGGCGTCTCCACCGGGTAGCGGGTATCCAGCGGCGGCTGCCGGGCGGTGCCGGCAGGGGGCGGGGCGAGGGACGCGGACATCGGTCGACCGTGCTCGTGAAAGCCCGATGCTAGCCAGCCGCCGACCGCCAGGCAACCGCGCCGGCCCGCGCCGGGGCGAATGGTAGACTTTCGCCATTCCATCGACGGGAATCCCCCAGTGACCTCCAGCATCTTCTGGTACGACTACGAAACTACCGGCATCAATCCGCGCTGCGACCGTCCCCTGCAGGTGGCGGGGATTCGCACCGACGAAGACCTCAACGAGATCGGCACGCCGCTGAACCTCTACTGCCGGCCGGCCGATGACATCCTGCCGCATCCGGCGGCCTGCCTGGTCACCGGTATCACGCCGGACCTGCTCGCCGAGCGCGGGCTGTGCGAGGCCGAGTTCGTGACCCGCCTGCATGCCGAACTGGCCCGCCCCGGCACCTGTACGGCGGGCTACAACAGCCTGCGCTTCGACGACGAGATCAGCCGTTACGCGCTCTACCGCAACTTCTTCGATCCCTACGCCCGCGAGTGGCAGGGCGGCAACAGCCGCTGGGACCTGATCGACCTGCTGCGCACCGCCTACGCCTTGCGCCCCGAGGGTATCCAATGGCCGCAGGAGGAGGGCCGGGTCACCCTCCGCCTGGAGCGGCTGACCGCGGCCAACGGCATCGACCACGGCCAAGCCCACGACGCCCTCGCCGACGTGCGTGCGACCATCGCCCTGGCCCGGCTGCTGCGCGAGCGCCAGCCCAAGTTGTATGGCTATCTCTACCAGTTGCGCAGCAAGCAGCGGGTGCAGGAGCAGGTCAGGCTGCTGCGCCCCCTGCTGCACGTCTCCGGGCGTTTCGCTGCTGAGCGTAGCTACCTGGCGGTGGTCCTGCCGCTGGCCTGGCACCCCTCCAACCGCAATGCCCTGATCGTCTGCGACCTGCAGGCCGACCCGGCGCCGCTGCTCGACCTCGATGCGGAAGTTTTGCGCCGCCGCCTGTATACCCGCCGCGAAGAACTGGACACCGCCGAATTGCCGGTGCCCCTGAAACTCGTGCATATCAATCGTTGTCCGGTATTGGCGCCCTTGTCGGTATTGCGGGCGGAAGATGTCGGGCGTCTGCAACTGGAGATGGCCGAGTGCCAAAAGCGCGCGGACTTGTTGTGTGCGGCACAAAAGGTCTGGCAGGAAAAACTGCCGCAGATTTATGCCGGCGACGAATTTTCCGCCAGCGAGGACCCGGAACAGCAGTTGTATGGTGGATTCTTCGGTGAGCGCGACCGGCGTCTTTGCGAACAAGTGCGCCGGGCCGAGCCGCAAAATCTGGGTGGGAAAAACTGGGGATTCGACGACGCACGTCTCCCCGAGTTGCTGTTCCGCTATCGGGCGCGCAATTTTCCGGAAACTTTGACGGTGGCCGAGGGGGAGAGTTGGCGGGAATTCTGCCGGCAGCGTCTGCGCGACACTGCTTGGGGAGCGCCCAATACGCTGGAGAATTTCAATGCACAGCTGAAACAACTGCTTGCGCAGAAGGGCGGCGAACAGCTTTCGATACTCGCGGCCTGGCGCGAATATGCACGGCAGTTGGGCGAGCGCTATGCCGTGTGAGGTGTCGGGCTAAATCCGGAACCAATAAAGAACGCCGGCCTCGCCGGCGTTTCTTTTGCAGTCTGGCGACTTTGCTCAGTCGAGCAGAGTAGCCCAGGCCTCGACGACATCGGCGCCGTACTGGGCTTTCCATTCCTTCAGGGTCTTGTGATTGCCCCCTTTGGTTTCAATGGTTTCATTGGTATAGGGGTTCTTGTACTGCTTGACCTTGCGGGCCCGCTTGGTGGGCGCCGGCGCGGCCTTGGCGCTGCGCACGCCGCGCACGGGCTTGGCGTCCGGATCGAGCAGGGCATTGATGTCGCGCAGGGACTTTTGATATTCCCCCATCAGCTTGCGCAGTTTGCCCTCGAACTCCAGTTCCTTCTGCAGTTTGTCGTCCTGGGACAGATTCTTCAGGCGCTCCTGGAGCTCCTTGATGGCCTCTTCGGTGGCACGGTATTCATTGATCAGGGACATTTTACTTACCTTGAACCCCCAGCGGGGTGATTAGACGAGTTCTGGCTCAATGATAGTCAGGCGTTGTTGGCAAGTAAATATCCTAGAAAACTTTGTTTAACTTTAATTGCGGCCTTTTTCGCCGCCTGCGGAAAGTCGCCGTAGAAGTAGCCCGGGCGAAGTTTTATCGCTCCCTAATACTCGGGCACAGTCGACGGCGACGTGAGCCTGGCCGCGATGGGCGGACAATGGAATCGCCGGTGCTTTCGTCGCGGCGAATGTCGACAAACTCGAGCCCGTGCCCGTCGGGCTATTAACGGTGTTTGAAGAAAAGTCCCGCATGGCCCTGTTTGATGTGCCGATTCAATCCGGGATGGCCCGGCGATATCTGCCGTTTATCCTCCGGCGCAGTGCAATCCGGCTGTTGTGCAGAGTGTTGTGGGTGCGTGCCCGGCCGTTTTTCCCTGTCCCGGTATGGATTACTGAAGTTTTCCGGCGCTGTGGCTAGAATGGCGCTTTCGCGAGTTCTGGAGTTGTCCTCATCATGCGTACATTTCGGCTGGTGATCGCCTGCCCCGACCGGGTCGGCATCGTCGCCAAGGTCAGTAACTTCCTGGCCACCTACAACGGCTGGATAACCGAGGCGAGCCACCATTCGGATACCCACAGCGGCTGGTTCTTCATGCGCCATGAAATTCGCGCGGACTCCCTGCCGTTCGATCTCGAGGAGTTCCGTCGCGCCTTCGCGCCGATCGCCCGGGAGTTTTCCATGGAGTGGCGGGTCAGCGACTCCAGCCAGCTCAAGCGCGTGGTACTGATGGCCAGCCGCGAGTCCCATTGCCTGGCCGACCTGTTGCACCGCTGGCACAGTGGCGAACTGGCTTGCGAGATTCCCTGCGTGATCGCCAACCACGACGAATTGCGCAGCATGGTCGAGTGGCATGGCATTCCCTATTACCATGTGCCGGTCGATCCGCAGAACAAGGAGCCGGCCTTCGCCGAGGTGTCCCGGCTGGTCCGGGAGCATGCCGCCGACACCGTGGTGCTGGCCCGCTACATGCAGATCCTGCCGCCGCAATTGTGCCGCGAGTTCGCCATGCAGGTGATCAACATCCACCACAGCTTCCTGCCGTCCTTCGTCGGCGCCCGGCCCTATCACCAGGCCTCGCTGCGCGGGGTGAAGCTGATCGGCGCGACCTGCCACTACGTCACCGAGGAACTGGACGCCGGCCCGATCATCGAGCAGGACGTGGTGCGCATCACCCACCGGGACAGCGTCGAGGACCTGGTGCGCCTCGGCAAGGACGTGGAGAAGATGGTGCTCTCCCGCGGCTTGCGCTATCACCTTGAGGACCGCGTGCTGGTGCACGACAACCGCACGGTGGTGTTCGCCTGAAACGCCCCTGAAGCGGGCGGGGCCGCCGGGACTGCGTTCCCGGCCCGGCTGTTCGGCGGCGGTTCTCGCCTGGGGCAGGCCGCCGGCCGGCGCTTGCGCACACTGACCTCCATCTCGCCGGGATGCCTTCCGGCCGATCCTTCGGGGCCTCCATGCTTGTCGACAACCGTATCAAGTTCCGCCATCTGGTCAGCTTCCTCGAAGTGGCCCGGCAGCGCAGCTTCGCCAAGGCGGCGGATGCCCTGGCAGTGTCCCAGCCGGCGATGTCCAAGACGCTCAAGGAGCTGGAGGAGATCCTCGACGCCCGGCTGTTCGAGCGCGGCAAGTCCGGGGTATCCCTGACCCCGGCGGGGATCACCTTCCTGCGCTATGCCGGGCCCTGCGTGCAGGCCCTGCGCGACGGCGTCAACACCCTGCGCGGCGACAGCCAGGCCGGCGGGGTGGTGCGCGTCGGGGTGCTTTCGACGGTGGAGAGCCAGGTGATGCCGGAGGTGGTGCTGCGCCTGCACCGCAACCATCCGGCACTGGTGGTCAGCGTCGCCACCGGCCTCAGCGCCTACCTGCTCGCGCTGCTGCGGGTCGGCGAGCTGGATCTGGTGGTCGGGCGGATGACCGACAGCCCGGAAATCCGCGGGCTGACCTTCGAGCATCTCTACAGTGAGTCCATGGCGCTGGTGGTCCGGCCCGGGCACCCGCTGCTCGGTGCCGACCTCTCCGATCTGGCGCCGCTTGGCGATTATCCGCTGATTCTGCCGCTGGCCGGGACCACCATTCGCCAGTATGCCGAGAGCTTCTTCGTCCAGTGTGGCATTCCCCTGCCGGCGCAGCGCCTGGAAACCCTCTCGCCGGTGCTGAGCCGCCGCTATGTGCTCTCCAGCGACGCACTCTGGCTGGCGCCGCTGGATGCGGTGCGCCTGGATCTGCAGGCCGGCCAGTTGGTCGAGCTGGCCCTGGGCGTGCGCGAGGCGGGCGGCTCGATCGGCTTCTGCTGGAACTCGGCGCTGCCGCTGCCGCTGGCCGCGCAGTGGTTCTGCGACGAGTTGCGGCAGGTGGCCAGGGAACTGAGCGGGGCTACAGATTCATAACCATATGGTTATGTGTCGAGGCGTTCTTTTCAATTTCCATCCAGGCTCCCGGGTGTGACACTTCGTCTCGCGTAGCCGCCTTGCGGTTCTAGCGACTCCACAATCCCAAGAACAAGGAGCCTGAGATGTCCGAGCTCGATACCCGCCGTTTCGTCGCCCGTGACCGGAATTGGCAGCCGAAAGGTTATACCCCGGATTACAAGACCACCATCGCCCGCTCGCCGAGCCAGGCCCTGGTCAGCATTCCGCAGTCCCTCTCGGAGACCACCGGTCCGGACTTCACCCATCTGAAGATGGGCAAGTACGACAACGACCTGCTGCTCAACTTCAACCACGGCGGTCTGCCGGTCGGCGAGCGCGTCATCATGTGCGGTCGGGTGATCGACCAGTACGGCAATCCGGTTCCGCATACCCTGGTGGAAATGTGGCAGGCCAACGCCGGCGGCCGCTACCGTCACAAGAACGACAGCTACCTGGCGCCGCTGGACCCCAACTTCGGCGGGGTCGGCCGTACCCTGACCGACGCGAACGGCTACTACTACTTCCGCACCGTCAAGCCCGGTCCCTACCCGTGGCGCAACGGCCCGAACGAGTGGCGTCCGTCGCACATCCACGTGTCGATCAGCGGCCCGTCGATCTCCACCAAACTGATCACCCAGATGTACTTCGAGGGCGACCCGCTGATTCCGAAGTGCCCGATCGTCCGCACCATCGCCAACCCGGACGCCATCGAGACCCTGATCGGCCGCCTGGACCTGAGCAGCAACGTGCCCATGGACTGCCTGGCGTACCGTTTCAACATCGTGCTGCGTGGCCAGCGCCAGACCTGTTTCGAAAATCAGTGAGTGAGAAGGAGCCGACCATGAAATACGAACTGCTGCCGGAAACCCCCTCGCAGACCGCTGGTCCCTACGTGCACATCGGCCTGGCCGGCGCCGCCGCCGGCAACCCGACCCGCGAACAGGAAATCTGGAACGAAATGGCCAAGGAGGGTGCGCCGGGCGAGCACATCGTCCTGATCGGCAAGGTCCTGGACGGTAACGGCCACCTGGTCCGCGACTCCTACCTGGAGCTCTGGCAGGCCAACCACGAAGGCGTCTACGACACCGCCTACGACCTGGAGAAGTCCTTCAACGGCTTCGCCCGCACCGCGACCACCTTCGATGCCGGCGAGTGGACGGTGAAGACCGTCAAGCCGGGCGTGGTGAAGAACGCCACCGGCAAACCGATGGCGCCGCACATCAGCGTGTCGCTGTTCGCCCGCGGCATCAACATCCAGCTGCAGACCCGCCTCTACTTCGACGACGAAGTCGAAGCCAATGCCGTCGATCCGGTGCTGAACCTGATCGAGCAGCCGGAGCGTCGCAAGACCCTGATCGCCAAGCGCTGCGAAGTGGACGGCAAGACCGCCTACCGCTTCGACATCCGCATCCAGGGCGAAGGGGAAACGGTGTTCTTTGACTTCTGAGGTCATGCACCGACCGGCGCCCGCGCAAGCGGTGCGCCGGCACTTTGCACAACGACTGGCG